>JBLNCP010000043.1:0-149376 GCA_050260775.1 Solirubrobacterales bacterium | reverse complement strand
CCTTCTCCAGCACGCACACGGCGAGATCCGGCGACACCTGCTTCAGGCGGATCGCCGCCGCCAGACCCGAAGGACCGGCGCCGACAACCACCACGTCGAATTCCATCGATTCCCGTTGCATCTTCCGTATTCCCTGAATCGGCGCCGCCACTCGCCGCGCGGCTGCTCTTGATCGAGGGCGCCTCTATAGCACAAGGGCCGCCGGCGATTCGAATCCTTCAAACGCGGGGATGCCCCGTGTTATTTTGTTAGCGACATGCCGCTGGATCTTTCCCCCGACCAATTGCTGGCCTGGTATCTCGACGCCGGGGTCGACGAAACCGTAGGAACGGCCGCCATCGACCGCTTCGCCGCGTCCAGCCGCGCGCCCGAGCGGCCGCGGCCGCCGGCCGCCGAAGCGGCGCCGGCCCACGCTGTTTCGCCGGTCCACCTTGTCCCGCCCCTCCACCACACGCCCGGCCACGCCGGCGCGGTCACCGGCACCGCCGCCCATATCGCCGCCGGGTGCACCACCCTGTCCGAGCTGCGGGCGGCCCTCGAGGGTTTCGACGGCCTGCCCCTGAAGCAGTCGGCCGCCACCACCGTGTTCGCCGACGGCAATCCCGAGGCGGCGGTCATGTGCATCGGCGAGGCTCCCGGCCAGGAGGAGGATCGCCAGGGCCTTCCCTTCGTCGGGCAGTCCGGCAAGCTGCTCGACCGCATGCTCGCCTCCATCGGGCTCGATCGCACCAGCGCCTACATCACCAACGTGCTGCCGTGGCGTCCGCCGGCCAACCGCAAGCCGACCCCCGACGAGGTGGCGGTGTGCCTGCCCTTCATCACCCGCCACATCGAACTGGTCGACCCCCAGCTGCTGCTTTTGTTCGGCGGCGCCGCCGCCTCGGCCATCCTGGCCCGGCACGAGGGCATCAACCGGTTGCGCGGGCGTTGGTTCGAGTTCAACTCCCCGGGGCTGCCACGCCCGGTGCCGGCGCTGGCGACCTTCCACCCCGCCTACCTGCTGCGCACCCCCGAGGCCAAGCGCCAAGCATGGCGCGATCTGCTGATGGCCAGGCGCCGGCTCCTTCCGGCAAGCCACTGAATTTCCTCATAAATTCTCCTGCCCCAAGTTTGCCCCATCTTTAGGGGGTTGCCCTTACCCCCTTGGTCATTTATAAAACTGGGGACGACGTTCGATATTTTCGATTAACCGATTAGAGGAGAACAGCCTTGCGCGACAGGCTCCTCCCGGCCGTGATGTTGGCGATCATGGTCGTGACTTCCCCGGCCAGCGCAGGTGACCTGGGCCCGAAGCGGGCGGTCGCCGGAACGCAGGCCGCGGCCACCGGCGGGGTTCAGCTCGCAGCCGCCATGGGCGGCGAGGGCACGCTCACCGCCGCGGTGATGCCCGGCATCGGCCGTGAGGCGCGCATCGCGCCCCTGCCCAAGCCGCTTTCCGCCTCCGACGCGGACGCCTACGCACGAGTCATGCGCTTCCAGGCCGAGGGCAATTGGGCCGCCGCCGACCGCGAGCTCGGCCGCGTCCAGGACGACCTTCTCAAGGGTCACTTCCTGGCCGCCCGCTACCTCGACGAGCGCTTCCATCCCAAGTACCAGGAGCTGCGCGCCTGGATGGCGGAATATGCCGACCATCCGGAGTCGGAGCCGGTGCACGCGCTGGCCACCTCGAAGGGCGTCAAGGGCTTCGGCGCCATCAAGCAGCCCGTCCGCGGCGCCCTCAGGGGCACCAGCGTCGACACCTCCGACGACGGCGGCAATTGGGAAGACCAGGTATTCTCGCTCGACCACGGCTCCGCCAAGGCCCGGGCGCTGAAGACCAAGTTCCGCCAGCTGCTGCGCAAGGACGAGCAGTCCGCCGCGCTGGCCCTGCTGACCGGCGCCGAGGCCCGCAGCCTCGACCGCGTCGAGATCGACGCCATGAAGGTGGCGCTGGCCGCCGACCACTTCGCCGGCGGCCGTGACGCCGAGGCGGTGGCGTGGTCCGAGCAGGCCGCCCAGCGCTCGGGCACCGAGTTGCCGGTCGCCCACTGGGTCGCCGGACTGGCCAAGTGGCGCCTCGGCAAGCCCGACGAGGCACGCCGCCATTTCGAGCACGTCGCCAACGCCGATGAGGGCGCCTCGCCCTGGATGATTTCGGCCGGCGCCTTCTGGGCCGCCCGCGCCAACCTAGTGTCGCGCCGTCCCGAGGTGGTGAACCACTGGCTCGAGATCGCCGCCACCTATCCGCGCACCTTCTACGGCCTGCTGGCGCGCCGGGCGCTGGGGTACGAGACCGTGTTCTCGTGGGAGACCCCGCCCTTCACCGAGGCCGACGCCGACGTGCTGATGCGCGTGGCCCCGGCGCGGCGCGCCCTGGCGCTGCTGCAGCTGGGCGACCGCCAGGGCGCCGAGGAGGAGCTGCGCAAGCTCTATCCGCGCGCCACCAAGCCGGTGCGCCAGTCCATGCTGACGCTGGCCCACGCCGGCGACATGCCCGGCCTGGCGGTGCGCCTGGGCGGCATGAACCCCGGCCTGATGAACGACGCCGCCTCGTTCCCGCTGCCCGAGTGGAACCCGAAGGGCGGGTGGACCCTGGACAAGGCCCTAGTCTACGCCTTCGTGCGCCAGGAATCATCCTTCAACCCGCGCGCCAAGAGCCATGCCGGCGCCTCGGGCCTGATGCAGATCATGCCCGCCACCGCCACCGCCATCGCCGGCCGCCAGGTGAAGGACAAGCTGAACGAGCCCGAGTTCAACCTGTCGCTCGGCCAGAAGTATCTCGCCAAGCTCCTCAACGAGGAGCCGGTCAACGGCAACCTGTTCCTGCTGGCCGCCGCCTACAATGCCGGCCCGGGCAAGCTGCAGACCTGGATGGCCTCGATGAAGCACGGCAACGATCCGCTGCTGTTCATCGAAAGCCTGCCGTCGCGCGAGACGCGCGCCTTCGTCGAGCGGGTGATGACCAATTTCTGGATCTACCGCACCCGCCTGGGCCAGAACTCGCCCTCGCTCGACTCCGTCGCCGCCGGCGACTGGCCGCTGTTCGAAGGCATGGAAGCCAAGGGCAAGCGCAAGGGCGGCAAGGTCTGACCAAGGCTCCCGGTTTTTAACCACGAAGGCACGAAGCGGCCTCTGCGGAACGTTAGGCCGTGCCTAACGGCACCTTCTCTTGGTGTCTTCGTGTCTTCGTGGTGAATATCTGGGCCGGCCGCCTATTCCCCGATGGGGATGTCGAGATAGGGCGGGAAGGCGCCGTCGTAGATCAGCTCGTCGATCGTCCGCCCAAGGATCTCGCGGGTGAGCTGCGCCGACCGCGGCGCCAGCATCATGGCCAGGTGCGGTTCCAGCAGCTCGCGCGTCCCCACCCGTTCCACCGGCAGGCCCGGGACCCGCTTGCGGGGCGGCGAGACGGTGTTGATGTGCTCGAGCCCCAGCTCCTGCACCGCCGCCTTGAGCAGCGACTCGAGGGTGTTCTTTTCCAGGAGCTGCTGGTACTCGCGGGAATCCCGCTCGGTCTTGGCCCAGGATTGCTGCGGCTTGGGGACGGCCGGGGCGATGCCGCCCATGGCGTCAAGTTGCGCGACGGTCTTGCCGACCATGCGGGCCGCCACCAGTTCCTCCTCGTCGCTGGCGCCGTTGGCCACGGTGCGCGCCATCAGGGCCCGCAACCGGGCCAGAACCCGGGCGCGAACATCAGCCTTCATGGTCAAGCCGCAAGGCGAAGCGGAGGAACTCCCGCTTCGGGCTGGAGGTGGGGCAGCGCATGAGCCGCAGTCTACCGCCCCGGCCGAGCGCTGTCGATGGCGCCCAACCCTGCGACGAAACCCTGCACGCAGGGGGATGACTTGTGCGTCCAATCTGCCTAAAGTCGAAGGCAAGTCAGCAAGGGTCCGGGCATGCTCCAGCAGGGACGAGTCCTCGAACGAAAGGTCTTCTACGCCGGCCAGAAAGTCTTCAAGGAAGGCGAGCGCGGCGATCGGGCCTATCTGATTCAGGACGGCACCATCGAGATCAACAAGAACGGCGTCACCCTCGCCACCTTGGGCAAGGGGGAACTGTTCGGCGAAATGGCGCTGGTCGACGACCAGCCGCGCATGGCCACCGCCAACGCCGTCACCGACGTCTCGGTGGTGGTGATCAGCCGCGACGTCTTCCGCGAGAAGCTGGCCAAGGCCGATCCCTTCATCCGCGGACTGCTGAACATCTTCGTCCGCAACATCCGCAATCTGACGCGCTAGCCGGCGATGGCGGCACTCACCGGCGTCATCTCCGCCGATTTTCCGCGCCATACCCGCGAGCAGCTGTTCGCCGTCGCCTCGGACATCGAGCGCTATCCCGAGTTCATCCCCTGGTGCCGCCGCGCCCGTGTCCTGTCCTGCGAGGCGGAGGTGCGCGAGGTCGACAACCATTTCGGGGCCGGGCCGGCCGACATCAGCTTCCGCTCCCGCGCCGTCGCCGCCCCGCCCGAGCAGCTGGAAATCTCGGCGGCCGACGGGCCGTTCCGCACCTTTCGGCTGGTGTGGACCTTCGCGGCCGTGGATTCGGGGTGCCGGGTGCGCGCCGAGTATGAGGTGCTGTTCCGCTCGGGCATGCTTCAGGCGCTGGCGCGCCTGACCATCCACGAGGTGGAGCGTCGGGTGCTGCGCACCTTCCGCGACCGCGCCCGCGCCCTCTACGGCGCCTGAACCGCGGGGACAGCCGGCGCCGCCGCAGGCTGGCGCCAGTCGAGGGTGTCGATGCCGCCACAGCCGGAACAGGCCACCGTCCAGCCATCGGCCGACTTGCCGCAGGCCGAGCAGACCCACGCCGGTTCCGCCGGGGCAGCGGCCGCCTTGGCCAGCCAGGCCTGCGCCGCCGCCTCGTCCTTGCGCTCCTCGCGCTCGAGCCGCGCCAGCAGCACGAAGACGGCGGTGGTCGGCCGCAGGGACACCGCCTGGTCGAGATGGCTGCGGGCATGCCCCCACAGCTTGGCTGCCAGCGCCGCCTCGGCCAGGGCGACGTGCCCGTCGGCGGCCTCGGAATTGGCCTTGACCAGGCGCTCCATGCGCTTGACCCGCTGCAGCGGAGTTTCGGCCGGGGCGAGGCCGATCATGGCCTCGACCAGGGCGGGATGGGGAGCCACGCGCCAGGTGCCTTCGATCACCGCCGCGGCCTTGCGGTCCTTGCCGGCGCGATGCAGGTGGGTGGCCGCCTCGGTAGCGGCGGCGACCAGCATGGGATCGGCCTGGTGGGCCTTGAGCGCCGCCTTGCGGGCCTCGGTGGGATCGGTGGTCGTGCGGGCGCGCTCGACCAGGGCCAGGGCCTGGCGGTGGAGCAGGTCGGCGCCGGTCATGGCGCCGCGGCGGCGGGCCTCGGCCAGGGTCGCCTCGGCCTCGCCCCATTGTCCGGCGCGGGCCTGAAGGTCGAACAGCGCCGCCGCCAGATCGTCGGAGCCGGCTCCCAGCGCCCATGCCCGCCGGGCATAGTCGAGGGCGGCGGCGCGGTCGCCGTCCTCCAGGCTCAAGGCCAGCAGGCCCTTGAGGCCCAGCATGGCCGTTTCGGGACGCGCCAGCATGTCGTCGAAGCGCCGGCGCGCCTCGGTGCGGTCGCCCGACAGCTCGGCGGCGCGGGCGGTGAGCAGCCCGGTCAAGGCGCGATCGGCCAGCAGCTTGTCGGCCCGGTGCGCCAGCTTGCGGGCGCGGCGGCTGTCGCCGATGGCCACGGCGGCCAGCCCGTCGGACAGGGCGCGGTAGCCCTCATGGCGGCGGCGCTCGCGGCGGCGGTGCAGGAAGCGCCCGGGCGCCGCGAGCAGACCGCGCAGGAGGCGGACCACCATTTCGATGACCAGAACCAGCGCCAGCAGCGCGACGAGCAGCACCGGCACGGTGGTGTCGACGCGCCAGCCCTGCCAATGCACCGTCACCGCCCCCGGACGGTCGGCCAGCCACACGGCGGCGGCGACCAGAAGGGCGGTGGCGAGGATGAAGACGACGAGGCGGCGCATGGCCTATTGCCCCGCGCCGAGGGCGGCGACAACGTGCGCGGTCAGCGCGCCGGTGGCCGCATCCGCCGCCAGCCGGGCCTGGGCGTCGGCGAGCCAGGCGGCGGCCGCCTCGGCCGGAGCGCCGCCCAATTGCTCGACCTGGGACACCGCCCCGGCGAGATCGCCGGTCGCCAGCCGCGCCTGGGCGCGGGCGGTGATGGCGGCCGGGCCCTGGCCGGCGGCATTGCCGTCCTCGCGCCGCACCGTCACCAGGGTGGAGACTCGGTGCAGGGTATCGCGCCACCACGAGCGGGTTTCCGGCAGAGTCTCGGCCCGCACCAGCTCCGGGGCAAGGCTCTCGAACCGCTCGGCCAGCACCAGCCGGGTCGGGATGCCGGCCGCGGCGCGGGCGCGGATGGTGTCGAGGGCCGCTGTGACCTCGGCGTCCTGGGGCGCCAGCGCCCTGACCGCGCGCCATTCGGCGTCGAACGGCATGGCGGCGTTCACCGCTTCCCGCAACTGCCCCACCGCCAGCAGCAGGGCTCCGGCGGAGGTGCGGCGGCTCTTGATATCGCGCATCTCGGCCTCGGTCTTCTCGACCCGGTCGGCCAGCCGCAGCACCGCCGCGGCGTCGGCCGCCGTGCGCTTGAGGTCGGCGACCTGCAGCGCGAGGGCGTCCACCTGTTCGACCATCCGCGCCGGGACCTGCGGCTGCGCCTGCAGGGCGCGCACCGCCTTATCCAGCTGCGCCACCCGCGGATCCTCGCCGGCCTGGCCGGCAACCGGAGCGCCGGCCTCCGTCATCGCCGCCACCCTGTCCTCGATCTGGCGCAGGCGGTCGCGGGTCTGCGCCAGTTCGGCGCGCAGCGAGGCGAGGTCGGCGTCGACCAGCGCGGTCGGAGCGACGGCGACCTTGGCCGGCATCATCTCATCGCGCCACTGCGGGAAGGTGACCACGGCGGTGACCGCCAGGCCCACCACCAGGATTACTCCGACCAGCAGCCCCCAGGGCAGGCCCTTGCCTTCGTCCTCGGTGACGCTTGTGTCGGGTGCGGGCTGGGGCGCCGCCTGCGGCTCTTCCGTTTGCGCGGCGGACGGCGGCACCGGCTCGTGTTCCGGCAACGGTTGGGGCTGGGGAGTGGGCGCGTCGGTGTGGGTCATGGATCCCCCGGGTCGCCGGCGACAGCCGGCCGCTTCAAATCATGGTCGAGCGCCGCGAGCAGCGCGGCCTGGGTGGGAGAGGCCGCCGTGCGGACGGCCCGCCACGGCAATGCCGCAAGTTCGCGCGCGACCGCGCCGCTGAGCGCGTAGGCGGTGACCCGCGCCAGGGTTTCCCCAAGACCGGCCGCGTTCACCAGATTAACAAAGGTTGCTGCGGTGCGGGGAGAGAAAAACAGCGCCACGTCGATGGCGCCAGCCGCCAAGCTTTGCGCCAGAGAGGACGTGACCTCGGTGGCGGTTACCGCCTCGTAGAGCACCACCCGGCGGACGAGGAACCCCTTCTCGGCGAGGCGGCCGGACAGGTCCCCGGCCACCACCGTGCCGGCGGCGTGAAGAAAGCCTCCGGCGGCGGGATCGCAGCGTTCGGCCACCAGGGCGGCCAGTGTCTCGACGTCGCCGCCGGCGCTGGCGACCCGGACGTAGCCGAGTTCGGACGCCACCTGGGCCGACGCGTCACCCACCGCCCAGACCGGCATGGTGCGGTCGGGCAGCACGCGGGCCAGCGCGCGCACGCCATTGGCGGAAGTGGCGAGGATGCCCTGGATGCCGTCGCTCGTCACGGTCACGCCGTCGAGGGCCCGGATGTCGAGCAGCGGCTCGACCATCACGTCGAGCCCGCGCACCGCCAGTTCCCGCGCCACGCCCTCGGAATCCTCCTTGGGCCGGGTGACGAGGGCCGTCGCCATGGGCTTACGCCGTCTTGAAGTCGAAGAACCCCGGACCGGCGACCTTGATCAGTTCCTCGGCGGCCTCGCGGCCCATGGTATCGGCGTCGTCGGGATGGCCGTCGCGGCGGGTGGCGTGGATGGTGCGGCCGTCCGGGCTGACGATCAGGCCACGGAAACGCAGCACTTCCTTCTCCGGCGCGCCCATTTCGGCCAGGGCGGCGATCGGGGTGCGGCACGAGCCGTCGAGGCGGGCGAGGAAGGCCCGCTCGGCCTTGACGCGCACCATGGTCTCGCCGTCGTTCAGCAGCGACAGGTACTGGTGGGCCTGGTAGTCGCCGGCGCGGCAGGTGATGCCGATGGCGCCCTGGGCCACCGCCGGCAGCATGTCCTCGGTGGACAGCGCGCTGGTGACGTGCTCCTCGAGCCCGAGGCGCTTGAGGCCGGCCATGGCCAGGAGGGTGGCGTCGACCTCGCCGGCTTCCAGCTTGCGCAGGCGCGACTGGACGTTGCCGCGGAAGTTGACCACCTTGAGGTCGGGGCGGCGGTGCAGGATCTGCGAGCCGCGCCTGAGCGAGGCGGTGCCGACCACCGAACCCGGGGGCAGGTCCGCCAGCGTCTGGGCCTTGAGGCTGATGAAGGCGTCGCGCACGTCTTCGCGCGGCAGCACGCACGGCAGCACGATGCCGTCGGGCAGCACCGTGGGGACGTCCTTCATGGAATGGACGGCGAGATCGATGCGCCCGTCCATCATGGACTCGTCGAGTTCCTTGGTGAACAGTCCCTTGCCGCCGATCTCGGCCAGCGGGCGGTCGAGGACCATGTCGCCGGTGGTCTTGATGACCACGACCTCGATGGCGCCCTTGGCGGCAAGGTCAGGCCAAGCGGCCGCCAGGCGGTCACGCACTTCGTGCGTCTGGGCGAGGGCGAGCGGCGAGCCGCGGGTTCCGATGCGAAGGATGGGTTTGGACGTCATAGCCTTGGTGTTGTAGGAAAAGCCGAGCGATCTGGAAAGGGATTTTCGGTGCTGGTTCTTGGGATCGAGACAAGTTGCGATGAAACCGCCGCCGCCGTGGTCGGCGACGACCGCACCATCCATGCCGACGTGGTCCTGTCACAGCTCGAGGAACACCGCCCCTTCGGGGGGATTGTCCCCGAGATTGCCGCCCGCGCCCACCTGGAGCACGTCGACCGTCTGGTGGCCCAGGCGATGGAGCGGGCCGGCCTCTCCTTCTCGCAACTGGATGCGGTCGCCGCCACCGGCGGGCCCGGGCTGATCGGCGGCGTCATGGTCGGGGTGATGACCGCCAAGGCCATCGCCCTTGCCGCCAGCAAGCCGTTCCTGGCGGTCAACCACCTGGAGGGCCACGCGCTGACGGCCCGTCTCACCCACGGCATCGACTTCCCCTACGTCCTGCTGCTGGCCTCGGGCGGGCATTGCCAATTGCTCGCGGTCCTGGGGGTGGGCGACTACCGCCGGCTGGGGACCACCATCGACGACGCCGCCGGCGAGGCCTTCGACAAGGTGGCCAAGATGGTCGGGCTCGGCTATCCCGGCGGCCCCCGGGTCGAGCGCGCCGCCGCCAACGGCGATGCCTCCCGGTTCGCACTGCCGAGGCCGATGAGGGGCAAGCCCGGCTGCGACTTCAGCTTCTCCGGCCTCAAGAATGCGGTCCGCCTCCTGGTCGAAGGCCTGCCCCAGCCGCTGTCGGAGACCGACGTCGCCGACGTGTGCGCCGCCTTCCAGGCCGCCGTCGCCGACAGCGTCGCCGACCGCACCCGCCGGGCGCTGGCCCAGGTCAAGGAGCGCTGGCCCGAGGCGCGCCACCTGGTGGTGGCCGGCGGCGTCGCCGCCAATACCCTGCTGCGCGAAACCCTGGTGCGGGTGGCGGCGGAGGCCGGCATGGAATTCCTGGCGCCGCCCCTGGCGCTATGCACCGACAATGCCGCCATGATCGCCTGGGCCGGCATCGAGCGCTTCCGCAGCGGCGCCAGCGCCGGCGACTCCCTCGCCTTCGCCCCCCGTCCGCGCTGGCCGCTCGATCCCACCGCCCCCAAGGCGGTCGGCGCCGGGGTCAAGGCGTAAGCCGCTCCCTATGGCGAGGACCGCCCCGACGACAGCGCGATACGGGCCAACGCCTGCACCCGGTCCGCGAGGGACGGAAGCCGTTCGGCCAGCATGACCGCCGTCTCGGGGGAGGTGGTGGTGGCCGTGTCGATCAGATGATCGACCACCAAAATGCGCTGCTCTTCCTTGCCCAGCCTGTCGATGACGGCGAGGATGGGCTCCGCCTGTCCGTCCAGCCTCCACATCAGGTCGGCCAGCAGCATCACGTCGCCCCCGTCGGCGGCGCTCGGCCGGCGCGTCATGACCTCGATCGCTTTGTCCACCGCTCCCCGCGCCGTCGCGGCCCGGTCGACCCCCATATAGCCCTCCGCCGCCTTCAGCAGGCCGGTCGGATCCTCCCCCTGGCGGGCGGCGGCGTCCAGGCGCTCGATCGCCGGCAGGGTCGCCTCGCCGCGGCCCTCCTCCCGGGCGGCGTGGACGATGAACGCGATGATCTCGAGCACGCGCACTGGATCGGAGACGCGGCCCGCCACCGCCAAGGCCCCGTCCACGTCCCCCCGGCGGGCGCGGGCGAGGGCGAGATTTTGGAAGCCGGCAGCGCGCTCCCAGCGCTGCTTGTCATTGGCGGCGGGCGTCGCTTCGGCGACGGCGAGGGCCGCCTGCTCGAACCTGGCGACCATGTCGGCGCGCCCGAGCGAGAAATACTGGACTGCCGCCCGCGTGAGGGCGTTGCTGTGGCTGAAATGCTCGGTGATTGTGTCCGTGGCCGCCCGGGCCTCGTCGTCACGGCCGAGGGTGGCCAGGACCGGCACGATGGCGTTGACGAGGTTCGAGCGCTCCGCCCCGCTTTGGCCCTGGACCCAGGTGCGCCAGGGCCCGATGGCCTCGGCCGCCTGCTCCGTCAGGCCCGCCTTCGCCAGGACGGCGGCGGCGGCGACCAGGATGCGGGGCTCCCGCGAAGAGGCGAGGACGGACCGGCCCGCCTGCGCCGCGTCCGCCTTGTCCCCCCGCTCGCCGGCATCCTTGAGCAGGACCAGCCAGCCGTCGCCGCTGTCGGCCTTGCGTGCCTGCGCCAGGGCGTGTCGGCGCAACTCCGCCGCGGCGTCGGGATGCTCGCGGGCCAGTTCGGCAAGTGTCCGGATGGTGTCGGTCCTCCCCTCCGACAGGCCGAGGAGGGCGCGGTCGATCCTGCCGATCCGGGCCCACGCGCGGGCGGCGACGAGGCGGAGCCAAGGAGTTGTGAAATCGTCGGTACCCTTCGCCAGGTCCTGCCCGGCCTTGTCGAGCAGCAGGGCGGCGCGGGTGCGGTCTTGGGCGGCGGTAAGGGCCTCGGCGACGACGATCAGCCCGCCCGCCCGCTCGATGGGGTCCTCGGCGCGCTCCGCTTCCGCGACGGCGCGGTCGAACAGCCGTGCCCGCGCCAGCCATTGGACCCTGTCCCAGGCCGCCGGATCAGGGTTGTCGTCGGTGAGGAAGCCGAGGGCGAGATCGAGATCGGCCGGAGCCAGCACGTCCTCCGCCACCCGGACCCGTTCCCGGACCGGGTCGTCCTCGGGCAGCGTCTCGGCCACGGCGAAGGCCCGGGCGGCGACGCATGGCTTGATCGGCAGCGCTCCGCAATCGAGGCCGGGCGCCCCGGCCGCCGCCCCGCACACCACCCAGGAAATCAGCGCGAACGCCGGAAGCCGCCATCGCACCATGCCGCAACCCTTTCGGTATAGGCGCCCACCCTAGCACACGCCCGGAAAAGTGCATCCTCCGCCGCGGTGAGGCCGGGTAGGGCTTTGGTCGGGTGACCGGTTCGGCGCTTCAGGCCTTGTAAACCGGCGCAAGGCATTGTTTCCGGGCGCTGTTTTCCGCGTATAGTGGCGCCGCGACCGACTGTCCGACAGAGAAAGGTGCTGATGTTCCACGGGGCAAATCCTGGCCTGGCAAAGGGCAAGACCGAGAAGGGTGAGTCCGCTGCGTTGAACTCCCTGCCGATTGCCTATCGCCCGGACGTGGATGGCCTGCGGGCGGTGGCGATCATTCCCGTGGTCCTGTTCCACGCGTTTCCCGGCCTGGTGCCCGGCGGGTTCGTGGGCGTGGACGTGTTCTTCGTGATTTCCGGGTTTCTGATCTCCAGCATAATCCTGGCGGACCTGGGCAAGAACCGGTTCTCGTTCAAGCAATTCTACTCACGCCGGATCTGCCGGATCTTTCCGGCCCTTATCCTGGTGCTTGCGTTCTGTCTGGTGGCGGGGTGGCTGACCCTCCTGCCCGACGAATACCGCCTGCTCGGCAAGCATGTCAGAGGGGGTGCCCTCTACATATCGAATTTCATCCTCAAGGGCGAAGCGGGCTATTTCCAGGTCGCGGCAGATCTGAAGCCGCTGCTGCATTTGTGGTCCCTGGCCATCGAAGAGCAATTCTATATTGTCTTCCCCTTTGCCGTCGTCTTGGCCTTCCGCTACCGCCTCAACGTTTTTAATATTCTTCTTCTTTTTGCTATATCCTCGTTCGCCTACAACGTCTACCGTATTACCAGCAACCCAGTCGCGACCTTCTTCCTACCGGGCACCCGCGTGTGGGAGTTGCTGATCGGCGCCTTGCTTGCCCAGGTGGGCCATTTCGGCTGGACCGGGCTGGGGACGCGGATCAAGGCGGCGGTCCCCGCCGTATCGGCGGACGTGCGGGCGGCCCTGGGCCTGGCGGCCATCGCGGTCGCCGTGGCCGTGCTCGACCGCGACGCGCAATTCCCCGGATGGTGGGCGGCCGTCCCCGCCCTGGGGGCGGCGCTGCTGATTGCGGCCGGGCCGTCGGCGTGGGTCAACCGGCGCCTGCTCGCCCATCCCCTGATGGTGTCGGTCGGCCTGATCAGCTACCCCCTTTATCTATGGCACTGGCCGCTGCTGTCGCTGGCCCGCATCATTCTTGGCGACGGGGTGACCTGGCCCCTTCTGGCCGGGCTGGTGCTGCTGTCGGTGGCGCTGGCGGTGCTCACCCATCGCCTGATCGAGCATCCGATCCGCTACGGAACCGCCTCGCGCTTTCGGACCGCCGTCGTGCTGGCGGCCCTCTGCTTTGGGGTCGGCGCGGCCGGGCATGCGGTGCTCAACCGCGCGGTGGCCCCCTATGCGGACCGCTTCGGGGTCGGCAGGATCATCGCGGCGGCCGGGGAATGGGAGTACCCCGGCGGCATGGAGCGGCTTTCCCTGGAGCGGCGGGCGGTGTTCCGGCGCAAGGGCGGCGGGACCGGTGCCGTGCTGTTCGTGGGCGACAGCAACATCGAGCAGTATGCACCCCGTGTCCAGGCGGTGGCCGCCACCCGGCCGGACGCCAAGACGGCCTACTTCCTGACCGGCGGCGGTTGCGCGCCGATTGCGGTGGTGTCCGAGGCGACGCACCCCCATTGCAATGGTCTGGTGGACGCCGCCGTTGCCGCGGCCGATGCCTACGGCGTCGATACCGTGGTGATCGGTGCCCAGTGGTGGGGATACTTCACCTCGGCCGTATATGGCGTCGACGGCGTGCCCCTGCGGGAGAGCGCCGCCGCCGAACGCGCCCTGGACTCCCTCGGCGAGACGATCCGGCGGCTTTCCGGGGGCAAGCGCCGGGTGTTCCTGGTGCTCAACATCCCGATCGGCCTCGAGCTCAATCCCCGCAGCCAGGTCGAGCGCTCGTTCATGTCCTTCGCGATCAAGGAGCAAGGCATTCCGCTGGCATCCCTGCGGGCCAAGTACGGAGAGGTATCGGAGCGCATCGCCGCGATTGCCCATGCCGCCGGCGCAACCGTGATCGATCCCCTGCCGTTGCTGTGCACCCCCGCGGGCAACTGCCCGGCCAGCACCGCCGACGGCGACCCCATCTACAAGGACGAAGCCCACCTGCGCCCGCTGTTCGTGCGCAACAAGGTCGAGTACCTCGATGCCGCGCTTCGCTGAGAGGAGGGGTGGGGCAGGGAGCCGTCACCCGTCTTTCCCAGTTTCGCCGACGCTCCTCCAAGACGATGGGTCCACCGTCAGGGCAAAGACCATCTCGGCAATTTCCTTTGCTGCAGGCGAGGCATCCCGCTCGACGTAGTAAGCTGCCCATTGATGGGCCGTGCGTCCGCGGTAGTGGTGGTCGTAGGCTTTGGCACCATGCGCGATCAGCAGGCGCACCTGTGCCGGATCCTGGTGCTCGATGGCGTTGATCAGCGCCGTACCGCCCTGCGGGGCAATATAGTTGGGCGAAATGCCGGCATCGAGCAGGGTTTTCAGCACCTGCAAGTCCCCCTGCGGCTGACGAAGGGTGGCGGCCCATACCTGCTCCATCACCCGGTCGGAACCGTATTGCGCCTGGGGGATGGCATCGAGCAGCAGTTTCACCACCGATGCATGGCCGGCCATCACAGCGCGCGATAGGGGCGTACCGCTGGCCCAGGCGTGACGCGGCGGCTGCAGGGGGTTCAGGCCGTGGCGCAACAACACGGCCACACATCTGGCGTAGCCCTGATGGGCGGCGTAGTTGATAGCCGTCTTATTGTCGCTATCGGCAACATGCAAACGTGCCGGATCCCTGTCGCCGATGGCTTCCAGCACCCCGGGCAGCCCCAGCAGCGCAGCCGCGATCGCCAGCGGATAGCCCGGCGGCCTGTTGTTACCGTAGGAGAGCATCCTGGCTTGCTTGGTCAGGTGCTCATCGACCAAGTCTTCATCGATGCTTAGATCGAGCGGCGTGCCGGATTGGATCAGGCGTACCGCTTCTGCCTGGTCGCGATCCAGCAGCGCGCGCACCAGCGGATCCCGGTTGGCGGGTTTGGCGCCTTCTACCTCCGCGATGGCACTAGCGGCGGCAGCCCCGGTGGGAAACACGGCTGCAAGCAGGAGGGCCGATATAGCGAAAATCCTGAGCATGGGACTTCTCCTCGACCCGCATGGACACGGCTGCCCGCCGCTCCGAGGCCCGCGATGGACATGCTTCGCCGTTCCGGGACGACACGGACGGGTGGACGAAACGCCAAGCACCGGGAAGCGCACCCGTCCCGACGTTCGCGACACATGCCCCCGTTTGTATTCGCAGCAAGCGAGGAGCGGAAGAGGATGGCATTCGTGCTGAAGGCGTCGTCAGGGGCACCGGCATTCCCCCTCACCGAACCCGCCGGGTCATCCACCGCTCACATGAAAAAGGCTCCCGCGAGGGGAGCCTTTTTCATGTGAATGGCGGAGAGGGTGGGAGAAGATCACCAACTTCGCCAATCCTAGGATTTCCGGGCGTGTGAACGCCTTTGTTTCCAACCCGTTAGCCTAATTCTGTACCAATTTGCTGCCCGAGGCAAAGGATAAGCCGGTGCCCTCGCCGCCTTGACCGTTAGGCCCAGTTTTGCAATTGATTGCATTAGACGCAGTTAATTGCAAATTGCCAAGGAGGGCGCGGTGGCGGTCACATTCATAAAGAAAGGACAGGCCGCTGCTGTCCCTGATGCTACCGCGCCTGCACTGACGCTAAAGGGCATGCCGAGGCTGAAACGGCTAGAGGCCATCAAGAATGCACGGCAGTTCACCGTAATGGTGACGCCCGAGCGGAAGGCGCACCTGAAGATGCTGGCCATTCAGCAGCATGTGACGCTGTTGACCTTGCTCAACGAGGCCCTGGCCGCATTCTTCGCCGCGTCGCCATCGAGCATCCCTCATTCCATGTCGCCCGCCGGTGGGATCAAGCTGACGGTGAAGGTGGAACCCGCGACCGCCGAGGCCATTCGTACCCTGGCCGAAAAGCACGGTATCAGCCATCAGGCGTTGTTGGCTGTCGCGCTGGAGGCTCTTTGAGAACCCTAATTGAACCGGTGGACGTGAACCCGTTGGCGTTCCACTTCCTCATCCTTCGGTGAAACCCCTACGTAGCCGGAAGCCGTGGCGGTCGGCGGGTCAGGAGCATCTTTCTTGACCGCGAGGGCAACGGTACGCCCGCTTTGGATTATCGCCCGTATTGCAGTCTCTAGAACGGCGGACTGATTGGGAGTTGTTCCAATCCAAGCCTTAGCGACCAGCGAAAGGAATGAAGTGTTGTCGAGATATCGACCAGCATTCTCAAACGTGAGCCTGCGTCCCCCTCTTGGACCAATTAGGGCCGGATCGGCGGCAACAAACCGCCAATGATCGAGGGGAAAGTACATGCCTCTGACAAGACCGATGTCGTCGGGATTGAACTGGAGGCGAGGGCACATCTTGAGGAAGAAAGGGCTATCAGATAATCGGAAGCCATCACGGCAGGCGTTTGCAGTGCACTGTCGGAGGGCCTGGAGGGCTTCGTCCATGCGAGCGACCTCAGCATCGAGTTGCTCATTGGGAAGCCTAAATCCCCAGTCACTTTCCCCGCTGGCCTTTTCCATCGCCTTGTACTGAACCATTACGAACGATTTGAACGTCTCGTTGTAGTAGATCAGGTCCGTCCCGAACTGCTCCTCAAGGAGCTGACGGTTAGCCAGGATGACGGTGAGCCGTTCGTTCTTACCCTGGAAGACAGCCGCGGCATATGGGAGCACCTTCAGCAACTGGTACCCAGGGAGGTTTGCGAGGTCATTGATCACCATCGGGTCCTCCCGCAGGCGAACCTCGGGAAGGCCGTCCAAGAAAGAGGTTGGAGGCTCTTCTTTCGGCGGAGACCATGCCTGCAAGGTTTCCCGACCCATTCCGGCGAGGGAAAGCGCCGTAGCTACGGCCTCTTTTTGATAGGCCAAGGCCATCCGGGTCCGCGACGACAAACGCTCTATTCGGGCTGCGCGTTCAAGACTGAACCGGTTGAGGAGCGCGGCTGTCTCCGGCGACAGAGTGATCACCGCTTCAACCACAGCCCCAAACCCCTTTTCCGATAGCAATCCGCCATCGGCCAACCTCGCCGAAACCGCCTTTGCCAGTGGTAAGGGGATGAGCGCCGTGAGGGCAGGAATGTCAATTGGGGCCGTTAACTCTTGCGCTCCTTCGATATTAAGACGACGAAGGCCCGTACCGGCTCGATAGCCCCTCTTAGCGCGGCCAATATGGGTAATCATCCCCTTTTGGGCTGACAGGAAACATATGAGGGGGAGGCTCCTGCTATGTGCGAAATCTGGGACGGGTTCTGCGAAACGATCATCTATCCATTGCTGACCTTCAAACGCCACCCGCCGCTCATCTGACAGGATCAATACATAGCCGCCAGCTTTCTTCCGGTCACCCATAGCCCCTCGCGCAATCTCATTCAGGGTTGACCGCATTCTTGCACGCCCCACGCGAAAGAGGTAGAGGTTGCCTACAATATAGAGATGGGTTCATATGTCTGAAACCCTCACAATGCTTGCTCTGAAAGCGGTCTTATCCGTTGCGCAGATGTATGGGCCGTCCGCAAACCCACTGCCGACTGGTTCGACCATCCAGAAGCCGCAAAGCCTTGGCGATGCAGGCGAGGCCATCATTCGCTGTTATCACCCTACAGGGCACCTCACTGGTGTCGCGTCGGTTGAGAGGCCGTGGTCAGGCGCTGATGCCTTTAATGCGCGTTCGTCCGTGGTTCTTCGCCTTGACTGGACGGGCGGCTTCGTTGGGATGAAATACTCATCGCTCGTGGCGCTAATGGAGCGAAATGGCGAAATTAAGACTGTGATGCTCCGAAACGGCACCCCCATGCCACCGAACCCCCGTTGCCAATTGGCGCAATGGACGCGGGTGGAAAGCTGACTGCGACGCCTTGTGCATCATCGCCGCCTTATCACAGCTACCTGGGTGGCGTTGTCATAGGCAATGGAATACTGGCTAACGCTGCTCAGCCCTACCTGTGCGCCGCCCCAGAGTGTCTCTCACCGTCCAGCTTCCGTCGCGGTTCTGCTCCACCGTCCCCGTGCGGTTGCCCTGGGCGTCCCTCTGCACATACCGGCCATCACCCTCGCGCTCCATGGTCCCGGTGCGTCGACCGGCCATGTCACGCTCGACCATTCGCCCGTTGCGTTCGGTGGTGATGGTGCCGGTGCGCATGCCTTGGGCGTCGCGGCGGACGTAATCACCAGGGCGGGTCTCCTCGACCGACCCGGTGCGTCGGCCCTGGTTGTCACGGACCACCCAATCCCCCGCCCAGGATGGCGAGCCGATCAACAGCATCGCGGCGATGGTGGATCGGATCATGGGCGCGGCCTCCTCATGTTTCCATCGTACAAGGTGGTGTAGGGCCGCTATCGGGCAAACAGGGAGGGAAGGTGCCTTGCGCCGCTTCCCTCCCCTGAGCGTCCCCTTGGCGGCTTTCCCGGTCTATTGCCGAGCGGGGGGAGGATCAGAGTTTGCTCGACGGCTTGCCCTCGATAGCTTCGACCTGCCGGAGGAAATGGAGGCCGAGATCGTTGTGCAGATAGGTGATGCCCATGTGGTCAATGGCCGTTGTCCGCTGCTCCAACGTGATCGAGCTTTCCTTGTTGGCCCAGGTCGCGGTCACCTTCTCGAACACCCCGCCGAGCTTATTCTGAACTTTGTCGTTCTTGAGCTTGGACGGCTTGCCGAACTTGCCCGTGTAGGCGTCCCAGAACTGGTCCCAATAGCGCATGTTCGAGCGGATGGAGATGCGGAACAGGCGCAGGGTTCCGTCGGTCGGGTGGGGAATGAATTCGTACACCTGGAACACGCCGATCCCTGCAACATCGAGCGGCAATTCGTCGCGGCTTCCCTGTTGCGCCAAGCTCTGGATCATGTGGGGCCGAAAGTGGTTGCACCGCACGACGCCCACCTTGGCGATTGCGCCGTAAACCAAAAGTTCCGAACCACCGCCGACCTTGTCCGCGCCGGGATCGCCAGTGCACAGGACATCGACGCTTGCATACTTCGCTGCGTCGGGGTGCGGCATGGCACGGAACTCATCCAAGGTCATTCCGAGCCTGAAACCGCGCAGGTCATACGGGGCGGCTTGCGCCGTTCCGGCCAACAGCAGAGCGGTGAGCGCGGCGAAAATCGTCTTCATCATTTCCATTGTCCCCTATCACAGAAGGTTGGCTTGGGCCGGGCTGTACTGCCGGGCCTCGAATAGTCGGGTGCGGATTTCGTTGAGGTGGTCGAGATTGGCGCGGACGGTCGCCAGCAGCGGATCGATGCCTTCCGAGGCGACACCGGCCAGCAAGAGATCGTTCTCGGTGCCCAGCCCCTCCAGGGCACCGGCCCCGGACCACGCAAGACGGCGGGAGACGGGAGCCGCGTCGGCATAGAACGCGGCCAGACAGGCGGCCTCGCGGTGGCGATGCTCGGGAACGAACTCCTCCAGGCAGGCCCGTACTGAGGCGCACTCCCGCGCGAACCGGTGGATCGCCTGTTTGCCGACCCTCGTGTGCTTGTCGAGGGCCCACATCGGCACGCCGTCCACGCTGGGTGCGTCGGGCACCGGCATGCCCATCACGTCCGGCAGTTCCCCCTCGAACGCGGCCAGCCAGACCAGCGGCACCATGACGGTGATCGGCTCGCGGGTGCGGGTGGCGGCGAAGACGGTAGCGGACGCCAGCGCATCGGGCACACCCAAGTCGCGGAAGGTGGCGAGCAAGCCGGACAGATCGCCCTTGCCCACCCGGTTCTCGTCCCCCCATTCGACGCCCGAGGCGTACCACGCCGCGATGGCCCGCACCGGCAGCGGAAGGTTGGTGTCCGCCACCAGCGCCAGACGGTCAGCCAGGGACCGGCTGCCGCTCCTGGCCCGCGCCTCTTCCAGCGAAGGGTGATCCTTGGCCGCACAGATCAAATAGTCGGCGCTCCGATCCTTGGGGGCGTCGGCCAGCATCCGGGCGAGGGTGGCGGCGACGCGGGCATTGCCACCGGCCTTTTCTCGCCACGGCGCATCCAGGCTGGCCGCCACGGTCATCACCACGGCGTCGGCGGAGCCCGAGCCCACATCCTCGAAAGCGATGACCTGAAGCCGTCGCCACACCGAAGCTCCTTGCATCCCCAGGTAGGTCAGCGCCGCCCGTTCAGCCAGATCGGCATCGCCCCGGCGGATGGCCTTCTGCAAGGTGCTGGCGACGATCCATTGATCGGCTGGCAGGGGCTGGAAGGTGGGTTGCGGCAGCAAGGCAACCGCCTGCTCAAGCTGCTGCCGCGCCGTGATGAAAACGCCTTTCATACCGTCCTCGGTGGTGAGTTGTTCCTCACTTGGACGGTAACTCTGGCCGGTGCGGGGCAAAGGAGAATGCGACTGGCCGGTGAAGGACATGGGCTGTCCTACGGCATGACCCACAGCATGGCCGATTTCGCCACGCAGCCACTGGGCAATGAACGGGAACCGGCCTCCCGATAGCCCATCTGGCGCATCAGATTGGCAACCCGGTCGCCCGCCGTCGCAGTGGTCAGGTTGTGCTTGCCGTAATCCTTCCCGAGCGCCTGCTGCAACAGCGGGTCGATCCCGGCCATGGCGGGCAATCCCTGGGCCGCTGCTTCGATGGCGGCTTTCCGGCCCTCGCCGGAGAACACCACCTCCTCGATCCGCCGCATGATTGGGTCGTTGTCGCTGGGGCAGGTGGGGTTGCGGTACGGCAGGCCGCTTTCTTCGATCAGCTTGGCGAGGGCTTGGCCCTCTGGGCCACCAACCCGCAGAGCGTTATCGTACATGGCCGCACGCCGTTCCTGAGGCAGCTTGGCGATCTGGTCCAGCGTCCAGGTCTTCATCACATCCCCCACAAAGTCATCAATCGGGTTGGTTTCCGGCATGGTGCCAAGAGCGGCCCGCACGTCGAGTACCGCGCGTTCCCCCACCGGCACGTAGGTGAATTGGAGCAACACCAGCGGCAGGCCGCCGTCGATCAAATAACGTGCAGCGTCGAGGGTGCGCGGGTCATAGCGCTCGGCCAGGATGGCGAGGCGGTGTCCGGGTTTCCCGCCCTCGCCCAGCGGACGGGCGAAGGTGCGCCGGAACGCTTCATCCAACGCCAGGCCATGGCGCTTCCGGCAAAGGGCATCGACCTCAGGCCATTCGAGGCGGCTGAGGTGGGCGGCATAGTCGAGCACCTGAGCAACGACATCGCGCGGCGTCCGTCCCCGCTTCATCTCGACCGCGACCAAGACGCCGGTGCCGTCGATGAACAGATTGTCGATGGCGTGACCGTGGCGCGTGATGATCTCGGTGCCCAGCGACAGCAGGGGATATCCGCCATTGACCAGCGCCGGGCAGGTGTCAGCCCACGCCTGGATGCGCTCCTCGGCATGGCGATCTGCGAAGCAACCGGCGTGCAGAACCTCTACCGCGTCCCCATCGACGCAGAGCAAGACCACAGGCACCCCCTCCTTGGCGTGCAACTTCGGGAGCCCTTGCGGGCACCACCGACGGCAGCGGAAGGGTACCCGAGAATATCGGGTTTTTCGATATCGACTTTTTCGATTTAGTTGAAATCCCGGCCCTGGGGTCGGGAGTGTCGGTGTGTGGATTTCACCAGAGGAGCATAAGGTTGTCGGCGAGGTGCTGGCTGAGTTCCGCCAGTCGGCAAACCTTCGTCAGCAGGATGTTGCGGCCCGGCTCGGCAAGCCGCAGAGCTTCGTATCGGCATATGAAGCCGGTCAGCGGCGGATTGACGTGCTGGAGCTTAAGCGGATCGCGGACGCGATTGGGGCAGCACCGCAAACCATCTTCCAGGAAATTGTGCGCCGACACTCGGCTGGCCAATCTGCCGGGCCGTGACGCTCCTCACCTGTCAGTGAGACACAACCACTGGCATTGACAGCGTTGCTCCGAATGGTGACAGTTCCGCTACCCCGATTGACCTATACGGACCCAGCCATGGCGGCCCAGGACGATGTTCGCGAGAACCGTATCGTTGACCTGTTCAACCTGGAGCGGCCAGCCAACCGCGTCCGGCATGGCACCGACGCCATCCTGCCCATCGACGACCTCGTTCTTGATTTCGAGTTGAAGTCAGTCACCACCAAGCGGGGCGGATTGACCACCGTCCGTGACTTCGGCCCGGACCACATCCGCAAGTGGGAAACCAAGCACTGGATCGTGGCCTTCTACCAGAGCGACCAACTCACCCATTGCAAGTACGGTACTCCCGACGATATGGCTCCTTGGGTGCGGGAGAAATGGGAATACATCCGGCGCGACTTTGAGATGGCGAAGGTGGTGCCGCCGCTGATCACCATGGAGGCCATGTTGCGGGTCATCGGCGACAAGGAGGTCTACTCGCGCGAAGACGCCAAGCGCCTGCACAAGAACCAATACGGTGCGCAGCAGTACACTGAGGCGATGGACGTGCCGAACGGCTATAGCCGGGCGCGGATGCTGGAGATTTTCAGGGACCGCGCGCGGTACGTCATCGAGCGCGGATCAACGCTCAACAACCCGCACATCCCGGTGGCCTACTTCGACCCCTGGCCGACCATCACTAAGAACCACGCCCAGGAACTCCGCACGTTGATCCGGACGTGGCTGGCGCAGAAGGTCAAGTAAGGGCTTTGGCGAGGGCGACGGCGACCGCATAGCCCATCGGCGGAGCGACTGAGTTCCCGATCAACCCAAGGGCCTTGTAAACCGGCGGCTTGATCGGCCAGTCGGCCGGGAACCCTTGCAGCACCATGCAGTCGGCGATGGACAGCCGGAAGTCACCGTTCTTGGCGACAAACTGCGAGGCGGCCTCTCGATCCGCCGCAACACCGTTCGGCCAGATGTGCAAAGCGTTCCAATCGCGCATCGCCGTCATGCTGTTGACGACGCTGGTGCTGTGGCGCGGCCCGGTCAACCCGCTGCGCAGGGTCGGTGCGAGACCATCCGCTCCAATGTCCGGCAGCCCCAGGGCCTCCCGAGCCCCCATCGTCTGCGGCAGATTACTGCCGCCCTCTTCGCCCTGCCGATGGGTGGGCAACGGCTCGGCGAAACGGCCGAAGTCTTTCTTGTCCTGGAAGCCGACAAAGAAGACGCGCTTGCGACGCTGGGGCACCCCGAAATCCGCCGCTTCCAGGGTGAACATGCGGACGTGGTAGCGGCCCTTCAGCGCATCGAAGATGGCAAACTGAATGTACTGGGCGAACTTCTTGGTCGCCAGTCCCGACACATTTTCACAGAGGAACGCGCGCGGTCGAGCCTCAAGAACGGCACGGACCAGTTCGGGGATCATGTCCCGCACGTCCGCCGCACCCTTGCGGCTCCCCGCATGGCTGAAGGGTTGGCACGGCGGCCCGCCGTGGAGCACGTCGATCATGCCCCGATACTTGGTCCAATCAGCCACCGTCACATCGCCGGCATCACCGGCATAGACCGTCCACTGCGGCCGGGCGGCGTTCAGCACCTCGGCAGCTTGGGGAAGGATGTCATAGGAGGCGACATGCTCGTAGCCGGCCCGGTCAAAGCCGATGTCCAGCCCGCCGCCGCCACTGAACAGGCTCAGAGCGCGCAGGCCGTTGGGCAGGAGTTGCGGCATGAGCGAGCAGGGATCGAGACGAGGCGTGGGAATGGGATGCTTCGGCAGGTCACATTCACCGTTCATGGCCCTGGCCTTGGCGGCCTGGGAGGCCATACTGATCCGGCGAAACCGTTCCCGCTCGTCATCCGACAAGTCCCAGCCCTTGTACCACGGCGCGTCTGTTCCACGCGCCGCATAGAGCCTCGCCTTGACAGCCGTTCCGCCGCTCATTTCGCTATCCCTGCGCCACTGCCGAACACGATCTCAGCCAACCTTTCCATCAGATGGGGCTCGTTCCGGGTCTCACATTCCCAGACCACTTCCACCCTCCACCCCTGGTCCCGCAATGCCGCCTGGGCCGCGTTGTCTCGAACCTTGTTCCTCTCGAACTTCTCGGACCACCACTCCCGCCGGGTGGCGGGGCTGAAGGCCCTAGGACAGCCCTCGTGCTGATGCCAGAAGCACCCGTGCACGAACAGCACCAGTCTCCGCCCCCGCATCACGATGTCGGGCGATCCGGGAAGGTCACGGACATGCAACCGATACCCGACGCCCATCCCCTTCAGCGCACGGCGAACCACCACCTCCGGGCCGGTGTCCTTGCCCCGGATGCGGCGCATGTTCTCGCTGCGACGGGTGGGGGTCAGCTTGTCCATAACCGTGGCCCTTCTTGTAGGATGGCTGATCCCACCCCCAATGTGAACCACCTTCGCTGCGGGGTGGGCATCGGCAGGCAGCAGGAGCCCTGAAAATCGCTACCCTTCGCTACCCCGCCCGTGCGGTAACAGCCTGGATGCGGTCGAGCAGACGGACCACCTGTGCCGCAGTCCAGACCCCTCCGCGCGGAGCTGTGATGGCGCGGCCATTCAATTCGGCAGCTATGGCCCGCAGGGTGGTTGCGCCAGCGATACGGATGGCGGCGACGACCGGCAGCAGATCAACAGCCCGCTTGTCGGCCAGGGCTGCTTGGCGTTCATTTCCACGCACGCTGCCGACGGTGCGGTTCGACAGGTTGCCGGGGTTGCCCAGCCGGACACCTCTGGCCTTGGCCGCCGCGAGCGCCGCTTTGGTTCGTGCGCTGATCCTTTCCACTTCATCCTCGGCCACCAGCGCCATGATGCCGACTGTGAGCCGGTTGGCGTTCGGCATGTCTACCGCGACGAACTCCACCCCGGCGTCTTTCAGCGACAGCAGGAAGGCGGCGTTGCGGGCCAAGCGGTCGAGCTTGGCGATCACCAGCACGGCATTGTGGATGCGGCAGGCTGATAATGCTTCGGCCAGCTTGGGGCGGTCGTTGCGCTTGCCACTCTCAACCTCGGTGATCTCCGCGACCAAGCGCCCGGAAGTGCGGGTAAGGTAGGCGGTCACTGCCATGCGCTGGGCATCCAGGCCGAGACCACTTTCACCTTGGCGTTGGGTGCTGACCCGGTAATACGCCACGAACCGGCTCATCGGGCCTGCTCCAGGCCGTCACATTGGGTGAAAGGAGGGTTGAAGGGAATGTGAACCCTTGGAGGTTTGCAATTAATTGCACGACGGCTAGGCGGCATCGGGGAGTTCCGTGGAGAGGATTGATCCCTGATCGTAACTGGAGTGCGCGCGGGTCAAAGAAAATGACGCCAGGCTATCCCCGGAGCCGTTGAACGAGGTCGTCCCAGACCCCGCCGAGCGGCCAGAACGAGATCAAATCCCTCTCGGTGGGATCGAGCAAACGACCATCGACCAACTTCACCATGTACGGCGCAATCAGCGATACCTGAAACCCTTCGGAGTAAGGGCCTTGCTCATGTGGTGCGATAGGACCGGTGAGCAAAGCTGTAACCTGGGAAGCCCCTGGGCACTTCCCGGCCAGAGTGCGGCAATTTGTCGGATCGAAGGGGCCATGGTCTTTGATGGTGAGGGCGCTCTTAGAGTAGCAGGCCAATGCGTAATGGTTCCGCTTTCCCTCAGCCGCACGGCTCGTCACAAGGACATGCGGCGGAACATCTTGCTCTTGCCCATCACCATCGACCCATTTGGTCCAAAGAACCACGCTATCGGGGGCGCTGTCCTGGGCTTTCGGACGGGACAGCATCTTGGAAAAGAGGACTGGCAAATGGCCGCCGCTCAATCTGGCGGCATCATGAACCGCCGTACCGAGGCTGTTTCCTATGCCCCACCAGAACACGCCGTTCCCGGCCTTACGTTCGGCCTCCTTGCGAGCAATGATTGCTGTCAGGCCCTGTCCAGCCTCCGATTGCATCTTACTCCAAACAAAGAAGCTCACGAGGCCAACCCCCACGCTTTGGGAACCATATCCGCGTCCTAGGTTGCCCATTGGATAGTGCTGAGTTTGCGCTGTCTACAGGGCGATTTCAGGTTCGCCTGGGCAAATGTCCAAGGGGGTGTCCCGCCATAGTGCAGGACACCGATTGAAGGACATCAAACGACACCAGCGGCTTTCTACATCTTCTCCTCCATTGGCCTCGGCCAGCGCCTTCACCTCTCCGGTCAGCGATGCCCTTAACAGCCTGAGGAGGTGGTTTCTCAGCGTCTTCGCCGCCGAAGGCTCCTATAGCTACTCTATGAGCGAATGTTTCTTGTCCCCCTGGTAGATAGAGTAGATATAGGGGTTAAAGGTAATTACAGGGGACAAGAACATCCGCTCACGCGCTCTCCTCTTGCAGCCGGGTCAAATAGATTTCCTCGGCAACGTTAGGAAACCTGCGGATCAGGGCGATGCTGGGGTGTTTGTAGTGGCGGTTGACGGTCCAGTCCTCCTGGAGCTTCACCCCCGTCATGAAGAAGTTCCAGTCTTTCAGCGTTGTCGAGAACAGACGCGGGGCATCCTCTCCCCACCGCGTCGATAGGCCGACCAAACAGCCAAACTCCTTCGGGGTCTCCCGCTTTCCCGTTCTCTTTCGCCAGATGTTGCGCAAGTGACGGGCAATATCCCTGGCTGAACCCTTCTCTCCCACCCGCAACAGCATCATCTTTCTGCCGCCCACCATGGCGCAGTCTCTGACAAATGGTGGCCTCGCGATTACCCGGCGCAGGGTGGCCGGTGATATGTCAAGTCGTGCACACCACCATTCCTGAGGGTTTACAGCCCAAGTGAGGCCGTCGAATTGATACCCATCATCCGCAATCATCTGAGCCACCAGACTTTCCAGCGCGTCTGTACGCGTGGTGGAATAACTTGCCTTGAAAGGGCAAGAGGCCATTTCTATAGTCATGGCATCATCATCCTTGAAGAGCCCCCACCTATACGGTTGCCGCCGTGGTGGGGGTTGTTTTTGGCTCTCACATGCTGGTGCTGAAGCGGGCGTGTTTCTCCGCCCACGCATCGAGGTCATCCGCCCGATAGCGCACGCGCGTGCCGAATTTCAGATAGCGGGGCCCCGAGCCCTGGCTTCGCCATCGTTCGAGCGTCTTTTCCGAGAGGCGCAGGCGTTCAGCGGCCTGCTTGGGGGAGAGATAGGTTACTCCGTTCATCGCATTGCACTCCGTCTCTGCGGGTGCGCGTGCGTGCCTGAACCAGAAGGCGGCGAACGCACGCGAACCCAAATGGTTCACGTCGTTTCACCAGCTAACCCTCCTTGGTTTGGCCGACCCCATCTCTTGGCGAGACAAGGATTTGTTTGGTCCCACCTGTCGGGAAGGACCGAGGCCCGGAGCGGGCCGAAGCGGGAAAAAGTAAGCTACAGATGGGCCAAGGCTGTCAATAGCGTGGCCGAAGCGGTCAGGTGAGCGCCTTCAGATGGTCTAAACAAACCGGGATCAACGCCCTTTCAATCGCCTGCCTGAGCAAGGGGGTCGTCAGGTGGGAACCATAGGTGTCATGTACGCTCTCCTCGGCGTGTCCCATCATGGCCTTGCTGTATTCTTCGGTCACACCGCCATGCATCAGTGCGTCCTTGAAATTATGGCGGAACGAGTGGAACGAGGTTTTCGGCGTCTTCACTTCGACGGCCTTCGCATAGCGGCTGAACCACTTGCTAAATCTGGCCGAGTAATAGCCGTCCTTCCCCGGCTTCACGTCGGGGAAAATCCGTCCCTTCGGGTTCTTCTGGCGCTGCTGATCCACATGGGCGAGGAACCCCAATTCAATGAGCTTGGGATGAATGGGAACACGGCGAACGCTGGCCCAGGTTTTTAGCTGCTTGTCGTCCTCGCCCTCGCCCTTGTCGATGTCGAAGAACGGCACCCCTTGCTCCTCCTTGATGTCGGAGATCAGCAATTGGACGATCTCTCCCAGGCGCAGGCCGGAATACAGGGCGATGATCGGTATCCAGAACTTACCGTCACGCACCACCACGTCCCCCGGCTCGGTACGCCGCCCTTCGGACTTGCAGCCGGTGAACAAAGGTGAGGCGAACAGCTTTTCAAGCTGCTCTGCCGAGTACGAATGGCGGTCCTTCTTGCCCCCTCCCTTCGTCACTCCCGTGATTTTCAGCTTCGGTCCGGGCATGGTGGCGAGGTAGCCCTCGCCGATGCACCAGTTCAGGAACGAGCGGAACATGGTGAAGTATTTGTCCTGGGTCTTGGGGGCAAGAGGCTTCCCGTGGTTGGCGGCAAGCACCTCATCCATGGTCTTGCCCTGCATGGCCTTGGACTTCATATAGTTGCCCGGCAGCTTCTCCAACGTGTCGCGCACCTTCCGCACGTCCTCGATCCCGAGCGACGAAACTGTCCTGCCTGCCCCCACCAGATCGATCACGAGGTTCACGACGCGCCGGTTGTCGAGATAGGTCTTCCCCACCCATTCCTTATCGCGCTTCTGCTCGCAATACCGGTCGGCCAGGACGGCAAGGGTTCGCTCCCCCGCCTTCTCCTCACCGGGAAGCGGCGGCATGGTGGCGATCATGCCCGCGAACAACGGGTCAGCGGGTGCAGTTCGATCATACTGCCCCAGCAGCTTGGCGACGAGGATGCGGCGGTCCTCGATCCGGGCACGCAGGACGCCATTGCAGAGCGCATCGAATTGTTCTGCATCGACCTGGGCACGGGACAAGCCCACCTGCCCCAACACCTCCCGCGCCTCCATTTCGGTGAATGGATCATAGTTGCGGGTAGCTAGCGCCTTGCCCAACCGCTGGGCCTCGGACTGCATTTCCGAGACCTCGAAACCGATGTCCAATTCACCATCGCTTGGCGCGAGGCGGGCAATCTCCTCGGAGTTGTCCAGGCAACGTTGGAAGTAGGACTGGATCAGCCCCCTGATGGCGTCCTGGGTGAGATCGGGCATGGCGCGAACTTTGTCGATCAGATGCTCAAAGGCGTTGCTCAGCTTACGGCAGCGGATGCGGGCCGTGAAGGGATCGCCTGTCTTGAGGGAGCCTTTGATCTCGCGCAGGCCGAACCGGCTCCACAGCGAGCGGGGTACGGCCATGCGGAAGCAGAACACGCCGCCCCTGCGAACGAGGTGTGCAACGTTGAAATAGGCCAGGACCGCCTCCTTGCTGTCCAGGTTGCTGTACCAGGACTGGAAACGGCCAGTTTCGATGGCCCGGAATGTCTAGGATTTGTGCCCCTTAGCGGGGAAAGTGGCGGAGAGGGTGGGATTCGAACCCACGGTGAGGTTGCCCCCACACCGGTTTTCGAGACCGGCCCGTTCGACCGCTCCGGCACCTCTCCGCGCTGGAATATCCCCCGGTCGGTGGGGAGGCGCGGAACTTAGCGCAAGTCGCGCTTGGCCGCAACCGGTTCTGTGAGGCTGAAACCAGGCCCCGGAAAGAAGGGATCGCGCCTTAGCGGGGCGCGATCACCATGACCATCTGGCGGCCTTCCATCTTGGGATGCTGCTCGACCTTGCCCAGTTCCTCGAGCTCGCCGCGCACCCGCTCCAGCACCTTCATGCCGAGATCCTGGTGGGCCAGTTCGCGACCACGGAAGCGAAGGGTGACCTTCACCTTGTCTCCCTCTTCGAGGAACTTCTTCATGGCGCGCATCTTCACGCCGTAGTCGTTGTCATCGATGTTCGGGCGGAGCTTGATCTCCTTGACCTCGATCACCTTTTGCTTCTTCTTCGCCTCGTTCTTCTTCTTCTGGACTTCGTATTTGAACTTTCCGTAGTCCAGAATCTTGCAGACCGGCGGGTCGGCATTGGGTGACACTTCCACGAGATCGAGCCCGGCCTCTTCAGCCATGGCAAGACCTTCGCGCAGGCTCACGACTCCGATCATTTCACCGTCGGCACCCACCAGGCGGATGCTGCGGACATCGATCTCTCGGTTGACGCGCGGCCCGTCGTTCTTGGGCGGCGTCTGCATCGGCGGTCTAGCTATGTAACCTTCTCCATTCTCTAGAACTGAGTTTGGACGGTCCGCTCATACCCCCCGCGGCCCGTCCGGTTCTCTCGCATTCGGTGGTCCGGCGCCCGCACCGGTCAGGCCGGCGGACGCGCTTCCTCTCCAAGTGTAACAACCGCCTGATCCAGCGCAACAACTTCTTGTTCGCTGCCCCCCAAGCGGCGGATCGCCACGGTCCGCATCTCGGCCTCGCGCTTGCCGACCACCAGCATCACCGGCACCTTGGCCACCGAGTGCTCGCGGACCTTGTAGTTGATCTTCTCATTCCTGAGATCAAGCTCGACCTTGAGCCCGGCCTTCTCCAGCGCCGCCGCCACCTCGCGGGCGTAGTCGTCGGCGTCGGACACGATGGTGGCGACCACCGCCTGGACCGGGGCCAGCCACAGCGGGAAGCGGCCGGCGAAGTTCTCGATCAGGATGCCGAGGAACCGCTCGAACGACCCCAGGATCGCGCGGTGCAGCATCACCGGGCGCTTCTTGGTGCCGTCCTCGGCGACGTAGGCGGCGTCGAGGCGCTCGGGCAGCACGAAGTCCACCTGCAGGGTGCCGCACTGCCAGTCGCGGCCGATGGCGTCGCGCAGCACGAATTCCAGCTTGGGACCATAGAAGGCGCCCTCGCCGGGATTCAGGGTGGTGTGCAGGCCGGCGGCCTCCGAGGCGTCCAGCAGCGCCTTCTCCGCCTTGTCCCAGATCTCGTCGGAGCCCGCCCGCTTGGCCGGGCGGTCCGAGAACTTCACCCGCACGTCGGTGAAGCCGAAATCGCGATACATCTCCTTCAGGAGCTCGCAGAAGGCCACCGTCTCCGAGGTGATCTGGTCCTCGGTGCAGAAGATGTGGGCGTCGTCCTGGGTGAAGGCGCGCACGCGCATGATGCCGTGCAGCGCGCCCGACGGCTCGTAGCGGTGGCACGAGCCGAACTCGGCCATACGCAGCGGCAGGTCGCGGTACGACTTGATGCCCTGGCGGAAGATCTGGACGTGGCAGGGACAGTTCATCGGCTTCACCGCCAGGACCTTCTCGTCCGGGGTGTGAATGGTGAACATGTTGTCGCCGAACTTCTCCCAGTGGCCCGAGGCCTCCCACAGCGAGCGGTCGACCAGCTGCGGCGTCTTGACCTCGACGTAGCCGTGGACGTCGAGCTTGCGGCGCACGTAGTTCTCGACGGTGCGCCACAGGCGCCAGCCCTTGGGATGCCAGAAGATGCTGCCCACCGCCTCTTCCTGCTGATGGAACAGCTCCATCTCGCGGCCCAGCCGGCGATGGTCGCGCTTCTCGGCCTCCTCCAGCATGTGCAGGTAGCCGTCGAGGTCCTTCTTGTCGAACCAGGCGGTGCCGTAGATGCGCTGCAGCATCTCGTTGCGGGCGTCGCCGCGCCAATAGGCCCCGGCCAGCTTCATCAGCTTGAAGGCCTTGCCCAGCTTGGCGGTGGACGGCAGGTGGGGGCCGCGGCACAGGTCGATGAACCCGCCCTGGCGGTAGAGGGTGATCTTCTGCTCGGCCGGGATCGAGGAAATGATCTCGGCCTTGTACTTCTCGCCCTGGCCGAGGAAGAACTGCACCGCCTCGTCACGGTCCCAGGTCTCGCAGACGATCTGCTCGTCGCGCTCGACGATCTCGCGCATGCGGGCCTCGATCTTCTCGAGGTCCTCGGGCGTGAACGGGGTGGCGCGCGCGAAGTCGTAGTAGAAGCCGTTCTCGATGGCCGGGCCGATGGTGACCTGGGTCTCGGGATAGAGCTCCTTGACCGCCTCGGCCATGACGTGGGCGGCGTCGTGGCGCAGCAGCTCCAGCGCGTCGGCGCCGTCCTTGGCGGTCACGATCGCCAGGTTGACGTCGCGGTCGATGGTGGTCGAGAGGTCCCGGAGCGCGCCGTCGATGCGGATGGCCAGCGCGGCCTTGGCCAGGCCGGGGCCGATGTCCTTGGCGACGTCCAGGCCGGTGACCGGACCGTCGAACCGGCGGACGCTGCCGTCGGGAAGCGTGATGGCGACCATGAGTTCTCTCGTGACTGCGACAGGGGTCGGAAACCGGGGACTGTACGGGGTTTGGGCCTCAAGTCAAGGCGACCAACGCCGCCTCGACCTCGGGGGTGGCGAGATCGGCGAGATCGGGCACGCGCAGGACGGTCACCTTGCCGCGCGGCGCACACAAGCTGGGGTCGGACTCGTGCGAGAACAACACCACCGACGGGCAGCCGGCCGCGGCGATCAGGTGCATGGGGCCGGTGTCGTTGCCCACCGCTGCCATGGCGTCGCGCGCCAGCGCCACAATATCGAGGAAGGAGGTACGGCCCGCCAGGCTGACCGCCTGGGGGCAGGCGGCGGTCACGGTGGCGATCTCGGCTTCCTCCTTGGCGGTGCCCAGCACCACCGGGGTGATGCCGCGCAGGGCGAGCCACGCCGCCAGAAGGCCGAAGCGCTCGGCCGGCCAGCGCTTGGCCGGGCGATGGGGGGCGCCGCCGGGGGCCAGCAGAACGTAAGGGTGCGGCAGGCCGAAGCGTGCCACGTCGGCCCGCACCCACGACAGGTCGGGCGCCCCCACCGTCTCGATGCCGGCCATTGCCAGCTGCTCGGCCTGGCGGTCGACGGTGTGCATGTGGTCGCGGTCTGGATTGGCATGGGGATGCGAGCATCCCGGCGCGATCCCCGACCACTCGACCTGGCCCATCAGCCGGTGGTAGCCCGAGCTGCGGTCCGAGGTCTGCAGATCGTAGACGCGCGAAAAGCCGCCGCCGTTCAGGCGACGGCGCAGCTGCAGCACCTTGCCGACCTGCCACAGCTTGGGCTTGTCGTCGATCCACACATGGTCGAACCACGGGCTGGCGGCCGCGAATTCGGCGAAGGGCCGCGTGGTCAGCAGGGTGATGTCGGCCTCGGGATGGGCGGCACGAATGGCGGCGAACGGTCCGGCGGCCTGAACGAAGTCGCCCAGGGCGCCCAGCTTGATGACCAGGACGCGCCCGCTCACCCGGCCCCCGCCGCGATCCGCTCGACCGGAATGCCCAGCACCTCGCGGTAGACGTTGACGGTGCGGGCGCACATCAGCTCGGTGGTGAAGTTGGCGCGCACGTAATCCTGCGCCAGCTTGGCCATGGCCACCCGCCGCTCGGGCGACAGGTCGAGGAAGCGGCCGAGCGCGTCGGCCAGCGCCTGCGGATCGTTGGGCCGCACCAGCCAGCCGTTCTCGCCCGGCAGGATCGTCTCGCGGGGGGCGCCGTGGTCGGAGGCGATCACCGGCCGCCCCATGGCCTGGGCCTCGACCACCACCCGGCCGAACGCCTCGGGATCGGTCGAGGCCGACACCGCCACGTCGGTCAGCATGTAGGCCGCCGGCATGTCCGAGCATTCGTCGACGATGTGCACCACGTCGGTCAGGTCGTGGCGCTTGATCAGGTCCAGCAGCTCCTGCTTGTAGGCGGTGCGCCCCTGGTCGGAGCCCACCAGCAGGCAGCGCACGTCGTGGCGGCCGAGCAGGGCCAGGGCCTCGATCAGCACCGTCTGGCCCTTCCAGCGGGTCAGGCGGCCCGGCAGGGTGATCACGGGAAAGCCGTCGGGCAGCCGCCACTTCTGCGCCAGCTGGATGATGCGCTCCTGCGACACCCGGGCGGGATCGAACTTCTTGAGGTCGACGCCGCGGGGCACCACGCGGATGCGCTCGCGGGGCAGGCCGTAGACCCGCTCGGCATGCTGGGCGATGAATTCCGAGATGGCGATGACGCGCTCGCCGCGGGTCATCACCGAATTGTAGACGTGCTTCAGCCCGAACCAGCCCAGATTATAGGTGCCGTGGAAGGTGGTGACGTAATGGCTGCCGGTCCGGTTGGCGGCGGCATAGGCGCTCCAGGCGGGGGCACGGGAGCGGGCGTGGACGATGTCGACGCCCTCGGCCCGGATCACCTGCTCGAGCCGGGCGACGTTCTGGCGCATGACCAACGGGTTCTTGCTGGCCAGCGGCAGTTCGAAGTGCCGGGCACCGACGCGCAGCAGCTCGCGCACCATCGGACCGCCGGCGCTCGCCACCAGGGGCGTCCACCCCGCCTCGGCCAGGGCGGCGGCCACCTCGACGGTGCCTCGCTCGACGCCGCCGGTGACCAGGGCGGGCAGCACCTGCAGGACGACCGGTTGACGATCGCCGGCCGGCAGGGCATCGATGGAGGCGGTTTGATCCATGGGCATGGGAAAGGTGGAACCGTGAGCGATCTGACGAAAGGGGCCGGGATATTACCACGCGGCGAGGCCGCGTCCATCGCCTACCATCGCATCCCTGGGCGGACCCCCGGAGTGGTGTTCCTGCACGGCTTCCATTCCGACATGAACGGCACCAAGGCGCTGGCGCTGGAGGCGTTCTGCGCCGACCGCGGCCAGGCCTTCCTGCGCTTCGACGCCTTCGGGCACGGCGCCTCCTCGGGCACGGTCGAGGACGGCACCATCGGCCGGTGGGCCGAAGACGCCGCCTTCGTCCTCGACCAGCTGACCGAGGGGCCGCAGGTGCTGGTGGGCTCGAGCTTCGGCGGCTGGATCGGCCTGCTGGCCGCGCTCCGACGCCGTGACCGGGTCGCCGGCTTCATGGGCATCGCCGCCGCGCCCGACTTCACCGAAGACCTGCTCTGGCGCGAATTCACCGACCAGCAGCGCCGCGAGATGGCCGAGACCGGCCGCGTCGCCCTGCCCAACTGCGTCGAACCGGACAAGCCGTGGATCGTGGCGCGGCGCTTCATCGAGGAAGGCCGCGACCACCTGCTGCTGCGCGACGCCATCAATCTGTATTGCCCGGTGCGGCTGGTGCAGGGCCAGAAGGATGCCGACGTGCCGTGGCAGACGGCGCTCACCCTGGCCGATTGCCTGGCGTCGGAGGACGTGCGCGTGCACCTGGTCAAGGACGGCGACCACCGGCTGTCGCGCCAGCAGGACCTGGCGCTGCAATGCCAGGTGCTGGGGGACCTGCTGGACCGGGCGGCGGGCTGAGGTCAGGCCGCCGGCGGCCGGTTCCCCACCTGGGCCTGCTCCAGCCACTGGCGGAAGGCCGCTGCGCCGGGTTCGCCCTCCACCGGCGCCCAGGGGGCGAAATCCTTGACCTCGGCGGGGCGGTAGGGACCGGTCTTGCTCTCGAAGATCATCGTCCCCGGCTCCAGCGGCAGAACGGTGTGCCACGTGCCCTCGGGGATCTCGGCGACCAACGCGGTGGCGGGCGACAGCACCACCCGATCGGCGACACGCCCGTGGTCGGCGAACGTAAGGACCACGCACGAGCCCGACAGCAGGACGAACAGTTCCCAGCGTCCCTCGTGGCGGTGGGGGCGCACGTAGGTCCCCGGCTCCAGCGCGTTCAGCATGCGCTGCACCGGGTCGTCGGGCACGGGGTGGAGGTTGAGGTTGAGGCGCTTGCGCGGCTGCCCCGCCGCCCGGGCGGACAGGTCGGCCATGTCGGCGATCGTGACGACCTTCATGCCTTCTTCTCCTCCAGCCGCCGCGCCAGCCGGAAGATCAGGGGCGCGGCCATGATGACCATCACCACCCGCACCACGTGGTGGGTTGACACGAACGCGACGTCCTGGCCGAGCGCCAGGGCGATCAGGCACATCTCGGCGATGCCGCCCGGCACGAACGACAGCAGCAGCAGGGCGAACGGCTCGCCGGACAGGGCCGCCGTCAACCCGGCGGCACCGGCGCTGGCGGCCAGCATGATGGCGGTCGAGCCCAGCGCCACCCGCACCATCCCGGCCAGCGCCGACCAGCGCTGGGTCGAGAAGCGGGCCCCCAGGCCGGAGCCCACCACCACCTGGGCGGCGATCACCAGCTCCGAGGGCGGATGGGCGACGGTGACGCCGCCCAAGTGGACGGCGGCGCTGGCCAGCATCGGCCCGGTCAGCATCCAGGCCGGGAAGCGGAGCACCCGCGCCACCCCCGCCCCCGCCGCCGCACAGGCCACGAGCATGCCGGCGTCGACCAGCGACAGGTCGGCCAGCGTGCCCATGGCGCGGGCCATGGGCTGGCTCTGGACGCCGGTGACGAGGCGGAAGCCGAACGGCACCGCGAAGACGATCAGCAGGATGCGCAGCGCGTGGATCAGCGCGATGGCGTGTTCGTCGCCGCCCATGGCGCCGCCGGTGACCACCATCTCGTTGATGCCGCCGGGCGCGGCCGAGAAATAGGCGGTGACCCGGCCGAAGCCGCCGACCTTGCGCAGATAGGCCATCACCCCGGCGGTAGCCACCACCATCGCCAGGGTCTGGGCGCCGAGCGACGGCCCCCAGCCGGAGATGCGGTCGGGGATGTCGGGGGTGAAGGCGCTGCCGAGCATCAGCCCCAGCACGCCCATCATGACCGAGCGCAGGTGGCGCGGCACCGCCACCGGCACGCCCGACAGCGCCGCGACCGTGCAGGCGGTCATCGAGCCCAGCATCCACGGCAGCGGCAGGTGCAGGGCATTGAACAGCACACCACCGGCGGCGCCGACGCCAAGCGCCAGCGCCCAAGACCGCCAGAGGCGCATCACGGAAGGAACTGTTCGGTGATGATGCGTTCCTCGAGGTTGTGCTCGGGATCGAACATCAGGGTGAGGTCGGTCTCGCGATCCTCGCACACGTCCACTTCCAGGACGTCGCGCACCTCGGTGTAGTCGGCCACCGCCGAGACCGGGCGCTTTTCCGCCTCGAGGATCTCGAAGGTCAGCTTGGCGGTATGCGGCAGCAGGGCGCCGCGCCAGCGCCGCGGCCGGAAGGCGCTGATCGGGGTCAGCGCCAGCACGCCGGCGCCGATCGGCAGGATCGGTCCGTGGGCCGACAGGTTGTAGGCGGTCGAGCCGGCCGGCGTCGCCACCAGCACGCCGTCGCAGATCATCTCGTCGAGGCGGGCCTTGCCGTCGATGCGGATGCGCACCTTGGCGGCCTGGCGGGTCTCGCGCAGCAGCGACACCTCGTTGATGGCCAGCGCCTGGACGATACTGCCGTCGGCCAGCCGCGCCGTCATGCGCAGCGGATGGAGCACCACCGGCTGGGCCCGGTTGAGGCGCTCCGGCAGCCCGTGCTCGCGGAACACGTTCATCAGGAAGCCGACCGTGCCCCGGTTCATGCCGTAGATCGGCACCTTGCAATCGATGAAGCGGTGCAGGGTCTCCAGCATGAAACCGTCGCCGCCCAGGGCGACGATGATGTCAGCCTCCTCGGGCGGCACGTGCTCGTAGCGGCCCTCCAGCCGGCCCAGCGCGGCGCGGGCAGCCTCGGTTTCGGCGGCGACGAAGGCGATCTTGCGAAAACTCATGGCGGCGGAAGTATATACCGCGATGCGAAAAGCCCGCCACCCCAGGCGGAAGGGTTATGCCCTCTCATCCGCCGGTGACGCTCATGTGGCGGCCGACCGCCGGCTTGAGCCCCCGTTCCACCACGAAATCGTGACCCTTGGGCTTGGCGGCGATGGCGGCGTCGATGGCGGCGTCGAGCAGCTGGTCGCCCTCGCTGGCCCGCAAGGGGGCGCGCAGGTCGACGGCGTCCTCCTGGCCCAGGCACATGAACAGGGTGCCGGTGCAGGTCACCCGCACCCGGTTGCAGGATTCGCAGAAGTTATGGGTCATGGGGGTGATGAAGCCGATCCGGCGGCCGGTCTCCGCCACGGCGACGTAGCGGGACGGCCCGCCGGTGCGATAGTCGGTCTCGCTTAGCGTCCAGCGCGCTTCCAGGCGGCGGCGCACCTCGGACAGCGGCAAATACTGCTCAATGCGGTCGGCATGGACCTCGCCCATGGGCATGGTCTCGATCAGGGTGAGGTCGAAGCCCTGCTCGCCGCACCATTCCACCATGGGATCGAGCTCGTCCTCGTTGACGCCCTTGAGCGCCACCATGTTGATCTTGACGGCAAGGCCGGCGGCCTTGGCCGCGGCCAGCCCGTCCAGCACCTGATCGAGCCGGCCCCAGCGGGTCACCGCCTCGAAGCGCTTGGGGTCCATGGTGTCCAGCGAGATGTTGAGGCGCCGCACCCCGGCGCGGGCCAGGCCCTCGGCGTACTTGGACAGCTGCGTGCCGTTGGTGGTGAGCGTCAGCTCGTCGAGGCCGTTGCCGACCAGGGCGCCCAGGCGGTCGATCAGGCTCATGACGTTGCGGCGCACCAGCGGCTCGCCGCCGGTCAGGCGGATCTTGGTCACCCCCTTGCGCACGAAGGCGGAGCACAGCCGTTCCAGCTCTTCCAGCGACAGCACGTCGGCCTTGGGGAGGAAGCTCATGTCCTCGGCCATGCAATAGGTGCAGCGCAGGTCGCATCGGTCGGTGACCGAGACCCGCAGGTAGTTCACCCGGCGGCCGAACGGGTCGATCATCGAGGGCTCCTCCTATGGCCGATCATATATAGGTGGCCGAGGGGAAACGAGTCTTGCGTTTGGTCAAGCTGGGGCTACTCTCGGGGGTGCCATGACCACTCTTCTGCCCGCCGTTCCCGCCATTGGCGCCGTCGTCTATCCGCCCGACCGGCAGCCCGAGACCCTGCTGACCGGCTTCGCCGCCGAATTGAAGGGGCGTGGCTTCCGCCTCGGCGGGCTGGTCGGTTCCACCGCCATGGAGGTGGTCGAACTCGATACCGGACGGCACCACGCGCTCGGCCAGTCGCTGGGCAGCGGCTCGCAGGCCTGCACCCTCGACCTGTCGGCCATGGCCGAGGCGTCGCAAGCCTTGCGCCGCGGCATCGCCGCCCGCGTCGACCTGCTGCTGGTGAACAAATTCTCCAAGACCGAGAAGACCGGCAAGGGCTTTGCCCCCGAGATGCTGGCCGCCATGTCCGAGGGCGTGCCGCTCCTGACCGCCGTCCCCGGCGCCTATGTCGAGGACTGGATAGCCTTCACCGGTGCGCGGGGCGACCTGCTGATGCCGGCCGAGACCGCGCTGTGGCGCTGGTGGGGCGCGCGCCATCTCTATGACGATCTCGCCCTGGGAGTGGCCGACGGCCCGGTGCGCCGGGTGGTGATCGGATTGAACTGGACGCTGGTGGAAGGCCCCCATGGCGTCGGCCTGGCCATGACCCCGGAGAAGGGGACCCAGGGCTGCCGGTCGCTGCCGGAGGCAGGCGCCATGGCGGGACGCTCGCTGGCCGAGCTGGCCGCCCTGACCCGCTCGTGGGACCCGTACGAGCTGGCGGTCGGCATCGCCGCCTGCAACGCCCATTACAACCGCTTCGACCTCGCGGCGGAGGACACCAACGGCCTGGACGCGCTCCCCGATCCCGGCCGCACCGTGGTCATCGGCGCCTTCCCCGGCCTGGCCGAGCGCCTGCCCGGCGCCGCCATCATCGAGCGCACCCCCGAGCCGGGCCAGTATCCCGAGGAGGCCGCCGAATGGCTGCTGCCCGCCGCCGAATCGGTGGTGGTAACCTCGTCGGCGCTCGCCAACCGCTCGCTGCCGCGCCTGCTGACGCTGGCCCGCACGGCGCGGCTGGTCCTGGTCGGTCCCGGCGCGCCGCTGACGCCGCGCCTGTTCCCCTACGGGGTGTCGGTGTCCGCCGGCCTGGTCGCCACCGACCCGGACGGCCTCGCCCGCGCCGTCGCCGAAGGGGGCGGGCCCCGGGACATCAAGCGCTACTGCCGCCAGGCGGCGATCCGGCGCGACTGATCCCTCAACCCACGACCCCTGTTATCCCCACGGCCCCTTGCGGGCCGCCTCGCCGCCGCCACCCCCCCAGGGTCCGGACCGGCCGGACGCCGCGGCCGGCTGCTGCTCGACCCGCGCATCCCAGGTCATGCCCATGGACGCCGCCATCTCGCGCAACGCCGCGATGCGGTTCTCCATGCTGGGATGGGTCGAGAACAGGTTGTCGCTGCCGGTGCCGGCCAGGGGGCTGACGATGAACAGATGGGCGGTGGCGGGATTGCGCTCGGCGACCGGGTTGGGGATGGCGTGGGCGGCCTGCTCCAGGCGGTCGAGCGCGGAGGCCAGCCACAGCGGATTGCCGCAAATCTGCGCCCCTTCCGCATCGGCCGCGTATTCGCGGGTCCGCGAGATCGCCATCTGCACCAGCATGGCGGCGATGGGCGCCAGGATCATCACCAGGATCCCGCCCAGCGCCCCCAGCGGCGAGCCGCCCTGCTCGTCGTCGCGATGGCCGCCGAACAGGGACGAGAACATGAACATGTTGCCGAGCATGCCGATGGCGCCGGCGATGGTGGCGGTGACCGTCATGATCAGGGTGTCGCGATGGGCGACGTGGGCCAGCTCGTGCGCCATCACGCCCTCGATCTCCTGCGGGCTCAGGCGGTCGAGCAGGCCGGTGGTGGCGGCCACCGAGGCGTGCTGGGGATCGCGCCCGGTGGCGAAGGCGTTCGGCTGGTCGCTGTCGATGATGAACACCTTGGGCATGGGCATGCCGGCCCGGGCGGTCAGGCGCTCGATGATGGCGAACAGGCCGGGAGCGGTGTGGCGGTCGACCTGCTGGGCCCCGTACATGGACAGCACCATGGTGTCGGAGTTCCAATAGGCGAAGGCGTTCATGCCGAGCGCCATCAGGAAGGCGACGACCATGCCGGTATGGCCACCGATCAGCCAGCCGGCGGCAAGGAACAGGCCGGTCAGGGCGGCAAGCAGGAGCGCGGTGCGGGCGAAGCTCATGGCGTGACCCCGTAACGGTCGGAAAGTCTAAACTGAATAAGAGCGGAGGAGCTTCTCCGCAAGGTTGGCGGGCCTCATTCGGCTGGAGAGGCGGCCGGCCGGCCGGAGATCAAGCGGATCGTGACCCAGGCGAACACCAGCACCGCCAGCCACCAGGCCTGCCACATGCCGTAGGCGGAGGAGCCCACCATCATGGCGGCGGCGATCAGCCCGGCCAGGGCCCAGGGCGGGGAGTCGCGGCCGTCGGCGAGGCTGCGGCCGATCAGCACGGTCAGCACCGCGGCGAGAGCGACCGCGCCCACCGCACCCAGCTCCAGCCAGATCTGCAGGTAGGCATTGTGCGGGTGCAGCGGCAGGATTTCGCCCCACACGTGGTAGGGCGCCTCGCGCCACGGCACCGGGAACCAGATGTCCAGCCACTCCTTTCCGCCCGGGATGGCACGGGCGGCGTCGAAGCCCCAACCGAGAATGGGATGCTCGTGGATGCGCTGGCCGACGAAGTCCCAGATGATCAGGCGATGGGCGAAGGAGGTGGGAAAATTGGGGATGGCGCCGACCACGGCCTGGGGGTCGGCCAGCTGCACCAGGACGGGCATGGCGAGGGTGAGGACCGGCAGCGCGACCATCAGCGCCATGCGAACCAGCCTCGGGAAGCGGGCATAGGCGGCCGCCACCGACCAGCCCGCCACCAGGCCGGCGAACCCGCTGGCGCTGTCGGCCTTGCGGGCCAGAATTGCGGTGAGGATGATCGCGACTACGGCGAGCAGCCGACCGCGCGGCAACCGCCACGCCGCGAACGCTCCGGGGAATGACGCCATCACCAGCGTCACCGCACCGTTCTTCGACAGATGGACGGGAATGCGCAGGCCGGCAACCCGGACGTCGGCCTTCACGCCGACCGTTTTGAGCCCGACCATGACGAGGCCGAGCGCCACGGCCGCGATCCAGCCGTAGACGGCCAGCCGCGCCATCCTGTGCCGCTGCTCGTCGTCAACGAAGTGCCAGTCGGCAGCCAGCATCAGCCCGGCCAGCGCCACCAGCGCCATCTGGCCGGTCTTCAGCAGGCTGTCGATGGGAGTGACCGACCAAACCGAGCTGAGCGCGGCCAGCATCAGCAGCCCGGCCAGCACGGCTGCGGCCGGCAGCAGCCTCCGGTCGGCCAATCGCTTGCCGCGGACCAGACCGGCCAACCCGTAAACGGCGAGGAACGGTGCGCAGACCTTGGGGAAGACCACCAAGATCGGCAATTGCACCATCGGCTGGAGGTACTTGCGCAGCGTCATAATTCCAAGGAGAGCATAGGCGGGCAGCCCTTGATATCGAAGACCGCCAGGCGGTACAAGCACCGTCTGCCCCCCGTGTTTGCCCTGGAGAAAGCCCATGACGGACGCCAGCGACAAGGCTCCTCCGCCTGCCCCGAAGCCGCAATCGGCGCGCAAGCCGGACGAGGCCTCGGCGACCGCGCCGCATCCGCCCGAGGAAATCGGCGGGCCGCAAGGTCCGGAACCGACGCGGTTCGGCGATTGGGAGAAGGCGGGGCGCTGCTCGGATTTCTGAATGTTCTTGCAATGTTTCGCTTGGCTTGATAGATATCGAGCCGGCGCACACGGGTGCGTTTGCGGATGCGAATACAACCTAGGCAAGATGATCTACACATTTTTCTCTAGGCTGACCCCGGTCCTCATAGTGATCCTGGCGATGGCTGGCGCCACCGCCCAGGCCGAGGAGGAGCACCTTCCCGGTCCGATCTATGCCCAGGTGGTCAAGGTGATCGACGGCGACACCATCGCCGTCCGCGCCCGCATCTGGCTGCGCCAGGAAGTGGACACCCACGTCCGCCTGTTCGGGCTGGACACCCCGGAGAAGCGCGGCCGCTGCGAGAGCGAACGCGCCATGGCGCAGCAGGCCCAGGACTTCGTCGAGCAGCGGCTGGCGGAAGGCTGGGTATGGCTGCGCGACGTCCGCCTCGACAAGTACGGCGGCCGCGTGGTGGCGCGGGTCGAGACCCCGGCCGGCGACGACCTCACCCAGGCGGTGATCGCCGCCAAGCTGGGCCGCCCCTACGACGGCGGCACCAAGGTCAAGTGGTGCGGCTGATCAGGACTTGTGGAGGCGGTCGACGGTCCTGAGCGCCGGGAAGCGCCACGCCCATAGGGCGGTCACCGCCAGCGTCCCCAATCCGCCGATCACCACCGCCGGCACCGTTCCGAACCACGCGGCGGTCAGGCCGGATTCGAACTCCCCCAATTCGTTCGACGCGCCGATGAACAGCCAGTTCACCGCCGAGACGCGGCCGCGCATGGCGTCGGGGGTGTTGAGCTGGACCACCGTCTGGCGGACCACCATGCTGACCATGTCCGAGGCGCCGAGCACCGCAAGGGCCGCCAGCGACAGCCAGAAGCTGGTCGACAGGCCGAAGACCAGGGTGGCCGCCCCGAACACCGCCACCGCGACGAACAGCTTGGTGCCGACCGCGCGTTCGAGCGGATGGTGGGCGAGCCACACCGCCATCACCGCGGCGCCGACGGCCGGCGCGCTCCGGAGCAGGCCGAGGCCGAAGGGCCCCGTCACCAGGATGTCGCGGGCATAGACCGGCAACAGGGCGGTAGCGCCGCCCAGCAGCACGGCGAAGAGGTCGAGCGAGATGGCGCCCAGCAGGATGGGATGGGCGGCGACGTAGCGCACGCCGCCCAGCACGCCGTCGAGACCGGCGGCCGGCTTGCGTTCGGCCGCCGGGGGAGTGCGCACGCCGGCTAGGGCGCCGACGGCGGCCGCCATCATCGCCGCGGCCAGCCCGTAGACCGCTCCGGCGCCGAAGGCGTAGAGCAGGCCGCCCAAAGCCGGCCCGGTGATCACCGCCGCCTCCCAGGCCGTCGAATTCCAGGCCACCGCACGCGGAAACAGCTCACCCTTGACCAGCAGCGGCAGCAGCGACTGGCTGGCCGGCGCGAGAAAGGCGCGGGCGCCGCCCATCACCGCCAGCACCGCATAGATGGCCGGCAACGGGCTGCTCGCCGCCAGCGAGAAGGCGAGCAGCGCAACCACCGCCACGCCCTCCACCGCCAGGCAGGCGATCATGACCTTGCGGCGGTCGAAGCGGTCGGCGACGTGGCCGCCGGCCAGCACGAACAGGGCGTTGGGGACGAACTGCACCAGGCCGACATAGCCGAGGTGCAGCGGGTCGTTGGTCAGCTGGTAGACCTGCCAGCCGACCGCCACCGCCACCATCTGCAGCGCCAGCGATCCGAGGAAGCGGGCGGCGAGGTAGAGGCGGAACTCGGGGACGGACCAGATGGATTGCATGCGCCTGCTTAACGGCCCGCTGCCGCCGACGCAAGCCCGGGAAAAGCCGGACGCGCTTGCGTGGGATCGGCCTTGCGCCTGGGGGCGAGTTGGTCCCTATTGGGGGCTGGACCCTGAAACCAAGCCGGATCTGACATGTCCTTAGACCCCCGCGGCGCCGCCATCAACGTCCTGGGCGCCGTGCTGCGCAGCCGCCGGTCGCTCGACGAAGCCATGGAGGCGGTCGGCGCCGTACTGGGCGACGCCGAGCGCGCCTTTTCCCGCCGGCTGGCCGCCGCCGCCCTGCGCCGGCTCGGGCAGATCGACGACCTGCTGGCGCGCTGCCTGACGTCGCGCCTGCCGCCCAAGGCGGCGCCGGTGATGGACGCGCTGCGCGTCGGCACCGCGCAGCTGCTGTTCCTGGACGTCGCCCCTCACGCCGCCGTCGACACCACGGTCGAGGCGGTGCGCTCCGCCGGCTTCCCGGGACACGTCAAACTGGTCAACGCCGTGCTGCGCCGGCTCGACCGCGAGGGACGCGCCTGGGTCGAGCAGCAGGACGCCGCCCGCCTCAACACACCGGACTGGCTGTGGCAGGGCTGGGAGCGCGCCTATGGCGGGGAGACCGCCCGCGCCATCGCCGCCCAGCATCTCGTCGAACCGCCGCTCGACATCACGGTGAAGGGCGATCCCGCCGCCTGGGCCGAACGGCTGGAGGGGCGGATCATGCCCACCGGCACCCTGCGCCGCCCCGCCGGGGTGCAGATCTCGGCCCTGCCCGGCTACGGTGACGGGGCGTGGTGGGTGCAGGACATGGCCGCCGCCCTTCCCGCCCGGTTGCTCGGGCCGGTGGCGGGAAAAAGGGTGGCCGATTTGTGCGCCGCGCCGGGCGGCAAGACCGCCCAGCTCGCTGCCGCCGGCGCGCAGGTTACCGCACTCGACCGCTCGGCACCGCGCACCCGCCGCCTCTCCGCCAATCTCGAGCGCCTTGGCCTGGCGGCGGAGGTCATCATCGCCGACGCGGCGACCTGGCGCCCCGAGCATCCCTTCGACGCCATCCTGCTGGACGCGCCCTGCTCGGCCACCGGCACGCTCCGGCGCCATCCCGACGCCAGCCGGCTGAAGCGCGCCGAGGACGTCGCCAAGCTGGCCGCCACCCAGGACCGCCTGCTCGATGCCGCGCTTGAGATGCTGGCGCCCGGCGGCACCCTCGTCTACTGCGTCTGCTCGCTGGAGGCCGAGGAGGGGCCGGTCCGCATCCAGCGCCTGGCCGAGCGCAACGGCGCGGCCTTCCGCCTCGCCCCCATCGGCCCCGACGAGGTCGGCGGGCTGGCCCAGCTCGTCACCCCCGACGGCTTCCTGCGCACCCTGCCCTGCCACCTTGCCGAGGACGGCGGCATGGATGCATTCTTCGCCGCGCGACTTGTGCGGCTGTGAAGGACCGAACGATGACCCGCCGATACGTCCTGGTGGACCGGGACGGCACCATCAACGTGGACAAGCACTACCTCTCCGACCCCGACGGGCTGGAACTGATCCCGGGCGCCGCCGAGGGCCTGCGCCTGCTGACCGAGAAGGGGTTCGGCATCGCCGTGCTGACCAACCAATCGGGGGTGGCGCGCGGCTACTTCGGCGCCGAGCAGCTGGAGCGCATCCACGCGCGGCTGAAGGAGATGCTGGCGGAGCAAGGGGTGCAGGTGGCGGGCATCTACATCTGCCCGCACGGCCCCGACGACGACTGCACCTGCCGCAAGCCGCTGCCCGGCATGGTCGAGCAGGCGGTCGCCGAGCTGGGCTTCGACCCGCGCGAGGCCTTCATGATCGGCGACAAGCAGGCCGACGTCGACCTCGGCAAGGCGGTGGGCGCCACCGCCATCTTGGTGCGCACCGGCTATGGGGCCGAGACCGAAGCCAAGGGCAAGGCCAAGGCCAAGGCGGCCGATTATGTGGTGGACGACCTCCGCCAGGCGGCGGATCTGATCGTCCGCCTCGCCGGCTAACCTCTTTCCTTTGCGTCACCCCCGGGCTTGACCCGGGGGTCCAGTGGATCGCCGGGTCCAGCCCGGCGATGACGGAAGAGTATCAGTGCCGGAAGTGGCGCATGCCGGTGAACACCATCGCCAGACCCTTCTCGTCGGCGGCGGCGATCACCTCGGCGTCACGCATGGAGCCGCCGGGCTGGATCACCGCAGTGGCACCCGCGGCGGCGGCGGCCAACAGGCCGTCGGCGAACGGGAAGAAGGCGTCGGACGCCACCACCGAGCCGATGGTGCCGGGCTGGGCGAGGCCGGCGGCCTCGGCCGCCTCCTTCGACTTCCAGGCGGCGATGCGGCTGGAATCGACGCGGCTCATCTGGCCGGCGCCGATGCCGACGGTGGCGCCGTCCTTCACGTAGATGATGGCGTTGGACTTGACGTGCTTGCAGACCCGGAAGGCGAACAGCAGGTCGGCCATCTCCTGGGCGGTGGGGGCGCGCTTGGTCACCACCTTGAGCTCGGTCTCGAGCACGCGGCCGTTGTCCTTGGTCTGGAACAGGTAGCCGCCGGCCACGGCGCGCAGCGTCATGCCGGGCGCCGACGGGTCGGGCATGCCGCCGGTGACCAAGAGGCGCAGGTTCTTCTTGGCGGCGAAGGCGGCCACGGCGGCCTCGTCGGCCTCGGGGGCGATCACCACCTCGGTGAACAGCTTGCAGATCTCCTCGGCGGTGGCGCCGTCGAGCTTGCGGTTCATGGCCACGATGCCGCCGAAGGCCGAGACCGGGTCGCAGGCCAGCGCCTGGCGGTAGGCCGACACGATGTCGTCGCCCACGGCGACGCCGCACGGATTGGCGTGCTTGATGATCGCCACCGCCGGCTTGTCGAATTCGGCCGCCAGCTCGTAGGCGGCGTCGGTGTCGTTGAGATTGTTGTAGCTGAGCTCCTTGCCCTGGAGCTGCCGCGCGGTGGCCACGCCGGGCCGCTGGTCGCCGGTGACGTAGAACGCCGCCTTCTGGTGGGGGTTCTCGCCGTAGCGCAGCGACTGCTTGAGCTCGCCGGCGACGACGACGCGGCGCGGGAAGGTCTCGCCGATCTGGCTGGCGAACCAGGCCGAGATGGCGGCGTCATAGGCGCCGGTGCGGGCATAGGCGGTGGCGGCCAGGCGACGGCGCAGTTCCAGCGTGGTGGCGCCCTGGTTGGCCGCCATCTCCTCCATCACCGCCTGGTAGTCCTCGACGTCGACCACCACGGTGACGTCGTGATGGTTCTTGGAGGCGCCGCGGATCAGGGCGGGGCCGCCGATGTCGATGTTCTCGATGCAGGTCTCGAAATCGGCGCCCTTGGCGACGGTCGATTCGAAGGGATAGAGGTTGACCACCAGCAGGTCGATCGGCTGGATGCCGTGCTTGGCCATGGCGGCCTCGTGCTCGGCGTTGCCGCGGATGCCCAAAAGGCCGCCATGCACCAGCGGGTGCAGGGTCTTGACGCGGCCGTCCAGCATCTCGGGGAAGCCGGTGTAGTCGGACACGTCGGTGACCGGCAGGCCGGCGTCGCGCATGGCCTTGGCGGTGCCGCCGGTGGACAGGATCTCGACGCCCCGCTCATGCAGGAAGCGGCCGAATTCGATCAGGCCGGTCTTGTCGGAAACCGAAAACAGGGCGCGGCGGATGGGCGCGTTGGACATCCATGTCTCCTGGGCAGGTCGTGCGGTCCGGGGCGGAGTCGCGGTATATCACGACAGCATGGGTGTTGCAGTATCCTTATGCCCTCGGGCATGGTTGGCCACCCAGCCATTCGGGGTAAAGCCACCGATGAAGCGATTTGTGCGCCGGTTGCTGGGGCTCAAGCCCCGGGAAAAGAAGCTGCCCGACCACATCCGGGTCGGCCGCGGCACCTATGGCGTCAGCCGGGCGATGTTCCACGGCATCTCGCCGAAGGTGCCGGTGGAGATCGGCAATTTCTGTTCCATCGCCCACGACGCCCGCATCTTCTGCCTGGTCGGCCACCCCACCGACCTGCCGACCACCTATCCGCTGCGCACGCTGCTGCTCCACCCCGACAAGGGCAACCAGGATGCCGTCGCGCGCGGGCCCGTCCGCATCGGCCACGACGTGTGGATCGGCTCCGAGGCGGTGATCATGGACGGCGTCACCATCGGCAACGGCGCCGTGGTGGCGGCGCGCGCGGTGGTGACCAAGGACGTGCCCCCCTACGCCATCGTCGGCGGCAATCCCGCGCGGGTGATCCGCCACCGCTTCGCCCCCGAGATCGTCGCCGCCCTGCTCGAGATCGAGTGGTGGTTCTGGCCGGACGAAAGGATCCGGGAGTTCGAATCCTTCTTCTACGGCGACGTGGAAAGCTTCGTCGCCGCCGCCCAGCGGCTTGACAGCGGCCGCCGCCAGGGTGAGGTTGCCAGCCCCAAGATGCAGGAAAGTGTTGATGCCTGATTCCACCAAGATCGCCGTCATCGGACTGGGCTATGTCGGGCTGCCGCTGGCCGTCGCCATTGCGCGCCACTTCCCGACGATCGGCATGGACATCAGCGGCCCGCGCGTCGACGAGCTCCACCGCGGCTTCGACCGCACCGGCGAGGTTGAGGCGCCGGCGCTCCGCGCCAGCACCATCCACCTGACCACCGCCATCGAGGATTGCCGCGGCGCCGACGTGTACATCGTGACGGTGCCGACCCCGGTGACCGCCGACAACCGCCCCGACCTGCGCCCGGTCGAATCCGCCTGCCGCAGCGTCGGCTCGGTGCTGGAGAAGGGCCGCCGTCAGGTGGTGGTGTTCGAAAGCACCGTCTATCCCGGCGTCACCGAGGACATCTGCGGCCCGCTGCTGGAAGCGGTGTCGGGCCTGAAGGCGGGTGTCGACTTCTTCCTGGGCTACAGCCCCGAGCGCATCAATCCCGGCGACCGCCAGCACACCGTCGAGCGCATCACCAAGGTGGTGGCCGGCCAGACCCCCGAGGTCACCGACCTGTTGGCGCGGATCTACGGATCCGTCACCAGCGGCGGCGTCTTCCGCGCCGCCAGCATCAAGGTGGCCGAGGCCGCCAAGGTGATCGAGAACGCGCAGCGCGACATCAACATCGCCTTCATCAACGAAGTGACCATGATCTTCCAGCGCCTGGGCCTGTCGGTCTACGACGTGCTGGAGGCCTCGGCCACCAAGTGGAACTTCCTCAACTTCCGGCCCGGCCTGGTCGGCGGCCACTGCATCGGCGTCGACCCGTTCTATCTGGCGCAATGCGCCCAGGACAACGGCCACCACCCCGAGATCATCCTGGCCGGGCGCCGCATCAACGACGGCATGGGCGCCTATGTCGCCGAGCAGGTCGATGCCCGCCTGGACCGCAAGCCCGCCCGCATTCTGGTGCTGGGCCTGACCTTCAAGGAGAACGTGCCGGATCTGCGCAACACCAAGGTGATCGACGTGGTCCGCGCGCTCGAAGGCCTAGGCCATGCCGTCGAGGTGCACGACCCCATGGCCGACCCCGACGAGGCGCGGCACGAATACGACCTCGCGCTGAAGGCCAGCCTGGATGGCGCCGCCGGCTACGATTGCGTGGTCGGTGCGGTCCCGCACGACGCCTACGTCGCCTTCGGGCCCGAGACGCTCGCCACCCTGGTGCGGCAAGGCGGGCTGGTGGCCGACATCAAGGGGATGTGGCGGGAGACGGAGCTTCCCGCCGGCCTGCGCTCCTGGACGCTCTAGGCGGTCCGCCACCATTCGATGGCGTCGGCGAGGCCGTCGCGCAGGGTGTGGCGGGACGTGAATCCGACCTCGTCACGGAGCCGACGCACGTCGGCGACCAGGCGCTGCGGCTCGCCGGGACGGGTCGGCAAGGCGCCGATATCCAGCAGATCCGGCCGGCCAGTCAGCTCACCCAGCAGGCCCACCACCTCGGCGACGGCGGTGGGCTCTCCGCTCGCCACGTTGACGACGCCCTCGACCGTACCGTCGACCAATGCGGCGAAGGCCGACCCCTGGTCGCGGCTGTCCATGAAGTCGCGCGGCTGCGTTCCCGCCGTGGTGCGCGCCCGCTCGCCGGCCAGCAGGGCGCGGATGACCGAGGGCACCAGCCGTTCCGGCCGCTCGAAGGGCCCGAAGGACAGGAACATCACGCCCCAGGCCCAGGACAGGCCGGTCTCGCGCGCATAGGCCTCGATCATGCGGCGGGTGGCGTCCTTGGCAACGCCGTAGAAGGTGGCCGGCGCCCGTGCCACGTCCTCGGCGAAGCGCTCGTGGTCGTGGCTCCAATCGTACTCGGCGCAGCTGCCGGCGCCGACGAAGCGCCGCCCCCCGGCCTGGTGGAAGGCCCGCAGCAGCGACAGCGTGGCGGCAACCCAGTCCATATTGCCGGGCGCCGTCCAGTAGCCGGGGCCGACCTCCCAGGCCAAATGCAGGCAGTGGCTGGCCCGAACCTCGGCCGCCACCCGGGCGACGAAGGCCGGATCGAGGACGTCGCCCTGATGCCAGGTCACCCCCGGCTCGGCCCCCGGCCGCCGCGACAGCGCGTGCACCTCGTAGCCCTTGGCCAGCAGCGGGGCGATGGCGTGGCGGCCGACGAAGCCGGTGGCCCCGGTGACCAGCACCCGCGTCACGGCCGGAAATCCGGATAGGCGGCGTCGCGCTCGCCGATCAGGGCGGGCGCGAACGGCCACTCGATGGCGAAGGCGGGATCGTTCCAGCGGACACCGCGCGCCAGGTCCGGCACGTAGGCGGCCCCCATCTGGTAGAACACCTCGGCGCCGTCCTCGAGGGTGAGAAAGCCGTGGGCGCAGCCGGGCGGCACATAGAGGGCGTTGCGGCGGTCGGCGGACAGCTCGGTTCCCACCCAGGAGCGGAAGGTGGGCGAACCTGGCCGGAGGTCCACCGCCACGTCGAAGATGCGGCCGCGGGTGCAGCGGACCAGCTTGGGCTCGGGGCCGGGCTCGGCCTGGTAATGCATGCCCCTCAGCGTGCCCCGGCGCGGGTTCCACGAGGTGTTGCATTGCGGCCATTCGGTGGGCAGGCCGGCGGCTGCGAACAACGCGGCGTCGAAGGTGCGGGCGAACAGGCCCCGGTCGTCGGCGTGGGGGCTGACCTCCACCACCATCACGCCCGGGATGCGGGTCGCCTCGATCCTCATGCGGTTACAACACGACGGTGGTGGGAATCGGCACCACGAAGCGTCCGCCCCACGCGGTCACCTCGGCGTTCTCGCGCACGATCTCGTCCTTGAGGTTCCAGGGCAGGATCAGCACGTAGTCGGGCTTGGCCTCGTGCAGCTTGGCGACGTCGAGCACCGGGATGTGGCTGCCGGGCAGCAGGTGGCCCTGCTTGTGGGGGTTGCGGTCGACCACGAAGTCGATGTCGTCGGCGGTCAGGCCGCAATAGTTCAACAACGTGTTGCCCTTGGCGGCGGCACCGTAGGCGGCGATGCGCTTGCCCTCGGCCTTGGCCTTGGCGACGAAGGCCAGCAACGCCTCGCGCACCGCCTTGACCTTGGCCTCGAAGCCCTCGTAGGCGGCATCGTCGTCGAGCCCGGCGGCGGCCTCGTCGGCCCGCACCTTGGCTAGGCCGGCGCCTTCAGCGTAGGCGGCCCCCTTGCGGCAGGCCAGCACGCGCAGCGAACCGCCGTGGGTGGGCAACTCCTCGACGTCGAACACGCGCAGGCCATGGGCGCCGAACACCCGTTCGACCGACAGCACCGACAGGTAGCAGAAGTGCTCGTGGTAGATGGTGTCGAACTGCACCTGCTTCATCAGACTGAGCAGATGCGGAAACTCCATCGACAGCACGCCCTGGTCCTTGAGCAGGTACGACAGGCCGGCGACGAAATCGTTGATGTCGGGGACGTGCGCCAGCACGTTGTTGCCGACCAGCAGATCGGCGGCGAAGCCGCGTGCCTTGAGGTCCTTGGCGGTGTCGAGGCCGAAGAACACTGCCTCGGTGGGCACGCCGGCGGCGACCGCCACGGCGGCGACGTTGGCGGCCGGTTCGATGCCCAGCGCCGGGATCCCGGCGGCGACGAAATGCTTGAGCAGGTAGCCGTCGTTGGACGCCACCTCGACCACCCGGCTCTGCGGCCCCAGGCCCAGGCGCCTGGTCATCGCCTCGGCGAAGCGGCGGGCATGCTCGACCCACGAGGTCGAGTAGCTGGAGAAGTAGGCGTAGTGCCCGAAGATCTCCTCGGGCGCCGCCACCGCGTCGACCTGCACCAGACGGCAGGACGAGCACACGCGGGCATGCAGCGGAAAGCGCGGCTCGACCCGCCGGTCGCCGGCGTCGATGTAGGAATTGGCCAGCGGAGTCTCGCCCAGGTCGACGAAGGTCTTCGTCAGGGGCTTGGCGCAGAACCGGCAGACGGGAGTGGTCACTTGGGGGCGATCCTGATCTGGATTAGCGGGCGGTGAGACCATAGCGCCGACGGCGCGTCATTCCCAGACCTTCCACGGTGCCTTGCCGCCCGCCCACATCTCTTCGAGCTGGGTCTTCTCGCGAAGGGTGTCCATCGGCTGCCAGAAGCCGGTGTGGCGGTAGGCGGCGAGCTGGCCGGCGGCGGCCAGGCGCTCCAGCGGCTCCGATTCCCAGACGGTGGCGTCGCCGTCGACCAAATCGATCACCGACGGGTCGAGCACGAAGAAGCCGCCATTGATGAAGCCGCCCTCGGACGCGTGCTTCTCCATGAACGAGGTGATGCGGTCGCCGTCCATCTGCACCGCGCCGAAGCGGGCGGGGGGGCGGACCGTGGTCATGGTGGCGGCCAGCCCGTGGCTCTTGTGGAAGGCCAGGGCGGCGGAGATGTCGACGTCGCCGACGCCGTCGCCGTAGGTCATGCAGAACGGCTCCTCGGGATCGAGGTAGGGCCGGACGCGCTTGAGGCGGCCGCCGGTCATGGTGTCGAGCCCGGTGTCGATCACCGTGATCTTCCAGTCGGGCGCTTTGTCGTCGAGGTAGTTCACCGTGCGCTTGCCCATGTCCACCGTCACGTCGGAGTGGTGGAGCACGAGATTCACGAAGTACTCCTTGAGCATGTAGCCCTTGTAGCCGGCGCAGACGATGAAGTCCTTCACGCCGTGGGCCGCATAGATGTTCATGATGTGCCAGATGATCGGCTTGCCGCCGATCTCGATCATCGGCTTGGGCCGGGTGTTGCTTTCTTCGGAGATGCGGGTGCCGCGCCCGCCGGCAAGGATGACGGCCTTCATTTACGATCCTCCACCACCGGCATGGCCTTGACCCCGGCCACCCAGGCCAGGGTGCCGCCGAGGCGCGCGGCGTCGCGCACCAGCTTCCACTTGTCGAACTTCAGCGCGTAGCCCAGCGCCTTGGCCAGGAACAGCGGGGCGCGGCTGGCCGCCGAGGCGAGCGCCGCGCCGCGGCCCTTGTACTTGGCCTCGATGTAGAGCCGGGACCACGCCATGTGCCAGAACTTCTCCCAGCGATGGTGCACGCTGGGCCGCGACGAGCCGCCGCCCACATGGGTGGCGCGCGCCTCGGGCACCAGGATCAGGCTGTGCCCGGCCCGGCGCATGCGGATGCACAGATCGTCGTCCTCGTAATAGAGGAAGATGTTGCGGTCGAAGAAACCGACCCGGCGCAGCATGTCCATGCGCACCAGCAGCACCGCGCCCGACAGGTGCTCGGCGCACAGGGGGCCCTCGGGCAGCATGTGGAGGTCGACGCGCTTGCCGCCGTTCATGCGCTCGAACAGGCCGATGTCGTGCGACAGCTCGACGTGGCCGTCGGGGGCGATGATGGCCGGCCCGAACATGGCGCCCTCGGGCCAGGTGTCGGCGGCCCCGACCAGGCGGGACAGCGAGTCGTCGTCGATGGTGGAATCGGGGCCCAGCAGCAGCGCGAACTCGGCCGTCACGCGCTCGAGACCCTGGTTGCAGCCGTTGCCGAAGCCGCGCCCGATCTTGTTCTCGACGAGGTCGACGGTGGGAAGGATCCTGCGCACCGCCGCCGGCGTGTCGTCATCGCTGGCGTTGTCGACGACGATGACCTGGGCGGCCTTGGCGACCGACCGAAGGCAGGGCTCGATGATGGCCGCGGAATGGTGGGTAACGGTGACGACCGCTACCCGGGACCAGGGGTCGGCTTGGGCGGACATGCGTTCCTTGGCCCGAGGAAAGTTTTGATCCGGTGTGCCTCTGCTGTTAAAGAAGACCGCCTGGAGTGTCAAGAACGAGGTACCTCCCCGAAAGGGCGGTGGCGAGCGCAGCCGTGAGGATTCTTTTCGTCACCTCCAACCGCATCGGCGATTGCGTGCTGTCCACCGGGCTGCTGGCTCACCTGCTGGAGCAGGCGCCGAACGCCAGGGTGACCGTCGCCTGCGGGCCGGCGCCCGCGCCCCTGTTCCGCGCCGTTCCCGGTCTCGAGCGCATCATCGTCATGGCCAAGGGCAAGATGGCGGCGCATTGGCGCCACCTGTGGCGCGAGACCGCCTTAACCTGGTGGGACCTGGTCGTCGACTTGCGCGCTTCGGCCTTCGCGTGGACGGTTCCGGCGGCCCGGCGCATCGTCTACCGCCCCACCCACAATCCCATCCACCGTGCCCGCCAGCTGGGCGCCCTGGTTGGGCGTTTCGACGACCCGCCGACCCCCCGCGTGTGGCTGGACGACCGGGCGCGCGCCGAGGCGGACCGGCTGATCCCCGCGGGCGGGCCGGTGCTTGCCGTGGGGCCCGCCGCCAATTGGGCCGGCAAGCAATGGCCGGCCGATCGCTTCGTCGCCGCCGTCGAGCGCCTGACCGCCGCGGGCGGCATCCTGCCCGGCGCCCGCGTCGCGGTGTTCGCCGCCGCCAATGAACGGCCTGCCGCCCAGCCGGTGCTCGATGCGCTGGCCGCCGATCGCCGCATCGACCTGGTGGGCGCCACCGACCTGCCGGCGGGCGCCGCCTGCCTGGAGCGCTGCGCCTTCTATCTGGGCAACGATTCGGGCCTGATGCATATGGCCGCGGCCACCGGCATCCCCACCCTGGGGGTGTTCGGCCCCAGCAACGACGCCTTGTACGCGCCCTGGGGCCGCAAAGCCGCTTTCGTCCGTGCGGACAAGAGCTTTCGCGATTACATTGAGGCCGCCGATTACGATTACGCCACCACGGTCAGCCTGATGACCGATCTGGACGTCGACCGGGTGGTCGACGCGGCGACCGCCTTGTGGGGGAGAGTAGTGGGTTGAAGACGGGGGATGCGCGTGCACCGCGCCTGTCGGCGCTGGTGGTGGCCCACAACGAGGAAGCCCAGCTGGCCGACTGCCTCAGCCGCCTGGTCGGCGCCGACGAGATCGTGGTGGTGCTGGACAAGTGCACCGACGGGTCGGAAGCGATCGCGCGGAGCTTTACCGGAAACATCGTCTCGGGCGCCTGGGACCTGGAAGGGCCGCGCCGCAACGCCGGCCTCGACGCCTGCGGCGGCGACTGGATCCTCGAGGTCGACGCCGACGAGCGCGTGCCGGCCGCCCTGCTCGCCGAGATCCGCGCCGCCATCGCCGCCGCCCCTCCCGGGATCTTCCTCATTCCCTTCGACAATTACGTCGGCACCCGCCTGGTCCGCTACGGCTGGGGGGCGTCGTGGGGAGTGTCGGCGGCCCCACGGCTGTCGGCCAGGGGATGCAAGCGCTGGGGCGACCAGCGCATCCACCCCAGCCTCGAGATGAAGGGGCCGATCGGCCGCCTGAAGACGCCGATCGACCATTACGTCGACACGAACATCAGCGACATGATCCGCCGGCTCGACCGCTATACCTCGGCCCGGGCCCGCGACCTGCGCGAGAGCGGCAACCCGGGCAGCTTCGCCAACAATTTGCGGCGCATGGTCTCGCGCTTCTTCAAGTGCTACATCGGCCGCAAGGGCTACCGCGAGGGGCAGTACGGCTTCCTGATCGCCCTGTTCGCCGCGCTCTATCCGATGCTGTCCTACCTCAAGGCCAGGCTGGAGGCCGAATGAGCGTCGGCGCCCGCCCCAAGCTGATGTTCCTGGTGAGCGAGGATTGGTATTTCGTCTCCCACCGCCTGTCGCTCGCCCGCGCCGCCATTGCCGCCGGTTACGAGGTCGTGGTCGCCTGCCGGGTGGGGACCGACCGGGCCCGCATCGAGGCCGAGGGCGTGCGGGTCATCCCGATCCGTCTGCGTCGGCGCCTGGCCAATCCGTTCGATGATCTGGCGGCGCTGATCCAGCTCATCGGCATCTTCCGCGCCGAACGGCCGGACGTGGTCCACCAGTTCGCGCTCAAGCCCAGCCTGTTCGGCTCCATCGCGGCGGCGGTCACCGGCCTGCCGGTGGTGGTGACCACCCTGGCCGGTCTGGGCTACATCTTCATCAACCGCTCGCTCAAGGCGCGGGTGCTGAGACCGGTTCTGGTGCGGGCGTTTAGGACCCTGCTCAACCGCCGGGCCAGCCACGTCATCGTCCAGAACCAGGACGATTACGCCCAGTTCGCCGGCACCCTTCTGGAGCCGGAGCGGGTCAGCCTGATTCCCGGTTCGGGCGTCGACGCCGAGCGCTTCGCCCCGACGCCCGAACCCGAGGGCGTCCGGGTGGCCGTCCTGGTGGCGCGCATGCTGTGGGACAAGGGCGTCGGCGAGGCGGTGGCGGCGATGCGCCTGCTGCGCGCGCGGGGCGTGCCGCTGCGGCTGCGGCTGGCCGGGATGCCCGACCTGGAGAATCCCCGCACCATCACCGAGGAGCAGCTGCGGACCTGGCATGCCGAGGGCATCGTCGAGTGGCTGGGCCAGGTCGACGACGTCGCCGCGCTGTGGCAGGGCGCCCACATCGCCGTGCTGCCGTCCTACCGCGAGGGCCTGCCCAAGAGCCTGCTGGAAGCCGCCGCCGCCGGTCGCCCGATGGTGGCGACCGACGCACCCGGGTGCCGCGAATTGGTCAAGGACGGGCATAACGGCCTGCTGGTACCGGTGAAATCGGTGGAACCGCTTGCGGATGCCCTGGCGCGGCTGGCCGAGGATGCCCAATTGCGCCACCGCATGGGCAATGCGGCGCGCCAGGACATCGACAGCAAGTTTTCGGACCGCATCATCATCCGGCGCTGCCTCGAGCTCTACCGCACCTTGCGCCGTCAAGGACCCGACGGAACGCCCGCGGACGTTTTGGCTTAGCTCTGACCGCCGGCTTGGGGTATATGCCTGCCATGACCGTTTTCGGCATCCCACTCACCAAGGCCCGGCTGGCCTATTGCCACGACCTCGTGATGGCCGCGGCGTCGCTCGTGCTGTCGCTCTACCTGCGGGTCGGCGACGATATCACCTCGTACGGGGGCATGCTGTCGGTCGGGGTGCTGGTCTTCACCCTGGTGGCGGCGGCGGTGTTCCGGATCGCCGGCATGTACCGCGGCGTGTGGCGCTATGCCTCGGTCAACGACCTGATGGCCATCACCCGGGCGGTCACCCTCACCATCCTGCTGTTCCTCCCGGTGATGTTCCTGTGGAACCGCCTGGATTCGATGCCCCGGTCGCTGCCGCTGATCAACTGGTTCGTGCTGATGACGCTGGTCGGGGGGCCACGCTTCGTCTACCGGCTGTTCAAGGACCGGCGGTTGGAGGCCAAGGCCTCCGCGGCGGACAAGCGCGTCCCCGTGCTGCTGGTCGGCTGCGACGATGACGCCGAGCTGTTCATCCGCGCCACCCAGCGCAACCCCCTGGCGCAGTACCGCGCCGTGGCGATGATCAGCGACAAGGCCAATCGGGTCGGGCGCAACATCCACGGGGTTTCGGTCATCGGCACCACCGACCGGCTGCCCGACCTGCTCAAGGGCCTGGCCGAGCGCGGTGACCGGCCGCAGAAGCTGGTGATCGCCGACGACCGCCTGGCGGGCGACGCCGTCCGCGAGTTGCTGGACCAGGCCGACCGACTGGGGCTGCCGCTGTCGCGCGCCCCGAAGGTGACCGATTTCAAGACGGTCGGCGAGGATACCGTCAGCGTCCGTCCCATCGCCTTGGAAGACCTGCTGGGGCGGCCGCAGGCGGTGCTGGACCAGGATGGCATGCGTCAACTGATCCGCGGCAAGCGGGTGCTCGTCACCGGCGCCGGCGGCAGCATCGGCAGCGAACTGGTGCGCCAGATCGCCGGCTTCGGTCCCGACGAGCTGGTGCTGGTGGACAATTGCGAGTACGCGCTCTACCGCATCGACCTCGAAATGGCGGAGACCAAGCCCGATCTGCGGCGAACCGCCCTGCTCGGCGACGTCCGCGACCGTCAGAGCCTCGATACCATCTTCGCGGCCCATCGCCCGCAACTGGTGTTCCACGCCGCGGCCCTGAAGCACGTTCCCATCGTCGAGGCCAACCCGGTCGAGGGCGTGCTCACCAACGTGGTGGGCAGCCGCAACGTCGCCGACGCCTGCGTCGCCTTCGGGGTCTCGGCCATGGTGATGATCTCCACCGACAAGGCGGTGAATCCCACCAACGTCATGGGCACCACCAAGCGCGTCGCCGAGATGTATTGCCAGTCGCTGGACCTCGAGCAGCTGGGGACCCGCTTCGTCACCGTGCGGTTCGGCAACGTGCTGGGCTCGACCGGCTCGGTGGTGCCACTGTTCCAGCGCCAGCTGGAACGGGGCGGGCCGCTGACGGTCACCCATCCCGAGATCGAACGCTTCTTCATGACCATCCGCGAGGCGGTCGAACTGGTGCTCCAGGCCTCGACGCTCGGGGTCAGCCACCACGACCAGGGCAAGATCTACGTCCTCGACATGGGCAAGCCGGTGAAGATCGTCGACCTGGCGCGGCAGATGATCCGCCTGGCCGGCCTGCGCCCCGACAAGGACGTTGAGATCGTGTTCACCGGCCTGCGTCCGGGCGAGAAGCTCTATGAAGAGGTCTTCCACGGGGCCGAGGAAACCGAACCGACCGACCGCGACGGGATCCTGCTCGCGTCACCGCGCTCGGTCGACATCAAGGAACTGGCGGCCAGCCTCCACGACCTCACCGCGGCAAGCCGCCAGCGGGATTGCGGACAGGTCCGCAGATTGCTGCAGGGCCTCGTCCCGGAATTCCGGCAGGAGACGGCCGACACAAAGGTGAGGGAAGGAGAACATCTCTAGCCGCCGGCCGTTATCAGGGCATTCCGTGGAGGCAGCCATGGCGATCCAGGACGGCCCCAGCCACATCGTCGTCGTGGTGGAAGAGAACAAAACCTACGGCCAGATCATCGGCAACCCCAAGGCCGAGTTCATCAACACGCTGGCCGGAGAGGGGACCTTCTTCACCCATTACCAGGCGATCACCAACCCCAGCCAGCCGAACTACATCGCCCTTTTTTCCGGCGACCAGCACGGGGTGACCGGCAACCGCCCGGTCATGCTCACCGACCCCACTCTCGCCGACCAGGTCGAGGCGGCGGGCGGAAGCTTCACCGGGTTCGCCGAAGACGGCGCGAAGACGGCGGTGCAGCCGTGGCTGTCCTTCACGACCACGATCGACAATGGCGCCAACTTTGCGTCGTTCCCCACCACGGCCGCGGGATTCGACTCCTTACCCACCGTGTCCTTCGTCGCCCCCGACAGCCAGCACAACATGCACAGTGCCAGCATCGCGAAGGGGGACGCATGGCTGCGCGACCATCTGGGTGCCTATGCGGAATGGGCCAAGACCCATGACAGCCTGCTCATCGTCACCTTCGACGAGGGCCATCCCGGCAACAACCACGTGCCGACCATCGTGGTGGGCGACCATGTGCCGGTCGGGCACGTGGACGCGCCGGCCAACCATTACACCCTGTTGCGGGCCATCGAGGCGGAGTATGGACTGACCCCGCTGGGCCATGCCGCCGAGCAGCCGATCGTCGACCTGCAGACGGATCACGGCACCGGGGCGCAGCCCGCTTCGACGGCCGACTGGCTGCATTGAGGCCGCGGACGGCATGCGGCTTGGTTTCGACTGCCCCTCGGCGTAGGTTACTGATTGCTGATCAGGGCAGGACGCAACAGAGCTTCATGATCCATCCAACCGCGCTCGTATCCCCCAAGGCCCGCCTTGGGAAGGACGTCACCATCGGCGCCTTCACCATCATTCACGACGACGTGGTGATCGGCGAGGGATCGACCATCGGCTCCCATTGCGAGATCGGCTATCCGACGCCCCTGGCGCCCGGTGAGATGCTGGTCATCGGCAAGGGCGCGACCATCCGCTCGCACAGCGTGTTCTATCAGGGATCCACTTTCGGGGACCGGCTGGTCACCGGCCATCGGGTCACCGTCCGCGAGAGGACCGTGGCCGGCGACCGCCTGCAGGTCGGGACGCTGGGCGACATCCAGGGCAAGTGCACGATCGGCCACGACGTGCGGATGCAGAGCAACGTGTTCGTGGCGCAAGGCACCACGCTCGGCAATTTCGTCTGGCTGTTTCCCCATGTCGTGCTCACCAACGACCGCCACCCCCCGAGCAACATCGAGGTCGGGGCCACCATCGAGGATTTCGGGGTGATCGCGGCGATGGCGGTGGTGCTGCCGGGGGTCAGGGTGAGAACCGGCGCCCTGGTGGCCGCCAACAGCACCGTCAACCGCGACGTCGAGGCTGACACGGTGGTGGGGGGAAGTCCGGCCAAGGTCCTGTGCAGCACCGCCGATCTCAAGCTCCCCGACGGCTCCCGCGCCTATCCTTGGCGGCGTCACTTCCACCGCGGCTACCCCGAGGACGTGGTCGCCGCCTGGGTGAAGCAATTCTCCTGAGCCCGTCCCGATTCCGGCCCGGGCGCGGGCGATACGATTTGATGCGCCAGCGCCCGCACAGTGCTATTAGAAGGGGGCTTATGCGGCCCGATTTAGGGCTTCAGGGAGACGCGAGATTATGAAGATCCTGGTGACCGGCGGGGCCGGCTTCATCGGCTCCGCCCTTTGCCGGCATGTGATCCGGGCTACCGAACACAGTATCGTCAATCTCGATGCCCTGACCTACGCCGCCATCCCGCAGGCAGTGGCGGCCATCGCGGACGATCCGCGCTACCGGTTCGAGCATGCCGACATCCGGGATGCCGCCGCCCTGCAACGGATCTTCGCCCTGCACCAGCCGGACGCCGTCATGCATCTGGCCGCCGAGAGCCACGTGGATCGCTCCATCGACGACCCCGGCACCTTCGTCGACGTCAACGTCATGGGCACCTTGACCCTGTTGCAGGCGGCGAGGCGCTATTACGAGGAACTTCCTGCCGAGCGGAAGCCGGCCTTCCGCTTCCTCCACATCTCCACCGACGAGGTGTACGGGTCGCTGGGCGACGAGGGCGCCTTCACCGAGACGACGCCCTACGCCCCCAACTCGCCCTATTCCGCCAGTAAGGCATCCTCGGATTTCCTGGTGCGGTCCTGGGGCGAGACATTTGGCCTTCCCGTATTGATCACCAATTGCTCGAACAATTACGGGCCGTGGCAGTATCCGGAGAAGTTGATCCCGGTGTGCATCCTCAACGCGCTCGAGGGGAGGCCGATCCCGATCTACGGGGGCGGCACCAATGTGCGCGATTGGCTCTTCGTGGAGGACCACGTCGAGGGCCTGCTCACCGTACTGGAGCGGGGGCGGGTCGGCGAGCGCTACAACGTCGGTGGCGGATCGGAGCGCCGCAACATCGACCTCGCCCGCGCCATCTGCGGGATCCTCGACGAGCTGCGGCCGGGCGCCGAGGAGTATGCCCGGCTCATCACCCATGTCCACGACCGCCCCGGCCACGATTTCCGCTATGCGATCGACCATTCCAAGATCACGGCGGAGCTCGGCTGGCAGCCCCGGCACAGCTTTGCCGAGGGCCTGCGGGCGACGGTCGCATGGTATCTTGCCAACCTGGAATTGGTTCAGGGACTTGGCGTGCACAGGGACCGTCGCGGTAAGGGACCAATCGCCGCGGTAAAGAAATCTGCGTGAGAATATGCAATGAAAGCTATCCTGCTTGCCGGCGGATCGGGCAGCCGCCTCTATCCGCTGACGAAATCGGTGTCGAAGCAGCTGCTTCCCGTCTATAACAAGCCGCTGATCTACTATCCGCTCTCGACCCTGATGCTGGGCGGCATCACCGAGATCATGATCATTTCGACCCCGAGGGACCTGCCGCTGATCCGGGATCTGCTGGGAGACGGGTCGGATTGGGGCCTGAAGCTGTGCTATGCCGAACAGCCCAAGCCGGAAGGCATCGCGCAGGCCTTCATCATCGCCGAGGAATTCCTGGCCGGCAGTCCGTGCTGCCTGATCCTCGGCGACAACATCTTCTACGCCAACGACCTGGCGAAGGTGCTGCTGAAGGCCGCCACCCTGCAGGACGGCGCGCACATCTTCGCCACCCGGGTCGCCGACCCCCGCCAGTTCGGGGTGGTCGAATTTTCCGGCGACACCGTGCTGTCGATCGAGGAAAAGCCGGCCAATCCCAAGTCCCACTGGGCGGCGACCGGGCTGTACTTCTACGACGGCGAGGTCTCGGCCATCGCCCGCAACCTCAAGCCCTCGCCGCGCGGCGAGCTGGAGATCACCGATCTCAACAACGTCTACCTTGCCCGCGGCAAGATGGAGGTCACCCGGCTGCGCCGCGGCGCCTTCTGGCTCGACGCCGGCACGTTCGAGAACCTGCTGGCGGCCAGCCAGTTCGTCCACACCCTGGAGACCCGCCAGGGCGTGATGCTGGCCTGCCTCGAGGAGATCGCGGTGCGCATGGAGCTGATCGACAAGGTGGCGGCCCGCAACCTCGCCAACCGGATGAAGAACAATGCGATCGGCCAATACCTCGAAGATGTCCTGAATGAGCTCGGGTGACGCCGTCGCCGCACCGGTGCGCGGTCGCGCCACCCTGCTTGCCGTCCCGACCATCGTCGACGGGCGGGGAGCCCTGTCGGTGGCGGCCGAGGACTGGCTGCCGTTCACGCCGCGGCGCCTGTATTGGCTGCACGGCAATGCGACCGAGGCCGTCCGCGGCGGTCATGCCCACTTGCAGCTGCGCCAATTCATGATCGCCATGTGCGGCCGGGTGACGATCGACATCGACGACGGGGCGGAACGCCAGACCTTCGTCCTGGACCGGCCCGACGTGGGACTGCTGGTCGAGCCGATCGTGTGGCGGGATATCCAGATGTCGGCGACATCCGTGCTCGCCGTCCTGGCGTCGGACGTCTACAAGGAGGAAGACTACATCCGTGACTACAACGCCTTTCATGCGGTGGTAGGTTCATGACTGTTCCCTTCTTCGAATTGAACGGTCTGATCCAGCAGCACCGGGACGAGATCACCGGTGCGATCGACAGGGTCTTGAGCTCCGGCCACTTCATTCTTGGCCCGGAACTGGCGGCCTTCGAGCAGGAATTCGCCGCATATTGCGGAGCCGGCCATTGCGTCGGCGTCGGCAACGGCCTCGACGCCCTCACCTTGGTGCTGCGCGCGGCCGGCATCGGCGCCGGACACGACGTGCTGGTGCCGGTGCACACGTTCATCGCCACCTGGCTGGCGGTCACCGCGTGCGGCGCGACCCCCGTCCCGGTCGCGGTCGATCGCGGCAGCTACACGCTGGATCCGGACGCCATCGAGCGTGCGATCACCCCGCGGACCCGGGCCATCATCGCCGTCCATCTCTACGGTCAGCCGGCCGATATGGCGCGGTTGCGCCAGATCGCCGACGCGCACCGCCTGTTCTTGATGGAGGACGCCGCGCAGGCGCACGGCGCCGCCGATCACGGCACGCGCACCGGCGCCCTGGGACACGCGGCCGCCTTCAGCTTCTACCCTACCAAGAACCTGGGGGCCCTGGGCGACGGCGGCGCCGTCACCACCAACGACGCCGCGCTGGCCGAACGGGTGCGCATGCTGCGCAATTACGGGGCCAAGCAGAAATATCACCACGACCTTCCCGGGGTGAACAGCCGCCTCGATGAAATGCAGGCGGCGGTGATGCGGGTCCTGATCCGCGGCCTCGACGACCGGAACGCCGCCCGACAGCGCATTGCGGCCCGCTATTGCGCGGCCTTTGCCGATCTGCCGCTGGCGCTGCCCTCGGTGCGCGCGGGGTCGAGCCACGTCTGGCACCTGTTCGTGGTGGCGACCGACCGGCGCGAGGCGTTGGCCGAGCACCTGCGCCAGCAGGGGATCGCCACCCTGATCCACTACCCGCTGCCGCCGTTCCGCTGCGGCGCCTACGAGGGCGCCATCGCGGTGTCGCCCGAACTCGAGGCCCTGGGCACCGGCCTCGCCGACACCGTCCTCAGCCTTCCGCTGTGGCCCGAGATGACCGACACCCAGCAGGACCAGGTGATTGCCGCCGTGCGTTCGTATTTCGGGGCCTGACCATGCTGGCCCGGCTCATCGGCTCGATCGTCCAGCGCCTTGGTCCGCGCGCCCAGGCTCTGTGGCACCGGGTCTATTACACGCTGCCGCGGCCCCACGAGGAGCTGGGCACCATCGACCGGATCGGCTTCCTGCTTCATACGCCGGAGCTGGTGAACCATTACAAGTGCGTGTGGGAGGTGTTGCCGGACGACAGCTTCGACATCGTCGTATCCCACCCGATGGCCGACATCCCGGCAGAATACCGCCCGTGGCAGCAGCGGATCGTCTCCGCGGCCAGCGTGCTCGCGGCCAAGAAGCGGTACCGGTACCTGGTGTCCAATCATCCCATCCATTACGGCAAGAAGCCGCTGATCGTCGATCTGGGCGAGATCAATGTCCGCTTCATGTACGCGGCCGGGAAATCCGGTTGGAATTTGCGGGAGTGGAACACCCTTTACGACGTGATCATGTGCTTCGGCCCCTACCACGCCGAGCAATTCTCCCGTGTCTGCGGCGCCCGGGTCGTCCAGATGGGTTACCCGAGGTTCGACCGATATTTCACCACGCCGTTGGACAAGGCGGCCGCCCTGTCCCGCCTGGGGTGCGATCCGGCGAAAAAGACGGTGGTATGGCTGCCGACCTGGGGCAAGCTGTCGTCGGTGGGCTGGTTCGACGCCGAGATCAGCGCGCTGACCGCCGAATGGAACGTGGTGGTCAAGGTCCACCCCCTGATGCCGGGACGCGAACCGGAGAAGCTCAAGGCGCTGGAGCGCCACCGCTTCACCACGCTGATCACCGACGCCAGCGACAACATGCCGCTCTACCAGTTGGCGGACTTCATGCTGTTCGACTACGGCGGCCCCCCCTTCGCCGGCGTCTATTCCGACAAGGACATGCTGCTCCTGAACGTGCCGGGGGCCGAAAGCGACGAGTTGACCGGGGGCGGCTCCCCGGACATCGAAATCCGCAAGCACCTGGTCTCGGTCAATCCCGGCGAGGAAGCGGTCGCACGCGCGCTGGCGGCCGACGGGGTGTGGGAGAGCCAGCGGGAGTCGCGTCGGCAGTTGCGCGATACCTATTTCGCCCCGTACTTCGGCACCTCGGCCAAGCGCGCCGCCGAGATCCTTTTGGGCCTGGGCGATCTCGGGCTTTCCCCCGGATCCGGACCGCGCATCGAGAAAGGGCAACAGAAATGGTGATCTGGTTCATCGGGCTGTCCGGCGCGGGCAAGACCACTCTCGGCAGGGAGGTGGCGCGCCAATGGCGCCTGGAGGAGCCGAACACGGTCCTGCTCGACGGCGACGAGCTGCGCGACGTGTTCGCCCACGACCGCAGCGACGACGCCTACACAGTGGCCGGCCGTCGTCTCAATGCGGAACGCCTGACCGCGCTGTGCGCGATGCTGGACCGGCAGGGGATCAACGTGGTGTGTTGCATCCTGTCGATCTTCCCGGATATGAGACGGCTCAACCGCAACCGGTTCAGCCGCTATTTCGAGGTATTCATGGACGCACCATTGTCGGTGCTGCAACAGCGCGACGTGAAGGGACTTTACGCCGCCGCCGCCAGCGGCAGGCAGAAGAACGTGGTCGGCATCGACATCCCGTTCGAGCGCCCCGAAGGCTCGGACCTGGTCATCGACAGTTCCGGCGTCGCCACCGACCTCGAGGCGCTGGCGGCCAAGGTCCTCAAGCGGGCGAGGCAGGGATGACGGCACCGGTCACCTACGACTACGCTACCGGGAACCTCCTCGAGGACCGCAACACCTACTTCTATTCCCGCTACGGCGGCGCCGCCTTCCTGGCGGCCTGGCGCGCGCAACGTGACGAGGCCGCGCGACCCGCCGCCGCTGCCGCCGACGGCAACGACGACGATCCCGCCGTCCTCGGCCCCACCGACCGCCTGCTTGCCGAGATCCGGGCCGGGCTCGGGCACGACGGCGCCGCGTCGGCGCGCCTGGCCGATCTCGACAAGCTGGTGCAGCGCTTCGAGGTGACCAAGCGGCTGCACGCCGCCTACAACGAGCGCTGGCGCGCCGTGGATCCGGCCGACTTTGCCGGACTTGACCGCTATGTCTGCTTCGGGGAAACGCTGGTTCTGGCCTATTCGGTCACCCGCGGACTGCAATACCTCAACGCCCTGCTGAAGTGTCTCGATACCGTCACCGCGTTGCGCGCCGGTCTGACCGCCGAGCAGCAGCAACGCTTGCGGGACCTGATCGGGCACGAGCGGAGCTTCGTCGACCAGTTGATGCGCGCCACCGGCGCCGACGGGGGCATCCATGGTGCTTAAGCGCGTCGCCCTGCTGGCCGCCGACACTGCCCGCTCACAGGCCTACATCCAGGCGCTCGTCGCCCATGACCTGTTCCCGGAGACGGTCATCACCCTGGGCGTCGAACCGCGTTCCGAGCCGGACACCGAGCCAAGGCCCACCGAGTGGCAGGGCATCTTCCTGCCCGACTTGAGCCAATCCGTACCCGCCACCTGCCGCCGCGCCGGGATCCCGATGATCGAGTGCACGGTTGCGGACGTCAATTCCGAGGCTGCGGCGGCGGCCGTCCGACAGAGCGGCGCCGACATCGTGATCTACTCCGGCCGTGGCGGCCAGATCGTCGCCGAAGCGGTCCTGGGGCTGGGCCCGGTCTTCCTTCACATGCATTCGGGCTGGCTGCCCGACTACCGCGGCAGCACGACGGTGTATTATTCGCTCCTCAACGGACAGCCCCCCGGGGTGACCGCCATCACGCTCGACCGCACCATCGACACCGGTCCGATCGTGGCGCGCCGGCAGTATCCGGTGCCGCCGGCGGGGATGGATGTGGACCGGCTCTACGATTCGGCGATCCGAGCCGACTTGTTGATCCGCGTGATGAAGGAATATCAAAGGACCGGCCAACTCCAGAAAGAGGAGCAGCCGGTCTCGGCCGGGTCGACCTATTACGTCATTCACCCGGTGTTGAAGCACATCGCGATCCTGTCCTTGGCGGCGGGGACCACGGCGGCGGCAGAACAGGCGGACCGATGACCTTCGAATTCGGAACTAAGGCTGAGACCCTGGAGCGGCTGCAGCCGCTGGTCACCGGGGTCACCATCCCCGAGCTGTTCTACTTCTCCGTCGGGGCCTGGCGGGCCTCGCGCGATCAGATCCTCGACACGATCGGGCAACGCTTCCGCGGGCGGCGCCTGGCGCTCCGCAGCAGCGCCCTCATCGAGGACGGCGAGGATCATTCCATGGCCGGCGCCTTCCTCAGCATGCTGGGAGTGGACGGCGGCAACCGGTCGGAGTTGATCGCGGCGATCGAGAGCATCCGCGAGTCGATGACCGGCGACCACCGCGACCAGGTCCTCGTCCAGCTGATGGCGGACAAGGTCAGCCTGAGCGGGGTCGTGATGACCTTCGACATGGTCCATGGCGCACCCTACTACTGCATCGAGTACGACGACGAGACCGGTCGCACCGACAGCGTCACCGCCGGCACCGGGATCAAGAAGGGGCTGTTCGTCTACCGCCATGTCGACGGCTCCATGCTGCGTTCGCCGCGCATGGCCAAGGTGATCGCTCTCGCCCGCCAACTCGAGGACGCCTGCGGCTGTGCCGCCCTCGACATCGAATTCGGCATGACCGAAGACGAGCATCCGATCCTCTTCCAGGTGCGACGGATCGCGCAGTCGCGCAACTGGCACCCGGTCACCGAACGGCGGGTGCGGCGCGAACTCAGCCACGTCGACAGCTTCATCCGCCGGTGCTCGGCTCCCCGCGACGGCATCCTGGGCGACCGCACCATCCTCGCCATCATGCCCGACTGGAATCCGGCCGAGATCATCGGCACCACCCCGCGGCAGCTGTCGGCCTCGCTCTACCGCGAACTGATCACCCGCGAGGTCTGGCATGCCGCCCGCGCCGCCATGGGATACCGCCCCCTCGACGACGCCGAGCTCATGGTGGTGATCAACCACCATCCCTATATCGACGTCCGCAACAGCTTCAATTCCTTCCTGCCGGCTGGTCTGGGCGAGGCGATCGGCGCCAAGCTGGTCAACGGCTGGCTGGATCGGCTGGAGGCCCATCCCGAGTTCCACGACAAGGTGGAGTTCGAGATCGTCGCCACCTGCATGGATTTCTGCTTCGAGGAAAATTTCCGCACGCGCTACCCGGGGCTGCTGGGCGACGACGAGTTCCACGAGTTCCGGGGCGCCCTGGTGTCGCTCACCCGCGGCTGCCTGAGCCCCGGTCCCGGCAACACGCTCGATGCCGCCCTCGCCGATGCCGCCGCGCTTGCCGACATCCGCCCGCGCCCCATCGCCGATGGCGACGCCGCCGCCCATCTGGTGCGCGCCTCCTACCTTCTGAACCAGACCAAAAAGCTGGGAACGCGCGCCTTCGCCATCGTGGCCCGCCATGCCTTCATCGCCGAGGCGCTGCTGCGCACGGCGGTTCGGCGCGGCGCGCTCACCCAGGCTCGCCTCGACGAATTCCGCCGTAGCGTGCGCACCATCACCGGCGACATGGTGGCCGAATACGCCCAGGTGTGCCGCGGCCAGATGGACCGCCACGTCTTTCTCGACAAGTACGGCCACCTCCGCCCGGGCACCTACGAGATCACCTCGCTGCGCTACGACGAGCGGAGCGATCTGTTCCTGGACGAGATCGACGCACCGGCGAAAGCCCATGCCGCCACCTTCGCCCTGTCGAGCCAGGAACGCCGCGCCATCGAGGATCTGCTGGCCGAGGCCGGGCTGGACGTGCTGGACGCCGAGCAGCTGCTGGCTTACGCCCGCAAGGCCACGGCCGCCCGCGAGCACGTGAAGTTCATCTTCACCCGCAACCTGTCCGACGCACTGTCGGCGGTGCTGCGCTGGGGCCACGGCCAAGGCCTGTCGCGGGACGACCTGTCCTACCTGGACTGGCCGACCATCGCGGCCAGCCTGACCCAGCCGGTGATGGACGAGATCGACCGCCACTATCTCGATCTCGCCGACGCCGGGCGCCGCAGCGTCGCCAGCGCCCATGCCTTCCGCATGAGCCACATCATCTTCAGCGAGCGCGACATCTATGTGGCGACGATCAACCGCAGCGTCCCGAACTTCATCGGCACCGGATCGGTGTCGGGCAAGGTCGTGCAGCTGACGGCCGACAGCGCGGCGACCATCGACATCAAGGGTAAGATCGTCTGCATCCAGAACGCCGACCCGGGTTTCGACTGGATTTTCACCAAGGGCCTCAGCGCCCTGGTCACCCAGTACGGCGGCGCCAACTCGCACATGGCCATCCGCTGCGCCGAGTTGGGGTTGCCGGCCGCGATCGGCTGCGGCGACCAGATCTATCTGCGCATCGCCTCGGCCGGGTCGGTCGAGCTCAACTGCATGGAAAAGGTGCTGAGGCCGCTCCATGGCAAATAAATCCCTCCGCATCGCCGTCACCATGCGCGAGGCGAACGCGCAGGGTTACGATGAAAAGCGCGATGCCCTGGCGCGCAACTGGTACGACTTCCTGGATGCCGCCCTGCCCGAGGCGGCGTGGCTTCCCTTTCCCAACGTGGGCGAGGACCGGGTCGCCCGGCTGTGCGAGCAATGGGAGATCAATGCGCTGATCCTCACGGGCGGCGAGGACATCGGCACCGTGCCGGTCCGCGACGCGACGGAACGGGCGCTTCTCGCACGCGCCCACGCGCGCGACTGGCCCGTCCTCGGCATCTGCCGCGGCCTTCAATTGCTGTGGTCGGCCGCGGGCGGAGAATTGCAGACGGTGACCGGCCACGTCGCCACCCGTCACCCCGTCCGGGTCGACGGCCTTGGGATCGGCGCCACCTGGGAGGTCAATTCCTACCACGGCAACGGCCTGCGCCCCCGCGATGACGGCGGCGCCCCCGCACCGCTGTCGGTGCTGGCCCGCGCCGCCGACGGCACTATCGAGGGCGTGCACCAGCCGGGCCGGCGAGTGGCGGCCATCATGTGGCATCCGGAACGGGAGGCCGTCCCGGCCGCCGGCGACATACGCCTGATCAGGACACTTTTTGGGGTGGAGGAGTAGCAGACATGGGTGTGGAACGGGCCAGCCAGGCGATCATCCTTGCCGCCGGACGCGGATCGCGGATGGGCGGATTGACGGCGGAACAGCCGAAGTGCTTCACCGAGATCGCCGGCCGGCGCCTGCTGGACTGGCAGATGGATGCGCTGACCGAGGCGGGAATCACCTCGCTGATCGTTCTGCGCGGCTACCGCAAGGAGCTGCTGTCCTCGCCCCGCTTCGACACCATCGACAACGACGAGTGGGCGAGCACCAATATGGTCGCCACGCTCCGCTGCGCCGCCCGCCGGCTTGAACAGGCCGCCACCGTGGTGTCCTATAGCGACATCGTCTACCACCCCGACCATGTCCGCGCGCTGGCCGCAAGCGACGGCGATATCGCCATGACCTACGACCGGCAGTGGGAAGGCCTGTGGTCGGCCCGCTTCGCCAACCCGCTCGACGACGCGGAGACCTTCCGCCAGGAAGACGGCTGGCTGAAGAATATCGGCGAGAAGACCACCTCGCTCGCCGACATCCAGGGCCAGTACATGGGCCTGCTGAAGATCACCCCGCGCGGTTGGGCGTCGATCGGCAAGCTGCTGGACGCCCTGACGCCGGAGCAGGTTGCCCGCCTCGACATGACCTCCCTGCTGCGGCGCCTGCTGTCGGAGGGTGTCCCGGTGCGCTGCGTCCCGGTCGAGGGCCAGTGGTGCGAGGTCGATTGCGGCACCGACGTCGCGACCTATCAGTCGCTGCTGGCCGCCGCCGACCAGGCCGGCAACCGCTGGAGCCACGACTGGCGGTGGCAGGGCGGCGGCGCGGCCGGAGCCGCCGGATGAGCCCAAGCGTCTGCGTCGGGGTCGCCACCTACAACAACCAGCCGCATATCCGCGAGTGCCTGGATTCGATCCTGGCCCAGGACGTTCCCCGGCTGCGGGTGGTGGTGTCCGACGACGCCTCCTCGGACGCAACCCCGGAAATCCTGGCCGATTACGCCCGGCGCTATCCCGACCGGATGACGGTCTTGCTGAACCCCCGGAACCTGGGGGTGTCCGGCAATGTGAACCGGATTCTCGAGCAGGTCGACGACGACTACTTCTGCTACCTGCCCGGCGACGACGTCATGTATGCGGGAAAGGTGGCGCGCAGCATCGCGTTTCTCGAGAGCAACCCCGATGTCGGGCTGGGCTGTCATGATTGCGAGCTGTTCGTCGACGTGACCGACCGCCTTCTCTATCGCTATTCCGACCGCTTTCCCATGCGAGACGGCGGGCTCAAGGACTACATCCTCGGCAGCGCGTACTACTCGTTCAACACCGTGACCTTCCGCCGGAACACCCTGCCCGAGCCGCGCACCTTCGATGACCGCATGGGCCCCTATTCCGACTGGGAATATCTGGCCCGCGCCATCGCCCGCGCCGAGCAGCTGGGGTTCCGCCGTCCGGTCGGCTTCATTCCCGATGTGCTCGTCGGCTACCGGCGGCATGCCCACAACCTGTCCAACCGCCAGGACCGCCGCGTGCTCGACCTGCAGGCCATCGGCTTCGAGACCGTTGCCCAGGCTTACCCGGCCATGCGCCCCTATTGTCGATCGGCGGAGCGCGAGCGGATGCTGGTCCAGGCCTTGCGCCGTGGCGGGAGCTGGAACGAGCGCCTGGCCCTGGTGACGGGGGCCATCTCCGACCCCCGCGCACTCTGGATGTTCGCACGCGCCCTGCTTAACATCCTGCGGGCCCATTATCTTGCGCGTATGGTCAACGGCATGTACCAGCGCGTCCGTCTCCCGACCGCCCGACCTTCCCGCTGATCGCGATCAGGCCCAGGAACGCCCGGATGATTCAGATAATCAGAACGTTCTTTCAGTTCGGTCGGCTGGTGGGGCCACGTTTCAAGCTGTCGGTCGGCTTCATGGTCGTCGGCAACGTCCTGCTCGGCCTGTTCGACGCCACCGGCATCCTGCTGATCTATCCGTTGGTTCTGATCACCGGCCACCCCGACGCGGTGCACACCGGCCCGGAGGCGTTGCGCCGGCTCTACCTGTTTTTCGGCTCGCCCGACTATCTGCTGTTCGCCTCGTCGCTGAGCGTCGCCGTCGCGATGCTGTTCATCGCCAAGGGCCTGTTGCAGGCATTGTTCATGCGCATGCAGTTTCGCGTGGCCTCGGCATGGCGCAAGCGCATCGCGCGGAGCATGTTCAGCGGCTACATGGCGATGGATTACGAGGAATTCAGCCGCAAGCCCGCTGCGGAAGTCGTTTCGCTGGTGCTGACCACCCTCAACCAGACGGTCGATTTCTTCGTCATCAGGACGATGCTTCTGATGAACTACGCCATCGCCGCGATCATCATCTGCTCGGCGATCATCTACATGTTCCCGCTGGTGATGGCCGCGTCGGTGACCTTCGTCTTCGTGGTGTTCCTGGTGCAGTCGAGGATCGTGAAGGCGAGGCTGCTGGTCATTGGCAAGACGATCCGGGAGGAATCGGTCCGGGCCATGACGGCGCTGCAGCAGGGCCTGTCCGGGTACAAGGACACCAAGACCCATCTGATGGAGCAGAGGATCGTCGACCGGTTCTCCGAGACCATCGCCAAGATGAACGATGCGGAAGAGCGCAATGTCTATTTCCAGAACGTCCCCATCATCGTGGTCGAGGTCGCGCTTTTCCTCCTGATCATCGGGATCCTCAACGCCTTCATGTTCTGGGGCGGCAAAGCCAACCCCATGGCCGATATGGCGATCATCGTCGCGGCCGCCTTCCGCCTGGCGCCGCTGGCAAACCGGTCGATCAACTGCATCGCGGTCATCAACAGCGTGCGCCACGCCACCACCGTCCTGCTGAGGGAGGCCGACGCCCTGGGCATCGGCCCCCAGGACGACCGTGACATCCGCTTCGCCCAACCGTCGCAACCGCTGGCCTTCGAGACGGCGCTCACGCTCGAGAACGTGGGCTACCGCTACCCCGACCAAGCCCGCCACACCCTCACGGGCATCAGCTTCGCCATCCCGAAGGGCGAATTCCTCGGCATCGTCGGCCGCTCGGGCGCCGGGAAGTCGACCCTCGTCAACGTGCTCATCGGCCTGATGGCCCCCACCGAAGGCCGCATCCTGGTCGACGGACGCACGCTGGACGAGGACGGACGGCGCGCCCTGCTCAGGGACATCGGATACGTCGACCAAGCCCCGTTCGTGTTCGCCAACACGGTCGCCGCCAACGTCGCCTACGGACTGGATCCGGCAGAGATCGATTATCAGAGGGTCACCACCTGCCTGGACATGGCGCAGATGACCGAGGTCGTCGCGGCCATGCCCCAGGGCGTGCACACCTTGATCGGTGACAGCGGGCAGGGGTTGTCCGGCGGCCAGCGCCAGCGGCTCGCCATCGCCCGGGCGCTCTACAAGGAGCCCAAGATCCTCATCCTCGACGAGGCCAGCTCGGCCCTCGACGTGGAGACCGAGAACCGCCTGGCGGAATGCCTGGTGGCACTGAGGGGCCAGGTCACCATCATCGCCATCGCGCACCGGCTCTCCACCTTGCGTGACTGCGACCGCGTCGCCTATCTCGAGGACGGTCGGCTGGCCGGTGTCGGCACCATCGCGAGCGTGAGCCAGGCCTGCCCGAACTTCCGGCGGTTGGTCGAGCTGTCGGAGATCGGGGATTTCCTGCCGGACGAGGCCGTTCCCCCCGGCTAGAGCCAGTTCGGTTCAGACGCCGCGCCGGCCTGGCCGCGTTGACGCTTCAGCCCTGCTGCTCAAGCCATGCCTGGAACATCAGGATGGTCCATAGCGGGTTCTGCCAATTGCCGACGCCGTCTAGGTGCTCGGTCCAGGCTCGGCGGATCGGGGCCGGATCGAAGATACCCTCGCTGGCCAGGCGGTGCTTGGACAGCAGGGTTTCCGCCCATTCGCGCAACGGGCCGCGCAGCCACGCGGCGACCGGCACGCCGAAGCCCATCTTGGGGCGCTCCATCAGGCTGCGCGGCACATGGCGATGCGTCACCTGCCTGAGCAGCCACTTGGTCTCGCCGCCCCGGATCTTCTGGCGCTGGGGCAGCGTCCAGGCGAACTCGACGACGCGATGATCGAGCAGGGGCACGCGCGCCTCGAGGCTCACCGCCATGCTGGCCCGGTCCACCTTGGTCAGGATGTCGTCGGGCAGATAGGTGATGAGGTCGAGGAACTGCATGTAGTCGAGCGGATCCGCAATCCGGCGCGCCAACTCGTGGTCCCGAAGCGGGCCGTTTGGTTCGACGCCCTCGCGCACCAGATTTCCGGGCTCGGTCCAATGGCTGACCAGCCGGCGGTAGACCGCCGTGGTGGTCTCCCCCATCACCGAGCCCATCTTGTGGATCTTGTCCCCCGCCTGCGGCACGCGGAAGCGACCGGGGACGGCGGCGAACAGGCGATCCCACAGCGGCACCGGCACGGCGCGCAGCAGGCGGCCCACGGCCCGGCCCACCGGCCGTGGCAGCGGCAGGCGCGCCCGAGCCAGGGCGCTGCCCAGCCGATAGCGGTTGTAGCCGCCGAACAGCTCGTCCCCGCCATCGCCCGACAACGCCACGGTGACGTGGCGACGGGTCATTTCCGAGACGAGAAAGGTGGGGATCTGCGAGGAATCGGCAAAGGGCTCATCGTAGAACATCGGCAGGCGGGGGACGATGTCGAGGGCATGCCCGGGGTCGACGTAGAGCTCGGTGTGCTCGGTCCCCAGATGGGCGGCCACGGCCTTGGCGTGCTCCGCCTCGTTGTAGCCGGCTTCGGCAAAGCCAATCGAGAAGGTTTTCACCGGGCGCGCGCTTTGCGCCTGCATCAGGGCCACCACCGTGGTGGAATCATAGCCGCCGGACAGGAAGGCGCCCAGGGGCACGTCCGCCACCATGTGGCGGGCGATGGAATCCTTCAACAGCGTTTCCAGGCGGTCGATGGCCTCGCCATCGGACATCGCTTCGCGCGAGCGCGCCGCGATGCCGGCGTGGACGGCGTCCTCCGCCGACCAGAAGGTTGCCTCCTCCACCCGGCCCCCCGCACCGATGGTCACCATCCGGCCGGGCGCCAGCTTGTTGATCCCCTGCCAGATCCCCAGCGGCGTCGGCACGTAGCCGAAGCGGGCATAGGCGGCCAGGGCCGGGCGCGACAGCTGGGGCCGCCAACCGTCATGCGCCTTCAACGCCTTCATTTCGGAGCCGAAAATGGTCAGGGGTCCGAATTGGCCCCAATAGAGGGGTTTGATCCCCAGCCGGTCGCGGATGAGGGTCAACGTGTGGTTCTCACGATCCCACAGCGCGATGGCGAACATGCCCCAGAGGCGACGTGCCATCTCGGCGACGCCCCACACGGCGGCTCCCTCGAGGATCACCTCGGTGTCCGAGTGGCCACGGAAGGAGCGGCCGGCCGCCTGCAGTTCCCGCCGAAGGTCGTGGTGATTGTAGATCTCGCCGTTGAAGGCCACGACGAACCGGCCGCAGGAGGACGCCATCGGCTGGTGGCCGAGGGGCGACAGATCGACGATCGAGAGGCGGCGATGGGCCAGGGCGATTCCCCGCTCGGCGTCGACCCAGGTGCCGCCGTCGTCGGGGCCGCGGCTGGTCAGGGTGTCGGCCATGCGCCTTGCCAGCGCGGCACCGGAGGCGGCGTCCAGGGAACACCGATGGTCGAGGAAGCCGGCCAATCCGCACATGGCTAAGATCTCAACTGAAGCAGCGATGGGTGGGCAGGCCAGAGCTACAGAAGGCCCGGCCGAGCCGCAAGGAAAATCAACGTGTTGGCGCCGATGCGGCGCTGGAGCCCGGGCCCGCCCACCGGCCAAGGCCGGCCAAGAACAGTGCCACCGTGCCGGCTCCCGCCGCCAGTCCGGCCAAGGGATGGAATAGGGCCAAGGCCGCGCTCGCGACCAGCAGCAGATTGCAGCCCAGCACCGCCAGCGACACCGGGGCATGCCCCAGCCGGGCGGCGGCCCGCTGGTAGAAGTGCTGGCGGTGGGCCTGCCAGATGCGTTCGCCGCGCAGGGCGCGGCGGGTGATGGTGATGGTGGCGTCGGCCAGATAGTAAAGCGGCAGGATGAGGGCCGGGGCCCACAGCCCGTCGGTGGCGGCCAGCACCAGCAGCCAGCCCAGCAGGAATCCCAGCGGCACGCTGCCGGAATCGCCCATGAACAGCTTGGCGGGATGCCAGTTGAATATCAGGAAGCCCACGGCCACCGCCGCCAGGACAATTCCGGGTGCGGAATAACCACCGGCGCCGGCCAGGGTGCCCGCCAGCGCCAGCCCCAGCCCCAGCGAGGCGGTCTCGACCCCGGTGATGCCATCGATGCCGTCCATGAAGTTGTAGAGGTTGATGAACCACCCCCAGGCCAGCGCCGTGATCACCCGGTCGAGGGCGAGCGGCAGCAGCCCCTGGAACACCAGCCGGTCGGCGGGCAGGGTGGCCAGCACCGCGGCGACGGCCAGGAGGTGCACGCCGAGGCGCAACCGTGCCGACAGCGAGCGGCGGTCGTCGACCCACGAGAGCACCAGCAGCGCGCAGGCCGCAGGCACCGCCACGGTGGTGGCGGGAAGGGCGCCGTCGACCAAGGCGGCGGCCAGCAGGCCGACCAGGGCGACCGGCGTCACCGCCAATCCGCCGCCGCGCGGGGTCGGGCGGGTATGGCTGGAGCGCTCGTTGGGCAGGTCGAGGATCTGCCGGTGGCGCAGCCAGCCTAGCACCACCCGGGTGGCGACAAGGGAGAGTGCGAAGCACGACAGGGCGAGAAGGGAGAGAATCATGGCCACCGGGCTACAGAACGGGCGCGCCGGGCGCAAGGGAAATCTCCGATCGCCATAGGCCGGTGGTCGCCCGACCTCCGCGCCGTTGATTCGCGCCCTGCCGCTGTCCGACTCTCCGTGCCTGGACCCCCTCCCAGGATCGGAGCCTCCCCCATGGCCGAGCCCATCCCCGTCATTCTGTCCGGTGGCGCGGGAACGCGCCTTTGGCCGCTGTCGCGCGAGGAATACCCCAAGCAACTGCATCGCCTGAACTCCGAGCACAGCCTGCTGCAGGAGACCGCCGGCCGCTGGCCGGGGCGCCCCATCGTGGTCTGCAACCACGAGCACCGCTTCATCGTCGCCGAGCAACTGCGCGCGATCGGGACCGAGCCGCGCGCCATCGTCATCGAGCCGGTCGGGCGCAATACCGCCCCGGCGGCCACCGTCGCCGCCCTGCTGGCCGAGACCGACCCGGAGGCGCTGCTGCTGGTGATGCCGTCCGACCATCTGGTCAAGGACGTGGAGGCCTTCCGCGCCGCGGTCGCCCGGGCGATTCCCCTGGCGGAGCAGGGGTTGCTGGTGACGTTCGGCGTGACCCCGACCCGGCCCCACACCGGCTACGGCTACATCCAGCGCGGACCCGCCGTGGGCGAGGGCTTCGCGGTGACCCGGTTCGTCGAGAAGCCAGACCGTGCCGCCGCCGAAACGTATCTCGCCGCGGGCGACCACCTGTGGAACAGCGGCATCTTCCTGTTCCAGGCGCGCCTTTGGCTGGACGAGCTCGGGCGGCGGCACCCGGACATGGTGACGGCCTGCCGCGGCGCCGTCTCGGGCGGCTCCAGCGACCTGTTCTTCTTCCGCCTGGGCGCCGCCTTCGCGGCCATCCGGCCGGATTCCATCGACGTGGCGGTGATGGAAACCACCCACCGGGCGGCGGTGGTCCCGGTCGACATGGGGTGGTCGGACGTGGGTTCGTGGTCGGCGGTGTGGGGCGAGGGCAGCCAGGACGCCGACGGCAACGTGGCGATCGGCGACGTCATGACGGTGGCCACCCGCAATTCCTACCTGCACAGCGAGGGACGGCTGGTCGCGGCCTTGGGCGTCGAGAACATGGTGGTCGTGGCTACCGACGACGCGGTGCTGGTCGCCGACAAGGCTCACGACCAGGACGTGCGGCGCCTCGTCGAACGCCTGAAGGCGGAAAAGCGGCCTGAGGCGGTGCGGGGCAAGCGGACCTGGCGGCCGTGGGGCTGGTTCCAGACCGTCGACGACGGCAACCGCTTCCGCGTCAAGCACATCCACGTCAATCCCTCGGCCCGGCTGTCGCTGCAGAAGCATTGGCATCGCAGCGAACACTGGGTGGTGGTCACCGGCACCGCCCTGGTGACCAGGAACGACAAGACCTTCGTGCTGCGCGAAAACGAATCGACCTTCATCCCGGCCGGCGCCGTGCATCGCCTGGAGAACCCGGGCAAGATGCCGCTCCGGATGATCGAGGTGCAGTCGGGCGAGTACGTCGGCGAGGACGACATCGTCCGCCTGGAGGACACCTACGGCCGCACCGGCGACGGCTGAACCGTCAGGCGAAGGCCCGCTCGATCACGTCGCAGAGGGCGTGGCCGAGCAGGATGTGCATCTCCTGGATGCGGGCGGTGACGTCGGAGGGCACGACGATCAGGGGATCGCACAGCGCGACCATGGCGCCGCCGTCGCGACCGGCCAGGCCGGCGGCGACCGCTCCCAGGGCGCGGGCCGCCTCCAGGCCCTTGAGCACGTTGGGGCTGGTCCCCGAGGTGCTGATGCCGATGGCGACGTCGCCGGGCCGGCACAAGGCCTCGACCTGGCGGGCGAACACGTCCTCGAACGAGAAATCGTTGGCGCAGGCGGTGAGGATCGAGCTGTCGGTGGTCAGCGCCACTGCCGCGAGGCCGCGGCGCTGCCGGCGGTAGCGGACGACGAGTTCGGCGGCGAGGTGCTGCGCGTCGGCGGCGCTGCCGCCGTTGCCGAACAGAACGATCTTGCCGCCCATTTTCAGGCTGGCGAGGCAGCGCTCGGCAAGGCGGTCGAACGACGGAGCGACGGCGGCTCGGGTGGCCGACAGAACGCGCTCATGCTCGGCGAATTCCGCGTCCAGGAAGGCGGCGTGGGTCATGGCCATGGGGTAACACCATCGCGGCGGCGTGGGCAAGCCCCAATCAGCCGGCCCCACCCTGGCCAAGCGACCGTAGCTTTTGGTTTACCACCGTCAGCATGGCCAGCTCGATGTGGGGCGCCGCCTTAAGTTCCCCGATCAGGGCATCGATGCTGTCCACCGCCGGCCGGTGCGCCGCCACCCAGGCGTCGAGCGCCTCGGGCGCCGCCAGCCCGGGCGCCTCGGCGGCGACCGCGGTGGCGATGTCGCGCTGATGGGCATACAGCTCCTCGATCGCCGCGGCGGCGGCCAGCTTCTGCCAGTGGCCGCGCGTCCCCAGCCGCTGGGCCGACAGCCGCAGCCAGCCGAGGCCGAAGCGGGTGCCGACCACAAAATAGAGCCGGCCGGCTTCCTCGATGGTGAGGCCGTGGCGGGCGGCGATGCGCACGATATCGGCGGCGGACGCCAGCACGATCAGGTTGGCGACCCGGCGCGCCGTCTCCTCGGGGACGCCGGCGCCGGCATAGTCGCGGGCGCGGGCATCCACCGTCTCGGCCACGTCGTCGGGGAGGATTCCCGGCACCGCGGCCTCCAGCGCGGTGACGCCCGGCCCCAGTTCGGCGATGGCGGCGCCGATGTCGAAGGGCACCGGCACGCAACGCAGCACCCAGGCGGTGGCCCGGTCCAGCAGGCGGTTGGCCTCGGTCAGCATGGAAACTTGGATCTGGGCGGGGACCAGGCCGTCCAGCGCCTCGATGCGCTGCCACACCTCCCTGAGGCGGAAGGCGTCCCGCGCCACGATGTAGGCGCGGGCCACATCGGCCGGTCCGTGGCCGGTCTTTTCCATCATGTCGGCGACGAAGGCGATGCCCACCCGGTTGATGATGGAATTGGTGATGGTGGTGGCGACGATTTCCCGCGCCAGGGGGTGGCGGGCGATTTCGGCGCCGAAACGGTCCCTCAGCGGCGTCGGGAAGTAGCGGGCCAGATCGGCGGCGAGGAACGGATCATCGGGGAGCCCGGACGGCAGCACTCCGTCGTGCAGCCAAATCTTGGCGTAGGCCAGCAGGATCGCCAACTCGGGGCGGGTCAGCCCCTTCCTGCGGGCGGACCGCTCGGTGAGCTGTTCGTCGTCGGGCAGGAATTCCACGGCGCGGTTGAGTCGGCCCGCCTTCTCCAGCGTGCGCATGAAGCGGCCCTGGACGTCGAGCAGCTCGGCCGCACCCGTCGCCTCGATTACCGAGAGCGCCTGGGTCTGAAGGTAATTGTCGCGCAGCACCAGGTCGGCAACCTCCGCCGTCATTTCCACGAGCAGCTCGTCCCGCTGCTTCTCGGTAAGATCGCCGGCCTGCACCAGCCGCCCCAGCAGGATCTTGATGTTGACCTCGTGGTCCGAGGTGTCGACCCCGGCGGAATTGTCGATGGCGTCGGTGTTGAGGCGACCGCCGGCCAGCGCGTACTCGACGCGGGCAAGCTGGGTCATCGCCAGGTTGGCGCCCTCGCCGACCACCTTGGCCGCCAGCTCGGCGGCATCGATCCTCAGGGCGTCGTTGGCGCGGTCACCCACGTCGGCCGGCGCTTCGCCGGACGCCTTCACGTAGGTGCCGATGCCGCCGAAGAACAGGAGGTCGACGGGGGCCTTGAGCAGGATGCGGATCAGCTGGTTCGGCGTCACGGTCTCCGTCTCGATGCCGAAACGTTTGGCGACCTGCGGGCTGACCGGCAGGGTTTTGGCCGCCCGCGTGAACACCCCGCCGCCCGCCGACAGGGCGGCCGGATCGTAATCGGGCCAGGACTTGGCCGCATCGAACAGCCGGCGGCGCTCGGCCAGCGACACGGCGGGATCGGGGTCGGGGTCGACGAAGATGTGGCTGTGATTGAAGGCGCCGACCAGCCGGATGTGGGGGGACAACAGCATGGCGTTGCCGAACACGTCGCCCGACATGTCGCCGACGCCGACCACGGTGAAATCCTCGGCCTGGATGTTGCGACCGAGCTCGCGGAAGTGCCGCTTCACCGCCTCCCAGGCTCCGCGCGCGGTAATGCCCATGGCCTTGTGGTCGTAGCCACGCGATCCCCCCGAGGCGAAGGCGTCGCCCAGCCAGAAGCCGTAGTCCAGGGCGATGGCGTTGGCGATGTCCGAGAAGCTGGCGGTCCCCTTGTCGGCGGCCACCACGAGATAGGGATCGTCGCCGTCGTGCCGCACCAATCGCGCCGGCGGCACCACCTTTCCCGCCACCAGATTATCGGTGAGGTCGAGCAGTCCCCGCATCATGATGCGGTAGCACTCGATCGCCTCGGCCTGCAGGCGCGTGCGGTCGGGCGGCGGGTTCTTCACCACGAAGCCGCCCTTGGCGCCCACCGGCACGATGACGGCGTTCTTGACCATCTGCGCCTTCATCAGGCCCAGGATCTCGGTGCGGAAGTCCTCGGGCCGGTCCGACCAGCGGATGCCGCCCCGCGCCACCTTGCCGCCGCGCAGGTGCACCGCCTCGACGCGGGGGCTGTACACGAAGATTTCCACCATGGGGCGGGGCAGCGGCAGGTCGTCGAGGGCAGCCGAGTCCAGCTTGACCGCGACGTAGCCGCGATCCGGCTGGAAATAATTGGTGCGCAGGGTGGACAGGACGGCGTTGAGCAGGCGGCGCAGAATACGGTCGTCGTCGGCCTTCTGCACGGCGTCCAGAAGCGCCAGCACAGCCGACGCATCGTCGCCGGCGCCGGCGCCGTCCGGATCGAAGCGGGCCTCGAACAGACGGACCAACGCTCCCGCGACCTCGGGATTGTCGGCGAGCGCCCGCTCGACGTAGGCCTGGCTGAAGGCCAGGCCGGCCTGGCGCAGGTAGCGGGCGTAGGCCCGCAGCACCGTCACCTGGCGCCAGTCGAGGCCGGCGGACAGCACCAGGCGGTTGAAACCGTCGCTCTCGGCATCGCCCTGCCAGACCTTGGCCAGCGCCTGCTCGAAGGCGTCGCCGCGGGCATCCAGGTCGATGGGCCGCCCCGAGGCGCTCTCCAGCTGGAAATCGTGCAGCCACACGGCCTCGGGTTCGTCGAGGATCCGGACTTCGTGCGGCAGCTCGGCGATCACCCTGAGCCCCATGGCCTCCAGGATGGGCAGGATGTCGGACAGCGGGACGGGACGGCCCTTGTGCACCAGCTTCAGGCGCGCCTCGCCCTCGCCGGCCTCGGCGGGACGGTAGAGCGTCAGCGCGATGTCGTCGCCGGCCAGGACCGCCTCGATGCGACCGATGTCGGCCACCGCCAGCGCCACCGGGTGGTTCTCACGATAGCCGACGGGAAAGGCCTCGCGGTAGCGCCGCGCCAGCCGCAGACCCTCGGCCTCGCCTTCCGCCTGGATCAGCGCGTCCTGCAGATGGTCTGACCACGAGCGGGCGGCCTCGGCGATGCGCGCCTCGAGATCACGTTCGTCCACCAGGGGGATCCGCCCCGGCTGGGTGCGGATGACGATGTGCAGCCGCGCCAGCGGCGCGTCGGCAACCTGGGTGTAATAGCCGTCGACGGTGCCCGCGAAGGCCTGTTCGAGGATCCGCTGAACCGCCAGCCTGAGCGGGGTGTCGTAGCGGTCACGCGGCAGGAAGACCAGGCAGGAGACGAAGCGCTCGAACTCGTCTTTGCGCACGAACAGCGCCGCGCGCGGTCGTTCCTGCAGCCGCAGGATGCCGAGCGCGATGCGGTAGAGCGCCTCTTCCGAGATCTGGAACAGCTCGTCGCGGGGAAAGGTCTCCAGGATGTTGGCCAGGGCCTTGGCATCGTGACCGAACGGCGGGAAGCCCGCCCTGTCGCGCACCTGCGCCACCTTGGTGCGCAGCAGGGGGATGCCGGCGGGGTTGCGGGTATAGGCGGCGGCGGTGAACAGCCCCAGGAAGGTGTGCAGCCCCGTCACCGCGCCATCGGGGCCGATGCGCTTCACCCCGATCACGTCCATGTGGACCGGACGGTGGATGCGGGAACTGCGGGCCGACTTGGTCACCAGCAGCAGGTTGGGACGGCGCACGAAGGCGCGGACCTCGGGCGGCATGGCGGCCAGCGGCATGAAGTCGTCGAACACCCGCATGGTCTGGTCGGCCAGCAGCCCGAGCTCGCTGTCGGCCTCGACTTCGACCCTGCCGGCACCTACGCCCTCGGCGACGAACCCGAAGGACCGGGTGCCCAGGAAGGTGAAGTGGTCGGCATGCAGCCAGTCGAGGAACGCGGTGACCTCCAGCGCCTCCTCGGTGGCCAGCTCCGCCACTTCCTCGGCCACCTGCTTGATCCGTGCCCGCATCTGCTGCCAGTCGGCCACGGCACGCCGGACATCGGCCAGCACGTCGGAGATGACGCCGGCCAGGGAGGCATGGGTAGTCGGCGGCTGGCGGTCGATCTCGATATGCATCACCGACTCGGGCCGCGAGTCCGGAGACGCGCCGGCCGGCCGCGCGATTGCTTCCAGACGGCCATTGGGGTCGCGCCGGACCGCCAGCACCGGGTGGATGAGGCGATGCACGGTCACCCCCAGGCGGGCCAGCTCCATGGCCACCGAATCCACCAGGAACGGCATGTCGTCGTTGACGATCTCGATCACCGAGTGGGGCGAGGACCAGCCGTGGCGCTCGAGGTCGGGGTCGTAGATCCGCACCTTGGCCTGCCCCGGCTGGCGGTCGCGCATGAAGCCGAGCAGACCGACCACCGCGCCGTAGACCATGGCCGGGTCGGCGCCGTCGAGGTCGCTGCCGCGGAAGGCCGAGAGGTAGGCGTCCGCCAGATGCTCGGCGATGGCGATGCGCGCCGGATCGAGGCGCGAGCGGGCCATCTCCATCACTCCCTCCACCAGACCGGCTTGCAGGATGTCGGCGGCGGGCATGGTCCGGCGTCTCTCCATCTTTCGCACCCTCTCTCAATTAGGCTAGGGGTCGGCGCGATCTTTTCAATGTCCGGTCAGTCACCGACAAAGATATTGCGCCCACTTCCGGGTGGGTGCAAAACTTCCGCGTCCGCAACGAAGGGTGAACCAGCTGATGTCTGCCACCGATGCCGAGGCCCTGCGCCGACGGATCCTCGACTTGGTCGCCGAATACTGGCGTGTGGCCCATGGTCCCAAGGCTTTCACCCCCGAGCGCCCGTCGGTTCCGGTGTCCGGCCGGGTGTGGGGTCCGGAGGAGATGCAGGCGCTCACCGATTCCGCCCTGGATTTCTGGCTGACCACCGGCCGCTTCAACGACGCGTTCGAGAAAAGGCTGGCAGCCATTCTGGGTGCCAAGCACGTGCTCACCGTCAATTCCGGATCCTCGGCCAACTTGGTGGCCCTGTCGGCCCTGACCTCGCCGCTGCTGAAGGACCGCGCGCTGAAGCCGGGCGACGAGATCATCACCTGCGCCACCGGCTTCCCGACGACCCTGGCTCCGGCCCTGCAGTACGGCCTGGTGCCGGTGTTCCTGGACGTCGATATCCCGACCTACAACATGGACATGCGCCGTCTGGAGGAGGCGATCGGCCCGCGCACCCGCGCCATCATGGTCGCCCACACGCTGGGCAACCCGTTCGACCTGGACGCGGTGATGGCGGTGGCCAAGAAGCACGATCTGTGGGTGGTCGAGGATTGCTGCGACGCGCTCGGCGCCACCTGGCGCGGCAAGTCGGTCGGCACCTTCGGCGACATCGGCACGCTGTCGTTCTATCCCGCCCACCACATCACCATGGGTGAAGGCGGCGCCGTGTTCACCGACCGACCGCTCTTGCGCCGGGCCATGGAATCCATGCGCGACTGGGGCCGCGACTGCTATTGCCCGCCGGGCAAGGACAACACCTGCAAGCGGCGCTACGAATGGCAGCTGGGCGAGCTGCCCGTCGGCTACGACCACAAGTACGTCTATTCGCACGCCGGCTACAATCTGAAGATCACCGACATGCAGGCGGCGATCGGCTTGGCCCAGCTCGATCGCCTGGACGGCTTCGTCGAGGCCCGCCGCGCCAATTGCCGCAAGCTGGTCGACGGCCTGAGCGACCTGCAGGACGTCTTCGTGCTGCCGGAAGCCACGCCCGGCGGCGAACCGTCCTGGTTCGGGCTGCCGCTGACGCTCCAGCCCGGGTTGCCCTTCAGCCGCGAGGATTTGCTGATCCACCTGAACGGCAAGGGCATCGGCACGCGCCTGCTGTTCGCCGGCAACCTGGTGCGCCAGCCCTTCATGCTGGGGCGCACCTGGCGGCAGCTCGGCGACCTGGCCAACAGCGACCGGGTGATGCGCGACACCTTCTGGATCGGCGTCTATCCCGGCATCGACGACGGCGCCGTCGCCTACGTGCTGGAAACCATCCGGGCGTTCTGCCGCCGCTAGCGCCTGGTTATCAGCGGGCGGCGTCGGTCCACGCCGCCAGCTGATCCATCACCAGGGCGCGGGCGTCGGCGCCGCCGGCATGGCCGCGGTACCACTCGGCGACGCGCGCCAGGCCCTCGTCGAGACCCCACACCGGGCGCCAGCCCAGGCGGGCCCGCGCCTTCGAGCAATCGAGCTTGAGGAAGGCGGCCTCGTGCGGCTGGCGCTGGGTCTCGGTCTGCCAACCGGCGCCGTCGCCCCACACCGCGCACAGCCGGTCGGCCACCTCGCCGACCGGACGGCAGTCCACGTCCGCCGGCCCGAAGTTCCAGCCCTCGGCGAAGGCGGCTCCCTCTGCCCACAGCTTCTCGCACAGCAGCAGGTAGCCGCCCAGGGGCTCGAGCACGTGCTGCCACGGCCGCACCGCGTTGGGATAGCGGATCATCGGACGGCGGCCCTCGGCCAGCGCGGTCACGATGTCGGGGACCAGCCGGTCGCGGGCCCAGTCGCCGCCGCCGATGACGTTGCCGGCCCGGGCCGAGGCGATGGCCACCCCCGATTGCGGCCCGAAGAACGACGAGCGGTAGGCGGCGGTGGCCAGTTCGGCGCAGCCCTTGCTGCTGGAATAGGGATCGTGCCCGCCCATGGGCTCGTTCTCGCGGTAGCCCCAGTGCCACTCGCGGTTTTCGTAGCACTTGTCGGTGGTCACCATCAGGCCGACGCGGGCGCTGCCCGCCCGCCGCATGGCTTCCAGCACGTGCACGGTGCCCATGAGGTTGGTGGCGTAGGTGCCGACCGGATCCTCGTAGGAGGGCCGCACCAGCGCCTGCGCCGCCATATGGATGACGATGTCGGGCTGGGCCGCCGCCATGGCCGCCGTCAGGGCGTCGAGATCGCGCACGTCGGCGCGCACGTCGGCGCAGGTCTCCGCCACCCGGGCCAGGGTGTACAGGTTGGGCGTGCCCGGCGGCTCGATGGCGTAGCCGGTGACCTTGGCGCCCAGTGCATTCAGCCACAGGGTCAGCCAGCTGCCCTTGAAGCCGGTATGGCCGGTGAGGAAGACGCGCTTGCCGGACCAGAAGGCGGGGGTCATGGCCACACCCGCCACGGCGCCTTGCCGGCCGCCCACAATTCCTGCAGATGCTGCATGTCGCGCAGAGTATCCATGGCGTACCAGAAGCCTTCGTGGTGGTAGGCGTGCAGTTCGCCCTCGGCCGCCAGCGTTTCCAGGGGCTTCTTTTCCCAGGCGGTGGCATCGTCGTCGATGTAGTCGATGACGTCGGGCTTGCACACGAAGAAGCCGCCGTTGACCCAATGGCCGTCACCCTTGGGCTTTTCCTCGAAGGCGCGCACCGTCTCGCCGTCGATGCCGAGCGCGCCGAAGCGACCGGCCGGGCGCACCGCGGTGACCGTGGCCTTCCTGCCGTGCTCGCGATGGAAGGAGATCAGCTTGCGGATGTCGACATCGGCGACGCCGTCGCCGTAGGTGAAGCAGAAGTCCTCGTTGCCGATGTAGTCGCGCACCCGGCGCAACCGGCCGCCGGTATGTGAGTTCTCGCCGGTCGACACCAGGGAGACCTTCCACGGTTCCGCCGCGTTCTGGTGGACTTCCATGCCGTTATTGGCGATGTCGATGGTGACGTCGGCCATGTGGAGGAAGTAGTTCGCGAAGTATTCCTTGATCATGTATCCCTTGTAGCCGAGGCAGATCACGAACTCGTTCAGTCCGTAGGACGAGTACATCTTCATGATGTGCCACAGGATCGGCTTGCCGCCGATCTCGACCATGGGCTTGGGCCGGGTCACGGTTTCTTCGCTGATGCGCGTGCCGAAGCCGCCGGCCAGGATCACCACCTTCATGCGTCCATTCCTCCCCCAAACTTCGCCGCCACTCTTACCACGGGTGGACGAAGTTTTCCTTACTGGCGCGCCCGCCCGCCGGCCCGGCAGAGCTGCATCACGGTGCGCGAGCACAGTTCCGCCGCCGGCATGCCGGTGGTCTTGCACTCCATCTCGCAGTCCAGCAGCAGCTCGAGGGCGCGGCCGACCCGGTCGGCCGGCCAGCGCGACAGCTGGCGCTTGAATCGCTCCGCCGCCTTGAAGATCACCGGGGGCTTGAGGGCGGCCATCGCCTGGTCGGCGGACTTGCCCTGGGCCATCACGCCGGAGGCCAGGTGCAGCCGCTGGAAGTGGCGGGACAACGCCCTCAGGATCGACACCGGCTGGTTGCCCTCGCGCAGCAGCCGGTCGAGCACGCGCTGGGCGGTGGCGTGGTCGCCGTCGGCGGTGGCCAGCGACAGGTCGTCGAGGCCGAGCGCGGCGGTATCGCCGATGCAGGCCAGCGCGTCGTCGAGCCGCACCCGCCCGGGACCGCCCATGTAGAGCGCCAGCTTGGTCAGCTCGGCCCGGGTCAAGCGACGGTCGCCGCCCAGGTGGTCCATCAGGAAGGCCAGCGCATCCGGCTCGGCCGACAGCCCGGCAGCCTTCAGCTCCTCCTGGATGACGGCGGCAAGGCTGCCACCCTCGTCGCCATAGCAGGCCAGGGCGGCGGCGTTGCCGGCCCCCTCGAACAGCTTGCGCAGCGACGAGCGGGGACCGAGTTCGCCAGCCTCGAAAACGACCAGGGCGTCGCCCATGGGATGGGAGAGGAAATCGCCGGCCGGGCCGCTCACCCCATCGCCGGCGTCGCGCACGACCACCACGCGGCGGCCACCGGTGAGCGCGATGGCGGCGGCCTCGTCCGACAGGCGGGCGGGGTCTTCCTTGAGACGGGCAGGGCTCAGTTCGGCGACCCGGAAGGGATCGTTGCGGTCGGGAACCACCGAGCGCACCAGCCGGTCCACCCGCTCGCGCACCAGGCCGTTGTCGGGCCCGAACACCAGGACGGCGCGAACGGCCGGCTCGGGCGCCTTGAGGAACGCTTCGACCTTCGCCCCCGTCAACTTCACGGGTTGCCGGCTCCGGCCTTCTCGCGGTTGATGAAGTAGCCGGCGACGCGCTGGCGGATGTCCTCGGCGATGTCCTCGATGGCGCGGTCGCGGGCGTCGCGCTCCAGCACCACGCTGGCATAGCGCGGGCCGGTGAAGTTGAAGCTGACGTAGGCGCGGCTCTCGCCCTTGGTCAATTCCCGGCCGGAGGCGTCGAAAAGCTTGAAGCGGGCCACGACATCCATGCGGCCGAGCGTGGCCAGGGTATCCTTGTGCTCCCCCATGCCCTGGACCGTTTCCGCCATGGTGATGGTCATAAGGTAGCGGTAATCGCCGGGCTCGCCGGCGGGGGTGAGCCGCTGCACGACCGCATTGCGCAGCAACTGGCTGCTCCGGTCCTCGGGAACGTCGCGCACCTCCCGGTACACGCCTTCATTCACCGTCCGGACCCGGACGGCGGAGAGATGGGCCTGGACCCCCTCGGGCAATGCCTGCGTCGGGCCGTACAGCGGACGGAAGCCGCAGCCCGTCGGGCCCAGCGCCAGCACGGCGGCGACGAGGAGGGCTCTAGACCACGACATTGACGATCCGGTTCGGCACGACGATCACCTTGCGGGGCGGCTTCCCCGACATTGCCGCGAGCACCTGGGGTTGTGCAAGCGCCGTCTGCTCGGCGGCGGCCGCGTCGCAATCCTTGGGAAGCTCGATGGTGGCGCGGAGTTTGCCGTTGACCTGGACGGCGACGGTCACGCTGTCCTCGGTCAACAGCGCCGAATCGGCCTCGGGCCAGGCGGTCTCGACCAGGGGCGTGGCGTGGCCGAGCGCCTGCCACATCTCCTCGGCGAGGTGCGGCATCATGGGATTGGCCAGCTGCGCCGCCGCCTCCAGCCCTTCGCGCAGGACCCAGGCGGCATCGGCGGCGCCGGCGTCGAGCTCGCCCAGCGCATTGGTCATCTCGCGCAGGCGGGCCACGGCCTTGTTGAAGTGGAAGCGCTCGAGGTCGTCGGTCACCGCAGCGATGGTCTTGTGGACGGTCCGGCGTACCTTGAGCGCCGCGTCGCCCAGCCCCGGCATGGGCGCGCCGATGGCGGGCAGGGCGTCCACCGCCCCTGCCACCATGCGCCACAGGCGGTTGACGTAGCGCCAGGCGCCGTCGATGCCGGCATCGGTCCATTCCAGGTCGCGCTCGGGCGGGGAGTCGGACAGCATGAACAGCCGGGCGGTGTCGGCGCCGTAGGTGGCGATGATGTGCGCCGGGTCGACGGTATTGCGCTTGGACTTGGACATCTTCTCGGAGCGGCCCTGCGCCACCGGCTGCCCGGTGGAGGCCTGCACCAGCCGACCCGCCTCGTCCTTGACGACCTCGTCGGGATAGAGCCACTGCCCGGCCTGGTCCTTGAAGGTCTCGTGGCAGACCATGCCCTGGGTCAGCAGCCCGTCGAAGGGCTCGGCGACGTCCAGGTAGCCGCACTGGCGCATGGCGCGGGTGAAGAAGCGCGAATAGAGAAGGTGGAGCACGGCGTGCTCGATGCCGCCGATGTACTGGTCGACCGGCAGCCAATAGGCGGCCTCGTCGCGGTCGAACGGCACGTCGTCGCGGGTCGGCGAGCAGAAGCGGGCGAAGTACCACGACGATTCGAAGAAGGTGTCGAAGGTGTCGGTCTCGCGCCGGGCCGGCTTGCCGCAGCAGGGGCAGGCCACGTTCTTCCAGGTCGGATGGTGGTCGAGCGGGTTGCCGGGCTTGTCGAAGGTGACGTCCTCGGGCAGGCGCACCGGCAGGTCGGCTTCCGGCACCGGCACCACGCCGCAATCCTCGCAATGGATGATGGGAATCGGGCAGCCCCAGTAGCGCTGGCGCGACACGCCCCAGTCGCGCAGGCGGAAGTTGACGGTGCGGTTGCCGCGGCCCAAGGCCTCGATGCGGTCGATGGCGGTCGACTTGGCGGCGTCGACGCCCTTGCCGTCCAGGAAGTCGGAATTGAACAGGGTGCCGTCGCCGGTATAGGCCTCGTCGCCCACCGCGAAGCTGGCGGGATCGGCGCCCGGCGGCAGCACCACCGGCTTGACGGCCAAGCCGTACTTGCGCGCGAAATCCAGGTCGCGCTGGTCGTGGGCGGGGCAGCCGAAGATGGCGCCGGTGCCGTATTCCATCAGCACGAAATTGGCGACGTAGATGGGGATCTCCCAGCCGGGTACGAACGGATGGCGGGCCTTGAGACCGGTGTCCCAGCCCTTCTTCTCCGCCGTCTCCAGCGCCGCCTCGGAGGTGCCCATGCGGTTGCATTCGGCGATGAACTCAGCCAGCTCGGCGTTATTCGCGGCCAGCTCGGCGGCCAGCGGATGGTTGGCCGAAATGGCGCAGAACGCGGCGCCGAACAGGGTGTCGGGGCGGGTGGTGAAAATCTCGAGCCGGTCGTCGTGCCCGACGATGTCCCACACCACGCGGGCACCTTCCGAGCGTCCGATCCAGTTCTCCTGCATCAGCAGCACGCGCTCCGGCCAGCGCTCGAGGCCCTGCAGGCCCTGCAGCAGGTCGTCGGCGAAGGCGGTGATCTTCAGGAACCATTGCGACAGCAGGCGTTTCTCGACCAGGGCGCCCGAGCGCCAGCCGCGGCCGTCGATCACCTGCTCGTTGGCCAGCACCGTGTTCTCGACCGGGTCCCAGTTGACCCAGGATTCCTTGCGGTAGACCAGCCCTGCCTTCAGGAAGTCCAGGAACATCCGCTGTTCGTGGCGATAGTATTCGGGCTCGCAGGTGGCGAGCTCGCGCGACCAATCATAGGACAGCCCCATGGACTTCAACTGCTCGCGCATGGCGGCGATGTTCTCGCGCGTCCACTTGGCGGGATGGACGCCGCGCTCGATGGCGGCGTTCTCGGCCGGCAGGCCGAAGGCGTCCCAGCCCATGGGATGGAGCACGTTGTAGCCCTTGGCGCGCTTGAACCGCGCCACCACGTCGCCCAGCGTGTAGTTGCGCACGTGGCCCATGTGGATGCGCCCCGACGGATAGGGGAACATCTCGAGGGCGAAGTACTTGGGCCGCTGGGGATCGCGCACGGCACGGAAGGAGCCGCGCTCCTCCCAGAGGCGCTGCCACTTGGCTTCAGATTCCTTGACGTTATAGCGGTCGTCGATGCGCGACATGGTTTCTCGTCGGCCTAGCTGATGAGATCGGAAACGGGGGAGGGCGGCCCGGAAGCCGCCGGCTGGTCGGGGGCCGCCTGCTACTCGGTCGAGACGATGCGCAGCTGGCGGGCGCGGGTCAGGATCGAATTCTCGAGGTCGCCGGCCATCTTCGGCTCGACCTTGACGTCGACCCACTGGCCGGTGGCGTCGCGGGCCTGCTTGAACACCGACACCTTGACCCCGTCGGCGCGGAGCGCGCGGTCGAGGATGAAGACGTTCAGCTTGTAGCGCTCGGACGGGGTCTCGGGCAGCTGGTACCAGTCGGTGATGATGGTGCCGCCGAAGGGGTCGGCGGTGGCGATGGGCATGAAGGCCAGCGTGTCGAGCGAGGCGCGCCACAGGAACGAATTGACGCCCAGTCCGACGCCTTCGCCGGCGCCCTTCTTCTTGTCGCCGAACAATCCTTCCGGCCCGAAGATGGTCTCGCGCTTCTCGTTGCCCATGCGCGGGGCGCTGGCGCCGCGATCCTTGGTGGGATAGACGGCAGTATTGTTCTCGCAGGCCGACAGTGCCGCGGCCATACCCACCGCCGCCACCGCCACAAGCTTCGCCACCTTGTTATTCATCGTCGCCTTACCTTCGCTCCGTCCGCGGCCTGACCCTTGGGCGCCGCCGCGCTGAAGAATGCTACGCGGGCGGCGGCGCGGCAAGCGAATGCTGCCCTTCGCCCTCGGCCGCCACCCTCGGCCCGGAAACCCGGCGCGCCGCCTGCCATCCCGACTGTTGCATCCTCGCCACAGTGCGCGGCATTCGACACAGCCCTCGCCTTCCGTTGCTTGACCTGCCCCTTTCGATGTGGCTCGATCGGGACCGTTCGTTCATTTGGATTGCGGATGGCCCGTGTGCCGTCCCCGTGCCAAAGAGAGGAGATAACATGAAGAAGGTTCTGATTGCGAGCACCGCGCTCGTCGCCGCCGGTCTGCTGACCACCGGCACCGCCTCGGCCTCCGAGAAGATCAAGCTCGAGCTGGGCGGCTTCTCGAAGTGGTGGGTCGTCGGCCAGTGGCAGGACAAGGACTTCGAGAGCAATCTCAACACCGTTGCCGCCACCGCCTCCAGCACCCCGGCGAGCGGCCTGAGCGCCACCAACGTCGACGTCAAGGGCGACAACGAGATCCACTTCAACGGTTCGACCACGCTGGACAACGGCATCAAGGTCGGCGTCCGCGTTGAGCTCGAGGCCGGTGGCCACACCGAGACCAACACCGGCGTTGCCAACACCATGGACGTGATCGACGAGTCCTACGCCTACGTCGAGACCGGCTTCGGCAAGGTCATGGTCGGCACCTACAACAACGGCACCTACCTGCTGCACGTGTCCGCTCCGGACGCCGCCGGCAACTGGGGTGAAGCCGCGATCATGACCGGCGGCCTGTCGGTCGTGAAGCCCGGCGCCGTGTCCGGCATGCTGGGTGGCAACACCACCGCCATCGCCACCGACGGCGACGCCGAGAAGATCACCTACGTCGCTCCGTCGTTCTACGGCCTGACCCTCGGCGCCTCCTACGTGCCGAACGCGTTCTCCGAGGACAACCGCGGCGTCGCCGCCGGTGCCAACGGCCCGAACGCCGGTGCCGGCGCTCTCGCCAGCACCCCCCTCGCCACCGATTCGTCGGCCTACGGCGTCGGCGCTCTGTACGCCAACACCTTCGGCGGCGTCGGCGTTAAGCTGTCGGGCGGCTGGGTGACCTACCAGGTCAAGTCGAACAACCCGATCGCGGGCGGTTCCGACATGAACAACGAGTACTCGGCCGGTGCCCAGCTGTCCTACGCTGGCTTCACCCTCGGTGGCTCGTATCGTCAGACCAACCTGAACAACGCCACCTCCGGCGTCGGCGTTCTCGCCGCTCAGGCTGGCCAGGCGAACCTGGCTGGCGGCGTGACCTCCACCGCTGCCAACGGCGGTATCGCCGCTTCCGAAGGCCGCGCCTTCGACCTGGGTCTGCAGTACGCTTCCGGCCCGTATGCGGTCAGCTTCGCGTACTTCAACTCGTCGGTTAACGGCATCGACGGCAACGGCGGCCGCGACACCATCACCTTCTACCAGGTGTCCGGCAAGTACACCCTGGGCGCTGGCGTCGACCTCCTCGCTTCGGCCGGCTACGCCGACTACAAGAACGAGGGCACCGACGTTGCTGGTGCCGATGCCAACAACAACAAGGGCTGGGCTGTCATGACCGGCCTGTCGCTGGCCTTCTAATTCGAAGACCAGTGTCAGTTGGGGAAGGGGGCGGCTTCGGCCGCCCCCTTTCTTTTTTGCCTCCCGTGAGAGTGTTGCCCCTGGGCAACGCTGGCGCCCAATCCATCGCGTGGTCATCTACTCCATTTGACGCTTTTCCGTGCACATCCTAAACTGCCTTGAAAATGGGCGCCGACCAACGGTGCCCGCGAAAGAGCCATACTGTTGAAGAAGGGATTTGCCATGAAGAAGCTCCTCATCGCCGGTACCGCGCTGGTCGCCGCCGGCACGCTCCCCGCAGGTCCGGCCTCGGCCTCGGACAAGATCAAGATCGATCTCGGCGGCTACTCCAAGTGGTGGGTCGTCGGCCAGTGGCAGGACAAGAGCTACGAGAGCAACCTCAACACCGTCGCCCCCACCGCCACCAGTACTCCCGCCAGCGGCCTCAGCCCGACCAACGTCGACATCAAGGGCGACAACGAGATCTGGTTCACCGGCGAGACCACCCTCAACAACGGCATGAAGGTGGGCGTCACCATCGAGCTGGAGGCCGGCGGCAATCTCGAGACCAACGGCGCCAACGGCAACACGATGGACGTCATCGACCAGTCCTACGCCTACATCGAAGGCGGCTTCGGCAAGGTCATGCTGGGCACCGCTTCCAACGGCACCGTCCTGCTCCACGTCATGGCTCCCGACGCCGCCAGCAACTGGGGCAACGAGGGCATGATCACCGGCGGCTCCACGGTCGTGAACCCCGGGCTCACCAAGGGCGCCAACATGCGCACCACCACCGAGCTCGACACCGACGACAACGCCGAGAAGATCACCTACGTATCGCCCACCTTCCACGGCCTGACCGTGGGCGGCAGCTACATTCCCAACGCGCTGGCCGAGGACGACCGCAACGTCGGCAGCACCATCGACCCGATCAGCAACAACGCCCGCGACGTCTCGGCGTACGGCGTCGGCGCCCTGTACGACCGCACCTTCGGCGAAGTCGGCCTCAAGGTGTCCGCCGGCACCATCTGGTACGACGTCGGCGCCGGCACCGGCCGCAGCATCGAATGGTCGGCCGGCACCCAGCTGTCCTACGCCGGCTTCACCCTCGGTGGCGCCTACCGCAAGATCAACCGCAACGACGTCAACCTCGCGGCCCTCGGCGGCACCTCCACCGGCAGCGGACAAGTGTGGGATGCCGGCCTGCAGTACGCGTCGGGCAACTATGCCGTCAGCGTCGCCTATCTGCATTCCGAGAGCGTCGGCAACAACGCGGTGGCCGGCAACGACAAGCTCGACATCTACCAGGTGTCCGGCAAGTACGCGCTCGGCCCGGGCGTCGACATCCTCGCCTCGGCCGGCCACTTGAAGTACGCCGACGAGGTCAGCGCTCCCGCCAACGACAACCAGGGCTGGACGGTGATGACCGGCCTCAGCCTGACGTTCTGATCCTCGAGGCTTTGTCGAATGCGGGAAGGGCGGCTTCGGCCGCCCTTTCTTTTTGCCGCCAGCCGCCGATCGCCGCCAGCGCCGCAGCAGCCTGGCCGAGCAACGGCGCCGTCGCCCCGGTGATGCCTCCGAGCGCCGCCACCGGCAGGCCGGCGGTGCGCGCCCACAGGCGGAACCGCACCGCCCCGATGGTCGCCACCCCGGGATGGCTGGCGGTGGGAAAGACCGGCGACAACAGCGCGAGGTCGGCCCCCAGCCGACGCGCCGCGGCCAGGGCGGCACGGGAATGGCACGCCACGGTGAGGTGCCGCCCCCGCCGCCGGCGGATCCAGCCCAATAACGGGGCCAGGCGGCCGCTGCGCGCCTGGGCCTCCGGCAGATGGACCCCGTCGGCGCCAGCCGCCGCCGCCAGCCGCCAGTCGGCAGCCACCAGAACAAGGTGCCGCCGCCGATGCGCCTCGCCCGCCAACCGCATCGCCAGCGCACGCCGGCCCGGCTCGCCGTAATGGCGCAGGATGACGGCCGAGGGGGTCGGCAGGGCCCGCAGGTCGGTCAGCGGACTGGACGAACGCCCGGCATCCGTCAGCATCAATCCCGCGGGGAAGCCGCGCGGGCGCGTGCGATTGAGGCGACGGACGAGGTTTGCTAGGGTCATGGCCGGCATTTTACAGGAGTTTCCCACCCCGTGTCAGACGTTGCCGCCAACCTCGCCGGCGTTCGTGCCCGCATCGCCGACGCCTGCCGCGCCGCGGGGCGCCCCGAAACCGTGGTGACCCTGGTCGCGGTGAGCAAGACCCATGACGCCGATGCCATCCGCCCGGCGCTGGCCGCCGGCCAGCTGGTGTTCGGCGAGAACCGGGTGCAGGAGGCCCGCGGCAAGTGGCCGGGACTGCGCCGCGACTTCCCCGACGTCGAGCTGCACCTGATCGGGCCGTTGCAGACCAACAAGGTGCGGGAAGCCGTCGAGCTGTTCGACGTCATCGAGACCGTCGACCGCCCCAAACTGGCCCGCGCCCTGGCGGACGAGATGGCGCGCAGCGGCCGGCGTCCGCGCTGCCTGGTCCAGGTCAACACCGGGCTCGAGGCACAGAAGGCCGGCGTGCCTCCCGATCAGGCGGCCGCCCTGATCGGCTTGTGCCGCGACCAGTTCGCGCTTCCCGTCGTGGGCGTGATGTGCATTCCCCCGGCGGAAGACGACCCCGAGCCGCACTTCCGCCTGCTGGCCGCCATCGCCCGCGACAACGGTCTGGACGTGGTCAGCATGGGCATGAGCGGCGACTACCCGCAGGCGATCCGCCTGGGTGCCACCCATGTCCGGGTGGGTTCGGCCATCTTCGGCAGCCGGTCCTGAGCTAGTTACGGAAAAGCAACGACCGCCGGTTTACTGCAGCTGCGTCGGCGCGTCGCCGGGGCGGGACAGCCGTGCGGCCTGCTCGTACTTGTCGAGCCCGCGCGTCATCGCCGCCGTGAACCAATCCTGCGAGGTGGCGGCAGCCGGCGCGGACGACGTCGCCCGGGGAGCGGCGACCGCAGCCGATACAGGGGCCGGCGACGCGGCAAACGTCTCGGCAACGGGTGCCTTGGCGGCCGGGGACACACCGGCCGCGGGCTGGGCCCCCGGCAGCGGCGGCACCAGGGGATGGACGGCATTGGCATGGCCCTGCTCGGCCAGGATCCGCTGCACCGTCGCCGGATTGACGCCCATGCCCTGCGACACCGGGTCGCGCCCGGTGACCGGCACGTTCGAGCGCGAGCCGCTGTTGGAAACGGGGACGGTGACCGGGGTCGACGGGGTGCGCGCGCTGACGGCGCCGCTGCGGCCGGGAACCGGCAGAAAGCGGGGGGCGGGGCTCGCATCGGTCAGGCGGATGGGCTTTGGGGCCGACAAGGGATCGGCGGTGACCGCGACCGGGGCGGCGGCGGGAAGCGCGGCGATGTCGGCCACCGGGCCGTCGGCGCCGATCAGCATCTTCGGACCCGTCGGCACCGCCGCGTCCGTGAGAGCGGGGGGTGCCGCGGCCGTGGGCACCGCCGTGCCGGCCACAGCCTTCGCTGGCTCTTGCTTGGCCTCGGCCACCTGTGTCGCGCCGTCGGCCGGTCCCGCGTCGCCGTCGCGGAAGAGGGCGAGCACGTGGCCGCCGATGTCCTTGCCGGTCTCCTCCTCGACGCCGATGCCGATGGCGGAGACCAGCAGCCCGACCGGGCCGCCGAACAGCGCCCCGCCGGCCAGGCGGGCGCCGACGCCGATCTGGTCGCCGGTGGCCTCGCGGTACAGGGTGTTGACCACGGGAATGTGCTGCAGCGGATTGACGACGTCGACGAGGTCCCAGAAGCTGGGCTCCTCCTCGGCGAACATCTTCATGTCCTTGCGGGGTGCGCTGCGGCCGCCGACATCGACCGCATCCGCGAGCCAATGCTCGGAGGACGGGGAAGGAATTGCGGGGCTGGCGGACACGCTCATGGCACACCTCGGTTGGCTCTGCGGCCAATCCCTGCAACGGCGATGCCAAGCGGCAACCAATTGATTTTTCTTGATTTGGGTGGTCGCGGCCTTGACCGCGTGCAGCAGGGCTTGCCGGGATGACCGGCAGAAACTGCCGCTCTAGAACAGGTGACCGCCCCGCGTCGCCTTGGTCCGCAGGTAACCCTGGTTGTGGTCGTTGGCGGGAAAGACGTGCGGCACCCGCTCGGCGACCTCGATGTCGTGCTGGGCCAGCGCCTCGACCTTCATCGGGTTGTTGGTCATCAGGCGGACGCGTCCGATCCCCAGCAGGCGCAGCATCTGGGCCGCCGGCTGGTAGATGCGCTCGTCATCGTCGAAGCCCAGCTGCAGGTTGGCGTCCAGGGTGTCGAACCCGTCGTCCTGCAGCTCGTAGGCGCGCAGCTTGTTGACCAGGCCAATGCCCCGGCCCTCCTGGGCGAGATAGAGCAGCACGCCGCTTCCCGCCTGGGCGATCTCGGCAATGGCGCCGCGCAGCTGGTCGCCGCAATCGCAGCGCAGGCTGCCGAGCAGGTCGCCGGTGAAGCATTCCGAATGCAGCCGCGCCAGCACCGGCTGGTCGCAATCGGGCTCGCCGATGACAATGGCCAGGTGCTCGATGCCGCCGTCGGCCGGGCGGAACGCCACGATGCGCGCGTTCTCGGCGTCCTTCAGCGGCACGCGGGCCTGGCTGACGATGGTCAGGGTGCGGGCGGCGTTGTGCTGGTAGTCGGCGATGTCCGCGGCGGCGACGGTGAACAGGCCGGGGACGGGGGCGGTGCCGGCGGCCGGCTGGGCGACGATCGCCGCCGGGAGCAGCCGCGCCAGCTTGGTCAGGGCCACCGCGCCGGCGGCGGCCGGACCGGCGGCGGTAACGGCGAAGCTGGCGAGATCGAGGCTGGCCAGCGAGCGAGCGCAGGGATCGGCCAGCGCCGCGATCGTTTCCGCATCGAAACTAGTGGGGGCGCCCAGCAGGGCGACGCCCTCGCCGATGCCCTCGAGCCCGAGGACGGCGGCACGGCGCGCCGTCACGGCAAGCGTCGGCTCGGCCCCGCTCACCTGCGCCAATTGCGCCAGCGCGGCCGGCGCCGCGGCCTCGGCCGCCAGGGCGTAGGCGACGGCCCCGTCCACCCCCTCGACGGCCACGATGCCGCCTCGCCGCAACTCGGCGACGGCGCGGTCGACGGCGATCAGGGGGGCCGGCGCAGGGGCCGCGGGCTTGGGAGAGAGATCGAGGGGCCGGGTCATATGAGTGAAATCCAATGCGAGGGACGCACCATAGCGGTTTTCGTCCGCCGGAAAAAGGGGCGGGCACGCCGGGTCGCTAGGCATTTGCGGCGGCGCGTTTGTGTATTATACGTGGGCACGCGCTTCCAACCCCGTCGGGTGGCCATGAGTTCCCAGCGCAGCATCCTTCTTCTCGTCGACGACCCGGTCCTTGCTCCCATGCTGGCCGAGCAGCTGGCCGGCGCCGGCTACCACGTGGTGGCGGCCGGCGACGCACCCGTGCCGCGGTGCGACCTGATCGTCACCGACCGGCACCTGGACCCCGCCGCCGCCGCCGTGCTCGACCTCGGCACCTTGCCGCGGCCGTTGCGTCTGGGCACTCTGCTGGCGCGCATCGCGGCGATGCTCGAGCGGGCACCAAACCTGCGGATCGGCCCGTGGCGGTTGGACGCCGCCGCCCGCACCCTCGAGGACGCCGCCGGCCGGCGTGTCCGCCTGACCGACAAGGAAGCGGCCATCCTCGCCTATCTGTCGGCGGCGCCCGGCGGTGTGGCACGCGAGACACTGCTGGCCGAGGTGTGGGGATATTCGGCGGCGGTGACGACGCATACGCTAGAAACCCACATCTACCGCCTGCGCCGCAAGATCGAGCGCGATCCGTCCGCCGCCGAACTGCTGGTGACGGAAGAGGGCGGCTATCGCCTCAAGCTCGACTAGAGATCGAGATCGACCACGACCGGAACATGGTCGGACGGCTGCTCCCAGGCGCGCACCTCGCGCGCCACCAGGGCGGAGCGCAGGCCGGGGGCGAGCGCCGGGGTGACCCAGACGTGGTCGAGGCGGCGGCCGCGGTCGTTCCTGGTCCAATCGGGCGACCGGTAGCTCCACCACGAATACAGCCGTTCGGTTGCCGGAACGAAATGGCGGACGGCATCGACCCAGCCCAGTCCGGCCTGCAGCCGGCCGAGCAGCTCGACCTCGACCGGCGTGTGCGAGACCACGCCGAGCAATTGCTTGTGCGACCACACGTCGGTCTCCAGCGGCGCGACGTTGAAGTCGCCGGTCAGGATCACCCGCGAACCCGGATGGTAGCTGCCCCGGAACCAGGCGCCGACCTCGCGCAGGAAGTCCAGCTTGTGCGCGAACTTGGGATTGGCCGTGGGGTCGGGAATGTCGCCGCCGGCCGGAACGTACAGGCAATGGACCTCTGTGCCCTCGATGGCGGCGATGAGGTGGCGGCAGTCGGCGCGCTCGCACCAGCCGGGAGTGCGCACGTCGTCGATGGGGCGGCGCGACAGGATGGCGACGCCGTTGTAGCTCTTCATGCCGTGGAAGGCGACGTGGGCAAAGCCCAGGGCCTTGCAATCGTCGAGCGGAAACAGCTCGTCGGGGACCTTGGTCTCCTGCAGGCACAGGATGTCGGGCGACAAGGTCGCAACGACCTGGCGCAGCAGCGGCAGACGCAGGCGAAGGGAATTGATGTTCCAGGTGACGACGCGCACGGGCAAGGCTCCCGGCCCGGGATGGGCCGCGCGCGGTCTACACCTAAAGCCTGACAAATGAAAGGGCATCGGATCGGGGCGTGACCGAAGGGTCGGCCATCCCGCGCCCCCCCATTCGCCAGAGCCCTGGCTGTTCGCCGCAAGCCGGGCGCGCCCGTGCCCTCGCGCCGGCCGCCTGCTAGCTTGATGCCGGTGTCGCTCGGGCGAAAGGGCCGTCCATGAAGCCGTCCATCAAGATCCTGTTGGCCGCGATGCTGTCCAATTCCGCGTTGGCCGCCGACCTTCCCCCCTATGGCAACGCCGAGCCCGAGCACGGCTTCGCGGCCTCGCTGGCGCCGGCCTACATCACCGATCTGCAGCAGCAGCTCGTCGCCCGCGGCTATTACGCCGGCCCGGTGGACGGCCGCATGAACAACGCGCTGCGCGCCGCCGTCTCGGTCTACCAAAGCGATGTCGGCCTCAAGGTCACCGGCGTGCCGGATCTGGCCGTCGTCAATATGCTGCGCTTCGGGCCCGACGTGCGCGCCACCATCCAGCCGCTCGGCGCGCCCGCCAAGCCGGCCGTCGCCGCCGCGCCAACCGCCCAGCGGGCGGGCGTTCCGCCCTATGAGAAGATCGAGCCGTATCGCCACCCGAACCAGGCCGCCGCCGCCGAGGCGGCCGTCGAGGAGTCCGAGCCGGCCGACACCGTCCGCTGCGAGGGAGCGGTCAACGTCCTCAAGCCACCGGCGCGGCCCGACCGCCAAGCCGCTCGTGGCGAACCCCCGGCTCCCAAGGCGGCGCCGCAGGCCAAGGTCGTGTCCCAACCCTTGTATCCGGCCGTCCGCTAAGACCGATTTCCCCAAGCATTCGAGCCCGCAAGCCGATCGGCTGCGGGCTCGTTCATTTCATCGGTTCGGCTGACAAAATAAAAGGGCGTCCGGTCAGGGGGGTAACCGGACGCCCTGGATGCTCCGTGAGGAGCGTGGGGTCGGCAGGGGAGACCTACCCCACAGGTCGCGGCCATTGCGGCCCCGACCGTTCTGTCCCTGAGATGGGAACAGAACGGGGGACGCGAAAGTCCCTCCAAAGGAATACCTCTCATGCGGGATTAGGGGGCGTCAGCCGCCCTGGTTCGGGAAGGGGTTGGCGAACTTGGGATCGACGAACTTGAACAGCTTGGAATCAAGCGCGATCCCGGCCTGCGCCTCGTAGAGCGAGACCGTGGTGGTCTGGCCCTGGGCATCGAGGACCCGCCACTGCCGCAGCGCGAAGGGGTTTTCCGAGAACACCAGGGTCAGCTCTCCCTGGCCGGGATCCTCGCTCTCCACCAGAGACACGTTGAGGACGCCGGGGCCGCGCGTCACCCGGGTCACCGTGACGTCGTGGCCGTCGAGGCGGACGTTCTCGCGCACCAGGATGCCGGCCGGCGTGGACCCCAGCGGGATGTAGCTCGGTTCGCCCAGCGACTTGTCGTAGACGATGAGGAACTTGCCGTCGGCCACCACCAGCATGGGGCTGGGCGGGTCGTATTGCAGCCGCATGCGCCCCGGGCGCGAGAAATAGGCGGTGCCCTCGGCCTGGCCGCCGTTGGGTGCGATCTGCAGGAAGCGCGCCCTCAGGGTGGTGACCGAGTTGAGGTAGGCCTCGGCCCGTTCGACGTCGGCGCGGTCCTGGGGGGACAGCGGCTTGCGCGCACCGGCGGCGGCAAAGGCGTCCCCGGCGCCCGCCCCCGCCAGGATCAGCGAGACGGCCAGCAGGGCGAGACGGACGAGACGATGGATCATGAACAGTCCTCGGATGGGGGAACGCCTATTATCTAATACTCGTCGCGGCCGCCGCCACCCCGCACCAGGACTTCGCGCTTGCCCACATGGTTGGGCTTGCCGACCACGCCTTCGGCCTCCATGCGCTCGATCAGGCGGGCGGCGCGGTTGTAGCCGATCTGCAGGTGGCGCTGGATGAAGCTGGTCGAGGCCTTGCCCTCGCGCGCCACCAGGGCGACCGCCTGATCGTAGAGGTCGTCGCCGGAGCCGCCGCCGCTGCCGCCGCCCTCGCCGAAGGCCTGGTCCTCCTCCTCGGTGACCGCCTCGACATAGGCCGGCTCGCCCTGCGAGCGCAGATGGTCGACCACCTTCTCGACCTCCTCGTCGGAGACGAAGGGCCCGTGGACGCGGGTGATGCGGCCGCCGGCCGCCATGTAGAGCATGTCGCCCTGTCCCAGCAGCTGCTCGGCGCCCTGTTCGCCCAGGATGGTGCGGCTGTCGATCTTCGAGGTCACCTGAAACGAGATGCGGGTGGGGAAGTTGGCCTTGATGGTGCCGGTGATGACGTCCACCGAGGGACGCTGCGTCGCCATGATCAGGTGGATGCCGGCAGCGCGCGCCATCTGGGCGAGGCGCTGCACCGCCGCCTCGATGTCCTTGCCGGCCACCAGCATCAGGTCGGCCATCTCGTCGACGATGACCACGATGAACGGCAGCGGCTTCAGCTCGAGGAGCTGTTCCTCGTAGATCGGCTTGCCGGTGTCGGGATCGAAGCCGGTCTGGACGGTGCGGGTGAGCTGCTCGCCGCGCTCGCGGGCCTCGCCCAGGCGCTGATTGTAGCCGGCGATGTTGCGCACGCCGAGCTGGCTCATGGCGCGGTAGCGGTCCTCCATCTCGCGGACCGCCCATTTGAGCGCCACCACCGCCTTGCCCGGCTCGGTCACCACTGGCGCCAGCAGGTGCGGGATGCCGTCGTAGACCGACAGCTCCAGCATCTTGGGGTCGATCATGATCAGGCGGCATTCCTCGGGGGTGAGGCGATAGAGCAGCGACAGGATCATGGTGTTGACCGCCACCGACTTGCCCGAGCCGGTGGTGCCGGCGATCAGCAGGTGGGGCATGCGGGCGAGGTCGACCATGACGGGGCCGCCGCCGATGTCCTTGCCCAGCACCAGGGTGAGGCGAGCGCCCGACTTCTCGAACTGCTCCGCCGCGAGCAGCTCGCGCAGGAAGACGATCTCGCGCCGGGCGTTGGGCAGTTCGATGCCGATGACGCTGCGCCCGGGGATGGTGGCGATGCGGACGGAAAGCGCGCTCATGGAGCGGGCGATGTCGTCGGCCAGGCCGATGACCCGGCTGGTCTTGGTGCCGGGCGCCGGCTCCAGTTCGTAGAGGGTCACCACCGGGCCGGGGCGGACCTTCACCACCTTGCCGTTGACCCCGAAATCCTCGAGCACGCTTTCCAGCAGCTTGGCGTTCTGCGCGAGGGCATCCTGATTGACGTGGGCGAGCCCCTGGTTCTGCGGCATGGCCAACAGGGTGAGCGGCGGCAGGTCGTAGCCGGGCGACAGCGGGCCACCCAGGTCGAGGGTGCCCTGGCGCGCGGCGCGCTCGCGCTTGCCGGCGGCCGGCGGCGGCCGCTTGGGTTCGACCAGCGCGCCGGGGACCGGAAGGTGCTCGAGCTCGTCGTCTTCGTCGTCCACCGCCACCGCCGGCAGCGGCCGGGCGGCCGGCAATGGCTCGTCCTCCTCATCGTCGTCCTGCCAGCGGCGGGCGGCCATCTGCGGCTCGCGCCGCTGCAGGGCCGGCTCGGCCGCCGGGGCGGCGACGGAGCGGCGCATGGCGGCGGCGGCGTGCCCGGTGGCCACCGCCACATCGATGGAGCGGCGGCCGACGCGGCCGATGCCGCGCCAATCGCCGGCGGTGAGGCCGAGGCAGAACACCGTGGCGATGACCGCCAGCAGGCCGGAGACCAGGATGACGGTCCAGCCGAGATCGGCGGGCAGCAGGCGGGTGACGGCGGCCGAGGCGAGCCGGCCCAGCGCCCCGCCGGACCCGGCCGGCAGCAGGTGCGGCGCCGGCAAGGGGAGGGCGGACAGCGCCATCGACGAGATGGCCACCGCGAGCGGCAGCACCGCGATGCGCCAGCCCCAGCGCGCCGGAGCCTCGGCGCGCACGACGATGCGCAGGCCCCAGGCCACCATGGCGACCACGGCGATGACGGCGCCCAAGCCGAAGAATTGGGTGAGAAGGTCGGCCAGCGTGGCGCCGAAGCGGCCGAGCACGTTGGCGATCGGCCCATTGCCGGCGGTGTTGAGGCTGGGATCATGGGGATCGGCGGTCGCCAGCGCCGCCGCCGCGGCCAGCCCGCCCACCAGCAGCACGACACCGCCCGAGCGGACGGCCATGCGGCGCAGCGCGTCGACCGCGCCTTGCGGCAGGAACCCGCCCTTGGCCATGCCCTTGCGCACCGCCGCCATGCCTTCCTCCTAGAGCACCTCGGCGAGGCGGGTCAGCGCCTGCTCGGTGGTGGCGAGGTCGTGGACGAGCGCGACCCGGATGAAGCGGTCGCCGACGCCGTCCCGCGAAAGATACTTGCCCGGCAGTACCCGGATGCGGGCGTACCGCCACAAGTCCAGCGCCGCCTTCTCGCCGTCGCCGACGTCGAGCCACAGGAAGAAGCCGCCCTCGGGACGGCGGAAGCCCGGACGGTCGCCGAGCAGACGCTCGGCGATGTCGAGCTTGGCGCGGTAGAGGGTGCGGTTCTCGTCCACATGGGCCTCGTCGCGCCACAGGGCGGCGGCGGCGGCCAGGATCGGCATGGGAGTGGCGGCGCCGCCGTAGGAGCGCACCCGCTGGAACGCGGCCATCACGGTCTCGTCGCCGGCGGCAAAGCCCGAGCGCAGCCCGGGCACGCTGGAGCGCTTGGACAGGGAATGGAAGACCACCACGTTGGCCATGGACCCGCCCAGCTCGGCGCAGGCCTGCAGCGCCCCGGCCGGTTCCTGCTTGTCCCAGATCTCGGAATAGCACTCGTCCACCGCCAGCACGAAGCCGTGGCGGCGCGCCAGCTCCACCGTGCGCTTGAGCAGGTCGAGGCTGGCCACCGCGCCCTGGGGATTGGCCGGCGTGCACAGGTAGGCCAGAGCGGTGCGCTCGAGGATGTCGGGCGCCAGGGTGGAAAAATCTGGCTGGCCATCGGGGGCGGCGACGAACACCGGCTCGGCCCCGGCCATCACGGCGGCGCCGACATAGACCTGGTAGAAGGGGTTGGGGAGCAGCACCACCGGCGGCTTGCCGTTCCTCAACGGCGAGCACACGGTCTGGGCGATCAGGTAGAGCGCCTCGCGGGTGCCGGCGACCGGCAGGATGGCCTTGTCGGGATCGACCATGCCGGCGGGCAGCCGGAAACGGCGGGTCAGCCAGTCGGCCGCCGCCACGCGGAATTCCGGCGAGCCGTTGGCCGGCGGGTATTTGCCCCACAGCGACGCCTTTTCGGCAAGCACGCGCGCCACCATGGCCGGCGGCGGATGCTGCGGTTCGCCGATGGACATCACGATGGAGTCGGGGGTGGCGGCGCCGCCGAGCAGCTCGGCAAGGCGCTGGAAAGGATAGTCGGTGAGCTGGTCGAGGCGATCGTTCAACATGGCGCGCAGTATTAATGCAAAAGAGGCGTTAAGGAATCGGAAAGGGGAGCGAGCCGCGGCGAGCGACTGGGCCGTTGAGGCCCCGCGCAGCGCCAGCGGAGCGTAAGCCAAGCCCGCCGGAGGCGGGCGCCCGGCGCCTGAGGGCGCACCCCAAAGAAAAAGGGCGCAGCCTCGCGGCCGCGCCCCCTTCCCTCCCCCGCCCGTTGGGTCAGTGGACGGTTTCCCCGTGCAGCGCCAGGTCGAGGCCCTCGCGCTCTTCCTCGGGGGTAACCCGCAGGCCCATCACGACGTCGATCACCTTGAGCAGGATGAAGGTGACGACGGCGGTGTAGCCCAGCGTGATCAGCACGCCGTAGATCTGGGTGAACACCTGGCCGACATTGCCGTCCACCAGACCGGGGGTACCGCCGATCCGCTCGACCGCGAACACGCCGGTCAGGATGGCGCCGGTGATGCCGCCGACGCCGTGCACGCCGAAGGCGTCCAGCGAATCGTCGTACTTGAGGGCATGCTTGAGCCCGGTGGCGCCCCAGTAGCAGACCAGGCCGGAGACCAGGCCGATGATCAGGGCGCCCTTGGGATCGACGAAGCCCGAAGCCGGGGTGATGGCGACCAGGCCGGCGACCGCGCCGGAGATGACGCCCAGCACCGACGGCTTCTTGCGCAGCAGCCACTCGGCGAACATCCACGACAGGGCGGCGGCGGCGGTGGCGATCTGGGTCACCGCCATGGCCATGCCGGCACGACCGTCGGCCGCCAGCGAGGAGCCGGCGTTGAAGCCGAACCAGCCCACCCACAGCAGCGAGGCGCCGATGACCGAGAGCGACAGGTTGTGGGGCGCCATGTTGTCGACGCCGTAGCCCTTGCGCGGGCCGAGGACGATACAGGCGACCAGACCGGCGACGCCGGCATTGATGTGGACGACGGTGCCGCCGGCGAAGTCGAGCACGCCCATGGCACCGAGGAAGCCGACGGCCGCCCCCTTCTCGTCGAGCATCCACACCCAGTGGGCGATCGGCGCGTAGACGATCACCAGCCACAGGGTCATGAACACCAGCATGGCCGAGAACTTCATGCGGTCGGCGAAGGCACCGGTGATCAGCGCCGGGGTGATGATGGCGAAGGTCATCTGGAACATCATGAAGACCGATTCGGGGATGCTGCCCGAGAGCGTGGTCTTCTCGATGCCGTCGAGGAACAGGCGATCGAGGCTGCCGATGTAGGGATTGGCGCCGGTGAAGGCCAGCGAATAACCGATCACCATCCACAGGACGGTCACCAGGGCGGTGATGGCGAAGCTCTGCATCATGGTGGCCAGCATGTTCTTCTTGCGGACCATGCCCGCATAGAACAGCGCCAGGCCGGGAACGGTCATCATCAGGACCAGACCGGTCGAGACGAGCATCCAGGCGGTGTTGCCGGTGTCGAGCGTGGGCGCCGGCGCGGCGGCGGCCACGGCGGCCTCCTGCGCCCAGCCGGCGGAGGCCATCAGCGTCAGGCCGAGCGCGGGCGCGCCACCCAACAGAAACTTGGTCAAACGGTTGCTCATGATCTACCCCCGAAAACGGCTCAGGCGTTTGTGATGACCGACCGACGCCCCGAGAGGAGGAGAAGGACGCCGACCGGCCTGCCCTTCTCGTAACAAGAACCGTGCCAACCCCGAAAATCCCTCGGATCCGCCGGCTTGAGGCCGAGAGACCGGCGGACCGCACCGCTCAATGCCGAAAAAGCGGGCACAGACCAACGCCCTGCGCAGTGAGTAGGCATATGGCCAATGTGGGCATTGGCCAAGAAAGCCTAGTTGCCCAACCCCCTTCCCGTCATGGACGGGCAAAAACCGAAATCGCCCGGAGGGGCGAGCCTCCGGGCGATCTGGCAAGTTTGGCTGCGCGGCCGGGTCGCCGTTGGGGACCCTGGCCCGTCCGCGTCAGAGGGCGTCGGCGTTGGCCTCGCCCGTGCGGATGCGATAGGCCTGCGAGATGTCGGTGACGAAGATCTTGCCGTCGCCGATCTTGCCGGTGCGCGCGGCGGTCTGGATCGCCTCGATGACGCGGTCGGCGATGTCGTCGTTGACCGCGACCTCGATCTTCACCTTGGGCAGGAAGTTCACGACGTACTCGGCGCCGCGGTAGATCTCCGTCTGCCCCTTCTGCCGTCCGAAGCCCTTCACCTCGCTGACGGTCAGGCCCTGGACGCCCAGCGGCGTCAGGGCCTCGCGGACCTCGTCCAGTTTGAAGGGCTTGATGATTGCCATGATCAGCTTCATCTCTGGTCCCCATGCATGGGCGGTCCCGGGCCTTGTCCAGGCTCACCGGTCCGCCGGTTGATCGGTCCGCGAAACCGCTCGCGGGCCTTGCGCTCCCCCCTCCCCTTTCAAGCAGCGTGCCGAACGGCAGATCGGCGGCAGACATGAGGGCTGGCGGCGGTCACCGGCATCGGCTGCCCAATAATTGAGCTATATCGGCAGTGCTGCCTGTTTCCGCGGCTTCCGGCGCCGCTTGCGCGAAGCCCGGCCCGGTGGCACATGTTGGCGATGCCTGAATCGAAAAATGCTACCCCAAGCTCGTTCGTCGATGTCCTCGTGGTCGGGGCCGGCCCGGTAGGTGCCCTGACCGCCTGCGCCCTCGCCAGCGCCGGAGTGACGGTCGCGGTGGTGGAGGCGGGCGACCCCGCCGCCTTGAGCCGGCCCGGCAGCGACGGACGGGCCATCGCCGTCGCCCTGTCGGCGCAGCGGGTGTTCGCCGGGGCGGGGGTCTGGGCGCGGATGGCGCCCGAGGCGGATCCGATCCTGGAGATCCGCGTCACCGACGGCGCCTCGCCGCTGTTCCTGCATTACGACCATGGAGCGCTGGGCGATGAGCCGTTCGGATGGATCGTCGAGCAGACCACCATCCGGCGGGCCGTCTTGGCCACCCTGGCCGACCTGCCCGCCGCCCGGTTGATCGCGCCGGCCCGCGTCACCGGGATCGCGCGCGAGGGAACCGCCGCCGTTGTCACCCTCAGCACCGGCGAGGTCATCCGCGCCGCGCTGGTGGTGGGCGCCGACGGCCGAGGGTCGGAAACGCGGGCATCGGCCGGCATCCGGGTGTCGCGCCTGGAGTACGGCCAGAGCGGCATCGTCACCACCGTGGCGCACGAGAAGCCGCATCGGGGCATCGCCCATGAGCGGTTCCTGCCCGCCGGCCCCTTCGCCATCCTGCCGATGACCGGCAACCGCTCGTCCATCGTATGGTCGGAACGCAGCACGCTGGCCCCGGCCATCGTCGCCGAGGACGACGGCACTTTCCTGGACGAACTCAGGCTCCGCTTCGGCGATTTCCTGGGCGAGATCTCGCTGGCCGGCCCGCGCTTCTGCTATCCGCTGACGCTGCAGATCGCCGAACGGGCCATCGACCGCCGGCTGGCCCTGGTGGGTGATGCCGCGCACGGCATGCACCCGGTGGCCGGCCAGGGCATGAACATGGGGGTGCGCGATGCCGCTGCCCTGGCCGAGGTGGTCGTCGACGCCCGCCGCCTGGGCCAGGATGTGGGCGGGCCGGACGTGCTCGCCCGCTACCAGCGCTGGCGCCGGTTCGACAACATGCTGATGCTGGGGCTCACCGACGCCATGGTGCGGCTGTTCTCCAACGACATCGGCCCGCTCAGGCTGGCCCGCGATCTCGGGCTGGCGGCGGTGCAGAAGATGCCGGCGGCCAAGCGCTTCTTCATGCGCCACGCCATGGGCGTGGTCGGCGACCTGCCGCGCCTGATGCGCGGAGAAGCCCTCTGATCACCCTTGTCCGTCATGACCGGGGTCCGTCATGACCGGGCTTGACCCGGCCATGACGAAGGAGTGGGGTCAGCCGCAGCCGCCCTTGCCGCCGCCGCCACCCCCACCACAGCCGCAGCCCGAATGCTTGGGCGCCGGCGCCGGGGAGCCTTCCCCGGTGGCGGCGGGATGGCGCGACAGGCCGGCCTGGGCCAGCGCCGCCTCGTATTCCCGCCAGATCTGGTCCTGGTTCGCACCCAGCCAGTACAGGTAGTCCCAGGTGAAGATGCCGCTGTCGTGCAGATCGTCGAACACGATCTTGACCGCGTAATTGCCCACGGGCTCGACGGCAATGATGCCGACGTGGCTGCGGCCCGAGACCAGCTTCTTCTCGTCGGGGCTGTGGCCCTGGACCTCGGCCGACGGGCTTTCCACCCGCAGCAATTCGGCCGGCAGGCGGAAGGTCTGGCCGTCGTCGAAGGCCACTTCCAGGATCTTTTCCGCCCGCTTGACCTTGAGTTCGGTCGGCGTGTGCTGGCTGCCGCTGATGTTGCTCACTTGTCCTCTCCCTGCTCCAAAGACCGCGCCTCGTCGGGCAGCATGATCGGGATGCCGTCGCGAATGGGATAAGCCAGGCCAGCCTTGTCGCTGATCAGCTCCCGCCGCTTGGCATCATAGCGCAACGGCCCCTTCGATACCGGGCAGACCAGGATCTCCATCAACTTGGGGTCGATACCGGGAACGCGGTCGGTCATGAACACTCCTAATGCAGGGACATCCCGCCGCCGTCATCATCGGCGAGCAGGGCCATCTCGAACAAGGCAATCATCATCCGCGCCCGCTCGGCCGCCGTGTCGGCCTCCAGCAGCGCCTGCTTCTCCTCGGCAGACAGCGGCGCCGCCATGGCCAGCGCGCTGACCAAGTCGCTGTCGCTGCCGCCGTCGAGCTTGCCGAGGTCGCTGCCCACGCCCTGGCGGGCGAGATAGGTCAGCACCGCGTTCAACAGGCGGCGGCGATCGATGCGGGAGGAATCGCCGCCGAAATCGACGGCGGCGAAGGGCCGGTAATCGGCCGCCACGCGCCGGAAGCCCGCGGGATCCATCTGGTCCTCGCGCACCAGGCGGAAGCGGGCGACGCCCTGGGCGGTGATCAGGTAGCGGCCGTCGTCGGTCTCGCCGAACGCGACGATGCGGGCCAGGGTGCCCACGTCATACAGCCCGGGCACGGTGCCCCCGTCGCCGTCGCGCGGCTGCACCAGGGCGAACAGGCGGCCGGCCCCGAGCGCATGGTCGGTCAGGGCGAGATAGCGGGGCTCGAAGACGCTGAGCGGCAGCCGGGCGCCGGGGAGCAGCAACGCCCCCGGTACCGCGAAGACCGGCACCACCGCCGGCAGGCTGTCGACCCCGACCGTCATGTCACGAGAACAGCAGCGACGACAGGCGCTTGCGGCCCGCGATGGTCAGCGGATGGGTCGGTCCGAACGCCTCGAACAACTTGACCAGCTGCTTGCGGGCCGCGTCATCGTTCCAGGCGCGGTTGCGGCGGAAGAGTTCCAGCAGCTCGTCGACCGCGGCTTCCAGCTCGCCGCCGGCATAATAAGCCAGCGCCAGGTCGAAGCGCGCCTGGTGGTCGTTGCCGTCGGCGGCCAGGCGGCGGCGCAGCTCGGCGGTCTGGCCCGCCGCCTCGGCGGCGGTTTCCTGCAGGTCGATCGCCGTCTGCACGGCGGCGATGTCAGCGTGCTTGGCGACCTCGGCGGGGAGCTGCTGCAGCATCTGCTTGGCCCCGGCGAAGTCGCCGACCGCGAGCAGACAGCGCAGCAGGCCGGCGATCGCCTGCGGGTTGTCGGGCTCCTCGGCGAGGACCTGCTGGAAGATCTGGGCGGCGGTGTGGACGTCGCCCTCGGCCAGGATCTCCTTGGCCTGCTCGACGATCTCGCCGAGCGACACCGGGCTGTCCTGACCCGCGGTCAGGCGCTGCACGAAGCTCTTGATCTGGCTTTCCGGCTGGGCACCGACGAAGGCGTCGACCGGGCGGCCGCCCTTGAAGACATAGACCATGGGAACCGACTGGACGCGGAGCTGCATGGCCAGCTCCTGGTTCTCGTCCACGTTGACCTTGACCATGCGCACGGCGCCGCGGGCCTCGCGCACCACCTTTTCCAGCGCCGGGCCGAGCTGCTTGCACGGGCCGCACCAGGGCGCCCAGAAGTCGACGATGACGGGAACCTGCTGGGAGGCCTGGATCACGTCCGCCATGAAGGTGGCGGTGGTGGCATCCTTGATCAGGTCGTTGCCGGCGCTGGCGCCGCCACTTGCCGGCGGCTTGCCGCCGGAACCGAAAATCAAATCCATGGCCATACCGTCCGGTAGAGATCGACCCGCAATAGATGGACCGGGGCGGTGCGACTGGCAAGGGCAAAGCCGCATTTCAGGGGCCATTCCGAGGCATCGGAACCGCGTTCGAAAAGGCCCGTGAAAAAGTGCTTGCGTGCGTCCGCGCTTTCTCGTAATTATCCGGGCCTCCGGACGCGGTGAGCGGCCGGAAACGCCAGGAAGCGGGCGTAGCTCAGGGGTAGAGCACAACCTTGCCAAGGTTGGGGTCGAGGGTTCGAATCCCTTCGCCCGCTCCAAATTCTAAAGCTCGAAGGCCGGCGCAAGCCGGCCTTTCGCTTTTGCGTCGCCGTGATCGTATGCGCGAGGGAACATGACCGACGACATCGCCCGCCTGCAGGCCGAAAACGCACGGCTGCGCGAGGAGATCGAGGCGCTCAAGGCCGAGATCGACGAGTTGCGCTTCGAGGCGGATCTCGATGCCTGCCACGCCGCCGGCTTGGCCGCCCAGCTGCGCGCGATCATCGCCGAGGGCGACGCCTGCCCCAACAAGGCCGGCCACCCCCTGCTCGAGCGGGCTCCGTTCGTCAACGACCGCACCGGCGAGCCGATGACCAAGACCCGGTCCTATCCGCTCTACCGCGAGGCCTTCGACGCCGAGGCCCGCGAGTGCGGCATCGACGATCCCGAGGCGCACCGGGCCTGACCCCAGTCTTTCGGCCTAACCCCGGCCTTGTCCGCCGGCCGTGACCCGGCGTAGAATTTTCCGCCACTCACTTTTCGCGCGGGATGACATGGGCTGGGGGGTCCGTCGCTTGATCTGCGGCTTGTGGCTGCTGGTGGTTTCCACCACGCTGGCTCCCGCGTCCGCGTCCGCCGAGGAGTACACGCTGGGGATCGTGCCCCAGTTCGAACAGCGGCGCCTCTACGCCACCTGGAAGCCGATCGTCGACCAGCTCGCCCAGCGGAGCGGGTTGACCCTCAACCTGATAACGACACTCACCGTCTCTGAATTCGAGCGCGCCCTGGCCGAGGGCCGCTTCGACTTCGTCTACGCCAACCCCTACCACATCCTGAGGGAAGCCAATCGCCAGGGCTATCTGCCGCTGGTGCGCGACGCCGTCCCGGTGCGCGGCATCGTCGTCGTCGCCAGGACCAGTCCCCTGAAGTCGGTCGCCGAGTTGGACGGCAAGACCCTGGCGGTGCCCTCCCCCAACGCCATCGGCGCCAGCCTGCTCATCCGCGCCGATCTGGAGCGCATCTACGGCGTGCGTCCCGTGCTGCTGAACGCCAAGACGCACAGCTCGGTCTACCTGCATGTGGCCAACGGGCTGGCGGACGCCGGCGGTGGCGTCGAGAAGACCCTGCAGGAGCAGGATGCCGCGGTTCGCGACGCCCTGCGCATCCTTTACACCACCCGTGAGCTGCCCTCGCATCCGATCGCCGCTCATCCGCGCATCCCGGCCCCGATCCGCATCCGGTTGCAGCAGGCGATGCTGGCACTCGCCGCCACGCTCGAGGGCGCCCGGCTGCTGGCCGAGGTGCCCATGACCCGGCCGGTACCGACCTCCATCGCGGATTACCGGCCCATGGCGGCCTGGCGCTTGGACTCCTACTGGACGGACGCGGCCAAATGACGCTGCGCCGCAAGCTGGGCCTGCCGATGGTGCTGGTGTCGGTGGTCATCGCGGCCTACCTGACCGGCCTGTGGATGCCGCGGCAGCAGGCCGAGGCGGAAGCCGACCACCTCCGCCTGGTCCGCAACCACCTGGAAAGCGTTGCCGAGGGCCTGGTGCCCCTGATTCTCGGCCAGGAACTCGACAGCGTCCACCAGACCCTGTCGACCCTGCTGGCGCGCAATCCCGACTGGCGTGCCCTGGTGGTGACCGATGCCCGCGGCCGCCAGCTGTTCCCCCTGGCGGGAACATCCCTCCCCCAATCCTTGCCGGGCGGATCCCTCCGCCGGCTGGAGGTGCCCATCGACATCGGCGGGTCGCCGGTCGGGCAGCTCACCGTCGACCTCGACATCGCGCCGGCCCTGGAATTGGACCGCCGCCAGATCCTGGAACTGACCGCGCTGCTGGTCGGAATGTTCGGCGCCCTGGTGGTGACGATGATGCTGACGATCGAATTGGCGATCCGGCGGCCGGTGGCGCAGCTGGCCAAGGCGTCCCGATGCCTGGCCAGACAGGATTTCGACGTGGCGCTGCCCCGCGCCGGCAGCGACGAGGTCGGTGAGCTGGTCTCCACCTTCGCCTCCATGCGCGACAGCCTGCGCTCCACCGTCGATGCCCTCAACCGCTCCAATGCCGAACTCGAGCGCTTCGCCTACATCGCCTCGCACGACCTGCAGGAGCCGGTGCGCACCCTGGTCGGCTATTCGCAGCTGCTCGAGCGGCGCTACGCGACCGTCATCGACGGCGACGGCAAGGTCTTCCTCGATTTCATCATCGCGGCCGCCAAGCGGATGCATGAGATGGTCTACGACCTGCTGGCCTATTCGCGGGTCAACACCCACAACATCGACTTCAAGCCGGTCGACCTCGCCGACGCGGCCCGCCTGGCCCGCGACAACCTGCAGGCCGCCATCGCGGAGAGCGGCGCCGTCCTCACCATCGACGAAGCGGCGCTGCCGGTGGTCACCGGCGACCGCATCCAATTGATCCAGGTGTTCCAGAACCTGCTGGCCAACGCCATCAAGTTCCACCGCCCGGGGGTGACGCCCGAGGTGCACGTCACCGCCTCGGCCGGCCCCGGGGGCTGCACCGTCTCGGTGACCGACAACGGCATCGGCATCGCGCCGGAATACCGCGAGAAAATCTTCGTGATCTTCCGCCGCCTCCACACCCAGGCGACCTATCCCGGCAGCGGCCTGGGGCTGGCGCTGTGCAAGCGCATCGTCGAGCGCCACGGCGGCACCATCTGGTGCGAGGATGCGGCGCAGGGAGGCTCGGTGTTCCGCTTCACCCTGCCCGGCCGGATCGACCGCGCCGAACGCGCGGTCGCCGGCGGCTGAGCGGCGTCAGGCGCCGCAGCACTTCTTGTATTTCTTGCCCGAGCCGCACGGGCACGGATCGTTGCGGCCGACCTTGGCGGTGATGCGCTGCGGCGGCTTCGGGTTCATGACGCCGTCCACGTACATCCAGCGGCCGTCGGCCTTGCGGAAGCTCGACAGCTCGTGGTGGGCGAACGGCTTGCCGCGGAACTTGTAGCGCGCGACGAATTCCACGGTGCCGGTGTCCGCATCCGCACCGTCACCGGTGGCGCGGATTTCCAGGCCGTGCCATTCGGCTTCCTTAATCCAGGATTCGGTCTCGGAGCGGTCGTAATCCTCGCGGGCCTCGGGGGCCAGCGTCGTCTCGAGGTAATCGAGATTGCCGGTGACGAAGGCGGTGTAGCGCGAACGCATCAGCGCCTCGGGCGTCGGCGCCGGAGCTCCGGCCAGCAGCGGGCCGCAGCACTCGTCCTGTCCGCGGCCGGAGCCGCAGGGGCATTGGGTCATGGTCAATCCTTAGAGGTTCAGAACTCGATCAAGCCGCTGAGCAGCACCATGGCGAAACCTGCCGCCAAGTAGAAGGCGGCGCCGACGCCCAGCAGAAACATGATATTGCCCACCGTCCTGAGGGGGAAGACCCGGTGTTCGCGGGCCAGGCGCTCGCGCGAGCGCTTTTCGTAACCGCCCACCACGGTGATGAAGTAGCGCCCGCCCAGGAACGGGAAGCTCAGGCGGATGTTGATGGGATGGCGCTTCCAGGTGGTGGGCTTGACCGCCGACCACAGGGCGGCCCGCTGGGCCTCGGTGAAGCTCGCCGCCACCTCGGCCGGTATGCGGTCGAACAGCATCTCAAACGCGCCTTCGGTGCCCGCCATCCCTTCTCTCCTCCCCCGCTCTCCCCTTAAATCCCTTGCGCGCCGGGCATCGTTTTGCTCCGGCAACAGAAGGGGACCGCTATTCCGAGCCGGTCGTCAGCCGCGACAGCACGTCGTCCAGCTGCTCCAGGCTGCCGTAATGGATGGTCAGCTCGCCGCCCTTGCCGAGCGACTTGATGGTGACGCGCACCCCCAGCATCTCGGTGAGATCGCGCTCGAGCGCGGCGGTGTCGGCATCCTTGGACTGGGACGGCGGCCGGCCGCCCTTGCCGGGCCGGGCCTTGGCGCCTTCCTGCGCCAGCTTCTCGGTCTGGCGGACGTTGAGGTGGCGGTCGACCACCTGGCGGGCCAGGCCCACCGGGTCGGCAGAGGTCAGCAGCGCACGGGCATGGCCGGCCGACAGCCGGCCGTCGTCCAGCATGGCCTTGATGGGATCGGGCAGCGCCAGCAGGCGCATCATGTTGGCGACGTGGCTGCGGCTCTTGCCCAGCGAGCGCGCCAGCTCGTCCTGGGTGTGGCTGAATTCGTCGATCAGGCGCTTGTAGCCGTCGGCCTCTTCGAGCGGCGACAGGTCCTGGCGCTGCAGGTTCTCGACCAGCGCCACCTCGAGGGCCTCGCGGTCGGTCATCTCGCGGACGATGACCGGAACCTCGTGCAACTGCGCCCGCTGGGCGGCGCGCCAGCGGCGCTCGCCGGCGATGATCTCGTAGGCGCCCTCGTGCGGCCGCGCCAGGATCGGCTGCAGGATGCCCTTCTCGCGCACCGATTCCACCAGGTCGGCGATGGCCTGCTCGTCGAACTGCCGGCGCGGCTGGAACTTGCCGGGCTTCAACTCGCCGATGGACAGGACGCGCAGCCCCTTGGGTTTCTCGGCCGCGGTGGACGGCCCGCCCTCGATGACCGAAGCGGCCACCGCCGCGCCCTGGGCGCCCAACAGGGCAGACAGGCCGCGGCCAAGATTGCTGCGGCGCTTTTCGTCGGACACGGTGCTCACGCGCGGGCCCTCACCTTCTCTCGCTTCAGGACTTCACTGGCCAGGTGGATGTAGGCCTCGGCACCGGCGCACTTCACGTCGTAGAGCAGCACCGGCTTGCCGTGGGACGGCGCCTCGGAGATGCGGACGTTGCGCGGGATGACCGTCTTGTAGACCTTGTCGCCGAAGAAGCCGCGCACGTCGGCGGCCACCATGTCGGACAGGTTGTTGCGCTTGTCGAACATGGTCAGGACGATGCCCTGCAGCTCGAGACCGGGGTTGAACGCCGCCTTGACCATGTCGATGGTCTTGACCAGGTGGCTGACGCCTTCCAGCGCGAAGAACTCGCACTGCAGCGGCACCATCACCGAATGGGCGGCGACCAGGGCGTTCAGCGTCAGCAGGTTCAGGGACGGCGGGCAATCGATCAGCACGTAATCGTAGTCGGCCACCTTGCTGGCCAAGGCTTCGGCGAGACGGGTCTCGCGCCGCTCCATGTCGACCAGTTCGATCTCGGCGCCCGACAGGTCGATGCCCGACGGCACCACGTCGAGGCCGGGAATGGCGGTCTTCAGCACCGCCTCGCCGAGCTCGGCCTCGCCGATCAGCACGTGATACGAATTGATGTCACGGGCATTGCGATCGATGCCAAGGCCGGTGCTGGCGTTGCCCTGGGGATCGAGGTCGACGATCAGCACCTTCTTGCGGGTGGCGGCCATCGCGGTGGCCAGGTTGATGGCGGTGGTGGTCTTGCCGACCCCGCCCTTCTGGTTGGCGATGGCGATGATGCGGGCCTTAGCGCTGCTGCCGCTTTGCTCGACCACGGGCTACCTCTCGTAGATGAAGGATGGCTGCCTGCGGATCCGAAAGGGAGGGGACCCGCTCGACGGTGATATTCCATTCTTTAGAGGCCAGGGTCAATTCGTCTTCGTGCCCCCGTCCCTTTAGGAACAGGCAGTGGCCGTCCGGCAACAGGTGCGGCTGGGCCCAGGCCAGCAGCTTGTCGAGCGGCGCCAGGGCGCGGGCGGTCACCACCTCGGCCCCCAGCGGCGCCAGCGCCTCGATGCGGGTATTGTGCACGGTGATCGGCGTGCCGGACACCCGCGCCGCCTCGCGCAGGAAGGCGCATTTGCGGGCGTCGCTCTCGATGAGATGGACGTCGGGCACCCCCATTACCGCCAGCACCAGCCCGGGAAATCCGGCCCCCGACCCCATGTCGACAAGTCTGTGGATACCCTGTGGAAGAAGCGGGAAAAGCTGGGCGGAATCGAGGAAATGCCTCAGCCACAGGCTGGGGATGGTGTCGGGTCCCACCAGGTTGATGTGGGCCTGCCACTTGACCAGGAGGTCGGCGTAGGCCTGCAGGCGCTCCAGCGTTTCACGTGAAACGCCCGTCGCCGCCTGGAAGGCGGCGGCATCCATGTCCTGTTTCACGTGAAACCTCCTCCCCTCACGCCGCCTCGGTCTTGCCCAGCCGCTTGACGTGCCCGAGCAGCGCGGTCAGCGCCGCCGGGGTCATCCCGGGAATGCGCGCCGCCGCCGCCAGAGTGGCGGGCTGGGCCGCCTTCAGCTTGAGCCGCACCTCGGTCGACAGCGAGCCGACCGCGTCGTAGTCGAGCTCCGGCGGCAGCGCCAGCTCCTCATCGCGGCGATAGGCGCGGATGTCGGCATCCTGGCGCGCCAAGTAGCCGCGGTACTTGCCCTCGATCGCCAGCTGCTCTGCGATGTCGGCGGCCAGCCCGCCGATCTCGGGCCACAGGGCCGCCAACCGCCCCAGGTCGATGTCGGGATAGGACAGCAGGTCCCACGCCGACCGCACCACTCCATCCTGGTTGATGTCGAACCCCTCGCGCCTGAGCACGGTGGGACTGGCCCGCAACTCCCCCAGCAGTTGGCGGCCCGCTTCCAGCGCCTGCTCCTTCTTCCGGAAGCGCACCGACCGCTCGGCCCCGACGCATCCTGCCGCCTCGCCCTTGGCGGTCAGGCGCAAATCGGCGTTGTCGGCCCGCAGCACCAGCCGGTATTCGGCCCGCGAGGTGAACATGCGATAGGGCTCGCCGGTCCCCAGCGTCACCAGGTCGTCGATCATCACGCCGATATAGGCGTCGGCGCGATCGAGGATCAGCGGCGCGCCGCCGGCGACGGCACGGGCGGCATTGATGCCGGCCACCAGGCCCTGGGCCCCGGCCTCCTCGTAGCCGGTGGTGCCGTTGATCTGGCCGGCGAGGTAGAGGCCGCCGACCCGCCGCGTCTCCAGCGAGCGGTGCAGCTCGCGGGGGTCGACGAAATCGTATTCGATGGCGTAGCCCGGCCGCAGCACGGTCGTGCGCTCGAGACCGGGGATGGTCCTGATCATCTCCAATTGCACCTCGGCCGGCAGCGAGGTGGAGATGCCATTGGGATAGACGGTGTGGTCGTCGAGGCCCTCGGGCTCCAGGAAGATCTGGTGGCGCTCCTTGTCGGCGAAGCGCACCACCTTGTCCTCGATGCTGGGGCAGTAGCGCGGACCGACGCTTTGGATCTGGCCCGAATACATGGGGGCGCGATGGAGGTTGGCCCGGATGATGCGGTGGGTGGCCGCGGTGGTGGCGGTGATGCCGCACCGCACCTGCGGAACGGTGATACGATCGGTCAGCGTCGAGAACGGCACCGGCGGATCGTCGCCCGGCTGCATCTCCAGGCTGTCCCAGTCGATGGTGCGGCCGTCGAGGCGCGCCGGCGTGCCGGTCTTGAGCCGCCCCAGGGGAAAGCCGAGGCGCGCCAGCGCCGCCGACAGCCCATAGGACGGCGCGTCGCCGACCCGGCCGGCCGGCCACCGCTTCTCGCCGCAATGGATCAGGCCGCGCAGGAAGGTGCCGGTGGTCATCACCACGGCGCCGCAGCCGATGCGCCGCCCGTCGGCGAGCACCAATCCGGCCACCCGCCCCGCCTCGACGACTAGGTCCTCGGCGGCCCCGGCCAGCAGGGTCAGGCCGGCCTGTCCGCGCAACAGCGACTGGACCGCCTGGCGGTAGAGCTTGCGGTCGGCCTGGGCGCGCGGTCCCTGCACCGCCGGCCCCTTGCTGCGGTTGAGGATGCGGAACTGGATGCCGGCCTGGTCGATGGCGCGGCCCATCACCCCGTCCAGCGCGTCGATCTCGCGCACCAGCTGGCCCTTGGCCAGGCCGCCGATGGCGGGGTTGCACGACATTTCGCCGATGGTCTCGAGCCGCTGGGTGACTAGGACGGTAGCGGCGCCCACCCGCGCCGCCGCGGCCGCCGCCTCGCAGCCGGCATGGCCACCGCCGATCACTACCACGTCGGCGCTGAGGTCCCATTCCTGTTTCACGTGAAACAACCCGCTCACTTGCCGATACAGAATTCGCCAAACACTACGTCCAGCACCTCTTCGACGTCCACGCGGCCGGTGATCCGGCCCAGCGCGCGCGCCGCCAGGCGCAAATCCTCAGCGGCCAGTTCGACCTCGGCTTCGGGGGCGAAGCGGTCGAGCGCCGCCACGCACTCCTCCACCGCCGCCCGGTGCCGCGCCCGGGTCAGCGCCGGCGCCTCACCCACCGCGAAGCGGGCGGCGACCTCGGCCTCCAGCCGCGCCAGCAGGGCATCGATCCCCTCGCCCGTGCGGGCCGACACCGCCAGCGCCGGCCGATCGTCCACCGTCTCGGCCGTCGAGGCGGCAAGGTCGGCCTTGTTGAGCACTACCAGGGTGCGGTCGTCAATCATTCTTCGCGTGGCGGCGTCCGGGACGGCGGTCCCGTCGAACACCGCCAGCCGCAGGTCGGCCGCCTCGGCGCGGGCCAGCGCGCGGCGAATCCCCTCCGCCTCGATCTCACCCCCGGCCTCGCGCAGGCCGGCGGTATCGGCCAGCACCACCGGCCAGCCGTGCAGGTCGAGATGCACCTCGATCACGTCGCGCGTCGTGCCGGCGCTGGCCGACACGATGGCGGCGTCGCGCCCGGCGATGCGGTTCAACAGGCTGGACTTGCCGGTATTGGGCGCGCCGATGATGGCGATGTGCACGCCGTCGCGCAGGCGTTCGCCGCGGCGGCCATCGGCGAGATGGGCCCGCATGGCGGAAGCGAGCCTGCCGACGATGGCGTCCACCTGGCCGACCACCGAGTCGGGAATGCCCTCGTCGGAGAAGTCGATCACCGCCTCCATCAGCGCCAGCGCCCGCACCAAATCGGCCCGCCAGCCGTCGACCAGCGCCGCCAGCGCCCCGCCCATCTGCCGGAGCGCTTGGCGCCGCTGCGCCGCGGTCTCGGCATCGACCAGGTCGGCGATGGCCTCGGCACGGGTCAGGTCGAGCTTGCCGTGGAGGAAGGCGCGCTTGGAGAACTCGCCCGCCTCGGCCGGGCGCAGGCCCAGCGCCAGCAGGGCATCGGCCAGCGCCTGCGCCACCGCGCGGCCGCCATGGGTGTGGAGCTCGACCACGTCCTCGCCGGTGAAGCTGGCCGGACCCGGGAACCACAGCGCCAGCCCGTCGTCGATGACCTCGCCGCCCCAGGCGAGCCGGGCGCGGACCGCCCGGCGCGGCTCGGGCAACGGCCGGCCCGACAGCGCCGACAGCGCGGCCCCTGCCTGCGGCCCCGACAGGCGGAACACCGCCACGCCGGCCCGGCCGGGGGCGCTCGCCAGGGCGAAGATGGTGTCGTCTGCGGTCACGCGATCACGCTCCGGAAAGCAGCAAGATTAACCACGAAGGCACGAAGACACGAAGGCCCGATTAGACGGACCCCGTCCCTCTTCGTGCCTTCGCGTCTTCGTGGTGAATGACCTATACCGGCTCCGCCGGGACGCTGTCGGGGGCCAGCATCAGGCGTTCGACGCGGCCGCCCTCGACCAGATGGGTCTGCAGGATCTCGTCGATGTCGGCGTGGGTGCGGACGCCGTACCAGATGCCGTCGGGGTAGACCACCAGCACCGGACCCAGCTCGCAGCGGTCGAGGCAGCCGGCGGAATTGATGCGCACGGCGGCCAGCCCGAGCTCCTTGGCGCGCGCCTTCATGTAGTCGCGTAAGGCCTCCGAGCCCTTGGCCGCGCACGAGCCGCGCGGATGACCGTCGGGGCGGCGGTTGGTGCAGGCGAAGACGTGCAGCCGGTAATAGGGCGCGGGATCACCGGGCAGGCTGCTCACTTGTCCTTCTCCCGGCGGCCGCTGCCGGCGAACTGGGCCCAGAACATCTTCTGCAGCTGCTCCATGCCCTGCACGCCGGCCGGCAGCCAGGTCTTGATCATCGCCTCCGGCTCCATGGCATGGAGGGTGGCGGTCATGCGGTCCTGCACCTGGGCCAGCAGGGCGTCCTGCATGGGCTTGACGTCGGGCAGACCAAGGAAAGCCCGCGCCTCCTCAGGGGTACAATCCACATCGACGGTTATCTTCATTTTGCTGCCCCTGGTTGCTTTTCGGCATCGGCGGACCAAACTAAGCCTTTGACCCGAAACGCGCAACGCCGTCACGCAGGGAATACCACCCATGGCCAACCGCCTCGCCGGGGAGACCAGCCCTTACCTCCTTCAGCACAAGGACAACCCGGTCGATTGGTGGCCGTGGGGCCCGGAGGCCCTGGCGGAGGCCCGGGCCAGCGGCCGTCCCATCCTGCTGTCGGTCGGCTATGCCGCCTGCCATTGGTGCCACGTGATGGCCCATGAGTGCTTCGAGGCGAAGGACATCGCCGAGCTGATGAACCGGCTGTTCGTCAACGTCAAGGTCGACCGCGAGGAACGCCCCGACCTCGACGCCATCTACCAGCAGGCGCTCGCCATGACCGGCCAGCACGGGGGCTGGCCGTTGACCATCTTCCTCACGCCCGGCGGCGAGCCGTTCTGGGGCGGGACCTATTTCCCGCCCACCGCCCGCTACGGCCGGCCGGGGTTCCCCGATGTGCTGAGGGCGGTCGCCGAGGCCTGGTCCACCCAGCCCGACAAGGTAAAGGAGAACGTCGACGCCCTGAAGGACGGTCTGGTAAGGGAGAACCAGGCCCCCGGCGGCCTGGATCTCACCCTCGACATGATGGATCAGGCGGCGCAGGCGGCGCTCGCCGCCATCGACACCGAGCACGGCGGATTGCAGGGCGCACCCAAATTCCCCCAGACCGGCGTGTTCGACTTCCTGTGGCGCGCCTACCTGCGCACCGGGGACGCCGCCCTCAGGGACGCCGTCACCCTCACCCTCGACCGCATGTGCCATGGCGGCATCTACGACCACCTGGGCGGCGGCTTCATGCGCTACTCCACCGACGAAGCGTGGCTGGTGCCGCATTTCGAGAAGATGCTCTACGACAACGCCCAGCTGATCGGCCTGGTCACCGTGGTCTGGCAGGACACCCGCACGCCCCTCTACCAGGAGCGGGTGGCGCAGACGGTGGAATGGATGCTGCGCGAGATGATGGCCGAAGGCGGCGCCTTCGCCGCCACCCTCGATGCCGACAGCGGCGGGGGCGAAGGCCGGTTCTACACCTGGACCTCGGCGGAGGTCGACCGCCTCCTCGACGAGGAAACCGCGCGCTGGTTCAAGCTGGCCTACGATGTCCGTCCCGAGGGCAATTGGGACGGGGTGACCATCCTTCACCGCAACCACCAGCCGCAGCCGGTGGGGGTCGAGGACATCCTGGCCGATGCGCGCGCCGTCCTGTGGCGCGAACGGGAAAGCCGGCCGCGGCCCGGGCGCGACGACAAGATCCTGGCCGACTGGAACGGCATGGCCATCGCCGCCCTGGCCAATGCCGGCTTCGTCTTCGCCATGCCGCGCTGGATCGACGCCGCCCGCGTCGCCTTCGCCACCATCGCCGGGTCCATGGCCCTGCCCGGCGACCGCCTAGCCCACTCCATGCGCTTCGGCCGCATGAAGGCCATCGGGCTGCTCGACGACCTCGCCCACATGGCGCGGGCCGCCCTCACCCTTTACGAGGTCACCGGCGACCCCGCCTACGTGGACAAAGCGCGCGCCTGGGTGGCGGCCGCCGACCGCCACCACTGGGACGCCGCCCAGGGCGGCTACTTCCAGCCAGCGGACGATGCCGACGATGTGGTGGTGCGCGCCAAGCCCATGCATGATTCCGCCGTGCCCGCGGCCAACGGCGTAATGGCGGAGGTGCTGGCGCGGCTGTGGCTGATCACCGGCGACGAGTCCTACCGCCGCCGGGCCGAGGCCACCGTCGCCGCCTTCTCGGCGGCCGTGCCCCACGCCTTCGCCAACATGACCAGCCTGCTTGCCGGCTTCGAGCAGCTGTCGCGGCCGGTCCAGATCGTGGTGGCCGGCCGGCCGGCCAGCGACGACACGGCGGCGCTGCTGCGGGCGGTGGCCGAGGTGCCCCTGCCGACGCGGATCCTCGAGCAGATCGACGGCGGCTCGCTGCCGCCGGCGCATCCCGCCCACGGCAAGGGGCCGGTCGACGGCCAGAGCGCGGCGTACGTCTGCCGTGCCATGACGTGCTCGCCGCCGGTGACCGACGCCGGCCGGTTGCGGGACCAGCTTTCAGCGCGCTAGACTGACGCCATGCCTGCACTCGCCTACAACAGCCCGGTCGGGCCGCTGACCCTGTTCGAAGAAGACGGCGCCATCGTCGCCGTCGAATGGGGCTGGCCGCCCGAGAGCGAGGAAACCCCCCTGCTGATGCGCGCCCGCGATCAGCTCGACGCTTATTTCGAAGGCCGGCTCGACCGCTTCGACCTGCCCTTGGCGCCGCACGGCACCGATTTCCAGCGCAAGGTGTGGCAGGCGTTGGCCAAGATCCCGTTCGGGGCCACCCGCACCTACGGCGAACTGGCGGCCGATCTCGGCACGGCGCCCCGGGCGCTGGGCGGCGCCTGCGGCCGCAATCCCATCCCGATCATCATCCCCTGCCACCGCGTGCTGGCGGCCGACCGCTCGCTGGGCGGCTATTCCGGCATGGACGGGGTCGAGACCAAGCTGTTCCTGCTGAAACTGGAAGGCTTCATTACCGACTAGGAGGCTCCGATGGCCAAGGCGATCCGCATCCACCAGACCGGCGGCCCCGAGGCGATGGTCTTCGAGGAGGTGGACGTCCCCGCCCCGGGCCGGGGGGAAGCCCTGGTCCGGCATACCGCCATCGGCGTCAATTTCATCGACGTCTATCACCGCACCGGCCTCTACCCCCTGCCGCTGCCGGCCACCCTCGGACTGGAGGCGGCCGGCGTGGTCGAGGCGGTCGGTCCCGAGGTCGTCGAGGTGCGCCCCGGCGATCGCGTCGCCTACGCCAATCCCCCCGTGGGAGCCTATTCCGAACGCCGCGTCATGCCTGCGCACCGGCTGGTGGCGTTGCCGCACGACATCACCGACCGGCAAGCCGCCGGCATGATGCTGAAGGGCATGACCGCCCAGTACCTCTTGCGACGGACCTACCGGGTCGAGGCCGGCGAGACCATCCTGGTGCACGCCGCCGCGGGCGGGGTCGGGACCATCCTGTGCCAGTGGGCCAAGCATCTGGGCGCCAAGGTCATCGGCACGGTGGGGTCGGAGCAGAAGGCGGCATTGGCCAAGGCCCACGGATGTGATTACCCGATCATCTACACGCGCGAGGATTTCGTGGCCCGCGTCAAGGAGATCACCGGCGGCCGCGGCGTCTCGGTGGTCTACGATTCGGTCGGCGCCGACACCTTCACCCAGTCCCTCGACTGCCTGCGCCCCCTTGGCATGATGGTCTCCTTCGGCCAGAGTTCGGGCAAGATCCCGCCGTTCGACACGGGTCTGCTGGCGGCCAAGGGGTCGCTGTTCCTCACCCGCCCCTCGCTCATGACCTACACCGCCGAGCGTCCCGACCTGGTGGCGTCCGCGGCGGAACTGTTCGACGTGGTGCGCCGCGGCGCCGTGACCATCGAAATCGGCCACACCTATCCGCTGGCCGACGCGCCCCAGGCCCACCGCGACCTCGAGGCGCGCCGCACCACCGCCTCGTCGCTGCTGCTGCCCTGACGGGGCCTGATCCACGACTTTCGGTGACACCCACGACTTTCGGTTATACCCACGACTTTCGGTTATTATTGAGGGAAGGCGAACCTTCCCCCGAGGAGAGGCTGATGACCAAGGGACAAAGAAAGGCAGCCAAGCTGCTGGTGGGTCTGCTGTGCCTCGTGTGGATCGCGGGGTCCGGGGTGGCGATGTTCGCGACCCTTGGCGAGGATGAGGTGCAGACCCACTCGTCGGACACGGTGAAGGACAGGCTGCGCGACTGCGAAGGCACCTTCAAGCAGCGCTACGAGTGCAAGGAAGCCATCGTCATCCAGACCCACCGCAAGACGTTCTATACCCTCTCCGAGCGCCTGGCGATCGTGGTGCTGCCGCCCTCGTTGCTCGCCATCGCCTTTTCGATGGCGTTGAAGCGCATTCCCGTGGAGCGGCCCCATCACCGGCACGAGCATGCAGCGGTGGATTGGAAGACCAAGGCCGAGATGCACATTCATCATCCGCATCATCCCGCCGCCATGGGCGACGATCATCCTTCGGGACAGTCGTAGCCCAAGGCTTCCAGCCCCGCGATCAGGTCGTCGGGCAGGGTGGGGTCGCGGATGATTTCGGCCAAGGCATCGCCGTCCGAGAGCTCGACATCGGCTTCCTCCTGGGCGTCCTGCCATTCCGAGGGAATGAAGTCGCCGCGGCCGACCCAGACCAGCGCCAGCAAATCCGACAATTCGTCGCCATTCAGGGCATCGACGTAATCGAACAGCGAATCGCTGGCCTGTGCGCCGTCGTAATCCTCGGTTGAGGGAAGGACCCCCGCCTCCTCGCCGTCGACGAGCATGACCGAACCCTCGGGAGGCTCCGATCCGAGGGCTTCCCGTGCCATTTCGACGATGATGCAGACTTTGTCGAGCGGGATACGCAGCATGGTCCCGATATGGGGTCTGCCGCTCTACGTTGTATCCGAACGGAAGTGGGGGGAGCTTCCGCGACGGGCGCGGAGCTCCCCGGCCGCCTAGGAGTTCATCGCCTCGAAGAAGTCGGAATTGTTCTTCGACTGCTTCAGCTTGTCGACCAGGAATTCCATGGCGTCGACCACGCCCATCGGCATGAGGATGCGGCGCAGCACCCACATCTTGGACAGGACGCCCTTGTCGACCAGCAATTCCTCCTTGCGGGTGCCGGACCGGGTGATGTCGATCGCCGGGAAGGTGCGCTTGTCGGAGAGCTTGCGGTCGAGAATGATCTCGGAGTTGCCGGTGCCCTTGAACTCTTCGAAGATCACCTCGTCCATGCGCGAACCGGTGTCGATCAGGGCGGTGGCGATGATGGAGAGCGAACCGCCCTCCTCGATGTTGCGGGCGGCGCCGAAGAACCGCTTGGGCCGCTGCAGCGCGTTGGCGTCGACGCCGCCGGTCAGCACCTTGCCCGAGCTCGGCACCACGGTGTTGTAGGCGCGGGCGAGGCGGGTGATGGAATCCAGCAGGATGACCACGTCACGCTTGTGCTCGACCAGGCGCTTGGCCTTCTCCAGCACCATCTCCGTGACCTGCACGTGGCGCGAGGCCGGCTCGTCGAAGGTGGAGCTGATGACCTCGCCGCGCACCGAGCGGGCCATGTCGGTCACTTCCTCGGGACGCTCGTCGATCAAGAGGACGATCAGGTACACCTCGGGGTGATTGGCGGAAATCGCGTGCGCGATGTTCTGCAGCATCACCGTCTTGCCGGTGCGGGGCGGCGCCACGATCAGGGCGCGCTGGCCCTTGCCGACCGGCGCCACCAGATCGATGACGCGGGTGGTGAGGTCCTTCTTGGTCGGATCGTCGATCTCGAGCTTGAGCCGCTCGTCGGGATAGAGCGGGGTCAGGTTGTCGAAATTGATGCGATGCCGCACGTTCTCGGGCGGCTCGAAGTTGATGGCGTTGACCTTGAGCAGGGCGAAGTAGCGCTCGCCGTCCTTGGGCGCCCGGATCTGTCCTTCGACCGTGTCGCCGGTCCTGAGGCCGAAGCGGCGGACCTGGCTGGGAGAGACGTAGATGTCGTCGGGACCGGGCAGGTAGTTGGCCTCGGGGCTTCTGAGGAACCCGAACCCGTCCTGCAGGATCTCCAGCACGCCGTCGCCGTAGATGGGCGTGTCGTTGTCGGCAAGCTGCTTGAGGATCGCGAACATCATGTCCTGCTTGCGCAGGGTGCTGGCGTTCTCGATCTGCAGTTCCTCGGCGAAAGCGAGCAACTCGGCGGGCGACTTCTTCTTGAGTTCCTGAAGGTGCATCGGAGGCGTCCGTAACTGACCTGGGGGAAGGTCCTGAACAAGGGGAATGTGATCCGACCGTTCGCCCGGATGGCCACTTCATGGGCCTGTCCCAAGGTGCGGATGATCTATCCGGCGCGGTCTACTGGATCGAGGGATTGGGGCTGGCCGCCCCGAGGACTGTCGTCACCATTAAGCCAAACCGCCCGCCCGTGTCAAACGGGATTGCGCGGTCTCCGGCAGTCTAGAACGGTTTGACGATCACCAGGATGACGATGACGATCATCAGCAGCGTCGGCACCTCGTTCATGGCCCGGTAGAACTTCTGCGGACGGGTGTTGCGGTCGGCGGCGAAGTCGTTCTTCCAGCGCGTCATCATGTAGTGCGCCGCGGTCATGCCGATCACCAACAATAGTTTCACGTGAAACCATCCGTCGTGGAACAGACCGCCCTTGACCGCCATCACCAGCCCGACTACCCAGGCCACCACAGCCGCCGGCGCCATGATCGCCTTCAACAGGCGCCGTTCCATCACCTTGAACAGCTCGGAGGTCTCGGAGCCCGGCTTGGCCTCGGTGTGGTAGACGAACAGGCGCGGCAGATACAGCAGGCCCGCCATCCACGAGATCACCGCGATGACGTGCAGCGCCTTCAGCCACAGATAGCCTTCCCCGGTCATGGCTCGGTCTCCAGGATGCAGGTTCGTCCCGCGGCGGCGCAGGCCTTGCCTGTCAGCGCCCCGGGGGCACGCACCAGCTCGGCCAGGCCGCCGATGAAGGCGGGATGCGCACCCACCGCCGGCACCCGCATGTAGGCGGGAATGCCCAGGGCGTCGGCACGATGGCGATACTCGATGTCGAGTTCGACCAGCGTCTCGGAATGTTCGGACACGAACGCCACCGGCACCACCACCACCGGCACCTTGTCGCGGCCGGCGCGTTCCAGTTCCGCCTCGGTGCTGGGTCCGATCCATTCCAGCGGCCCCACCCGGCTCTGGTAGCAGATCGCCCAGTCGGTCAGGCCGAGGCCAAGGGCGACCGCCCGTGCCGTCTGCTGAACGTGCAGCGGATAGGGATCGCCCTTGTCGACCACCTTCTTGGGCAGACCGTGGGCAGAGAACAGCACCCGCGCCCCCGGCCCGGCCCGGGCCACGCCCTGGGCCACCAGATCCGACATGGCGGCGACCAGACCGCCCTGGTCGGGATAGCAGCACACAATCTCGGTGGGGACCTCGAGGCCCGCGGCCGTGGCCGCCCGCCGCCAGGCACGGAGGGAGGAGCGCGTGGTGGTGGTCGAGAATTGCGGATAGAGCGGCAGCAACACCACCCGCTCGGCCCCCCAGGCCTTCACCGCCGCCACCGCCTCGTGGGTGAAGGGATGCCAGTAACGCATGGCGATGAAGGCCTTGTACCCGTCCCCCAGCACCCGCTCCAGGGCGCGCGCCTGCGCCTCGGTCTCGGGAACCAGGGGCGAGCGTCCGCCGATCTGGGCGTAGATGTCGCGGGCCACGGGGGCGCGCCGCCGCGAGATCAGCCTGGCGACCAGCCAGCGGATCGGCTGCGGCGCCCCGATGATGGCGGGATCGTTGAACAGGTTGAACAGGAAAGGCTCGACCGCCTCGGGTCCGTCGGGACCACCGAGGTTGAACAGCACGACAGCGGTCTTGGTCATCGCCCGGCCTCCCAGACTTCCACCGTCATCGCCGGGCTCGACCCGGCGATCCATGGATGCCCGGATCAAGTCCGGGCATGACGAACCCAGGTTATCCCCGCCAGGCCTTCACCCGCTCAGCCAGCCGCGCCACGTTCTCGGGCGGGGTCGGCGGGATGATGCCGTGGCCCAGGTTGAAGATGAACGGACCCTTGCCCAGCGTCCTCAGGATGCGGTCGATGCCGGCATCCAGCGCCTCGCCGCCAGCCACCACCAGGATGGGATCGAGGTTGCCCTGCACCGTGCAGTGCTTCTGCAGCACCTCGGCCGCCCAGTCGAGCGGCACGGTCGAATCGAGGCTGACCCCGTCGACCCCGGTGTCCCTGACGTAATCCCGGTAGAGGATGCCGGCGCCGCGCGGAAAGCCGATCACCGGCACGCCGGGACGCTCGGAATGGATGCGCTCGACCAGCTGACGCGCCGGCGCGATCACCCAGCGGCGGAATTCCTCCTCCGGCAGGGCTCCCGCCCAGGTGTCGAAGATCTGGATGGCTTCGGCGCCGTTGTCGATCTGGCGGATCAGGTACTGCCCGGTGGCTTCGATCAGCAGGTCCATCAGCCGCGCAAACAGCTCCGGCTGGCCCCACATCATGCGCTTGGCGTGGCTGAAATCCTTCGAGCCGCTGCCCTCGATCATGTAGGTGGCCACCGTCCAGGGCGCGCCGGAGAAGCCGATCAGCGCGGTGGTGGTGGGAATGGCCTTCGAGAGCTTGGCCACGGTTTCGTAGACGGGGGCGAGGTGCTGGTGCAGGCCCGAGATGTCGAGACCGTCCAGATCACTTGCCGAGCGAATGGGCGTCAACACCGGTCCTTCGCCTTCGCGGAAGGACACCCGCTGCCGCAACGCGTCGGGGACGACCAGGATATCGGAGAACAGGATGGCCGCATCGAAGCCGTAGCGGCGCAGCGGCTGCAGCGTCACCTCGGTGGCCAGGTCCGGATTGTAGCAAAGATCCAGGAAGCTGCCGGCACGGGCCCGGGTCTCGCGGTATTCCGGCAGGTAGCGCCCAGCCTGGCGCATGAGCCAGAACGGCGGCGGGGTGACGGTTTCGCCGGCGAGGGCGCGCAGGAAAGGCTTCGCGGACGTGCTCACGGAGGTCGCCTCGTGGGTTGTTCGGCCCAAGGTCATACAAGGTTTGAAAGGTCTAGGAAAGGTGGCTGAGTCTGTGGGTGCCTGTGGAAGACGGGGATCTGACTCCATCCCGCTTTCGTCCACAGGCCTATCCCGAAAATCGTGCCCGGCGGCCGCGACGGTGGAAAAGCGGCGCCAGACTCGCGGCCCACCGCTCTATCCCTCTCGGTAAGGCGTATTCCGAAAGGTGTGGATTGTGGGGAAACGGGGTGTCGCGGCGGGTGAATCACGTTATTCTCGGCGACGTCGGCCGATCGGCCCACACCCGGGTGATTCGTCTGACGAAGGTCTGGTGGTCGGGGAGCAAAATCGGCCGCCATCCCGGCGACCCCGACTTATCCCCATGTTTGGACGTGATCCACAGGCATGCGCACCTTCCACCTCCATCTGGTTTCCGACGCCACCGGCGAAACCGTGACCTCGGTCGCCCGCGCCTGCATGGTGCAATTCGAGGGCGTGCACGCCGTCCAGCATAATTGGTGGCTGGTCCGCACGCAGGGCCAGGTCGAGCGGGTCATCGCCGGCATCGAGGAACATCCCGGCATCGTGCTGTGCACCATCGTCGACCCGGCGGTCCGCGCCGTGCTCGAGGAAGCCTGCCGCCACATGCACATCCCCTGCATCCCCGTGCTGGATCCGGTGATGGCCACCCTGTCCGGCTACCTGCAGACCGAGATGCATGCCACCCCGGGCCGTCAGTACCAGCTCGATGCCGAATATTTCGCCCGCATCGACGCCATGCAGTTCACGCTGGCCCACGACGACGGCCAGCTGATGGACGATCTCGAGGACGCCGACATCGTGGTGGTCGGGGTGTCGCGCACCTCCAAGACCCCGACCTGCATGTACCTGGCCAATCGCGGCTACAAGTGCGCCAATTATCCCCTGGTTCCCGAAGTGCCGTTGCCGCACCAGCTGGAAGGCCTCAAGCGGCCGCTGGTGGTCGGCCTGACCAAGGACCCCAAGAGCCTGTCGGACATCCGACGCGCCCGTCTGCGCTTCCTCAACCAGGCCGAGGAATCGGCCTACGCGCAGTTCGAGAAGGTGCGCGAGGAGGTGGCGACGGCTCGCCGCCTGTTCGCCCGCCACGGCTGGCCGGTGGTCGACGTCACCCGCCGCTCCATCGAGGAGGCTTCGGCCACCATCGTGCAGCTGCACGGCCAGCATCTGGCCAAGCGCGAGGGGGCACGGCAGAACGGGGAAAACCGCAAGGAGCCGCAGCCGTGATCGTGCTCGCCTCCGCTTCGGCCACCCGGCGGTCCATACTGGAACAGGCCGGCGTGCCGTTCGCCGTCGACACCGCGGCGGTCGACGAAGCCGCCGTCAAGGGCGCCATGCGCCAGGAGACGGCCAACCCCGCCCGGGTGGCCGAAGTCCTGGCCGAACTCAAGGCGACGCGTGTCTCGTCGCGCCATCCGGGCGCCATCGTCATCGGCGCCGACCAGATGCTCGATTGCGAGGGCGCCTGGTTCGACAAGCCGGAGAGCGTCGAGGCCGCGCGGGTCCAGTTGCTGGCCTTGCGCGGCCGCAGCCACCGTCTGACCAGCTCGGTGGTGGCGGTGCGCGACGGCACCCGCCTGTGGCATCACACCGAGGCGGCCAAGCTGACCATGCGGCAGTTCAGCGACGCCTTCCTCGACCAATACCTGGCGGCGGCCGGTGCCGCCGCGACCACCTCGGTAGGGGCCTACCAGCTCGAGAGTCTGGGCGCGCAGCTCTTCATGACCGTCGAGGGCGACCACTTCACTATCCTCGGCCTGCCGCTACTGCCGCTGCTCGACTTCCTGCGCGAAAACGGAGTGCTGACCCCATGACCATCTCGGGCAAGGCCCGCCTCGCCGGCGTGCTCGGCTGGCCGGTCAGCCATTCCCGCTCACCCCGCCTGCACGGTTTCTGGCTGGAGCGCCTGGGCATCGACGGCGCCTACGTGCCGCTGCCGGTCCGGCCCGACGACTTCGCCGCCGTGGTCGCCGCCCTGCCGCGCATGGGGTTTGCCGGCGCCAACGTCACCGTCCCCCACAAGGAACAGGCGCTCACCCTGGTCGACGACCTCGATCCGGTCGCCGAGCGCATCGGCGCGGTCAACACCCTGGTGGTGAGGGAGGACGGCACCATCGAGGGCCGCAACACCGATGCCTACGGCTTCCTGGCAAACCTGCGCCAGGGCGCCCCGGCCTGGGATCCGCGGGCCGGCACGGCCGTGGTGCTGGGGGCCGGCGGCGCCTCCCGCGCGGTGGTCGCCGCCCTCGCCGATGCCGGCGTTCCCGACATCGTGCTGGTCAACCGCTCGATCGAGCGCGCCGAGCGCCTGGCCGCCGACATCGGCGGGCCGATCCGGGTGGCGGCATGGGACGCCCGCGCCAGTGCCCTCGACGGCGCCGGCCTGCTGGTCAACACCACGATGCTCGGCATGGCCGGACAGGCGCCGCTGGACCTCGATCTCGCCGCCCTGCCCGCCTCGGCGGTGGTCAACGACATCGTCTACGTGCCGCTCGAGACTCCCCTGCTCGCGGCGGCTCGGGCCCGCGGCAACAGAGTGGTCGACGGCCTCGGCATGCTGCTGTGGCAGGCGGTACCGGGCTTCGAGGCGTGGTTCGGGGTGCGGCCCGACGTCACCGACGAGCTGCGGGCCTTCGTCCTGGCGGGATGACGCCCCTGCCCTTCGTGCCTTCGTATCTTCGTGGTTAAATGAACCGCATGAAGATCCTCGGACTCACCGGCTCCATCGGCATGGGCAAGAGCACGGCGGCCAAGATGCTGTCACGGATGGGCGTGCCGGTGCACGACGCCGACGCCACGGTGCACCGACTGCTGGCCAAGGGCGGAGCAGCGGTGGCGCCGGTCGAGGCGGCGTTTCCCGGGGTGGTGAGGGAGGGGGCCGTCGACCGCGCCGAACTGGGGCGGCGGGTCTTCGGCGACAGGCCGGCGCTCCGGCGGCTGGAAGCCATCCTGCATCCGCTGGTCCGGCAGGCCGAGCAGGCATTCCTCGCGCGGCACCGGCGCCGGCGTACCGCGCTGGTGGTCCTCGATATTCCCTTGCTGTTCGAGACCGGCGGCGAACGCCGCTGCGACCGGGTGGCCGTGGTCAGCTGCCCGGCCTTCCTGCAGGCGCAGCGGGTGCTGCGGCGGCCGGGGATGTATCCGGCGCGCCTCGCCGCGATCCGCGCCCAGCAGATGCCGGATGCCGCCAAGCGCCGCCGCGCCGACTTCGTGATCCCCACCGGGTCCGGTCTCGCTCCGGCCTTGCGTGCCTTGCGGCGGGCGGTCACACTGATGCGCGCCGACACCGACTGCGACACCACTACCGACTAGGGGCCATGCGCGAAATCGTCCTCGATACCGAGACCACCGGATTCGACCCCTTCTCCGGGCATCGCGTCGTCGAGATCGGCTGCGTCGAGCTGATGAACCACCTGCCCACCGGCCAGGTGTTCCACTGCTACATCAATCCCGAGCGTGACATGCCGGAAGAGGCCTTCAAGGTCCACGGCCTGTCCTCGGAATTCCTGGCCGACAAGCCGGTGTTCGCCGGGATCGTCGCCGACTTCCTGGCCTTCGTCGCCGATTCGCCGCTGGTGATCCACAACGCCGAATTCGACATGAAATTCCTCAACTGGGAACTTTCCCAGCTGGGGTTCCCGGCCATGCCCATGAGCCGGGCGATTGACACCGTGCTGATGGCGCGCAAGAAGTTCCCCGGCGCCCAGGCCAACCTGGACGCGCTGTGCCGCCGCTTCGAGATCGACAACACCCATCGCACCAAGCACGGGGCGCTGCTCGATTCCGAATTGCTGGCCGAGGTCTATCTGCAGTTGATCGGCGGCCGTCAGCCCGGCTTCGAGCTGGGCCTGGCGAAGGGCAACGCCGAGGCGGCGGTGGCGATCGAGCGCCCCTACCGCGAACCGCGGCCGCATGCGCCGCTGCCCGAGGAGCTGGAAGCCCACACCGCCTTCCTGGCCAAGGTCAAGAAGGCGATCTGGCTGCGTGAACCCGAGCCGGAAGCGGAAGCCAAGGCCGGCTGAGGGGTTCCCGAAATCGTCATCCCCGCGTAAGGGGGGATCCAGGGACGGTAGCCGTCTGGACCCCCGCTTTTCCGGGGTGCGGACGAACGCGCTTACGCGTGGCCGGCTTCGTGCGAAGACTGCTCCATGCGCGAGCGATAGAGCTGCACGAAGTCGATCGGCTGGATCATCAGTGGCGGGAAGCCGCCATCGCGGGTCATGTCGGCGATGATCGTGCGGGCGAACGGGAACAGCATCCGCGGGCACTCGACCAGCAGCATGGGCTGCACGTGCTCCGGCGCGACGTTCAGGGTGAAGATGCCGCCGTAGGCGAGCTCGACGATGAACACCGGCTTCTCGGGCAGCTTGGCTTCCACCTTGATGTGGAGCACCACCTCATAGACGTTGTCGTTCAGCGGCTGCGCGTCGATGTCCACATGGATCGGGATCTCGGGGCTCTGGCCGGACATCTCGCCGAAGATGGCGGGGGCGCCGGGGACTTCGAACGAGAGGTCCTTGATGTACTGGCCGTTGACGACCATGGGCGGCATGGCGGCGTTGGTATCGGTCATTGTCCTCGATCCTCCCAGAATAATCCCCGCGGCGCGGGGTGTCTGGCTAGCACGGATCGCGCCCGGGTACAACCGCTCGACCGGCCGAACGGTCAGCGATGGTTGTGCTCGTCGCCCTCCACCACGTGGTACTCGGCTTCGATCACCGGCGGGCGGCCGCTTGGCGCTCCCGGCTGCGACGGGGTCACGGCGCGCAGATGCCCGGACAGCCAAGCCCTGAGCAGCGCTCGCACCGGCGGCAGCAGCAGGATCAGGGCCACGATGTCCGAGAAGAACCCGGGCAGCACCAGCAGGGCGCCGGCCATGGCCAGGCACAGGCCGTCGAACGCCTCGGCCACCGGGAACTCGCCGCGGCGAAGCTGGTCCTGCGCCCTCATCATGGTCTCGAAGCCCTGCCGCCGCACCAGGGCGATTCCGGCCATGCCGGCGGCGATGGCCAGCACGATGGTGGGCAGGACGCCGATCCATTGCGAGGATTTGACGAACAGCGCGATTTCGATCACCGGCAGGGCGATCAGCGACAGGACTATCAGCCAAGGCATGCTTGCCCTTTTCCCTTCACCGGCTTATCTGTGACGGACGAGGAAAACCCCGGATATCGGGACCATGAACGACGGCTTCCACTTCATCGACATCATTTTCTTCGCCATGGTCGCGGCCTTCCTGGTTCTGCGCCTGCGCAGCGTGCTGGGCCGCCGGACCGGCAACGAGCGACCGCCGCAGCAGATCGGCGACGCGCCGGGGCGGCCGTCGGACAACGTGATCGATCTCGCCTCGGCCCGCAAGCCCGCCGGGGAGGCGTGGCCGGAGGGTGCCGTCGGCGCCGGGCTGGCCGCGATCCGTGCCGCAGATCCGGCATTCTCGCCCGAGCAGTTCGTGTCCGGCGCCAGGGCGGCGTTCGGCATGATCGTCGAGGCCTATGCCCACGGCGACAAGCCGGTGCTGAAGCCGCTGCTGTCGGACGAGGTGTACCGGGGCTTCGCCGAGGCGATCGACGGCCGGCAGAGCGCCGGCGAGGTCCTCGAGACCGAGCTGATCAGCATCCGCGCCGCCGATATCGTCGAGGCGGGGATGGAGCGCCATCTCGCCAGCGTCACCGTCCGCTTCCGCTCCGATCAGGTCAATGTGGTGCGTGACGCCCAGGGTCGCATCGTCGACGGCGATCCCGACCGCGTCGCCGACGTCACCGACGAATGGACCTTCCGCCGCGACACCCGCTCGCCCGACCCCAACTGGCAGCTGGTGGCAACGCGCGCCCCGGCCGACCAGCATCACTGAGCGGCGGCTTCCGTGAAGCGTTTGGCCGGTCTGGTGATGGTGCTGCTGGTGGCCGCCTGCGCGCCGGCCAACCCGCCCGCACCCCCGCCCCCGGCGGCGCCCACTCTGCCCGGCCTGCCCGATCGCCTGGTGCTCAACCCGGCCCGCTTCGACCAGCTTCCCGGCTGGCACGATGACCAGGCCGCCGCGGTGCTGCCGGCCTTGCTGAAATCCTGCGATCGCCTGGGCAGGCTTCCCCCCGACAAATCCATCGGGGGCGACGGCATGGGCGGTACCGCCGCCGACTGGCATCCGCCTTGTGCGGCGGCCCGCCGCCTGCCCGCCGGGGACCATGCCGCCGCCCGTGCCTTCTTCGAATCGTGGTTCCTTCCCCACCTTGTGACCAACCAGGGGCGGGCTGAGGGCACGTTCACCGGCTACTACGAGCCCGAGCTGGCGGGATCCCGCACCCGCAAGGGCCGCTTCACCGTGCCGTTGCTGGCGCGGCCCAAGGATCTGGTCACCGTCGACCTCGGCCGCTTCCGGCCCGATCTCGGGAACGAGACCCTGGCCGGGCGGCTCAACGGAACCCGCCTCGACCCCTATCCGGCCCGCGCCGACATCGAGGCGGGCGCCCTGGGCCCATTGGCCGAGCCGCTGGTCTGGGTCGAGGATCCGGTCGACGCCCACATCCTGCACATCCAGGGATCCGGTCGCATCCGGCTCGACGACGGCGCCACCCTGCGCCTGGGGGTCGCCGCCACCAACGGCCACAAGTTCGTCGGCATCGGCAAGGTCCTGAAGGACAAGGGCAAGCTGGACGGCGACACCACCATGCCGGCCATCCGCGCCTGGCTGAAGGCGCACCCGGGCGAAGCGATCCAGCTGATGCAGGAGAACCCCCGCTACGTGTTCTACCGGGTGGTCGAGGGCGACGGGCCGGTGGGCTCCGAGGGGGTGGCGCTGACGCCGCAGCGGTCGCTGGCGGTCGATACCCGCTACGTTCCCCTGGGTGTGCCGCTGTGGCTGGACACGGTCGAGCCGTCGGGGACGCCGCTTCGGCGCCTGGTCATGGCGCAGGACACCGGCGCCGCCATCAAGGGCGTGGTCCGGGGCGATTTCTTCTGGGGAGCCGGCGAACCGGCGTTCGACAAGGCCGGCCGCATGAAGAGCGCCGGCCGCTACTGGGTCCTGCTGCCCATCCAGCGCACCCCGCGGGTCGCCGCCCGCTAGGCCGGGACTGGTATCACCACTTGCTTCGGCGCATGCGAACATCCATTCTTCTGGAAAACCAGAAGGATAAGCCGATGACGTCCGAGCCTGCAGTGGGTAACCCGCGCGTCGGTTTGATGGCGACCTGTCTCGTCGACACCATGCGCCCCGAAATCGGCTTCGCCGCCGCCAAGCTGCTGGAGGATGCCGGTTGCATCGTGGAAGTGCCGCCGGACCAGACCTGCTGCGGCCAGCCGGCCTACAATTCGGGCGACCGCGGCGGCGCCCGGGCCATGGCGCTCAACACCATGCGCGTCTTCGCCGGCTACGATTACGTGGTGCTGCCCTCGGGATCGTGCGCCGCCATGATCCGCCATCACTATCCGGTGCTGTTCGCCGACGACCCCGAGCTGGGCCGCCTGGCCCGCCAGCTCGCCGAGCGCACCTGGGAGCTGGTTTCCTTCCTCACCGACGTGATGGGGGTCGAACAGGTGGAGGCCCGCTTCGACGGCAGCGTCACCTACCACGATTCCTGCTCGGGCCTGCGGGAACTGGGCGTGAAGGGGCAGCCGCGCCGCCTGCTGGCCTCGGTGGACGGGCTCGACCTCAAGGAGATGGCGGCGCCCGAGGAATGCTGCGGCTTCGGCGGCACCTTCTGCGTCAAGTATCCCCGCATTTCCGACCACATGGTGGGCGAGAAGGCGGCCGACATCGCCGCCAGCGGAGCCGGCACCGTCCTGGCCGGCGACCTCGGTTGCCTGATGAACATCGCGGGCAAGCTCAAGCGCGAAGGTTCGCCGGTGCGGGTGCGCCATGTCGCCGAGGTGCTGGCCGGCATGACCGACGCGCCGGCCATCGGCGAGGAGGGCTAGGCATGCATCCCACCAGCCACAATTTCCAGGCCAATGCCGCCAAGGCGCTGAAGGACCCGGTGCTGCAGGACGCCCTGGCCAAGCTCAAGGCCGGCTTCCGGGTGAAGCGGGCGGCGGCGGTGGGCCGCCTGCCCGAGTTCGACCAGCTCCGCGACGCCGGCAAGGCCATCAAGGACCATACGCTCGCCAACCTCGACACCTATCTGGAGGCCTTCGAGGCCAAGGTGATCGAGACCGGCGGCCAAGTCCATTGGGCCCGCGACGGCGACGAGGCGCGCAAGGCGGTGCTCGAGATCTGCCGCCGGGCCGGCGCCAGGACGGTCACCAAGGGCAAGTCCATGGTCGGCGAAGAGATCGGCCTCAACGCCTTCCTGGCCGCCAACGGCGTGGTGCCGGTGGAGACCGATCTCGGCGAGTACATCATCCAGCTGCGCGACGAGCCGCCCAGCCACATCGTCGCCCCCGCCATCCACCTGAACCGCACCCATGTGGCCGAAGCCTTCCTCAAGGCGCATGCGGGCCGGGCCGCCGGCCGCGACCTCACCGAGCCGCGCGCCATGCTCGACGAGGCCCGCGAGGAGATGCGCACTCATTTCCATGCCGCCGATGTCGGCATCACCGGCGCCAACATGTTGATCGCCGAGACCGGCTCGACGGTGATCGTCACCAACGAGGGCAACGGCGACCTCACCCAGACGCTGCCCAAGGTCCACGTCGTGCTGGCCACCATCGAGAAGGTGGTCCCCACGCTCGAGGATGCCGCCACCATCCTGCGCCTGCTGGCGCGCTCGGCCACCGGCCAGGAGCTGTCGGTCTACACCACCTTCTCGACCGGCCCGCGCCGCGCGGACGATTTGGACGGGCCCGAGGAATTCCACGTGGTCATCCTCGACAACGGGCGCTCGGCCATGCTGGGCGGCGAATTCCAGGACATGCTGCGGTGCATCCGCTGCGCCGCCTGCATCAACCATTGTCCGGTCTACGGCGCCGTCGGTGGCCACGCCTACGGCTGGGTTTACCCCGGGCCCATGGGCTCGGTGCTGACTCCGGCCCTGGTCGGCCTGGCCGAGGCGCGTGATCTGCCCAACGCCTCGACGCTGTGCGGCCGCTGCGAGGAGGTGTGCCCCATGCGCATCCCGCTGCCGCGCATGCTGCGGCACTGGCGAGAGCGCGAGTTCGAACGCCATCTCAAGCCGTTGCGCGAACGCTGGGGCATCGCGCTTTGGGCGTTTGCCGCCAGCCGTCCTTCCCTTTATCGTATCGCAGCCCGGCTCGCGGCGTGGGGGTTGCACGCGATGGCCAAGGGAAGGGGACGACTGGCCAGACTGCCTCTGGCCGGAGCCTGGACCGACAGCCGTGATTTCCCCGCGCCCAGCGGCCGGACCTTCGTGGACCAATGGCAGCGGGGAAGGCGGCGATGAGTGCGCTGATGGCGGAATGGCGCAGCAAGAAGGCGCGCGAGGACGAGCGGCTGCTCGACCAGATCCGCGGCGCCGTCCATGCCGGGCGCCTGGAGATCCATACCGACCAGCGCATGCTCGATTTCCAGGGCTCGCCGGTGCATAGCCCGTGGGACCATCTGGTGCCGCTGCTGGTGCTGATGTTCGCGGCGCTGGGCATTCTGCTGGCGGCCGGCGTGGCGGTCGGCATCGTCGGCATGACCATGGGCGTCTTCGCCCATGTCTACGGGGTCAAGCACCTGGTGGCATGGCGGATCCGGAGCCGCGCCACCGCCTACATGCTGGAAAGCGCGCTGCATTGGCAGCAATTGTGGCACCTGGGCGGCATCGTGGTGCTGCTCAAGGGCACCAGCGAGTACTGCATGGCTCCCAAGGGCGACTGGCGCAAGTTCGCCCGCCGCAACCTGCCCGAGGATCCGGCCGCCGCCGCCGAGGCCGAAGCCGAGGACGAGGCGGCTGAAGCCCCGCCCGCGCCGGCCAGCGTCCAGCCGCAACCCGAGGCGCCGCGGGCGCCGGTGCAGGAGGTCCTGCCGCCATGAGCAACGCCCGCTCCGCCATTTTCGACGGTATCCGCCGCTCGCTCCATCGCGGGCCTCTCACCGGTGTCGCCGCCGAGGCGGTGTCGCGCCGGCTGGCCGAGCCCAGGGCCAACGTCGTGCCCGCGCGCGGCCGGGGCGCCGGTGCCGAGCTGGTGGAGCGTTTCGCCGCCATGGTGATCGAAACCCAGGCGTCGCTGGCGCGGGTGGCCGCCCTGTCCGACGTGCCGGCCTCGGTGGCGGCGTGGTTGGCCGAGGCGGGCCTGCCGCTTTCCGCCGTCGCCGCCCCTGCCCTGGCCGCGCTCGATTGGGCCGGCACCGGCCTCGATGTCCGCTTCGGTGCGGCGGCGAAGGGCGACATGGTCTCGCTGACCCCGGCCTTCCGCGGCGTGGCCGAGACCGGCACCCTGGTGCTGACCTCGGGCCCCGAGCGCCCGACCACCCTCAATTTCATGCCCGACGTGCACGTCGTGCTGGTCCGCGCCGGCGACGTGGTCGGCTGTTACGAGGACGCCTGGGTGGCGCTGCGCGCCGCCGGGGCCATGCCGCGCACGGTCAATTGGATCACCGGCCCCTCGCGCACGGCCGATATCGAGCAGAGCCTGCTGCTGGGCGCCCATGGTCCCCGCCGCCTGCACGTGGTGCTGATCGATGGCCCGTGATCATGGCGCGTGACTGGGCTCCCGACCACCGCCGTCGCCGCCTGGTCACCCCCGACGAGGCCCGGATCTGGCGGGCGATCGTGCGCGACGTGGCGCCGCTGCCCGGCCGGACGGTCGAGGACGAGCCCGAGACACAGCCGGAACCGTCCGCCCCCGCTGCCGATCCCGCACCGCGCCTCCCGTCTCCGCGCGAGGTCCTGCCGCCGCCGCGCCCGCGGGCGCCGCTGCCCGAGTTGGCGCATGGCCGTGCCGCCGGCGTCGACAAGCGGACCGCCGAGCGCATGAAGAAGGGCGAGATGGTCATCGACGCCCGCATCGACCTGCACGGCATGACCCAGGACACCGCCCACGCCACCCTGCTGGCGGTGGTCGGCCGCGCCTTCGAGGCCGGCCGCCGCTGCGTGCTGGTGATCACCGGCAAGGGCCGCGAGGGCGGCGGCATCCTCAGGGCGCAGGTGCCGCGCTGGCTCAACCAGAGCCCGCTGCGCGAGCGCATCCTCGGCTTTTCCTACGCCCGGCCCCAGCACGGCGGCGAGGGCGCGCTCTACGTCCTGGTCAAGCGGAGGCGGGAATGACGCCGTTCGGCGCCCGCGTGCGTGCGCTCCGCGAGGCGCGCGGCATCAGCCTCAAGCAGATGGCGGCCGACCTCAACTTGTCCTCCGCCTACCTCTCGGCGCTCGAGCACGGCAACCGGGGCCGTCCGGCCCCGGGCCTGGTGATGCAGATCGCCGGCTACTTCGGCTGCATCTGGGACGAGGCGGAGGATTTGAAGCGGCTGGCGGAGCTCAGCCATCCCCGCGTGGTGATCGACACCGCCGGCCTGGCACCCGAGCGCACCGAGCTGGCCAATCGGCTGGCCGAAACCATCGCCACCCTGCCCGACGAGGCGGTGACGCACATGCTGGCGGTGGTGCGCGCGGAGGATTGAGGGGCTATTCCAGCGCCTGGCGGAGCGCGGCGGCGCTGGCCCAGGGGGCGAGCGGCAGCGCGGCGGCGAGGATGCCGGCCAGGATCAGCAGGTGGGGCTTGGCCGACAGGCCCTGGACGGCGGCATCGATGGCGCCGACCGAGAAGATCAGCACCGGCACGTAAAGCGGCAGGATCAAGAGCGACAGCAGCACGCCGCCGCGCCGCGCCCCCAGCACCAGCGCGGCGCCGATGGCGCCGATCAGCGACAGGGTCGGAGTTCCCAGGGCCATGGCCAGCAGCAGGGTGCCGAAGCCGTCCGTATTCATATGGAGCAGCACCGCCAGCACCGGCGCCGCCACCAGCAGCGGCAGGCCGGTGGTCAGCCAGTGGGCGGTCACCTTGGCGGCGACCACCACTTCCAGCGGGGTCGGCGTCAGCACCAGCAGCTCCAGCGAGCCATCCTCGTAATCGGCCTGGAACAGGCGGTCGAGCGACAGCATCGAGGCCAAGAGCGCGGTGACGATCAGCACGCCCGCCGACACCCGCTCGAGGATGCCGGTCTCGGGACCGATGCCGAACGGGAACAGCACGACGGTCAGCACGAAGAAGGTCACGACCATGATGCTGTCGGAGCCCTGGCGCAACGCCAGGCGCAGGTCGCGGCGGACGACTTCCCAGAACCGGCTCACGCGAACACCTCGTCGGGAAGGTCGTCGACGAAGGATTGCGGCGCGAACCGGTCCAGGTGCAGCTCGCGGGCATCCGGCAGGTCCACGTCGGCGTGGGTCGACAGGATGACGATGCCGCCGCCGGCGCGATGCTCGGCGAACACCGCCTCCAGGGTGGCGATGGACTTGCGGTCGAGCGCGGTGATGGGCTCGTCCAGCAGCCACAGCGGCGACGGTGCCGCCAGCAACCGCGCCAGGTTGGTGCGCCGCTTCTGCCCCGCCGACAGCATCTTGCCCGGGATGTCGCGCAGATGGCCGAGGCCGAAGCGCTCGAGCGCGTGCTCGACCGCCTGGCTGGCGCGTGCGGCGTGCGGCTCGTGCAGGCGCGCCCAGAAGCGCAGGTTCTCGGCGACCGACAGCACCGGCTTGATGGCGTCGTGGTGGCCGACGTAATGGGTGCGGGCGGCGTGCGCCTCGGGATCCTCGGCCACCGGCTTGCCATTCCAGGCCAGCCGGCCCGACGCGGTCTTGAGCAGCCCGGCCATCACGCGCAGCAGGCTCGACTTGCCCGAACCGTTGGGCCCCAGCAGCACCAGGGCCTCGCCGGCGGCGACCTCGAAATCCAGCCCGGCGAACACCACCCGCCCGCCGCGGACGCAGGCAAGCTTGTGGCCGGAAAAGCGGAGGGTCTCGGTGGCGGTCATGGCCGGCAGGTATGGCAGAAAATAGAGCGCTTGCACAGGCCGTTGGTCATGGAGCCCGGCCTGCCGGGCGACTGGGCCGTTGAGGCCCCGCGCAGCGAATGCGGAGCGTGAGCCAAGGGACGCGGACGCGTCCCGCCCGGCGCCTGAGGGCACGTTGATCGAAGAGAAACGGCCGGCGCGAGGGGGGAGCGCGCCGGCCGCCGGTGACCCAGCCGATGCGGGACGTGGGGGGATGTCCCGGCGCCCGGCAAACAAGGGGCCTTCTAATGGTGCCCATTGCAGCCGGGGAATGTGGCGGATTTATGGGGGAGGATCGGCCAGGGCATAGCCGGCGGGTAGGTCGGGTGGAAAAAAGCCCCCCCAAACGGATAGCCCCACTGGACTCTGAATGAAAATTATGGTGTAAGCGCACGCGCGATCTGACCATTATCGCGTTGACCAATGCCCTTGCCTTAAGCGGAGGATGATCCCGTGCTTCAAGCCTATCGCCAGCATGTCGCCGAGCGTGCCGCGCTCGGGATTCCGCCCCTGCCGCTCACTGCCGAGCAGACCGAGGCGCTGGTCGGCCTCTTGAAGAACCCGCCGAAGGGCGAGGAAGATGTCCTGGTCGAGCTGATCACCTACCGCGTGCCGGCCGGTGTGGACGATGCCGCCAAGGTCAAGGCCGCCTTCCTGGCCGCCGTCGCCGCCGGTGACGAAAAGTGCGCGCTGATCTCCAAGGTCAAGGCGACCGAGCTGCTGGGCACCATGCTGGGCGGCTTCAACATCCTGCCGCTGATCCACCTGCTCAAGGACGCCGAGTGCGGCGCCGCCGCCGCCGAGGGCCTGAAGAAGACCCTGCTGGTGTTCGACTACTTCCACGACGTCAAGGAGCTGGCCGATGCCGGCAACGCCAACGCCAAGGCGGTGCTGCAGTCGTGGGCCGACGCCGAGTGGTTCACCTCGCGCCCGGCGGTTCCGGACAGCCTGACCGTCACCATCTTCAAGGTCACCGGCGAGACCAACACCGACGACCTGTCGCCGGCTCCCGACGCCTGGAGCCGCCCCGACATCCCGCTGCACGCGCTGGCCATGCTGAAGAACCCGCGCCCGGGCATCGAGCCCGAGGAGGCGGGCGTGCGCGGCCCCGTCAAGCAGCTCGAGGCGCTCAAGGCCAAGGGCAACCTGGTCGCCTATGTCGGCGACGTCGTCGGCACCGGCTCGTCGCGCAAGTCGGCCACCAACTCGGTGCTGTGGTTCACCGGCGAGGACATCCCCTACGTCCCCAACAAGCGCTTCGGCGGTGTCTGCCTGGGCACCAAGATCGCCCCGATCTTCTACAACACCATGGAGGACGCCGGCGCGCTGCCGATCGAGCTCGACGTCTCCAAGATGGAGATGGGCGACGTGGTCGAGCTCAAGCCCTACGAGGGCAAGGCGCTCAAGAACGGCCAAGTCATCGCCGAGTTCAAGGTGAAGTCCGAGGTGATCTTCGACGAGGTCCGCGCCGGCGGCCGCATCCCGCTGATCATCGGCCGCGGCCTGACCGCCAAGGCCCGCGAGGCCCTGGGCCTGGCGCCGAGCACCCTGTTCCGCCTGCCGACCTCGCCGAAGGACTCGGGCAAGGGCTTCTCGCTGGCCCAGAAGATGGTCGGCCGCGCCTGCGGCCTGCCCGAGGGCAAGGGCGTGCGTCCCGGCACCTATTGCGAGCCGCGCATGACCACCGTGGGCTCGCAGGACACCACCGGCCCGATGACCCGCGACGAGCTGAAGGACCTCGCCTGCCTCGGCTTCTCCGCCGACCTGGTGATGCAGTCCTTCTGCCACACCGCCGCCTACCCCAAGCTGGTCGACGTCAAGACCCACAAGGAGCTGCCGGCGTTCATCTCCACCCGCGGCGGCATCGCGCTGCGTCCCGGCGACGGCGTCATCCACTCGTGGCTGAACCGCCTGCTGCTGCCCGACACCGTCGGCACCGGCGGCGACTCGCACACCCGCTTCCCCATCGGCATCTCGTTCCCGGCCGGTTCGGGCCTGGTGGCCTTCGCCGCCGCCACCGGCGTCATGCCGCTCGACATGCCGGAATCGGTGCTGGTGCGCTTCAAGGGCACGATGCAGCCGGGCGTGACCCTGCGTGACCTCGTCAACGCCATCCCGCTCTACGCCATCCGCCAGGGCCTGCTGACGGTGGAGAAGAAGGGCAAGAAGAACCTGTTCTCCGGCCGCATCCTCGAGATCGAGGGTCTGCCGGACCTCAAGGTCGAGCAGGCGTTCGAGCTGTCCGACGCCTCGGCCGAGCGTTCGGCGGCGGCCTGCACCGTGCGGCTCAACAAGGAGCCGATCATCGAGTACATGCGCTCCAACATCACCCTGATGAAGTGGATGATCGCCAACGGCTACGAGGATCGTCGCACGCTGGAGCGCCGCATCACCGCGATGGAGCAGTGGATCGCCAAGCCGGACCTGCTGCAGCCCGACGCCGACGCCGAATACGCCGCCGTCATCGAGATCGATCTGGCCGACATCAAGGAGCCGATCGTCGCCTGCCCGAACGATCCCGACGACGTCAAGCTGCTGTCCGAAGTGGCCGGCGACAAGATCGACGAGGTCTTCATCGGCTCGTGCATGACCAACATCGGCCACTTCCGCGCCGCCGGTAAGGTGCTGGACGGCAAGTCGGACATCCCGACCCGCCTGTGGATCGCGCCGCCGACCAAGATGGACGCCATGATCCTCAACGAGGAGGGCTATTACTCCATCCTCGGCAAGTCCGGCGCCCGCATGGAGATGCCCGGCTGCTCGCTGTGCATGGGCAACCAGGCCCAGATCCGCAAGGGCTCGACCGCCATGTCGACCTCGACCCGCAACTTCCCCAACCGCCTGGGCATCGACACCCGCGTCTATCTCGGCTCCGCCGAGCTGGCCGCCGTCTGCGCCCTGCTGGGCCGCATCCCGACCGTCGCCGAGTACCAGGAGCAGGTCGCGGTGGTGAACCAGAAGGCCGCCGACATCTACCGCTACATGAACTTCGACCAGATCGCCGCGTTCCGCCAGGTCGCCGACACGGTGACGGTCTAACCCGTTAATAAGAAGAGCGCTCAAGCCTCACCCCCGCCGGGCAACCGGCGGGGGTTTTTCTTGGGGGAGAACGGCTGGCCATGATGGCGGGCTCGCACATCGTCATGGGGGCTGCCGCCTGGGCGGTCGCCGCCCACCTCGCCGGCGTTCCCGCGTCCGAGCCGCAGGCCTTGGCCGCGGCGGCGCTGGGCGCCCTGCTGCCCGACATCGACCACCCCAATTCCTGGGCCGGCCGCAAGATGCGGGTGGTGTCGGTGCCGCTGTCCCTGGTGCTCGGCCACCGCGGCATCACCCACTCGCTGCTGGCGGTGGCGGCGGCCTTGGCGCTGCTCGCGGTGATGGGGGTGGGCTGGATCGCCGCCCCGGTGGCCATCGGCTACCTGTCGCATTTGGCGGCCGATGGCCTGACACCGTCGGGTGTGCCGCTGCTGTGGCCGTCGCGCCGCCGTTTCACCTTGAACCTGTGCCGGACCGGCGGCATCGTCGAGATGGCTCTGGTGGCGGGGGTGGCAATCCTCGGCGGTTGGGCCATGGGCATCGACTTCGGTCACCTGCCCCGACCGCACCTTTAGGCGCCGCATCTCTAGACAGGCCGCTTCAGGAGAGACCATGCCCCCTCGCATCGCCCGCGGCAATTCCATCATCCCGCTGATGCTGGGGCCCATCGGCATCGGCATCCCGAAATGGCTGCCCCTGGTGGTGCTCTATTTCGCGGTGGTGTTCGGCCTGGCCTCGCTCGACTGGGCGATGGCCGCCCGCGCCGCGACCGTTGCCGCCGCCATCGGCCCGGGCCTCATTGGCCTCGTCGATCTTGGCCTCAGGCTGCGGGTGACCCATTATCAGTGGGTCAATCCCGCCGGCGGCACCATGGTCACCGAGGCCTCGCTGCTCGACCGCCTGACCTTCGCCGAGTGCGGTTGGTACCTGCCGATCCTTGTGCTGCCCTTGCCGCTCTGGCTGGGTGGCATCGGCCTCTCGATCGCCCTTGTCCGCGACAGGGGCCTGCTCTAGACGATCCGGCAGGCCTCGTCGAAATCCAGCCGCGGGTTGCGGGGATGCAGCGCGGCCGGGTCGCCGTAGCCGATGTTGATCAGTAGGTTCGATTTCACCGCGGTGCCGGCGAAGAACGCCGCGTCGACCTGGGCGGCGTCGAAGCCGCTCATCGGGCCGCAATCGAGGCCGACGGCGCGGCAGGCGAGGATGAAATAGCCGGCCTGCAGCGAGGCGCTGCGAAAGGCGGTGGCCTGGATCAGCGCCTCGTTGCCGACGAACCACGCGCGCGCGTCGGCATGCGGATAGAGGGTCGGCAGCTTCTCGTAGAACTCGAGGTCGTAGCCGACGATGGCGGTGACCGGAGCGGCCATCGTCTTGGCGACGTTGCCCGGCGACAGCGCCGGCTCCAGCCGCTTCTTGGCCTCGGCGCTGGTGACGAACACGATTCGGGCCGGCTGGCTGTTGGCGGCGGTCGGCCCCAGGCGCGCCAGATCCCAGGCCTGGCGCAGCAGGTCGTCGGACACCGGCCGGTCGAGCCACTTGGAATGCGTCCGTCCCTCGCGGAAGATCCGATCCAGGAGCCCAGCCTTGGCCGCCATCGTCATGTCCCTCTCCTTTCCTCCTTGAGCCCAACCTATCGGTTGCGGCAAACATGGGGAGTGTAATGGATCTGGGCCGAAGGGGGGGAGGGGGATGAGGCGCTTCGTCGCCATGGCCGCTGCTGCCGCCTGCCTGCTCGGGCTGGCGGGCGCCGCCAGCGCCGCCGATTCCGCGGTGGTGCTGATGTACCGTCGCTTCGGCGACGACCGCTCGCCGGCCAACAGCATCCGCATCGAGCAGTTCCGCGCCCACCTCGACGAGCTGCGCCAGGGCGGGTTCACAATCCTGCCGCTGCCGGCCATCGTCGACGCCCTGATCGCCGGCAAGCCGCTGCCCGACAAGGCGGTGGCCATCACCGTGGACGATTCCTGGACCACCGCCTACCGCGACGCCTGGCCGATGCTCAAGGCGGCCGGCTATCCCTTCACCCTGTTCGTGGTCACCGACGAGCTGGATCGCGGCGGCCCCGACACCATGACCTGGGACCAGGTGCGCGAGCTGGCGGACTCGGGGCTGGTCAGCGTAGGCACCCAGGGGGCGTCGCGCATCCACATGGCCCAGGCCCTGCAGCAAGAGGTCGCCGCCGACCTCGCCCGCGCCCGCGCCCGCCTGGCGGCCGAGCTGCCAGGACGGCCCGCCACCCTGTTCGCCTGGCCCTATGGCGAGGCCAGCCTCGATGCCTTCAAGGCGGTGGCCGCCGCCGGCTTCACCGCCGCCTTCGGCCAGCATTCGGGTGCCGCGTGGTCGCACGGCGAGCGCTGGTATTGGCCGCGCTTCATCCTCAACGAGACCTACGGCGAGCCCGAGCGCTTCCGCCTCGCCGCCCGCGCCCTGCCGCTGCCCGCCACCGAGATCTCGCCCGCCGACCCCAAGGTGGCCGCCAATCCGCCGGCCTTCGGCTTCACCCTGGAATCCGAGGCCCCCGAAGACCTGGGGCTGGCCTGCTACACCACCTCGGAGGGCCGCGCCCGCCTGGAGCGGCTGGGGCCGCGCATCGAGGTGCGCCTCGACAAGCCGCTGCCGCCGGGCCGCGCCCGCCTCAACTGCACCTCGCCGTCGCTGGACGGCCGCTGGCGCTGGTTCGGCTGGCAGTTCTGGGTGCCGTAAGCCCGTAGTTGCGGCATGGTGGCGCAAAAGCACCCACGCCGATAATGAGGCCCCGCCCGGCGGTTTGATAGGCTTCCCCGGAACAGAGGGGAACCATCATGACCAGTTTCACGGTGTCGGCGCTGGTCGAGCGCCGCCGGGATATCCAGCGAGAGATCGCCTACCTGGAGCACGAGATCAAGAAGTGCGAGGAGGCGATCGGCCATATCGATGCAACCATCCACCTCCTCGATCCCTGCTACGAGCTGGCGAAGCTGAAGCCGAAGCAGTTCTACACCGAGGACGCCTTGTTCCATCCAGGCGAGGTGCCGGTGCTCGTGCTGGAGATCCTCCGCGGTGCCAATCACCCGATGACCACGCCTGAGATCACCAACGCGCTGCTGGCCCGCAAAGGCCCGCCCGAGGTGACGAAGCTCCAGTACCAGCGGCTTAACAGCAAGGTCAACGCAGCCCTGAACATCCGGTTCCGGCAGCGCCTGGTGAAGAAGTCGGGTGGCGTCCCTGGGGAGCTGCGGGCGATCACCTGGGAGGTGATGAGGGAGGAGATGGGGCGCCGGCGGCGCTGATGCCCCCCAACCCCTGGACAAGCACAAGTAGTATAATATTGCGGCAGTCCGCGCCTTGGCTATACTAAACCTCAAGCCTGCGCGAGCCTACAATATGACCATCAGCTTCGAGATAGATGGAAAGAAGG
>JBLNCP010000042.1:0-16911 GCA_050260775.1 Solirubrobacterales bacterium | reverse complement strand
GCGCGCTGGAGGAGACGGCCGCCAGCATGGAGGAGCTGTCGGCCACCGTCCGTCAGAATGCCGCCAATGCGCAGCAGGCCAATCAACTGGCGGCCGGCGCCCGCGAGGTGGCGGCGTCCGGTGGACAGGTGGTCGGCGACGCCGTGGCCGCCATGGCCCGCATCGAGGCGTCCAGCCAGAAGATCGGCGACATCGTCGGAATGATCGACGAGATCGCCTTCCAGACCAACCTGCTGGCCCTCAACGCGGCGGTGGAGGCGGCGCGGGCCGGCGACGCCGGCAAGGGCTTCGCCGTGGTCGCCGAGGAGGTGCGCAACCTGGCGCAGCGCTCGGCCGCCGCCTCGAAGGAGATCAAGACGCTGATCACCCAGAGTTCCGGCGAGGTGCAGGCCGGCGCCGACCTGGTCAAGGGGGCCGGCCGCACCCTTGACGAGATCCTGGGCAGCGTGAAGCGGGTCGCCGACATCGTCTCGGAGATCGCCGCGGCCAGCCACGAGCAGGCCGGCGGCATCGAGCAGGTCAACGCGGCCGTCACGCAGATGGACGAGATGACCCAGCAGAACGCCGCGCTGGTCGAGGAGTCGGCGGCCGCCGCCCACGCGCTGGAGGATCAGTCCCGCGAACTCGGCCGCCTGATGAGCTTCTTCGACCTCGGGCAGGCTTCTGGGGCTGCGCAGGGACGGCGCCTGGTCAAAGCCTAAGCCTTCCCTGTCATCCTGAGCGCAGCGAAGGATCTTGCCGGGCTTGCGCGATGGGCCCCGGGCCGGCGAGATCCTTCGATCGCTGGCGCTCTCTCAGGATGACCGTCAGGGGAAACCGAAGCCTGGGCTCACCGGCCGGCGCTGAGGGCGACCTTCGGGCGGATCCCCAGCGCCGGCTCGATCTCGGCCAGGAAGGCCGAGGCCACCACGGCGTGGCCGCCGCTGTTGGGGTGGTAGCCGTCGATGTCGCTGGTCAGCTCGGACAGGTCGCCGAAGCGGTTGGCCAGGTCGACCAGCAGGGCGTCATGGTCCTTGACCTGGCGGGCGATGGCCGCGTTGAAGGCCTGGATCCGCGCCGGCGTGACGTTGGGGCTGGGGTTCTGCTGGAAGCGGGGCGTGCGGCTGAGGTCGGGCAGGTTGGCCACCGCGATCACCGCGTCGGTGCGCTTGCGCAGGCGGTCGAGGATGTCTTCGAGGTGGGTCTCGAAGTCCTTGGGAGCGACCCCGTCCACCACATCGTTGCCGCCCAGCCAGATGGTTACCAGGCCGGGGCGCTTGCCGGCATCCAGGGCGGTGCGCACCACCTGGGCCTCCATCTCGGCGCTGGCGCCGGGGATGCCCAGGTTGAGCAGGTCCACTCTCTCGACGTTCCGGCGCAGCTCATCGCGGATGCGATAGACATAGCCGCGATCGAGGGGGAAGGCGCCGATGCCGACGGCGTCGCTGGCGCCGATCGCCATGTAGGAAAGCTGCTGCGGTGGCTTCGGAGCGCTGGAGCAGGCGGCCGCCAGGAAGAGGATCGCCACCGCCAACAGCCGTCCCACCGCCATGGCCGCCTCCCGGGGTTGGTGCCGGGGGTAACCTTAACGCGGGGAACGATGGCGGCGCCATGCGACGGCCGCCCTAGGCCGGTCAGGGGAGGAACCCCCTCTCCCGCTGGCGGGAGAGGGGTTGTCTGTCCTCAGTCGCGGCCGTTCCTCTTGTCCTGCCCCTTGGCCTTTCCCTTGCCCTTGTGGCCGTGCCCGCCGTCCCGCCGGTGGTCCTCGGAGCGGCCGTAGTTGGGGCCATCCTTCGACTTCTGGGCGCGGGTGGTGCCCTTGCCGCCCAGGGCCTGGTTGACGCTGTCGCCGGCCGCCTCGACGGCGGCCTTGGTCATCGCATCGGCCAGCGGCGATTGCTGCGCCAGCGCGGGCGCGACGGTGATGGCCGCGAGCGCGGCGATCAGCAAGGTGGTTCTCATGGGGACGGTCTCCCGTACTTTGTCCGGGAGAAGATCTTGCATCCACAAGGATGAGGACTGCAATCCGCCGTGGGTAGGGGACCCCCTCCCGTGCGCCGGGAGAGGGGCCATTCCTCCGTCGGATCTCAGCCGGCCAGGGCGGCTTCGATTTTGTCGACCGCGGCCTGGGCGGCAGCGGCATCGGGACCGCCGGCCTGGGCCATGTCGGGACGGCCGCCGCCGCCCTTGCCGCCGACCGCCTCGGAGCCGACGCGCACCAGGTCGACCGCGCTGAAGCGCCCGGTCAGGTCCTCGGTCACCGCCACCACCAGGCTGGCCTTGCCGCCGTCGGTGGAGACCAGGGCGACCACGCCCGAGCCGATCTGCTTCTTGATCTCGTCGGCCATGCCCTTGAGGTCCTTGGCCGGGATGCCGTCGAGCACGCGGCCGGCGAAGGTGATGCCGGCGACGTTCTTAGTCTGGGCGCCGCCGCCGCCGCCGCCGCCGGTGGCGAGCTGCTTGCGGGTCTCGGCGAGGTCGCGCTCGAGCTTGCGGCGGTCGTCCATCAGCTGGGCGATGCGGGCCGGGATGTCGGCGGCCGCCACCTTGAGGGTGTCGGCGGCGCGGGCCACCAGCTCCTCCTGCTGCTCGGCCCAGGCGAGGAAGGCCCCGCCGGTCACCGCCTCGATGCGGCGGACGCCGGCCGCGACCGCGCTTTCCGCCACGATCTTGAAGCCGCCGATGTCGCCGGTGCGGCGCACGTGGGTGCCGCCGCACAGCTCGACCGAGAAGTGGATGCCGGTGTCGTCGCCGCCCATGGAGACGACGCGGACCTCGTCGCCGTACTTCTCGCCGAACAGCGCCATGGCGCCGGCCTCGATGGCGGCGTCGGGCGTCATCAGCTTGGTGCCGACATCGCGGTTCTTGCGGATCTGGCGGTTGACCTCGCGCTCGACGGTGCGGAGCTCGTCCAGGCTCATGGCCTTGGGATGGGCGAAGTCGAAGCGCAGCCGCTCGGGGCCGACCTGGCTGCCCTTCTGGGTGACGTGCTGGCCCAGGGCGTTGCGAAGGGCGGCGTGCAGCAGGTGGGTGGCCGAGTGGTGGCCGCGGGTGGCGTCGCGCCGCTCGGCATCCACCTGGAGGTGGGCGTCCTCGCCCACCGCGATGGGGCCGCCCTCGACGGTGCCGACATGGACGATCAGGTCGCCCAGCTTCTTCAGGGTGTCCTTGACCACCAGGCGGGCCTTGCCGCCGGCCACGGTGACGACGCCGACGTCGCCGACCTGGCCGCCCGATTCGCCGTAGAACGGGGTCTGGTTGGCCACCAGCATGACCTCGTGGCCGGGATGGACCGCCTGCACCGACTTGCCGTTCTCGACCAGGGCGACGATCTTGGCCTCGGCCTCGATGGCGTCGTAGCCGAGGAACTCGGTGGCGCCGTGCGCCTCGCGCACCTCGAACCACAGGGATTCGGTGGCGGCCTCGCCCGAGCCCGACCACGCCTTGCGCGCCTCGGCGCGCTGGCGCTCCATGGCGGCGTTGAAGCCGTCGGTGTCGACGGCGATGGACTTGGCCTTGAGCGCGTCCTGGGTGAGGTCGAGCGGGAAGCCGTAGGTGTCGTAGAGCTTGAAGGCGACCTCGCCGGCCAGCGGCTTGCCGGCGGGCAGGCGGGAAATCTCCTCGTCCAGGAGCTTGAGGCCCTTGTCGAGGGTGGCCTTGAAGCGGGTCTCCTCCAGCTTCAGGGTCTCGGTGATCAGCGCCTGGGCGCGCAGCAGTTCGGGGTAGGCCTGGCCCATCTCGCCGGCCAGGGCCGGCACCAGACGCCACAGCAGCGGATCGGCGCAGCCCATCAGGTGGGCGTGGCGCATGGCGCGGCGCATGATGCGGCGCAGAACGTAGCCGCGGCCCTCGTTGGAGGGCAGCACGCCGTCGGCGATCAGGAAGCACGACGAGCGCAGGTGGTCGGCGACCACGCGGTGCGACACCTTGTGCGCCCCGTCGGGGTCGGTGTTCGAGGCGTCGGCCGAGGCCTCGATCAGGGTGCGCATCAGGTCGATGTCATAGTTGTCGTGCTTGCCCTGCATCACCGCGGCCAGGCGCTCGAGGCCCATGCCGGTGTCGATGGAAGGCTTGGGCAGGGGGACGCGGGTCTCCTTGTCCACCTGCTCGAACTGCATGAACACCAGGTTCCAGATCTCGATGAAGCGGTCGCCGTCCTGGTCGGGGCTGCCGGGCGGGCCGCCGGGGATGTGCTCGCCGTGATCGTAGAAGATCTCGGAGCAGGGGCCGCAGGGGCCGGTGTCGCCCATGGCCCAGAAATTGTCCGAGGTCGGGATGCGGATGATCTTGTGGTCGGGCAGGCCGGCGATGCGCTGCCAGGCGGAGAAGGCCTCGTCGTCGTCGTGGTAGACGGTGACCAACAGCTTGTCCTTGGGAATGCCGAACTCCTTGGTCACGGCGTTCCAGGCCAGCTCGATGGCGCGCTCCTTGAAGTAGTCGCCGAACGAGAAGTTGCCCAGCATCTCGAAGAAGGTGTGGTGCCGGGCGGTGTAGCCGACATTGTCGAGATCGTTGTGCTTGCCGCCGGCGCGCACGCATTTCTGCGAGGTGGCGGCGCGGACGTAGTCGCGCTTCTCGACCCCGGTGAACACGTTCTTGAACTGCACCATGCCGGCGTTGGTGAACATCAACGTCGGGTCGTTGCGGGGAACGAGCGGGCTCGAGGACACGATCTCATGGCCTTCGCGGGCGAAGTAGCCGAGGAAGGCACGGCGGATGTCGTTGGCGGTCTGCATGGCACCTAACATGGTCATGCGGAGGGCGGGCCCCAAGCGAGGCCGCCGTCCGAAGGGCGTCCGGGACGAAGGAGGCTTTTTAACCCGCGCCTTCGTGCGTGTCCAGTTGGCGGCAGGGGCGCAGGCGGCTATGCTGGCGCCATGCACGCAAAACTGGTCCTGATCGCCGCCTTGTTGACCGTCGCTGCTCCTGCCGGGGCGGGGCCGGCGCGCTGCGCCGAGGACGGCGACGGCGGCGCCTGCGTATGGGGCCGCGCCGAGGCCTTCGACGGCGGCGCCCTGCAGGTGCGGGGCCTCAAGGTCCATCTCTTGGGCATCGCCGCCCCGTCGAGGAAGGACCTGTGCGCCGACAAGGCCAAGCGCGAAGAATTCGACTGCGCCCGTCCGGCGAGGAAGCGCATGGGCGAGCTGGTGGCCAAGGGGGTGGCCTGCGACATCCTCGACGTCGGCGGCGACCGCTTGCTCGGCCGCTGCCGCGTCGCCGACGGCGACCTCGGCCGCCTGCTGGTGGCTTCCGGCGTGGCCCGCGCCGTCAAGGACGGCCCCTACGACCCCGACCAGGCCGCCGCGGTCACCGCCCACAGGGGGCTGTGGCACCCCGACATGGTGGTGCCGAAGGAGTGGGAAGCGGTCCGGCGGCGGGCGGAGTAGGTCCCTTCTGCCGTCATCCTAAGCGGAGCGAAGGATCTCGGGCGGTTCTTCCTCCCTCCCTCGGCTTGCCGGGGGAGGGGTGGGGTGGGGGCCTGGTGGTGCATCGATTACGGCGCCGGGGGTGATGCGGCGTTTGCCCCCACCCCGACCCTCCCCCAAGCTGCGCTTGGGGGAGGGAGAAGCCCCCAAAACAAAAAACCCCGCCGGAGCGCTCCGGCGGGGTTTGCAGTGTCAAGGGACGGGCCGGTTAGGCGATGCCCATCTTCTTCTTGAGGTTCTCGTCCAGCTTGTCGAGGAAGCCCTTGGTGGTCATCCACGGCTGGTCGGGGCCGATCAGGATGGCGAGGTCCTTGGTCATGTGGCCGGATTCGACCGTCTCGACGCAGACCTGCTCGAGGGCGGTGGCGAACTCGGCGACCTCGGGGGTGCCGTCGAACTGGGCGCGGTAGTAGAGGCCGCGGGTCCAGGCGAAGATCGAGGCGATCGGGTTGGTCGAGGTCTCCTTGCCCTTCTGGTGCTCGCGGTAGTGGCGGGTCACCGTGCCGTGGGCGGCCTCGGCCTCGACGGTCTTGCCGTCGGGGCTCATCAGCACCGAGGTCATCAGGCCGAGCGAGCCGAAGCCCTGGGCCACGGTGTCGGACTGCACGTCGCCGTCGTAGTTCTTACAGGCCCACACGAAGGCGCCCGACCACTTGAGCGCCGAGGCGACCATGTCGTCGATCAGGCGGTGCTCGTAGGTGATGCCGATCTTGTCCATCTCGGCCTTGAACTCCTTCTCGTACACCTCCTGGAAGATGTCCTTGAAGCGGCCGTCATAGGCCTTGAGGATCGTGTTCTTGGTCGAGAGGTAGACCGGCCACTTCTTGATCAGGCCGTAGTTGAGGCAGGCGCGGGCGAAGCCCTTGATCGACTCGTCGAGGTTGTACATGCCCATGGCGACGCCGGCGCCGGGGAAGTCGTAGACCTCGTGCTCGATCGCCTCGCCGCCGTCGGCGGGCACGAACTTGATGGTGAGCTTGCCGGCGCCGGGCACCTTGAAGTCGGTGGCGCGGTACTGGTCACCGAAGGCGTGGCGGCCGATGACGATCGGCTGGGTCCAGCCGGGCACCAGGCGGGGCACGTTCTTGCAGATGATGGGCTCGCGGAAGACGGTGCCGTCCAGGATGTTGCGGATGGTGCCGTTGGGCGACTTCCACATCTTCTTGAGGTTGAATTCCTTCACCCGCGCTTCGTCGGGGGTGATGGTGGCGCACTTGACGCCGACGCCGTACTTCTTGATGGCCTCGGCCGATTCGACCGTCACCTTGTCCTCGGTGGCGTCGCGGTGCTCGATGCCCAGGTCATAGTACTTCAGATCGACGTCCAGGTAGGGGAGGATCAGCTTTTCCTTGATGAACTGCCAGATGATCCTCGTCATCTCGTCGCCGTCGAGCTCGACGATCGGATTGGCGACCTTGATCTTCTTCATCGACGTGTTCCCCGCTTCAATATTCATGCACGACGTCCGTTGGGGGTGCCCCACGCCACGCGGAACCCGATCGGCCTACGCGCCCGGACAGCGGGGCACGATAGCACCTGGGCCGGCGAACGCAAGAGCATAGAGCTACACCTTGGAGGGGGGAACGGGCAGGGCGTTGGTGCACTACCCGGCCCCTCGCCGAAGGTCATATGGGGGCGCCGGCCCTGGGCGACGGCGATCCGCGTGGTATAGTCGTAAGCGGGCAGACGCTACCCGGAATTACGCGGGCCGCGCCCACCTGACGAATGGATTGAGACGGAGACGACCACATGCGTTTCGGCAAGAAGACCATCCTCGGCGCGGCGGCCGCCGCGACCCTGGCCCTGACCTCCGCCGCCATGGCGCAGATGAAGCCCGAAGAGACGCTCAAGATGCGCCAGGGCCTGATGCTGGCGGTCAAATCCCAGTTCGTGCCGCTCGGGGCCTATGCCCAGGGCAAGGCCGATCTGCCCGCCGATGCCGCCAAGCGCGCCGAGAACCTGGTGGCGCTGGCCAAGCTGGCGCCCTCGGGCTGGCCCAAGGGATCGGAGGGGCTCAAGGACAGCGCCACCAAGGTCGAGGCGTTCACGTCACCCGACTTCGTCAAGGGTTGGGAGATTATGGGCGCCGCCGTCGCCAAGCTCGATGCCGCCGCCAAGACCGGCAACGGCGACGCCATCAAGGTGGCGGCCGGCGAGGTCGGCAAGACCTGCAAGGGCTGCCACGACGATTTCAAGAAGGAATAGTCAGCGCCCCCACACCGCCAGCACTCCCCACACGGCCGCCGCCGCGGCGGCGGCCAGCAGGGCGGCGATGGCGGGATGTCCGCCGGAATTGCCGGGGACGTAGGTCGGCATCGGCCGCCACCCGGTGATCATCGGCGAAACCAGGTCCTCGCCCTTGGCGAGGCGGTAGAAGGCGATGGCGCCGAGATGCAGGGCGATCAGGGCCAGCAGGGCCTTGACCCCCAGCCGGTGGACGGTGGACAGCAGCGATACCGTCTTGGCCGACACCGCCCAGGCCAGCGGACCTTCCGTCATGATGTCGTCGCTGGTGAACAGGCCGGTCGCGGCCTGCGCCAGCGCCACGGCCAACAGCGCCACGACGCTGAGCGCGCCGAGTGGATTGTGGCCCACCCGGTCGACGGGGCGCCCAACCCTGGTCTCGCGCAGGAACGCGGCGATGGCGGCCGGGCCTTTCACGAAGTCCGAGAAGCGGGCGGTGCGGCTGCCCACCGCGCCCCAGGCCAGGCGGAACAGCAGCAGGGCGAGGATGGCCGCGCCCAGCTTCATGTGCAGGTCCAGCCGCCCCAGCTTGCCGGTGACGACGGCGGCGACCACCAGGAAGGCCAGCGTCCAGTGGAACAGGCGGACCGGCAGGTCCCAGACGGGGACCGGACGGGGGGCTGCGGAATAGGTCATGGGGCGGGCTCCGTCAAAGGGGCGCTGGCCATCGGCCGACTTTCCCAACCCCGAGGCGTCCGGTCAACAGCCGCTTGCCGTCCCGCCGGCCATGGCCATCCCACAGCCCCGTCCCGTCCGTCCCGACCCGCCTACTTCTTCTCGCCCTTGTACTCGGGCAGCTGCGACACTTCCTGGTCGGCCATGGAGATGGAGACCTGGTCGCCCTGGATCTTGACCTGATCCCACGGCACCGCGCGGTCCTTGCCCTTGTAGTCGACGATCATGGCCTGGACGCGGCCGTCCGGGCCCACCAGCACATCCTTGATCTTGCCCAGTTCCTTGCCCTGGGCACTGACGGCCTTCTTGTTGATGAGGTGGTGGGCCTCGGCGCCGACGGCGGCGCCGCCGGGCTGCGCCTGGTCGGCGGCCTGCTGGGCCAGCCCGAGGCCGGGGGCGGCCAGGGCAAGCGCCAACGTGGTGGCGATGATGCGAGATGCGGCCATGGTGTCACCTCTCGTTGATGAACCTCCATGGCTAACGCCAACCAGGCGGCTAGCGTTCCCTTATCCAAACGTTCAAACCCACACCACGCTCTCCATCAGCATGTCCTTGAACATCAGCAGCAGGCGCTGGTCGAGCTTGTCGGCCATCTCGGTGGTCATCACCTCGAAGGCCTGCTCGGGGGTGACCGGGTTCTTGTAGGGCCGCCGCTCGGTCATGGCGGAGAACACGTCGACGATGGCCGACATGCGGGCCAGGTCGTTGAGCTGGCTGCCCGCCAGCTTGCCGGGATAGCCGCTGCCGTCGAGCCGCTCGTGATGCTGGGCGGCGATGGTGAGCACGCCCTTGGGCACGTCGGAATGCTTCCTGAGGTAATTGACGGTGGCGTGGACGTGCTGGCGCATCTGCGCCATCTCGAGCGCGGTCAGCGCGCTCGGCTTGCCGGTGATCTCCTGCGGCAGCGACATCTTGCCGATGTCGTGCAGCAGCCCGCCGGTGGCGAGGATCAGCAGCGCCTCGTCCTTCAGGCCGATGGTGTCCCCGAACAGGGCGAGCAGGGTCGCCACCCGCAGCGAATGGACATAGGCGTAGTTGTCATGGTCGCGAACCCCCGCCAGCAGCGGCTTGTATTGCGACGCCGTCACCGCGTCGACCACCGGGGTGCAGCATTCGACGATCTGCTGGTAGGCCAACGGCTCGCCGCTGTCGATGAGGTCGGCGATGCCGTTGAAGGTGGCCAAGGTCCGGCGCAGCGTGCTGGCGTGCGGCACCGGCAGCGCGTTCCACGATTCCTCGACGTTGCGGTTGAGCAGCCCGGAGATGGCGCCGACCAACTGGCTGCGGCGGAACGGCTTTTCCAGGCGGACGTCGGCGATCTCGCTCCACACCAGGTTGGCGCGCACCGCCTGCTGGCCGCTGGAGGTGCAGGCGATGACCGGGGTCTTGCCGAAGGCTCCCTGCAGCATGGTCAGCAGGTTGGCCTTGGGCGGCGCCATCACCTTCTCGTCGACGACCAGCAGCGACGGGCGCACCCGCCCCAGTTCCGACATGGCGGTCTTGAGGTCGTGGAAGCCGTACACGGGGTAGAACGAGCGGAGCGCCTGGCCGTACTGGGTGCGTCGCTCGTCGTTGCCGTCGATGACGGCGATGAGCGCGCGGCTGCACGGGGCGGTCTCGGCGGCGGTGGATGGCACCGGAAGGGAACCTTGGAAGAGATGGGTGCCGCTATATTAGACGAGTCTTCGACGCGGGGAAGTGGGGTTTTCGCGCCCGCCAGTCCGCCATCCGCTGCCAGACCGCAACCAGGAAGACGGTGGTCTGGCAGGCCAGGTTCAGGCTGTTGATGAGGACGATCTGCCGGTCCTTCACCACCACCGCCACGTAGGCCAGGGTGATGGCGCCCATCAAGGACCAGCCGCCCCAGGTGGCCAGCGACATGGCGCGGCGCGCCTCGGCGCTTTTGGCCAGGGCTCGCAGTTGCGGGTAATAGAGGGCGCAGCCGACCAGGCCGGACACGGCGTAGAGGGCGGCCAGCGCGCTGGCGGGTGACATGATCGCGGCGCTCCGGGTAAGCGCCGCGATCCTAGTCCGGCAAGTGTGAAGGTTTGCTTAGGCGCGCCAGCGCGTGGCCGCCGTGGCCACCCGCTCGCCGAGCGCGGCGGCGGTGCGCAGGTCGGCGGCGGGCGGGGCCGCGTCGGGGCCGGCATCGGCGTTCGACTGCGCCATGGCGCCGAGGAAGCTGCCCAGGCGGTTGAGGTCCTCGGGCGATCCCGCCGAGCTGTTGTTGCCGGGCAGCAGGCCCAGGCTCACCCACATCATGCCGTGCTGGGCGGCGAAGATCGCCAGCTGGATCAGGGTGTTGAGCTTGTCGCCGCTCTGGCTGGCCGAGTTGGTGAAGCCGGCGGCGATCTTGTCCTTCCAGCCCCGGTCGTACCAGATCTTGGAGGTGGCATCCATGAAGGCTTTGAAGGGGGCGGAGACGCTGCCCATGTAGGTCGGCGTGCCGAAGATGATGCCGTCGGCGGCGGCGAGCGCCGGCCAGTGGCTCTCGGCCTGCTCGACCGGCACCAGCAGGGCCTCGGCGCCGGCGACCTTGCGGACGCCTTCCGCCACCGCCTCGGCCTGGCGGAGGGTGTGGCCGTAGCCGGAATGGTAGACGATTGCGATCTGGGTCATTGCTTGTTCCTTGGGCTGGGCGACTTCTTGCTGCCCTTGAATGTGTCTGTCTCGGCCGCCAACCACAATCGACCGTGTCGTCGACACACTGTTGCGGTTTCCGCACCAATTGGCCGGCGATCGGCCCGGTGGCGGGTGACGGGGCGGCCGCGCCGTGTTACATGCACGCCATGAGCACACCGACCCACGCCCTGATCCTGCCGTTCGAGAGAAGCCTCCTGCCCATGCCCGGGCGCGCCTTCCTGATGCGCGCCGAGCCGTCCGAGGTCCTGGCCGACTGGCGCGACCGCCTGGTCTGCGAGCAGGGGTTCAAGCCGGCCTACGACCGCCTGGTGCAGGCCGGATTCCGGGCCGTGGCCCGCCTCGACGGGCGCTTCGACGCCGGGCTGGTGCTGCTGACCAAGCACAAGGGCGAGAACCGGGCCAACCTCGCCCGGGCGTGGTCGCTGGTCGAGCCGGGCGGGGTGGTGGTGTGCTGCGGCGCCAACGCGCTGGGGGCCGCCAGCTTCGAGCGCGAGGTCGAGCGGGCCTTCGGCCTCGAGGACCGCCTGTCCAAGCACCAGGCCCGCACCTTCTGGCTGCGCCGGGCGGCGGGCGACGCCCCGGCGGCGGTGGCGGAGTGGCTGGCGGCCGGTGCGGCGCAGCCCGTGGAGGACAGCGGCTTCCTGGCCCGTCCGGGCTGCTTCAGCTCCGAGCATGTGGACCCCGGATCGCGCATCCTGGCCGAATGCTTCCCCGAGGGCATCGCCGGCCGGGTCGCCGATCTCGGCGCCGGCTGGGGCTATCTGTCGATCGGCCTGCTGCAGCGCTTCCCCGAGGTGACCGCCGTCGACGCCTACGAGGCGGAGGCCACGGCCCTCGACGACGCCCGCGTCAACGCCCTCCGCCTGGTGCCGGGCCGGGCCGATGCCCTGTCCGGCCATTGGCTGGACGTGTGCGCCGGGCTGCCCGAGGTGGCGCCCTACGACTGGATCGTCACCAACCCGCCGTTCCACGAGGGGGCCAAGGCCGACCCCGCCATCGGGCGGGCCTTCATCACCGCGGCGTGGAAGGCCATCCGCCGTCGCGGCAAGTTCCTGCTCGTCGCCAACCAGCACCTGCCTTACGAGGCCGAGCTGCGCCGGCGCTTCCGCAGCGTCGAGCTCGTCCATGCCGGCGGCGGCTTCAAGGTGTATCTCTGCAGCAATCGTTTCGACCGGTGAGGGGGCAATGGCGGTGCGGCTGATAAGACTGGTCGCCAACCTGGGCTACGGCAGCCAGAAAGACGTCCGCGCCATGGTGCGCGGCGGCCGCGTCACCCGGCCCGACGGCACCCGCCTGGACACCGACGCGCAGGTCGAGCATGCCGAGGTGCGCATCGACGGAGAACCCCTGGATCCGCCGGCACCGCTGGTGCTCATGCTGAACAAGCCGGAGGGCGTCACCTGTTCGACCTCCGACCCCGGCCGCGTGGTCTATGAACTGCTGCCGTGGCGGTTCCGCCACCGCACGCCGGTGCTGGCGCCGGTGGGGCGGCTCGACCGCGACACCACCGGCCTGCTGCTGATGACCGACGACGGGGCCCTGCTTCACCGCATCACCTCGCCCAAGCATCACGTCCCCAAGGTCTACGAGGTCACGCTCGCCCGGCCGCTGAGCGGGGAGGAGGGCGCCGTCTTCGCCAGCGGCACCCTGATGCTGCGCTCGGAAACCACGCCGCTCGCCCCGGCCGAACTGGTCCCCCTGGGTCCCAACCGCGCCCGCCTGACCCTGGCCGAGGGGCGCTACCACCAGGTCAAGCGCATGTTCGCCGCCGTGGGCAACCATGTGGAGGCGCTGCACCGCGCCGCCATCGGCGGGCTGGAACTGGGCGGGCTGGAGCCCGGGCAGTGGCGCGTGGTCGGGGCCGACGAGGTGGCGCGCATCTTCGCCGCCTGAGCCCTCGCCCCGGGGGCGGGTTATGTGAGGCAGTACTAATGTTGTGCTTGCCCACTCCGAAAGATATGGTGCGACCAGACATGTCCGGTCGCGGCGCGCGGCCGTGATTTCGGTTGCGGCGCGCGGGTGGCGGCCACCCGCCCGAATGCATAGATGAGCGCAGAGCTCGCGAAAGGACCTCTCATGCAGACTGACGACAAGGAGCTGCGCGCACGGGTCAAGCTGTTCGGCACCCTGCTCGGCAACGTCGTGCGCGACCACCAGGGCGCCGACGTCCTCGACATCGTCGAGACCCTGCGCAAGGGCTTCATCGATCTGCGCCAGGGCGAGGATGCCGACAAGCGCGCCGAGCTGATGGAGCTGATCGGCCGCCTGGACGCGCAGACGCTGTCGCACGTGGTCCGCGCCTTCAGCACCTATTTCCTGCTCGCCAACATCGCCGAGGAAGGCCACGAGCAGCAGGCGCGGCGGCGCCAGGTCAAGAGCGGCGAACGCCTGTGGTACGGCTCGTTCGACGACACCCTGCGTTCGCTGCGGGCCGAGGGCGTCAGCGCCGAGCAATTGCAGGACCTGCTCGACAGCCTGCTGTTCCAGCCGGTGTTCACCGCCCATCCCACCGAGGCCAAGCGCCGCACCGTGCTGGAGGCGCAGCGTCGCCTCGCCACCCTGGCCAAGCGGCTCGACGATCCCGGCCTGGCCGAGCACCAGCGCAGCGCCCTGGTCACCAAGCTGGCCAGCCAGATCCAGACCCTGTGGAAGACCGACGAGGTGCGCGTCCACAAGCCGCAGGTCATCGACGAGATCAAGAACGGCCTGTTCTATTTCCGCGAGACGTTGTTCGATGCCGTTCCCAAGATCTACCGCAACCTCGCCCGCGCGCTCGACAACGTCTACGGCGACGTGGGCGGCGCCGCCGCCATCCGCCTGCCGCGCTTCGTGCGTTTCGGCTCGTGGATCGGCGGCGACCGCGACGGCAATCCCTTCGTCACCCACGAGGTGACCAAGCTGGCGGTACGCCTGCAGTCGCGCGAGGTGCTCAAGCGCTACCGTCGTCACCTCGAGGAATTGTCGCTGCTGCTGACCCACTCCTCGACGCTGGTGACGCCGTCGGCCGCCTTCGAGGCGCGCATGGCCGCCGATGCCGAGCTGGCGGCCGAGGTGTTCCCCGAGGGCGACCGCCGCTACGCCCAGGAGCCCTACCGCCGCAAGCTGCACCTGATGCATACCCGGCTCGGGCGCCAGATGGAGCGGCTGGAGGCCCGGCTCGACGGCCGGCCCGATCCCGGCACCCACGGTGGCTACGCCGCCGAGGCCGACTTCCTCGCCGACCTCTACGGTATCCGCGATTCGCTGATTTCCCACGGCGACGCCAACGTCGCCGATGCCGAACTGCAGGACCTGATCATCCTGGCGGAAACCTTCGGCTTCTTCCTGGCCCAACTCGACGTCCGCCAGGAATCGACCCGCCACAGCCGGGCGGTGGCCGAGCTGTTCTCCCGCGCCCCCAACCTCCCGGATTACGACGAGCTCACCGAGGAGATGCGGTGCCGCATCCTGGGCGATCTGCTGTCGCATGGCGGCACGCCGCTGCTCTATTGCGACGAGCTGTCCGAGGGCACCCGCGAGATCCTGGCGGTGATGCGCACCATGGCGGACCTGCGCGGCGAGATCAGCCCGCGCGCCTTCGGGGCCTACGTCATCTCCATGACCCACCAGGCCAGCCACGTGCTGGAGGTGATGTTCCTGGCCAGCTTCGCCGGGCTGTGCGGGCGCCGTCCCGACGGCGAATGGCACTGCGACATCCGGGTGGCGCCGCTGTTCGAGACCATCGAGGATCTCGCCAACATCGAGCCGGTGCTGACCCGGCTGCTGGACCAGCCGGCCTATCGCGCCCTGCTGGCCGCCTCGGGCAACCAGCAGGAGGTCATGCTCGGCTACTCGGATTCGTGCAAGGACGGCGGCATCCTCGCCTCGACCTGGGGCCTCTACCAGGCGCAGAAGGTGATCACGCGGGTCGCCGCCGCCCACGGCATCGAATGCCGGCTGTTCCACGGGCGCGGCGGCAGCGTCGGCCGTGGCGGCGGGCCGACCCATGACGCCATCCTCGCCCAGCCCCCCGGCACCCTGTCGGGCGAGATCAAGTTCACCGAGCAGGGCGAGGTGCTGTCGGCCAAGTACGCCGATCCCGACACCGCCACCTACGAGCTGACCATGGGCATCACCGGCCTGTTGAAGGCCAGCCGCTGCCTCACCGTGGCCTGCACGCCCGACCCGCCGGAATTCATGGCGGTGATGGACGAACTGACCCGGCTGGGCGAGACCGCCTACCGCGACCTTACCGACCGCGCCCCCGGCTTCATCGACTACTTCTACGAAGCGACGCCGGTCTCGGAGATCGGTCACCTCAACATCGGCTCGCGGCCGTCGCACCGCTCGAAGGCGGACCGCTCCAAGTATTCGGTGCGCGCCATCCCCTGGGTGTTCGCCTGGGCCCAGTCGCGCCATACCCTGCCGGCCTGGTATGGCATCGGCGCCGCCATCGAGGGGTGGGCGGCGGGCAGTCCGGAGCGCCTGGCGATCCTCACCCGCATGTACCGCGAGTGGCCGTTCTTCCGCGCCGTGCTGTCCAACAGCCGCATGGCCCTGTCCAAGGCGGAGATGGCGATCGCCCGCGAATACGCTGGGCTGTGCGACGACCGCACGCTCTCGGCCGACATCTTCGGGCGCATCGCCGACGAGTTCTACCGCACGGTCGGCCAGGTGCTGGCCGTGGCCCAGGCCGAGACGCTGCTGCTCGACAACCCCGGCCTCGCCCGGTCGCTGGCGCGCCGCAATCCGTATCTCGACCCCATCAACCACATCCAGGTCATGGCGCTACGCCGCTGCCGCGCCGCTGGGGGGGATGATGAGCGGATGGTGTGGCTGACGCCGCTGCTGCGGTCGATCAACGCCCTGGCCACCGGCTTGCGCAACACCGGCTAGAAGGTCTATTCAAACGGCGAAGCCGCTGCCCCAAATGAGCTCCGAGGCATGCTTCGGAGGAGTCTCGAATGCGTCCGGTCGTCATCGCCGCCGCCGCCCTTTTGGCGGCCCAGCCCGCTCTGGCCCAGGAGGAGCCGGGCATCGTCACCGGCAGCCGCCTCGGCGACGTCCTGCTGTCGCCGGCCCCCGGGCGGGGCGAGCTGCATCTGGCCGGCGGATTGGCGGTGGCCTCGGCCGATTACCGTCGCGGCGCCTTCGACGGCGTCCGCCAGTGGGACGGCCCCGTCTACGGCATCGACCTGCAGGCGGTCGGGCCGGTGCTGCGCCGCCCCCATGGCTCGCTCGACCAGGTGACGCTGACGCTGGGCTCGGCCAACGCGCTCGCCGACACTCCCATGCCCGGCACCGGCTGGTGGTACCGCAGCGACGAATTTATCACCCTGGCGGCGGCCCTGGCCGACGGTACCCTGCTCGGCCTCACCCACACCTATCGCGTCTCGCCCAACGGCGAGATGGACACCCAGCAGGAGACGGCGGCCGCCATCCGCTATACCGGCAGCGGGCCGGTCGGGCGCTTCCGGCCCCAGGCCAAGCTGGCCTTCCGCGAGGAAGGCGGCAACGGCGCCTACGCCGAGCTGTCGGTGGCGCCGCAGACCCGCCTCGACGTGCTGGGCCGGGACGTGCCTTTAACCTTCACCATCCCGCTGGCGGTGGGCATCGGCTTCGATGATTACTACGGCCGCAACTCCGGCACCGCCGCCTATGGCGATGGCGGGATCGAGGCGGCCTGGAGGCTGACGCCACCGGAGTCCCACCTGGGCGCCTGGTCCATGACCGCCGCCGTCCACGTGATCCTGCGCGAAGGCGACATCGCCAACGCCAGTCGTTTCGACGACAACGACCACTTCGTGGGTGTCGCCTCCCTCGGCCTGCGGATGGCCTACTAGGTGTCGTTTCCAATGACGTTGTTCAGGCGGCGGCTGCCTGAAGACGGCTGATCGGTGGCCGTCCGCCGAGGCTAGCATGGGGCCGGCCGTGGTTGTAGTGGTGCAGCCACCTTCCGAGATCG
>JBLNCP010000041.1:0-89785 GCA_050260775.1 Solirubrobacterales bacterium | reverse complement strand
CAACACCGTCACCGTCTCCAACACCGAGACCATCCTCGCCAACGCCGGCAACGATGCCGTCACCCTGGGCGCCGCCCAGGCCTCGGGCTCGGTCGACCTGGCCAACGGCGAGGACACCCTGACGCTCGCCAACGGCACCAACACCCTGACGGTGTCCAACGTCGAGACCATCCTCGGCAACGCCGGCACCGACACCATCACCCTCGGCAACAACGGCAACACCCTGTTCGCCAATGACGTCGAATCGATCCTCGGCGGCAGCGGCAACGATACGGTCACCCTGAACACCGCCGTCACCAACGGCAGCATCGACCTCAAGGGCGGCACCGACATCCTGCAGTTGGCCAACACCGGCAACTTCTCGCTGACGGTGACCAACGCCGAGACCATCACCGGCAACGACGGCGACGACCGCATCACCCTCGGGTCGGCCCTGGCCAACGGCGTGATCGACCTGGGTAACGGCAACGACGTCCTCACGATGAGCAACAACAACAACGTGCTCACCGTGACCAACGTCGAGACCGTCACCGGCGGCACCGGCAACGACACCATCACCCTTGGCGTCAACCTCGCCTCGGGCGTCATCAACCTCGGCAACGGTACCGACAAGCTGATCCTGGCGGCCGGCGACAACACGCTGACCGTCAGCAACGTCGAGACCGTCACCGGCAACTCCGGCAACGACGCCATCACCCTGGGCGCCAACCTGTCCGGCGGCAACGTCGACCTGGGCAGCGGTGAGGACACTCTGACGCTGGCCAACGGCACCAACAGCCTGACGGTCGCCAACGTCGAGACCGTGGTCGGCGGTACCGGCAACGACGCCATCACCCTGGCCAACGGCACCAACACGCTGACGGTCACCGACGTCGAGACCATCATCGGCAACGCCGGCAACGACACGATCACCCTCGGCAACATCATCACCAACGGCGTCGTCAACCTCGGCAACGGCACCGACGTGCTGACCCTGGCCAACGGCACCAACAGCCTGACGGTGACCGGCGTGGAATCCGTGGTCGGCAACGCCGGCAACGATGCCATCACCATGGGGTCGGCCGGCACCCTCTATGCCAATGACGTGGAGACCGTCATCGGCAGCGCCAACGCCGACACCCTCATCCTCAACACCTCCGGCAACGGCACCATCGACCTCAAGGCCGGCAACGACGCCCTGACGCTCGCCAATACCGGCGACTTCACCCTCAAGGTCAGCAACGTCGAGACCATCACCGGCAACGACGGCAACGACGCCATCACCCTGGGCGCCAACCAGTCCTCCGGCACCATCGATCTCGGCGCCGGCGAGGACACCCTGACGCTCGCCAACGGCGCCAACACGCTGATTGTCAACAACGTCGAGACGGTGATCGGCAACGCCGGCGTCGACAGCATCACGCTGGGCAACGCCGACAACATCCTGTTCGCCAACGGCGTCGAGAGCATCACCGGCAACGCCGGCAACGACTCGGTGACCTTGGGCGCCGCCGTCGCCAACGGCAGCTTCGATCTGAAGGGCGGCAACGACACCCTGACGCTGGCCAACGGCACCAACACCCTGACGGTGACCAACGTCGAGACCGTGGCCGGCAACGCCGGCACCGACACCGTCACCATCGGCGGAACCGGCAACACCACCCTGTCGGCCAGCGATGTCGAAAGCATCGTCGGCAACACCGGCAACGACACCATCACGCTGACCACCTCGGGCACCGTAACCATCGACGGCAAGGCCGGGACCGACAGCGTCACGCTGGCCAACACCGGCAATTTCAGCCTCAGCCTCGCCAACGTCGAGCTGGTGGTCGGCAACGACGGTGACGACAGCGTCACCATGACCACCAGCCTCACCGGCACCATCGACCTGGGGGCCGGCAACGACACCCTGACGCTCGGCAACTTCACCAACAACGTGACGGTCGCCAACGTCGAGACGCTGAATGCCTCGGGTGGCAACGACACCATCACCCTGACCACCACGGTCAGCGGCGGCGCCTTCGACCTCAAGGGTGGCACCGACAAGCTGGTGCTGGCCAACGGCGACAACACCGTCACCGTCTCCAACGTCGAGACCATCCTCGCCAACGCCGGCAACGACGCCGTCACCCTGGGCGCCGCCCAGGGCTCGGGCTCGGTCGACCTGTCGGCCGGCGAGGACACCCTGACCCTCGCCAACGGCACCAACACCCTGACGGTGACCAACGTCGAGACCATCATCGGCAACGCCGGCACCGATGCCGTCACGCTCGGCAACACCGGCAACACCCTGTTCGCCAACGACGTCGAGACCATCATCGGCGGCAGCGGCAACGACGCCATCACCCTCAATACCTCCGGCACCGCCAGCCTCGATCTGAAGGCGGGCACCGACACCCTGACGCTGGCCAACACCGGCGACTTCACCCTCACCGTCTCGAATGCCGAGACCATCCTGGGCAATGCCGGCAACGACGCCATCACCCTGGGCGCCAACCAGAGCTCGGGCACCATCGACCTCGAAGCGGGCAACGATGCGGTGACGCTGGCCAACGGTGCCAACACGCTGACCATCACCAACGTCGAGACGGTGCTGACGGCGGCCAATTCCGGCAACGACATCGTCACCCTCGGCGCCAACCTGGCGGACGGTACCATCGATCTCGGCAACGGCACCGACCACCTGACCCTGGCCAACGGCGACAACGTCCTGACCGTCAGCCACGTCGAGACCCTCACCGGTGACGCCGGCAACGACGCCATCACCCTGGGTGCGGCCCAGACCAACGCCAGCTACGACCTCGGCGCGGGCGACGACACCGTCACCCTGGCCAACGGCACCAACAGCCTGTCGCTGACCAACGTCGAGACCGTGGCCGGCAACGCCGGCACCGACGTCATCACGCTGGCCAACGGCGGCAACACCGTGGCGGTGTCCGACGTCGAGACCATCTACGGCGGTTCCGGCAACGACGACATCACCCTGGGCAACGCCCAGAGCAGCGGCCTCATCGACCTCAAGGGCGGCACCGACAGCCTGGTCCTGGCCAACACCGGCGACTTCACCCTGACGGTGACCAACGTCGAGAACATCACCGGCAACGACGGCAACGACGCCATCACCCTGGGCAGCGCCGCCACCGGCACCATCGACCTGGGCGCCGGCAACGACGCCCTGACCCTGGCCTGCGCCACCAACAACCTGACGGTGACCAACGTCGAAACCGTGCTGGGCAACGCCGGCAACGACACGGTCACCATGGGCGCCAACATGGCCTCCGGTAAGGTCGACCTCGGCAACGGCACCGACGTGCTGCAGCTCGCCAATGGCGACAACACGCTGACCGTGGCCAACGTCGAGACGGTCTACGGCAACGACGCCAACGACGTCGTCACCCTGTCGGCCAACCAGACCGTGGGCCTGATCGACCTCGGGGCCTCCACCGGCGACGAGCTCCACCTGGCGAACGGCAGCAACACCCTGACCATCGCCAACGTCGAGACCATCGTCGGCGGCTCCGGCACCGACATCATCACCCTGGCCAACGGCGGCAACACCCTGCTCGCCAACGGCATCGAGACCCTGATCGGCGGCACCGGCGACGACAACGTCACCCTGGGCACCGCCATCACCAACGGCTCGATCAACCTGGGCATCGGCACCGACACGCTGACGCTGGCCAACGGCACCAACACCCTGACCCTGTCGAATGCCGAGACGGTCACCGGCGGCACCGGCACCGACACCATCACGCTGGGCAACAACGGCAACACGCTGTTCGCCAACGACGTCGAGAGCATCATCGGCGGCAGCGGCAACGACGCCGTCACGATGGGCAACGTCGCCGCCAACGGCCTGGTGGATTTGGGCGCCGGCAATGCCGACACCCTGACGCTGGCCAACGGCGACAACGTCATCCGCGTCGCCAATGTCGAGACCATCACCGGCAATGACGGCAACGACACGGTTACCCTGACCGCCACCATCAGCAACGGCACCGTCGACCTCGGCAACGGCGGGGCGGACGTCCTGACGCTGGCCAACGGCACCAACAGCGTCACCGTCGCCAACGTCGAGACCGTCGCCGGCGGCACCGGCAACGACACCGTCCGCCTGGGCGACACCGGCGGCACCATCACCCTGATCGACGTCGAGACCATCACCGGCGGCCTGGGCAACGACATCGTCACCCTCGCCAACGGCCTGGCCTCCGGCAGCATCAACCTGGGTGACGGCGAAGACGCCCTGATCCTGTCCAACCAGGCCACCACGCTGACGGTGTCCAACGTCGAGACCGTCGTCGGCAACGACGGCAACGACGTTATCACCCTGGGCACGGCGGCCAGCGGCAGCACCATCGACCTCGGCAACGGCACCGACACGCTGAAGCTGGGCAACTTCACCAACAGCCTGACGGTCACCAACGTGGAGACCGTGACCGGCGGCACCGGCAACGACAGCGTCACCCTGTCGGCCAACGTGGCCTCGGGCAAGGTCGACCTGGGCAACGGCGCCGACACGCTGACGCTCGCCAACGGCGACAACACCCTGACCATTGCCAACGTCGAGACGGTGTTCGGCAACGACGGCAACGACACCGTCACGCTGTCCGCCGCCGCCAACATGTCGACTGGCACCATCGACCTGGGCAACGGCAACGACGTCCTGACCCTGGCCAATGGCACCAACACCATGACGGTCGCCAACGTCGAGACCATCACCGGCAACGACGGCAACGACACCATCACCCTGGGCGCCAACATGTCCGGGGGCACCATCGACCTCGGCAACGGCACCGACAAGGTGGTCCTGGCCGATGGCGGCAACACCCTGTCGATCGGCAACGTCGAGACGGTGGTCGCCGCCAGCGGTTCGACCGGCGACGACATCGTCACCCTGACCACCTCGCTGAGCTCCGGCTCGGTCAACCTCGGCGACGGCACCGACGTGCTGACCCTCGCCAACGGCGGCAACACCCTGACCGTCGGCAACGTCGAGACCATCACCGGCGGCACCGGCAACGATGCGGTCACCCTGGCCTCGGCTCAGGCGGACGGCACCTTCGACCTCGGCAACGGCACCGACACCCTCACCATGGCCAACGGCGGCAACACGCTGACCGTGACCAACGTGGAGACCATCGTCGGTGGCTCCGGCGTCGACGTGATCACCCTCGAGGCCAACGTCACCAGCGGCAGTATCGACCTGAAGGGCGGCGCCGACTGGCTGGTCCTGGCCAACGGCAACAACACGCTGACCATCAGCAACGCCGAGACCGTCACCGCCGGCAACGGCGACGACGTGATCACCCTGGGCGCCAACCTGTCGAGCGGCACCATCGATCTCGGCACCGGCAACGATGCCCTGACGCTGGCCAACAACAACAACACCCTTGAGGTGGACAACGTCGAGACCATCACCGGCAACGCCGGCAACGACGTCATCACCATCACCACGCAGCTGACCAACGGCGTCATCGACCTGAAGGCCGGCACCGACAAGATCACGCTGAGCGACAGCGACAATTCGCTGACCGCGGCGAACGTGGAAGTCATCGTCGGCGGCGCCGCCAACGACACGGTGACCCTGACCACCATCGCCAACTCCGGCACCACCATCGACCTCAACGACGGCACCGACACCCTCACCCTCGGGAATTTCAACAACGTCCTGACCGTGACCGATGTCGAGACCATCGTTGCCAACGCCGGCAATGACACCATCACCCTGGGCAGCGCCCAGGCGGGTGGCAGCATCGACCTGGCCAACGGCACCGACACCCTGACCCTGGGCAGCGGCGAGAATCAGCTCAACGTGTCCAACGTCGAGACGATCTTCGGCAACTCGGGCGGTGACATCGTCACGCTCGACACCGTGGTCACCAGCGCCAACGTCGACCTCAAGCTGGGCACCGACACCCTGGTCCTGGCCAATGGCGACAACACGCTGACCATCAGCAACGTCGAGTCGATCGCCGGCAACGCCGGCAACGACACCGTCACCCTCGGCTTCGCCTGCACCAGCGGCGACATCGACCTGGGCGCCGGCAACGACGTGCTGACGCTGGCCAACGGCGCCAACACCCTGAACGTCACCAACGTCGAGACCATCACCGGCCAGGGCGGCACCGACAGGATCACCCTGAACGGCACCATCACCGCCGGCGTGGTCGATCTCGGCAACGGCACCGACCAGCTGACGCTGAGCGATGCCGGCGCCAACAGCCTGTCGGTCGCCAACGTCGAGACCCTCGCCGGTGGCGCAGCCAACGACACCGTCACGGTGACCGCGGCGATGACCTCGGGCACCATCGACCTCAATGACGGCACCGACGTCCTCACCCTCGGCAACTTCACCAACACGCTGACGGTGACCGACGTCGAGACCGTCCGGGGCGGCACCGGCAACGACACCGTCACCCTGGGCGCCGCCCAGTACGACGGCACCGTCGATCTCGGCAACGGCACCGACGTGCTGATCTTCAACGCCGACACCACCATCGCGGTCGCCAACGTCGAGACCGTGACCGGCGGGGCCGGCTCCGACACCATCACCGTCACCACCCAGCTGTCCTCGGGTTCGTCGATCGACCTCAAGGGCGGCATGGACACCCTGGTGCTCGGCAACTTCGACAACACGGTCACCGTGTCCAATGTCGAGAGCCTGACCGCCAGCGCCGGCAACGACGTGGTGACCCTGGGGGCGGCCGGTACCGGCCTCTACGTCGACCTCGACGGCGGCAACGACACCCTGCGCCTCGCCAACGGCACCAACAGCCTGACCGTGGCCAATGTCGAGACCATCGTCGGCGGCACCGGCGGCGATACCGCCACCCTGGGCACCGCCATCACCAGCGGCTCGGTCGACCTCGCCAACGGCACCGACACCCTGGTCCTGGCTGATGGCGTGACCAACTCCCTCTCGGTTGCCAACGTCGAGACCGTGACCGGCGGCTCGGGCGACGATACCGTCACCCTCACCGCGGCCATGACCACGGGCACCGTCGATCTCAATGACGGCACCGACGTCCTCCGGCTCGGCAACTTCACCAACACCCTGACCGTCACCGACGTCGAGACCGTCGTGGGCGGCACCGGCAACGACACCGTCACCCTGGGCGCGGCCCAGTGGGATGGCACCGTCGACCTCGGCAACGGCACCGACGTGCTGGTGTTCAACTCGGATGCCACCATCACCGTGGCCAACGTCGAGAGCATCACCGGCGGCGCCGGCGGTGACGTGATCACCGTGTCCACCCAGCTCACCAGCGGGTCGAAGATCAACCTGGGCGCCGGCAGCGACCAGCTGATCCTCGGCAACTTCGACAACACCGTCACGGTGAGCAACGTGGAGTCGATCTCGGCCCTGGCCGGCAACGACGCCATCACCCTGGGTGCCGGCATGACCGGCGACATCGACCTGGGCGCGGGCAACGATGCCCTGACCCTGGCCAACGCCAGCAACACCCTCAACCTGACCAACGTCGAGACGGTGGTCGGCGGCACCGGTGTGGACCACATCACCTTCACCGCGCCGGTCACCAACGCCACGGTCGATCTGGCTGGCGGCGTCGACACCCTCACCCTGGCCGACAGCGCCTCGACCCTGCATGTCTCCAACATCGAGACCGTGATCGGCGGCGCCGGCTCCGACGTGGTGACGATGGACGTGGCCCAGACCACCGGCACCATCGACCTCAACGACGGCACCGACACCCTGGTTCTCGCCAACGGCACCAACACCCTGACGGTGACCGACGTCGAGAAGCTGGTCGGCAACGAGGGCACCGACACCATCACCCTGGGTGCGGGCCTCGCCAGCGGCACGGTCGACCTCGGCAACGGCACCGACTCGCTGACGCTGGCCGATGACTGGAACACGCTGACCATCAGCAACGTGGAAACCATCACCGGCAAGAGCCAGGGCGACACCATCACCCTGGGCACCGCCCAGACCACCGGTACCATCAACCTGGGCGCCGGCGACGACACCCTGGTCCTGGCCAACGGCGTCAACACGCTGACGGTGGCCAATACCGAGAGCATCATCGGTAACGCCAACGTCGACACGGTGACGCTGACCACGCCCGGAACCACCCTCTACATCGACCTGATGGGGGGCAGCGACATCCTCAACCTGGCCACCGGCACCAACACCGTGACCCTGGCCAACGTCGAGACCGTCGTCGGCAACTCGGGCGTCGATACCATCACCTACGCCACCGCGCTGACCAGCGGGTCCATCGACCTCAAGGGCGGCTCGGACATCGTCCAACTGTTCGACGGCACCAACAGCCTGACGGTCGCCAACGTCGAGACGCTGTTCGGCGGCACCGGGGCCGACACGGTGACGATGAGCGTGGCCCAGACGTCCGGAAGCTATGACTTCGGTTCCGGCACCGACGTCCTCAACCTGGCCAATGGCACCAACACCCTCACCGTGTCCGGCATCGAGACGGTCATGGGCGGCACCGGCAACGACACGATCACCGTCAGCACCTCGCAGGTCGGCGGCACGATCGATCTCGGCTCCGGCACCGACAAGCTGACCCTGAACGACGCCGGTCACACCCTGACGGTGACCAACGTCGAGACCATCGTCGGCAGCTCGGGTGACGACAACATCACCCTGGGTGCCGGCCAGACCACCGGCTCGATCAACCTGGGCGCCGGCGGCGACCACCTGATCCTCGCCAATGCCGACAACACCCTCTCGGTGAGCAACATCGAGACGGTGACCGGCAGCGGCGGCAACGACTCGATCACCCTGACCACCACCACCACCGACTTCACGATGGACGGCGGTTCGGGCACCGACAGGTTGACGCTCGCCAACGGCACCAACGAGGTCTACGTCGCCAACGTGGACACCGTGGTCGGCAACTCCGGTTCCGATACCATCCACGTCACCACCAACGGCGGGATCGTCATCGGCGGCGACGGGGCCGACACCCTGGACATCCAGGGCACCGGCATCACCGTCCGCTACGACAACCTCGCCCACGTGGGCCGTACCTCGGGCTACGTCGACGTCATCGACAACTTCAGCGATGGCAGCGACCTGATCGGCTTCGGCGATGGCACCACCGGCCTGACCTTCCAGGGCATGGACGGCAGCTCGACGGCCTTCACCGCCGCCGCCGGCCAGTACAGCAACAACGTGTCGGTCACCGCCAATCTGGCGGCCGACAGCGGCCACCTGGTGTTCGACTTCGACGCCGGCAACTTGAACATCTCGCTGAGTGCGGGCAGCTCGGCCACGTCGATCACCAGCTCGGCGGCGACGATGCTCTCCGGCCTCACGGTCTCGGGCAACGCCAAGGACGTGCTGTTCGTGGTCTACGACGCCGAGGGCGACGACGCAGCGCTCCTGCGGTTCCGCGAGAATGTCGGCGGCGACGGCCACGTCCAGTCGGGCGAGCTGTCGGTGGTCTCGGTGCTGCTGGGCGTGTCGAACACCTCGCTCACCGCGGCGGACTTCACCGTCTAAGGCAGGGAACAGAGGGGGCGCGCGGATTTTTCCCGCGCCCCCTTCCCTTCCCCCAAAGGCGAGTCCCCGCACGCCATCGCGCGCGGGCTTAGCCAAGAATTAACCTTCCGAAGCCCAATACTGATAAGGGTCCGTCCGGGCATGTCCCGGGGCGCCCGGCGCTTCTCGTCGGGCTCTGGCCGGGTTGGAGGGGGATTTCCAGATCATGGTTCGGTTGAAGAACCGCTTCGCGACGGAATTGGTCGACGCGGCTTACAGCGTCGGCGTCCATCTGTCGGTCGCCGGGGCGCTGGGCTTCGCCATCAGCCTGCTGTTCCTCGCCTATCCCATCTACATGATGCAGGTCTACGACCGCGTGGTGACCAGCCACAGCGAAAGCTCGCTGCTGCTGCTGACCCTGATCGCGGCGCTGGCCACCCTGACCAACGGCGCCCTTGACGCCCTGCGCAGCGAGATCCTGATCCGCGGCAGTTTGCGGGTGGAGCGGCGCCTGGCCAAGCGCACCGTCGGCGCCATCATCGACACCGCCCGCAAGCTGCCGGGCGAGCCGACCGGGCAGGCGTTGCGCGACCTGGACACGCTGCGGCAATTCTTCTCCAGCCCCGCGGTGCTGGCCGTCCTCGACATCCCGTGGATCCCGGTCAATGTCATCGTCGTCTTCATCCTCCACCCGGTGGCGGGGCTGTTCACCACCGGCGCCATCGTGCTGCTCATCGCGCTGGGCGTGATCAACGAGATCGTCACCGGCCGCTCGATGCGCCAATCCAACGCGCGCGGGCTTGAGAATTACGAGTTCACGGATTCCGCGGTCCGCAACGCCGACGTGGTCCATGCCATGGGCATGTTCGAGGGCCTGACCCGCAAGTGGTCGGTCAGCCGCGACGACATGCTGCTGCAGCAGTTGATCGCCAGCGAGCGCTCGGCTTGGTTCACGGCGATCTCGCGCTTCCTGCGCCAATACCTGCAAATCCTGTCCATCGGCATCGGCGCCTTCCTGGTCATCGACATGGGCATGAGCGTCGGCGGCATGTACGCCATCGCCATGCTGCTCGGCCGCGCCATCCAGCCGGTGGACATGCTGATCAACTCATGGCGGCCGGTCCTCACCTCGTTCGCCGCCTTCCAGCGCCTGAACGACCTGCTGCTGGCGCAACCGCCGCGCCAAGCCACCATCGCCCTGCCCCGCCCCAAGGGCCAGATCTCGGTGGAGCGTCTGGTGTTCTCTCCGCCCGACAGCGGCAAGCAGATCATCTCGGGCATCACCTTCGACATGCGCCCGGGCGCGGCCGTGGCCCTGATCGGGCCGAGCGGCGCCGGCAAGAGCACGCTGGCCCGCCTGATGGTCGGCGCGCTGCAGCCGACCTCGGGCCATTGCCGCCTCGACGGCGCCGACGTCGCCACCATCGACATGGGCCAAATGGGCCAGCATGTCGGCTTTCTGCCCCAGGACATCGAGCTGTTCGCCGCCAGCGTGCGCGACAACATCACCCGCCTGGCCGAGGGCGACGACGCCAAGGTGATCGAGGCGGCCAAGCTGGCGGGCATCCACGAACTGATCATGCGGCTGCCACAGGGCTATCACACCGAGCTCAAGGCCAGCGGCGGGCAGTTGTCCGCCGGCCAGCGCCAGCGCCTCGGCCTTGCCCGCGCCGTCTACGGCATGCCGGCCTTCCTGGTCCTCGACGAGCCCAATTCCAACCTGGACCTCGAGGGCGAGCAGTCGTTGATCCATTGCCTGCAGCACATGCGCGCCAACGGGACCACCATGGTGCTGATCACCCATCGGCCGCATCTGCTCAACATCGTCGAGGACGTCATCGTCCTGCGCGAGGGCGTCATCGAGCAGGCCGGCAGCCGCGACGAGGTCCTGCGCCGGCTGGTCAAGGTCGCCGACAACACGGCGCAGGCCCCCGCGCCGGCCCCGGCGATGACGCAGCAGGGGGCGTGAGGCCATGACGACTCCGTCCATCCGCCTGGCCGCCATCGACGACAGCGCCCGCAAGCTGATCATCCTGGCCGGGGGGCTCATCTTCCTGTTCTTCGGCGTGTTCGGCGGCTGGGCCGCCTTCGCCGAGCTGGAAGGCGCCGTCGTCAGCCAGGGCAATGTCGCCGTCGAGGGCTACCGCAAGCCGATCCAGCACCGCGATGGCGGCATCGTCCGCCAGATCCTGGTGCGCGAGGGCGAGCACGTGGCCACGGGCCAGCCGCTGATGGTGCTCGACGTCACCGACATCCAGGCCAACATCGACATCACCGAGGCGCAGTTCGACGCCATGAAGCTGCGCGAGTCGCGGCTGGTGGCCGAGCGCGCCGGGGCGACGTCCTTTGAGGTCCCTGCCGGCCTCAGCAAGGTCCGGCAGGACCAGATCGACGAGGAGCTGCAGCTGCTGCGCTCGCGCCGCAGCGCGCTGGACAGCGAGATCGCGCTGCGCAACCAGCAGATGGTTCAGCTGAAGGAATCCATCGTCGGCCTGCAGTCCCAGCGCGACAGCAAGTCCAAGCAGGTGCACTCGCTGCAGAGCCAGGTCGACGGCATGCGCGATCTCCAGACCAAGGGCTATGCCCCGCGGGTCAAGCTGATGGAGCTCGAGCGCGATCTCGCCGGGCTCACCGGCACGCTCGGCGAGCTGGATTCGCGGGTCAACGAGACGCGCCAGCGCATGCTGACGCTCGACCGCGAGATCGCCCTGGTCCGCAGCAAGGAGCAGGAAGAGATCAACAGCAAGCTCAAGGAGGCGCAGGACCGCCTGGCCGAGATCGGCCCCCGGCTCAGGGCCCTCAAGGAGCAGCTGTCGCGCGCCACCGTGATCGCCCCGGAAGACGGCTACGTGCTCGGCCTGACCGTGCACGGCGTCCCCACCGTGATCTCGCCCGGCGAGAAGGTGATGGAGATCGTGCCCTCCACCGGCGACCTGGTCATCGAGGCGCCGATCCATACCGACGAAATCGAGGCGATGCATGTCGGCATGGAGGCGCAGGTCAAGCTCATCGCCTTCAAGACGGCGCTGATCCCCACCGTGCCCGGCAAGGTGCTGTCCATCTCCGCCGACCGCATGGTCGATCCCCGCAGCGGCCTCGGTTTCTACATGACCAAGGTCCAGGTTTCGCAGGAGGACGTGCATGCGGTCAACGCGTCGCTCCAGCCCGGCATGCCGGTGATGGTGGTCATCCCCACCCGCCCGCGCACGGTGCTGACCTACCTGCTCAATCCGATTTCCAAGACCCTCGTGACCGCCTTCCGTGAAAAGTGAGTCTGCCATGGACATCCAGTTCGATACCCAGGCCGCCCTGCGCCATTATCTCGACGGCGACCACGCCAAGGCCACCGAGGTCATCACCGAATACCTGGAACGCCTGTCGACCGTCTGCATCCAGCGGGCCGACGACACGGTCCAGACCAAGATCAACGAGTTCTGCCAGTCGCTGGGCTTCCTGTTCACCCGCGCCGACTTCGTCGTTCCCCGCGGCATGGCCTCGCGGGTGATCGGCTTCAACGAGACCATCGCCAACCTCTTCTCGATCTCGCGCTTCCGCAGCACCGATTCCCTGATCGAGCAGCTTCTGGTCCAGCCCAACAACTTCATCAAGCTGCTGGCGCTCTACTCGCCGCGCAATTCGGTGGCGGTCGACCGGAGCCTGCTGTTCGGCACCGATGCCGGCCTGGCGACCATGTGGTACTACGCCTATGTCGGCTCGACCCACGGCTACCTCGCCGACACCCATGCCCTCGCCAACCTGCGCCAGCACCTGGCCTACCAGGACCCGCGCATGACCGGCGTGCCCCCGGCCATCAACCACACCTATTTCGGCGTCACCTACATCGACCCGTCGCTCAACGCCGTGGTCAAGCACAAGATCAACCAGCTGGTCCGCACCGGCTTCGGCACGGTCGACATCCAGAACAAGCCCAAGAGCAAGGGCAAGAAGAAGATCGGCGTGTTCACCGACCGCTGGTACAAGGGCCATGTCGTCCATCGCGTGTACTACGACTACATGAAGGAGCTGGCCAAGGACTACGACCTGGTCCTGATCGCCTACACCAGCGGCTACACCATCAAGGAACACATCGACCGCGAGCTGTTCTCGGACGTCAAGTTCGTGGTGGTGCGCGACGGACGGCTCGACCTCGACGCGGTGAAGGAGAACGACTTCCACGCCGTCATCTTCGTGGACGTGGGCATGAGCGTGGAGAGCATCTTCACCTCGAACCTGCGGCTGGCCCCCATCCAGATCATCTGGGGCGGCCATCCGGTCTCCACCTTCGGCGGCGAGGTCGACTACTTCATGGGCGGCACCATGACCTTCAACGCCCACGACTACACCACCGAGTTCAGCGAGCGCCTGGTGGTCACTCCCGGCATCGGCGCGCGCACGATCCTGTCGACCTACAAGCCGACCTACGAGCCGAAGCCGCCGGGGATCGTCTACATCAACTGTCCGTGGACGGCGCAGAAGACCAATGCCGAGCACCTGCAGCTGCTGCGGCGCATCCGCGACCGGGTGTCGACGCCGATCAAGTACCGCTTCTTCCCGCTCAACACGATCCTCAAGAACAACGCCCTGCTGCCGTTCCGCACCAGCCTGGGCAACCTGCTGGGCGCCGACGTCGTCGAGGTGATGAACGTCCAGAACGACGCCTACATGCAGTCCATCAGCCTGGGCGACATGGCGCTGGAGGCCAATCCGTTCGGCGGCTTCAACTCGGTGCTGGATTCGCTCTACTACAGCCAGCCGATCGTGGTGCTGCCTGGCAAGTACCTCTACAGCCGCCTCGGCACCCAGATCCTCAGCCATGTCGGCCTGGAGGAACTGATCGCCCGCGACCCCGACGACTACGTGGACAAGGCGGTGCGGCTGATCGACGACGCGGACCACCGGGCCGCCATGTCCTACCGCATCAGCACCCACGACCTCGATTCGCGCCTGTCCGACCCGCACGACGTCGAGTACTTCAAGGTCGCCATCGACCACATCATGCAGAATCACGACCAGATCCAGAAGCAGCGGCCGCACGCCCCGCTGTTCCTGGGCCCCATCGAGAAGGCGCAGTGGTGCGAGCCGTCGCTCGATCCCACCAGCCGGGTCGTGCCCTTCCCGACCGCCCTGAGTGCGCTCTGACGGCATGCCCCTCCAGAAACTGACGTTCACCTTCACCCCGGCGGACGGGGAGCCCCGCTCCCTGACCCTGGTCTTGGACGACGCCATCGCCGCCCAGGCCGCCGTCCTCGCCCGCCTGAAGGCCGGCGCCTTCCCGCAGTCGGAGGCGGCGACCGCCCTTCTCTCCGGCCTTCCCGCCGGGGGAACGTTCGTCGAGCTCGGCGCCGGCATCGGCTTTCTCGCGCTGCTGTCCGCCCGCCTCGTCGGGCCGGAGGGTCGGGTCATCGCGCTGGAGACCGATCCGGTCGCCCTGGCGCGGATGGCCCGCAATGCACTGGGCAACCGCCTGACCAACCTCTACGCCCTGCCCGAGGACGGCTCGACCGTGGACGGACTGGCCTCCGAGGGCCTGATCGACCGCCTCGACGGCATCAGCCTGATCGGAGCCTCCGGGGGCACCCTTGCCGCCGCCCTCGCCCTCATCCAGCGGTTCCGCCCCGGCCTGGTGCTGGCGCCCGATCTGAAGGCCGTAGAGGCCGGTTTGGCCGATCTCGGCTATCTGGGCCAGCCTCACGGCGCAATCCTTGTGTATCACCCGCAAATCGACCGGGACAGCCAACTCAAGCGCGCGTTCGACGCCCATCGCGCCGGCCGGCACGACGAGGCCCGGGCCGGCTACGAGGCGGTGCTGGCCGCCGATCCGGACAATGTCGACGCCCTGCACCTGCTGGGGGTCGTCCACCGCGCCGGCAAGAACCCGGCCGAGGCGGCAAGGCTGATCTCGCGGGCGCTGGCGCTCAATCCCGCCCTGGCCGACGCCTGGGGCAATCTCGGCAACGCCCTCATCGACGGCGCCCGCTTTGACGAGGCCATCGCCGCCTACCGCCGCGCCCTGGACCTGAAGCCGGCAGAGGCCTCGTCGTGGGTCGCCCTGGGACGCGGGCTCAAGTATGCGAGAAACCTGGAAGAGGCCATCGCCGCCTTCGCCAAGGCGCAGGAACTCGATCCCGCCAACGTCGACGCGCGCCTCGAGCACGGCCTTGCCCTGCTCACCCTGGGGGACGTGCGCGGCTGGGACGGCTACGAGGCGCGCTGGGAGACGCCCCACCTCGCCCCCCATCGCCGCGCCTTCCCGATGCCCGAGTGGCAGGGTGAGGATCTGGCCGGCCGCCGCATCCTCGTCCATGCCGAACAGGGTCTGGGCGACACCTTGTTCTTCGCCCGCTACGTCCCCGTGCTGGCCGCCCAGGGCGCCCACGTGGTGTTCACCCCGCACGAGGCGCTCCTTGGCCTCATGGGGCGGCTGGCGGGCGTCGGCACCCTGCATCGCTCGGGCACCCCGCTGCCCGAGGTCGACCTCCATTGCCCGCTGATGGGGGTGGCCAAGCGGCTGCGCACCACGCTGGACACCATCCCGTGCAAGGCCCCCTATCTCAGCCCCGACAAGAAGCTGGTGACCACCTGGCGCAAGCGCCTGCGCAAGGCGGCGCCCTCGGGCCTCAAGGTCGGGATCATCTGGGCGGGACGCGCCACCTTCGCCGAGGACCATTGGCGCTCGCCGGGCCTGGCCGCCGTGGCGCCGCTGTTCGACGTTCCGGGCGTACACTTCTTCGCCCTGCAGAAGGAAGACGGCCGCCGGCACCTCGCCGACCGCGACCTGCCCGCCAACGTCACCGACCTGGGCGCCGACATCCAAAGCTTCGACGACACCGCCGCCATCATGGCCGGCCTGGATCTGGTCATCAGTTCGTGCACCGCTCCCGCCCACCTGGCCGGAGCCCTCGGCCGTCCCCTGTGGATGATGCTGTCGGCGGTGGCCGACTGGCGCTGGCTGCGCGACCGCGAGGACAGCCCGTGGTATCCCAGCGCGCGGCTGTTCCGGCAGGAGCGGGTCGACGACTGGGAGCCGGTGGTGCGGGCCATGGCCCGCGAACTGACGGCGATGTCAGGAAAGCTGGTGTAGGTATTCCGCCGTGCTGGCGATCTGGGCGTCCAGGTCGAGCAAGCGGATGCCGTGGCGGGCGGCCAGCGCCCGCACCGTCGCCGGATCGCCGGTGTAGCGGTCGACCCGCGTGGCATCCACCGGCGGGCGCTCGATGGCGATGGCGGGCCGTCCCAGCACCGCCAGGGCCCGACGCGCCAGTTCCCCCATCTCCACAACCTCGGAGCCGCAGGCGTCAAAGGGCGCCTGGGGACAATCCCCCGCCAGCATTCCCGCCACGCACAGATCGACCACGTCGCGCACGTGGATGTACGAGCGCTCGACCCGATGGCCGGCACGCAGCACCACCGGTCCGCCCTTGAGCGCCGCCACCAGGATCGAGGCCAGGGCGTAGGTGTCGAGCTTGTTGACGAAGGGGCCTGACAGCGCGAACAGCCGCGGCACCATCAGCGCGGCCCCGAGACGGCCGGCCAGCTCGGACAGCCGCTCCTCCTCGCGCAGCTTCATGGCACCGTAGGCGTTGCCTTCCAGCCCGCCCGGCAGATGCACCGCCCCCGACGACACCGAGACCATGCCGCGCACGTGCACGCGCTCGGCGGCCGCCGCCACCGTGTCGGTGATCGCCTGGTTGCCGGCGATGAAGCTGTCCACCGATTGCCCGCCCAGACGGTCGCGGGTGAGGAAGGCGAAATGAAGGAAGGCCCAGGGCCCGGGCGGCAGTTCCGCCATCCGCGCCAGCGGCGCGCAGGCCACCTGCCGGCCGGAGCGGAGCTCCAGCGACCGGGCCCGCGAGCCGAACACGCGGACGCGGGCGGCGAAGTCGTCGCCCAGGGCGCCCTCCAGCATTTCGAGGGCGCCCTGGCCGATCCATCCTCCCCCGCCGGTCACCGCCACCGACAGCCCGGAGGCCGCCAGGGCGGCGCCCACATGGGGCGAGAAGGCGAGGCGGCCCATCACTTGGGCAGGTAGCGGCCGACCCGGGCCATCACCGCATCGTCCAGCGGCGGCGACATCAGGTGCAGCGGGTTCGACACCATGCCGCCAGTCTCGGTCACCCGGCTGGCGATCTTGGGGAGATAGGTCTGGCCAGGATCGACCGGCACGATGAAGCCGACCGGCCCGGGCTGGTCGAACAGGGCGCGGAACCCGGCATCATCGGCAAAGCCGGGCTTCAGCCGGTAGGCGGGGACACCCCACACCCCGAACAGCTTGTCCCAGTCGGGCAGGCCGAGGCCGGTGTTGAGGTCGCAGCCGACGTAGCGCCCGCCGAAGTAGTTGCGCTGGGTCATGCGGATCGAGGCGTAGCCGCTGTCGTCGAAGACGAACATCTTGAGGTTCAGGCGATTGGCCGCCACCGTGCCGATTTCCTGCAGGTTCTGGGCGAAGCCGCCGTCGCCCTCCACCAGCACCGTCCGCTTGCCATCGGCGGCCAGCGCCGCGCCGATGGCGCCCGACAGGCCATAGCCCATGGACGCCAGTCCCTTGTCGGTGACGATGCGCTGGCCCCGCTTCTGGGCAAAGGTCTGCATCATCACCGTGAAGGCGCCGCCGCTGCTGCAGGGGATGACGACGTCGCCCTCGGCGCACAGCCGCGACAGGGTCTCGCAGAACACGTAGGGGGAGATGAAGTCGGGGCCGGTGGTGTTGATCGGCTCGATCAGGGGCACCGACGCCTTGATCTCGCGGCAATACTCGACCCAGGCGCCGTGGTCGCCGAGCGTGGCGGAGCCCAGGTGGGCGAGCACCCGGTCGGCATCGCCGCACAGAGGCAGGTCAACCCGGGGATGGCCCTTGTCCAACTCGGCCGGATCGCAATCCACCTGGACCACCTTGGCGACGGGCGCGAATTCCTGGTGATTGAAGCCGGTCTGCTGCAGGCCGAGCCGGCTGCCCAGCGCGACCACGAGGTCGGCCTGCTGCAGCACGAGGTTGGCGTAGCGCTGGCCCCAGGTATTGGGGCGGCCGAAATAGAGCGGGTGGTCGGCGGCGACGCGGTCGGCGCCGTTCCAGGTGGTCTGCACCGGCACGCCCATGGCGGCGAAATCGGCCGCCGCCGCGGCGGCGCGCGAGACGCCGCCGCCCAGCAGCAGCACCGGTCGCTCGGCGGCGCGCACCATGGCCGCCACCTTGTCCATCTCGGCGGCGGACGGCCCCTGCGGCGCCGTACCGCGGCGGACCGCCAGCGGCGACGCCCCCAACGCGTCGGCATCGACGTCGCGGGCCTGGATGTCGAGCGGGATCTCGATGAAGACGGGACCCTTGCGGCCGGAGCTGCCGGACTCGGCGACGCGGCAGAAGGCCTCGCGGTCCAGCACCTCGTCCATCAGGTGCGACAGCACCGTGACCGGGCGGGCGATGTCGACGCCGGCGATCTCCTGGATGCCGCGCTGGCGCAACTGGCCGCGCGCAAGGTCGGGGACCTTAACCTGGCCGCCCAGCACCAGAAGTTCGCGGCTCTCCAGGAAGGCGCCCGCCATGGCGGTGACGATGTTGGTGAGGCCCGGACCGGCGGTGACCAGCGCGAAGGCGCGGCCGCCTTCGGGGATCTCGGTGAAGTACTCGGCGGCGATGCCGCCGCAGACCTCGTGCACCACCGGGATGGCGGTGAAGCGCCGGCTGACGCTTTCCAGCAGGTGCATGATGTTGCCGCCCGCCAGATAGAAGCAGTGGGTATAGCCGAGCTGGACCAGCCAGTCGGCGAGGACGTCGCTGTACTTCATGCCCCGTATCTCGCGATGATGGCGGCGAACACGCCGCGGATGGTGTCCAGGCTCTCGGGAGTGCGCGGCAGCTTGAGCCGCTCCAGATGCCCCTGGGCGTCGATGGCGATGACCGCCAGGAAATCGGCGCCGTGCTTCTTGTCGGCCAGCAGGCGCTCGGTGGCCGCCGCCGGATCGACCCGCCCCAAAGCCTGGGCGAGGCCCGCGACCTTGGCCAGCAGCGCCTCGGTATGCGCCACCAACTGGCGCACCCGGGCGACCTTGGCGTAATCGAAGCCGCGGCGGGCGCCCAGTTCGGCTGCGCACAGCATGCCGAGGCCGACCGCCACCCCGTGGCTGATGGCGAAGGCGGAGGCCGCCTCGATGGCGTGGCCAAAGGTGTGGCCGAAATTGAGCAGCAGGCGTTCGGCGCGGTCGAACTCGTCGACCTCGATGAACCACTTCTTGGTCAGCAGGGTGGAGTGGATCACTCCCTCCAGTTCCACCTCGCCCATGGCCACCTCGGGATTGCGGGCGAGATAGGCGGCGAAGGGCTCGTCGCCCCCGGCGAAGCAGATCTTGACCGCCTCGCACAGGCCGGCGACGCGCTGCTCGATCGACAGCGAGGCGGCAAGGCGGGGATCGATGCGGATGGTCTCGGGCGGATGGAAGGTGCCGACCAGGTTCTTGTAGGCACCGGCGTTGATGGAGGATTTGCCGCCGATGCAGGAATCGACCATGCCCAGCAGGGTGGTCGGCCAGTATTCCCACACCAGCCCGCGCATGTAGACCGAGGCGCAGAAGGCGGCCACGTCCTGGACGATGCCGCCGCCCACGGCGACCAGCCGGGTCGAGCGCGTGGCGCCCAGCTCGCGCAGGCGGCTGATGATGGCCGGCATGGCTTCCAGGCTCTTGGTGGATTCGTCGGCGGCCAGGGCCAGCACGCGCCCGCCGCCGAGATCCTTGGCGAAACGCTCGTCGCAGACCGTCACCACGTCACCGGTCGCCTTGGCCAGCGCGGCGAACGAGCCCGGCACGATCTCGACGCCGTAGGCGCCGGTGCTCGACGAAACCTCAAACGATGCGGACATGGCTGAATCCCAGATCGGCGGCGATGAACTGCCCGGTGATGCCGGTATTGCCGGGACCGCACAGGAACAGTGCCAGGTTGGCGACGTCGTCCAGCTGGGGCAGACGACCGAATTTGGTGGCGCCGGCGATGGCGGCGATCTGCGCCGGCTGCAGGTTGGCCCGGGTCATCGGAGTATCCAGGGCGCCGGGCAGAATGGCGTTGATGACGTGGCCGTCCTCGGCAAGATCGGCGGAGGCCGAAAGCACGAACCCCTGCAGCGCCGATTTGGTGACGCAGTAGGACAGCTTTTTCTGGCGCGCCAGGTTCTGCCAGATGGAGCTGATCACGCACAGGCGGCTGGCCGGAGCCAGCAGCCCCCGGTCGAGCATCAGCTTGAGGCTCACCAGGTTGAACAGCACGTTGGCGCGGTAGAGGTCGAGATGGGCGTCGACATCGAGATCGTAGACGCTGTCGTTGCGGTTGGCGCCCTGCGCCCACACCACCGCCGAGAACGGTCCCCGCCCGTCTAGGCAAGCGTGGTCGAACCCCTCGGCGAAGGGGTCGAAGGCGACCCAGTCGTCGCCGGCCCCCTCGGGCGGTCGGCGGGCGGTCGAAACCACCCGCCAGCCCTGGGATTTGAAAAGGTCCCGGATGGCGCCGGCGATCACGCCGGTGCCACCGAACAGCAGCAGCGTGCCGGCGCTTCCCCCCGCCATCCGACGGCTCCCCGGATCAGCCGTTCAGGACTTTCCAGCGCTTCTCGAGCATCTCGATGCGCTTGTCGTCCTCGTGCTGGATCAGGCCGTAGTAGTCGCGCTTGTTCAGCAGCCACAGCAACTCGAAATGAACCGCGTTGAGCAGGCCCTTCTCGATGTTGGGGGTGTCGATGGCCTCGCCCTTGAAGATGATCTTGCGGGTCTCGAACCGGGTGAGCTTGGTCTGCTTGATCCGGCGCAGCGCCGGGATCGCGTCCATGGAGACGCCGCCGCCGACGACGATGTCGAGGTCGTTCTCCTTGCACGCCGCCGCGGTGGCGACGACGTAGTCGGTGACCTTGTCGTCGTTGATGGCGTCACGCGAGTAGCCGCACGACAGCGAGAAGTCGACGCGGCCGAACACCACGCCATTGGTGCCGCCGGGGGCCTTGGCCATGGCGATCATGTCGGACAGACAGTTGAACGCCGAGATGGTTTCCAGGTTGAACAGGAAGTCGGTGTCCTGCTGCTGGTCCTTGTCGTAGACTTTGTTCTTGCCGTCGATGAACTTGGACAGCGCGTAGGGGCTCTCGATCATCGGCGCGATGATGTATTCGACGCCGATCTGCACGGCCTCCAGCAGGTCGCGCATGGCCTCGCAGCCGCCGATCTTCAGGCCGAAATTCAGGCCGGCCTTGCGGGTGATCTCGATAAGGCGCAGAAGCTCCTCGACCCGGGTGCCTTCGGCCTCGAACTCCGCCTTGATGGCGGTGTACCCGAACTCGTCCCGGCCCCGCTTGAGGATCTCGAGCATCTGGCGTTCACGACTATTCATCCCTGACCCCTCCTAACGTCCGCTGGCCCCCGGCCGGGGCACCCGGCGCGACGGCGGGTTTCCCCGATTGATTCCAGCACTACCCAAAAATGGTTACCATCTGGTAACCCCCTGGGCACTAAGGTGCGGACGCCGAGAAACTTTTGGGAGGGTCCCTTGGGCCACATCAACGCCGAAGCGGTCGGCATGGTCGCCGCCGTCCTGTCGACCGTCTCGCTGCTGCCGCAGGTCCGCCGGACCTGGGTGACCCGCTCGGCCCAGGATCTCAGCTTCAGCTGGATGATCATGGCCCTGGTGGCCATGGCCCTGTGGATAATCTACGGCCTGATGCTGGACGGCTGGTCGGTGGTGTTCGCCAACTCGCTGGCCGGGACGATGATCGTCGCGCTGATCGCCATGAAGCTGAGCTTCGACCGCCGGCGCGACTGACCTTTCGTCACACCGGCAGGCTGCCGGCAAGCGAGATGCCGCCGGCCATGATCGCCAGGCCATAGGGGACGCGGCCGCCGGGGCTGAAGATCTCGGGGAAGGTCGCCATGCGCACGGCCAGCAGGCCCTGCCCCATGGGCGAGCGCACCGCCAGCAGCAGCAGGGCGAGGCCGCCGCCGGCGAGGCCGATGGTCAGCAAGAGCGGCAGCAGGTTGCCGATCCCGCACCACAGGGCGGTGGCGGCCATCAGCTTGACGTCGCCGCCGCCGAGGGCGTTGACCGCGAACAGGACCGCCCCCATGGCCAAGGCGATCACGAACGCCAGGACATGATGAAGCCACAACACCTCGGTCGTCGCGGTGGCGGCGGCGACGACGAAGCCGCCGACCAGGACGGCGGGCACCACGTTGGGGATGCGGTAGCTGCGCAGGTCCCACACGCCCGCGACGATCAACGGAGCCAGGTAGAGGGCGAGCGCCAGCTTATGGAAGGTCTCCATGGTCAGCGCCCCCCCTGGCTGGTGTCGGTCCCCTTGGCCGCATCCAGTTGCAGCAGGTTCTTGGCCGCGGGTTCGAAGAAGCTGGGACTGACCTCCACCGCGCGGGTCAGGTAGGCCTCCGCCGCCGACAGGTCCCCGCGGACCAGCGCCGCGTAGCCCACATTGTTGAGCGCGGCCGGCATCTTCTCGCGCGGCACCCCCGCCAGGGCCTCCACGTAGCGGCCCTGCCATGCCAGGGCCAGCCGCAGGTTGTTGCGCGCCACCTCGAAATCCGGCTTGAGCCTGAGCGCCTCGGACAACTCGCGCGCCGCCTCGGGGTACTTGCCCTGCAGCAGGTAGGAATAGCCGAGGTTGTTGTGCGGATACGCCGACCCGGGCAGCGCCTCGATGGCGGCGGTGTAGCAGGCGGTGGCCTCGTCCCAGCGCTTGGCGCGGTCGTGGATGTGGCCGAGGGCATTCCATGCCCGCCACAGCTTGGCATCCTCGGCGACCGCCGCTTCGAGTTCGGCCTGCGCCGCGTCGGACTTGCCGCCCATCAGCAGGGCGATCCCCCTGCCCTGCTTGGCAGCGGCCGCAACGACCTCGTCGCTCTCCAGGTCCTTGAACATCTGGGCGGCACGGGGATATTCGCCGCGCAGCAGCTTCAGTTCGGCCAGGCCCAGTTTGGCCCGGCCATTGTCGGGAGCCTCGGTCAGCGCCCGCGAGAAGTATTGCGACGCCTCCTCAGGGTGGCCGTCGGCAAGGGCGGAGTGGCCCGCCTCCACCATGGCCTCCACTTCAACCTTGGTCCGGCTGGTGGCGGGCCGTTCGGTGTTCGGGTTGCCGGCACAGGCCCCGAGCGACAGCACCGAGAGCGTCACCAGCGGCAGGATGATCTTCCTCATGCGTCACGTCCGATAGTCTTGTCGAAGGGAAGCAGGTCCCGCCCGAGCACGAGGCGCAGCCCGCGCGCCTCCTGGTCGGCGCGCAGGTCCACCGCCACCGGCAGGGTGCGGGCGAGCGCTCGGGCCTCGGCGGCGCAGGCCGGCGAGAAGTGGAGCACCGTCGCCGGATGCGCAAAGGTGGCCGCGTTGGTCAGGCGGATCGGATGACCGGAGCCGAGGCGCAGCCAGGCCCGCATCCGCTGGGCCGCCCCGTCTCGGCCGTTGCCGTTGGAGACCTCGATGGCGCAGGTCCCGGCCAGCCGCGCCGGCGTGGTCGCGTCGGCCCGCGGCCGCGGCGGCGGCGGCGGCACGATGGGCGCCTCGAGCGCCTTCGGCAGGGGCATCAGCGTCTCCATCTCCACCGCCGCGCGCGGCGCCGGCCGCAGGTCCTCGGGCGGTGCCGCCGGGATGGCCAACCGGGGATCGGCGCCGGCGTCGATGGCCTGTTTCATGCCCGAGGGGTCGGTGCGCAGGGTCTGCACGATGCGGGTGGTCCGCTCGATCCAGGGCCCGGCCGGCATGGTCACCGCCGCCTCGCGGCTCCGCCGCGGGGCGTCGTCACGCCGGGGCCGGCCCATGCGCTCGCGCGCCATGGTCAGGTTGGCGGCGATCACACTGTCCTCGGGGGCCACGGCCAAGGCCTTGGCCAGCAAGGCGGCCGCCTCGTCGGCCCGCCCGGCCAGCAGCAGCGAATAGCCGAGGTTGTTGAGGGTCTGGACGTCGTCGGGCGCCACGATCAGCGCCTCGCGGTAATAGGGCTCCGCCAGCTCCGGCCGGCCGATGGCATCGTAGGAGGCGCCGAGGGCGTTGAGCACGCGCAGCGAGCGGTTCTCCTCCTGGAGGGCGGCGCGGAAGGCCTCGATGGCCTTGCCGCTACGGCCGTTGGCGAGGTGGTCCTTGCCGGCCTCGTAGGCCGTGCCGACGGGCGCCGGCGGCGTGCTGCAGGCGGCCAGGGCGGCCAGACCCAGCGGAGCGAGGCGGATACGGATGTTCATGGCGGCCTCCCTCAGTTGAAGAACATCGGCAGGACTTCCTCGGCGGCACGGATGAAGGCCGGGGACAGGATGGCAATGACGAGAGCGGGCAGGATGAAGCCGATGAGCGGCAGGCTCATCAGCACGCCCAGCTTCTGCGCCTTCTCTTCGGCCCTCAGCATGCGCCTGGCGCGCATGTCGTCGGAATACGCCTTCAAGGCCTGTGCCATGCTGGTACCCAGCCGTTCCGTCTGGATCAGCAGGCCGACGAGGGCCGAGACCTCGTCTATGCCGATGCGGTCGGCGAAGTGCCGAAGGGCATCCTCGCGCCCCTTGCCCGCCCGAAGTTCCAGGCCCATCAGGCGGAAGTGCCAGGACAGCAGCGGATGGCCGCGCACGATCTCGTCGCCGACCTTCTGGATGGCGGCGTCGATGCCCAGCCCCGCCTCGACGCACACCACCAGCATGTCGAGGGCGTCGGGGAACCCCTCGCGCGCCAGGCGCTGCCGCGTCTTGACCACCCGGCCGATGTAGAGCGACGGCAGCAGGTAGCCCAGGAGCCCCAGGCCGACCATCACCATGAGGCTGTCCTCATACGTCATCGTCGAGGCGACCACCGACGAGACCAGCAGACCGACCAGCGGCAGGGACAGGGACAGCAGGACCCGCATGCCCAGGTAGATCGAGGGCGCGTTGGGACCGAGATAGCCGGCCTGCGCCAATTGGCGGCGCAGCTTGCCCCGGGTCTGCTCGTCGGCCTTGGCGGCGCCCGCCTTCAAGGCGAGCTGGACGATGGGGCTGGTGGCGTTGAAGGCCAGTTTGGGCGAGGACGAGGGCGCCGTGCCGGTGGTCGACCCCGCCAGCCGACGGTCGATGCCGCGGTCGCGCAGCAGCATGCCGGCCCCGACCACGCTGAGCACCACCGTCGCAAACACGGCGGCCAGCAATAACGTCTGTTCCATGGTGACGGTCTCCGGTCAGACGCGGAAATTGACGAGGCGCTGCATGATGAAGAGCCCGGTGGTGATCAGGCCCATGCCGACGACCACGTACTTGTGGAAGGTCGGGTGATTGGCGACGCTCCGGTAGTAATCGGGCGAGAACAGCATCACCATGCCGACCACGACGAAGGGCAGCGCCGACAGGATGATGGCGGACACCCGCCCCTCGGCCGAGAGCGCCTTGATCTTGGCGAACAGCCGGAAGCGCTCGCGGATGAGCTTGCCCAAGCCCCCCAGCACGTCGGCGAGATTGCCGCCGGTGCCGTACTGGATGCGCACCGCCAAGACCATGTAATGCAGGTCGGGCAGGTCGATGCGGGCCGACAGGTTGTCGAGAGCCTCGCGCAGGTCGAGGCCGTAGGTCATCTCGTCGAACACGATCCCGAACTCGGTGCCGATGGGATCGGGCATCTCGCGCGAGACCAGGTTGATGGCGGTGGGAATGGGATGGCCGGCGCGCAGCGAGCGGGCGATCATCTCGACCGCATCGGCCAGTTGCGCGGCGAACTTGTTGCGCCGGCTGCGGGCCATGCGGACGATCAGCAGGATCGGCCCGCCGACCGCCAGCACCAGCGCCAACACCACCGATTGGTAGAGGGCCAGGGCGGCGACCTGGTAAAGGGCAAGGGACAGGAACACGAACCCGGCCGCCGATCCCATCAGCAGCCGCTGCAGCGGAAGCGTGAGGCCGGCGCGGGTGAGCAGACCCTCCAGCCAGCGAACCACCGAGAACGAGGCGATGGCGGCGAGAAGGCCATCCTGCGGCAGTTCCTGCCGGCGCAGCTTGGCGAGAACCTCCTCGCCGGTACCGCCGGCCGCCAGCAGCCGCAGGCGGCGGTTGATGGCGTCCTTGGCCCGTCCGGCCTTGGCGTCGTCCACCAGGTAGAAGGTCCCTTCGACCAGCAGCAGGACCGCCACGAAGATGACAGCGGTCACGAGCAGGGGCGAATCCATGGCGGCCTCCTCAGCCGATCGGTTGGTCGGGCGAGAACAGGTTGCTGGGCAGGTGGATGCCGCGCGCCGCCAGCTCGGCGTGGAAGCGCGGGCGGACGCCGGTGGCCCAGAAATGGCCGTGGATGTTGCCCTCGGCGTCGGTGTTCTCGCGGCGGAAGGCGAAGATCTCGTTCATGGTGACCACGTCGCCCTCCATGCCGGTGACCTCGTAGACGCTGACCAGGCGGCGGCGGCCGTCGCCCATGCGCTCGAGCTGGAGGACCACGTCGAGCGCCGAGGCGATCTGCGCCCGGATGGCCCGCATCGGCATCTCGATGCCGGCCATGCCGATCATCTGTTCCAGGCGGGAGATCGCATCGCGGCAGGTGTTGGCATGGATGGTCGACATCGAGCCGTCGTGGCCGGTGTTCATCGCCTGCAGCATGTCGAAGGCTTCGCCGGAACGGCACTCGCCGAGGATGATGCGGTCAGGGCGCATGCGCAGGGCGTTGCGCACGAGGTCGCGCTGGGTGATCTCGCCGCGGCCCTCGATGTTGGGCGGGCGGGTCTCCAGGCGCGCCACCTGCGGCTGCTGCAGCTGCAGTTCCGCCGCGTCCTCGATGGTGACGATGCGCTCGCGGTGGTCGATGGCGGCCGACATGGCATTCAGCATGGTGGTCTTGCCGCTGCCGGTGCCGCCGGAGATCAACACGTTGAGGCGGCCGCGCACGACCGCCGCCAGCAGCTCGGCCACCGCCGGCGCCATGGAGCCGATCTCGACCAGGCGATCCAGGCTGTAGGGCGTGCGCGAGAACTTGCGGATCGACAGCAGCGACCCGTCCACCGCGATCGGTGGCACCACGGCGTTGACGCGCGAGCCGTCGGCCAGGCGGGCGTCCACCAGCGGCTGCGATTCGTCAACGCGACGGCCGACCGCCGCCACGATCTTGTTGATGATGCGCAGCAGGTGGCGCTCGTCCTTGAAGCGGACCTGGGTGAGCTCGAGGCGGCCGCGGCGCTCCACGACCACCTGCTTGTGGGTGTTGACCAGGATGTCGCTCACCGTCGCGTCCTTGAGCAGGGGCTCAAGCGGCCCGAGGCCCAGCAATTCGTCGAGCACATCCGACACGAACTGCTGCTTCTCGCGGGCGTTCAGGCTGGCCTGTTCGCTGGCCAGCAATTCCTCCACCAGGCGCCCGGCCTCGCTGCGGAACTGCTCGGGCTCAAGCTTCTCGATGGCGCCGAGGTTCATCACCTCCAGCAATTGCTGGTGAATGCGCACCTTGAGCTCGAGCCGGTGGTCGACCGGGGGCGGTTCGGCGGGCGCCGCCGCCGGCTTGGGGGCCGGCGTGGCGGCGGCGGGCGCCTCGATGTGGGGCTCCTGCCGGAACCGGGTCTGCTTGGGCTGCGCTTGGAAACGGCTGAACATGCGGACACCTTTCAGCGAACGGAAACACACGAGGCCAGGACGGCGTCGACGACGGCGGCCATACGGCGGGCCAGCTTGTCGCCCCCCTTCACCTCCATCAGCGGCACTCCCAGATTGACCGCCTGCTGCATGGCGGCGTCAGCCTGCACCACATGGTCGATGGCGCGCCCCAGGGCGCGCTCGGCCTCCTTGGTGCCGATGCCGGACTCGGGGGCGAAGAAGCCCTTGGCCACCGCGTTGGCGACCAGGGTCAACGGCAGGCTGCCCAGGCCTTCCTCGGCCAGGGTGTCGATCTGTCGCCGCGCCTGACGGATCGACGGCACCGTCAGCTGCAGGACCAGCACGGCGCGGTCGGAGGCGGCCAGGGCCGCGCGGGTCCAGCCGGTCCAGGCCTGCGGCAGGTCGACCAGCACCGAGCGATAGGTCCGGCGCGCCATGGCCACCACCTGTCCCACGTCCTCGGGCGTGATCGAGTCGTAGGGCTGCAGGGTGCGCGGCGCCGGCAGCACGTCGATGCCGGAGCGATGGTGGTGCATCAGTCCGCGCAGCATGGTCGGATCGAGGCGATCGCCGGCGGCGACGAGATCGATCAGGCTGGCCTGCTGCGGCAGGTCGAGGTGGAGGTTGACCGCCCCGAACTGGATGTCGAAATCGAGCAGGGCGATGTCGGCCTGCGGCGACGGCTTGGCATTGCGCACCTTCGGCAGGGCGCAGGCGGACTGGACCGCCAGCGCGGTGGCCCCCGCGCCGCCGCCGCTCTTCAGGAAGCTGACGACGGCACCGTCCGAGGGCGGCTCGGCCTGGCCGCGCCCGCCCACCGCACGCTGAAGCGCGTCCATCAACTCGCGGCGCTGGATCGGTTGCGCCACCAGGTCCGAGATGCCGACGCGCAGCAGGCGCCGCATCCCTTCGACGGTGGCGTGGTCGGTGGTGACCACGAAGGACAGGCGCGGCTGGGTGCCGATGAGCGCCTCCGCCGCCGCCAACTCCTTGGGCGACCGGAAATCGACGTCGATGAGCACCGCGTCGCACTCCTGGACCGGCGTGTAGCCGGCCAAATCGCCCACCGACACGTCGAGGGCGACGCCGCTGCCGCGCAGGGCGGCGGTGACGGCATCGGCGACCTCGCTTCCGCGCACCCGGGCCTGGATGAGGATGGAGGTCCCGGCCGCCGGCCTGACCTTGGAACCTTGCTTGTCGATCTGCACGATGGTTCTCCGGTTTAGAGCGCCGAGTTGTAGTCCTCGCCCGTCAGGGTGGCGGTCGCGGGCGGCATGGTGATCTTGTCGGGAAGGCCGACCAGGTGGTCGAGCACCAGGAAATCGAAGGTCATGCCGGTCAGCCGCACGGTGACGTCCACCGGCTGCCCCCCCGGCCGGCCGATGAAGCCGAGGCCGTTGTAGGTGTATTCCACCACCACGTTGGCGGGCTGGATCTTGGGCAGCAGCGTCTGCATGCGGGTGACGATGGCCTTGAACGCCGCCGCGTTGGCGGTCTGCCCCCCGCAGCCCGAACTGTTGCAGGTGATGACCTTGGTGGCGGGGGCGCAGATGTCGGTGTGGCCGACGGCGTCCCAGCAGCGGGTGCCGCCCTGGTACTTGGTCAGATCACCTTCCCAGGTGACGATCGAGGGGGCGACCGGATCGCTGACCGCGGCCAGCCGCGCCCCCGCCTGGGTCGCCTTCTCGGCTAGGTTCCATTGCCACAGCGCGACGCCGAGATCGCAGACCCCGAGGGTGAGGACGATCAGGACCATCAGGGCGATGGACATCTCGACCGTGTTCGATCCGCGCTGGTCGCGAAGCATGCGGAAGTGCGGCATGGCTGCCCCCTATTCCCCGATGTGGCGTTCGGTATGGCCGACCTTTAGCGGCAGTCCATCGGGCCCCGCCAGCCCGACCGCCTTGAGCAGGTACGAGCGGAACGGATAGGTCGCCTCCATGTGGACGCTCCATAGCGTGTCCGGCCCGTTCCAGGTCTTGGCGGTGTTGTCGATGGCCTGGATCGTGTACGAGACGCTGATCTTGCTGGGGTCGGTGCCGACCAGGGCCGAGCCGGTGCCGGCGAACGAGCCCGTCCGCATGTAGTTGGTGGCCATGGCCTGGTATTCGGCCGCCGTGGGATCGGGCACGCGGGCGAGGAACCGCGCCGCATCGCGGACGGCCTTGGACAGCTGGTGATGGTCGTAGACGGCCAGTCCGAGTTCCGCGACGCCGGCGAACAGCAGGACCATCACCGGCAGCACCAGCGCGGTCTCCACCATCGCGGAGCCTTCGTCGAAGCGCTTCATGAGGTCACCTGTAGAGCTGGATGAGCTGGCGCAACGGCTTGTCGACGCCGAAATCGAGCTTGCCGATCATCTCGACGTAGAGGTTGCCGTCGGTGTGGGCGGGGTCGTCGGCGTAGTCGAGCATGGGCCGCACCAGGAACATCTTGGCGTAGGCCACCACCTCCACATCCGAGCTGTTGCCGCCGATGCCCGAGCAATTGACGATGGCCACGTCCATCACGCGGCGGTCGGGATCGTCGCTGACCGGCGTCGAGCCGCTGTAGCAGGACGGATTGCCGTTCTCGCCGCTGGGCGAGGTGTTGGGGATCAGGCCGTTGTCGATCTCGTAGCGATAGGTGTCGTAGCGGCTGGCGTTGGCCGCCAGGCCGGCCGGCCAGGAGCTCGACGGATGATTGGTGGCCCAGTATCCGGCACGGTCCCAATTGGCGTTGCCGAACCGGTTCCCCTGGTCGCAGCTGCTCGTATAGAAGCAGCTGTCGAGCGGGAAGGCCTTGCCGATGGTGATGGCGCCGTCGCACTTGGTCTTGCTGGTGTTGGCCCGCCCCTTGGTCACGTTGCGGGCCGGCCGGTACTCGGACTTGCCCTGCTGGTTCTTCATGAACGGTCCGTCGTAGATGTCGAAACGGGTGTTGATGCCGTCATGGACCGAGGCGACCTGGCCGGGCCGGACCGACACCGTCTGGCCGTAGCAGCCGTTGGGCTGACTGGTGGCCAGGTTATGGGTGACCTCCTTGGGCGTGCTGCCGCCGACGGGGGGATCGAGCAGGCTGAACATGCCCGGGCCCCAGGTGGAGCCGGAGCCGCCCTGCGAGTTGAGCTTGATCATCTGGCCGGGCACGATGGTGAAGGGGGCGCCGGCGCCATAGGCCTCGTTGGGATTGCAGATCATGAAGGGCGGGAAGTTGCACACCGCCTCGGTCATGCCGGCCACCGCGCTGGCCGCCGTCGACAAGGTCCGCCCTGCCCCCAGCACCGGGGCGATCAGCGAGGATTCCAGCGAGCGGTCGACCACGGTGACCTTGATGTAGTGGGCATCGGCATCGCTGGTCGCGGCGGTGTCGGACGACGGCGCCTTGAGCTCGGAGAAGAACTCCACCGATTTCACCTGCACCGTGGCCGCGCCGCCGTCCGTGGCGAAGGACTGGCGGTTGGCGAACAGCGCGCTCTTGGCCGCCGCCTCGGCGCGGGCCCGGGCCCCCAGCGTGCCGCCCGCGGCCTTCTTGCCGTTGAGCTCCGCCGCACCGGCCAACGCCGCGGCGTCGGCCGCGTGCTGGAGCTCGGTGTGCAGGTTCATGTAGCGTCCGAGGTCCAGGGACAACGCGCCGACGCCGATGACCACGGTGATGGCGAGCGCCGAATAAATGGCGACGCCGCCGTCGTCGGCCCGGCGGAAGCCCCGCCGAGGGGTGGTCATGGCCGGGCTCCCTTGAGGTCGGTCGAGGTGGTCGGCTTCAGGGCCTTGACCTTGCCGGTGCGGTAGCGGTCGTAGGCCGAGGCCGCCAGGTCGCCGTCGGTCTGGTCCTCGGCGGACGCCGTGGACGGGATGGGGTCGGGGTTGACCATCTGGATCCGCATGTTGTGGCGCACCGAGTCGCCGAAGGTCGGCGACAGCCGGTAGGGATCCTCGCAGGCGGCCAGGGCGAGCGTGGCGGCGGCGGCGAGCAGGACCGGGAAACGCATCTTCATGGCAAGCCTCCGCTACTTGATGATGTGGCCGTAGGGGCCGGTGAGGCCGCCGCCGGCCTGGGCGCCGAGCACCGCCGACGTCTGGGTGGGGACCACGGTGCCGGACGCCGGCGCTTCGACGCGGCCCATGAGGAACAGGTCGACCGACGAGGGCGGGATGAAGCCGTCCGTGGGCGCCACCAGGGCGGAGGCCGACACCGGCTGCACCAGGTGGGGGGTGACGATGATGACCAGCTCGGTCTCGCGGCGCTGGAAGGCGCTCGAGCGGAACAGCGCACCGACCACCGGCACGTCGCCGATCCCGGGAAGCTGGCGGATGGTGTCGTTGAAATCGCTCTGCAGCAGGCCGGCGATGGCGAAGCTTTGGCCGTCGCGCAGCTGCACCGTCGTGGTGGCGCGCCGGGTCGACAGGCCGGGGATGCGGAAGCCCGACAGCACCACCGAGTGCAGCTCGTCGATCTGGCTGACCTCGGGATTGACCACCAGGTTGATGACGTCGCCGTCGACCACGGTGGGGGTGAAGGCCAGGCTGACGCCGAACTGCTTGAACTCCACGGTGATGGCCAAGTTGTTGTTGCCGGTGGTGTTCTGCGCCACCGGGATCGGGAATTCGCCGCCGGCCAGGAAGTTGGCGGTGTCACCCGACATGGCGACAAGGTTGGGCTCGGCCAGGACCTTGACCAGGCCCTTTTCCTCGAGCGCATCGATCAGGAAATCGAGCGTCATCCAGTCGGTGGTGGCGCGCACCAGCGCCGCCGCGTAGCGCGACAGGTCGAGGGGGTCGATGGTGGCGTAGCTGAATTCGCCACCGTTGGTGGAGAAGCTGGGCTTGAGCCCCAGTTCGCGGGCCACGGTGCGGGTGACCTCGGCGACGCGGACCGACAGCATGACCTGCTGGCTGCCCCGCACCCGCAGCATGTTGGTCACCTTGTCGGGAGCGAAGCGCGACGCCACCGACAGCGCCCGGTTGGCCATCTCGGGGCTCGACACCGCGCCCGACAGCACGACCGCGTCGTTGACGGCCCGGACCTCGATGGGCTGGCCCGGCATCAGGTCGTGCAGACGGCTCTTCAGCCCCTCGACGTCGTGGGTGACGTTGATGTCCACGACCGCGATGAGCTCCTTGGCTGCGCCATAGACGGCCAGGTTGGTGGTGCCCATCTTCTTGCCGAGCACGTAGATCGAGCGATTGCTGAGGGCGACGACGTCGGCGATGTCGGGGTTGCCGACCGACAGGCCCGAGAACGGCCGGTCGACGTTCAGCACCTGCGACTTGTTGACCGGGACGGACATGTCGCCGGCGTGGAAGCTGGCGGTCGCCGGCTGCTGCGGGCGCTGCGCGGCGGGCTGGGCTGCCAGGACCGGCCAGGCCGGCAGCGAGACCGCGGCGACGGTGGCGGTGGCCAGCAGCAGACGCCGGCAGGCGCTTCTGAGGGAAGCGGTGATGGGCATGGGACACCCCTCTTGGGAGTTCAATCGCGGTTGAGGCGAACGGTGGAGAATTCGGTGCCGCGCAGGATGTTGATGGCGGGACCGCCGGAGGCGCGGACACGGGTGACGACCGGCTTGGCGTCCTCCTTGACCTCGGCCTTGGGCTTGATGCCCTTGAGGTCGTCGAGGGTGATGGTGCGCGTGGTCGCCTCGTCGGCGTTGGCGACGTTCCTGAGCGCAAGGCTGAGCGTGCCGACCTCTGCCCCCAGGGTGAGCTTCTGGGCCTGGTCGGGCGACACCTCCAGGGTGACGGCGCGGGCGACCAGCGGCTTCTCCTTGCGGTCGCTCGCCTCCTGGTCGACGCCCAGCACCTTGACGTTCTGCAGCAGGACGTCGGTGGTGGCCTCCTTGTTGCGTTCGATCTGACGGGTGAGCAGGATGTCGACCTTGTCGCCCGGCAGGACGAAGCCGGCGACGCCGTTCACGTCGTTGACGCGAATGGTCAGGGCCCGCATGCCTTCGCCAATGATGGTCGACAGGGTGGCGCGGCCGCCGAGTCCGGAGACCTTGCCGACCAGGATCGGCTCGTTGGGCTCGATGGAGCGCAGGGCGACACGGTCATTGTTGGGCCCCACCACCTCCTGGATGTTGGTGAAGGAGCCTTGCGGCACCGCGTTGGCGGGCCAGTCGGTCATCGTCAGGTTCTCGGTGCCGATCCGGCTGCCGAACACCAAGGGCGTGCGCGCGACCACGATGCGGGTCACGGCCATCGCCGGTGTCGCCTTGGTCGACAGCTGGGTTTCCAACCACCCCTTGGCCATGTAGGCGGACACCAGGCCAAGGGTCAGCGCGATGCCGAGCATGACGAACGCACGGTAACGCATCGCTACCTCCTGAAATCGGGAATTTCTCGCAGATCGCGCCGGGGAAGTTCCGGTCGTGCCCAACGGGGTAGAGGCCCGGGGGAGGTCGTCCCCCGGGCCTGCCGCATCACGGACTGGTGACCGTGGTGGCGATCTTGCCGAACTGGGTGTTGAGCGCGGTGCCGATGGCCTTCATGCCGACGATGGCAGCGACGCTGATCAAAGCGGCGATCAGGCCATACTCGATGGCGGTGGCGCCGTTCTCGTCCTTGGCCAGGCGGGCAACGAAGGAGGTAATGGTCTTCATGACGGGACTTCCTCGTGACTGGTTCGGGAAAATCGGGTCCTCACCGGGTGGATGGCGACCGTCCCCGATCGCTCCGCCCTTGCCCCAATAGTTGCCAGCCCCAGCCCGAAATTGCGCCGTCTCGGGAGGGGTGCCCGCATGGCTCTTATGGGTTCTCCAAATGGATGGCGAAGAAGCCGGAGGGCGGACGCGCAAAATCCCCACCGATGCCGCGATCGGTCGGGAATGCTTCTTCGAAGGGGGGAGTCAGGCGCCGAAGGGGGCGCTTACGGCCGTCAGGCCGGACGGAGCCGAACCGACCGGGAATGATCGGCTCGGCATCCTCGGCAATATGCGTCAGGGATTGGTGACGGTGTTGCCGATGCTGGTGAACTGGGTGTTGAGCGCCGTGCCGATGGCCTTCATGCCGACGATGGCGGCGACGCTGATCAACGCGGCGATCAGGCCGTACTCGATCGCGGTGGCGCCGTTCTCGTCCTTGGCCAGGCGAGCGACGAAGGAGGTAATGGTCTTCATGACGGATTTCCTCATGACTGGATCGGAGATCAGGTCCTCACCGGGTGGATGGCGACCGTCCCCGATCGCTCCTGCCCTTGCCCAATAGATGCCAGCCTCTCCCCGAAATTGCGTGGTCTCAGGAGGGGAGTTCCCGATGCTCTTACGGGGTTCTCCTTCGAGTTAGCGCGTGCCCCGCGCGGTCGAATTCAAAAGCGTCTAAGAATGCGCCTCCAGAGCATCACCACCAACGACAGAGGGAAAGGACACCCTGAACGTGGAGCCCCCTCCCTCCCCCCTCTCCACCCAGATACGACCGCCATGCCGTTCGACGATCTTCTTGCAGATGGCGAGCCCGACCCCGGTGCCCTCGTAACGGTTACGCTGATGCAGGCGTTGGAAGATCATGAAGATCCGGTCGTAGTGCTCCGGGGCGATGCCGATGCCGTTGTCGGAGACCGACACCACCACCTCGCCCGCGCCTTCGGACCAGCCGACCCGCACCTCCGGAAGGTCGCCCGGCCGAACGTACTTGACCGCGTTTCCGACCAGATTCTGGAACAGCCGCCCCAGCTCGGCGCGGTCGCCCATGACCACCGGCAGGCCGGGTTGGAGCTCGATGGCGGCACCCGGGGTCCCGGGGCGGGGAAGAAACGGCAGCACGGCCTCGCCCACCACCTCGGCCAGCGGCACCGACCCGAACGGCGGACGGTTGCGGCCGACGCGGGCGAATTCCAGCAGATCGAGGATCAACTGGTCCATACGCTTGGCGCCGTCCACGGCAAAGCCGAGGAATTCCGCCAATTCCGTGTCCACCCGGTCGCCGAGCCGCATGCCGATGAGCTGCAGGTAGTTGCTCACCATGCGCAATGGGGCGCGCAGGTCGTGCGAGGCGACGTAGGCGAACTGCTCCAGTTCGGCGTTGGACCGCTCGAGGTCGCGGGTCTTGGCGGCAAGCGCCTCCTCGACCTCCTTGCGGTCGCTGATGTCGCGCATGATGGCGACCAAATCCCCTCCGTCAGGGCCCACGGGAACCGGGTGCGCCGATGCCTCGACCCACACCCAGCCACGCTGCGGGTTGCTGACCCGGAACGACAGCACGCCGGCCATACCCTCTTGGCCGAGGCGGGCGGCCAATTCGGCGCGGTCATCGGGATGGACCATGTCGACCACCCGCCGGCCGACCAGATCAGGGACGCCCTCGCCCACCAGACGCCCCGCCGCGGGGGAAACGTAACGGATGGTCCCGTCGGCAGCCAGCCGGGCGATCCCATCGGAGGCGTACTCGGCCAGCAGGCGGTAACGTGCCTCGGAATCGCGCAGCCGCTCTTCCGCCTGGGCGGCGATGTCGTGGTGGGCGATCTCCAGCCGGTCGAGAACGTTGTTGAACGAGCGCGCCAGGCGAGAGAGCTCGTCTTCCCCCTCGGCAACGGCGAGGCGCTCGGAGAATGAACCGGTGCCCACGACGCGGCCGGCCTCTTCCTCCATGCGTCTGAGCCGGCGGGTCGCCGCCCGCGCCAGGGCAAGGTTCGCCCCGACGACCGACAGAAGCGCAAGCACCCCGACGAGGACGAAGGTCCGGGCCAACCGCTCCAACGGCTGCCGGAGCGCCGCTTCATCGGCATGGACCGACACGAGCAGCCGCAGGCCGGCCGGAAGTTGCTCGACGAAGGTCGCCACCGCCGACGCATCGACCGGAGGCACCGGCTGCCCGGGATCGGCAATCGCCACATCGACGCGCTTGACCAGACCATCGGCGCGCTCGTCCGGGGCGAGGGCCGACGTGTCGATGTCATAGACCAGGGCACCCTCGGGGGTGCCGGTGTTGGCGTAGATGATCGGTGAGGCGTAGATCACCCGCCCCCCGGGTCCGTCACTCTTCACGGAGCCGACGAGCTCGGCCTTCTCCACCGCCCGCAGCGCCACCTCACCGACATCCGTGCCGGACGCTTCGCTGCCGGCGATGACCCGCCCCTTGAAATCGGTCATCCGCACCCTGACCGGGACCCCGTTGATTTCGTGCACGCCCTTGAGGAAGGGGACGACGTAGGCGTCCCGGCCGATGGTATCGGTCAGCGCGTTGGCGATCAGGGGATTGGCAGCGGTGGAGGTCTGGTGCGAGACGATGGCCTTGACCACCGTCACCGCCTGACGCCCCTCGATCTCGGCGGTGTGACGCGACGCCTCTCGGACATTGTCGAGGATCTGCTCGCGCAGGGCGATGAAGGTGGATGTGCCCACCGCCGTCACCAGCGAGATGGCGACGGCCGCACCGGCGGCCGCGACGCGAAGGGTGAAGCTCGGCATGGGATCAGCGTCCGACCGGCGCCAGGACGCCGTCCGAGCGATACCGCGCCATGAACACCTGCTCGCGTGGCAGCGCCTCGTGATGACCCGGCGCGAAGGGACGGGCATAGGTGCGCACCAGCCCGTCGTGGTTGGTCACCCGTTCCAGCGCATCCCGGACGGCGCCGCGCTCCGCCGTGCCGGCCAGCGCGATGGCCTTGGCGAGAATGTGCGTGAGGTCGTAGGCATGGGCAAAGCCGACCGGCGCCTCCACCTGCTCGGCCGTCGACAACCCGAACAGCCGCGAGGTCGTCGCCAACACCTTCTTGACCCGGTCCGGCCGGGCGGAAAGGAAACTGAAGGTCTGGACCACCGCGTGATCGACCGTGCGAAGGGCGTCGCCGGCCTGCTCCACGAAGGTGCCGCCGGTGATGCCCCAATGGAAGATGACCGGCCGCCGCTCGTCCGGGGGCAACCCAGCGATTTCCCGTATCAGCAGGGCGCCCTCCACGTCATTGGTGACGAAGACAACCGCCTGGGCGCCGGCCGCCAGCAGCTGGCGATATTGGGGCAGCAGGCTTTGCTCACCCCAGTTGAACCAGGCCCTGCCGACGATCGCCATGTCCGGGGATCCGGCCAGGTGGCGCTCGGCGGAAGCCAGGTTGCTGCGCCCCCAGGCCGTGTTGGCGAGGAGCAGGCCGACGCGCCGGAGCCCGCGGTCGCGGGCGTACGACATCATCGTCGGCATGGCGTATTCATCGCGCAACGACAGGCGGAACACCCAGTTGGGCTTGAGCGTGTCGTCGATGATGCCGTCGGCCGAGGCCCAGGGATCGAGCAGGATCATGCCGGTCTGCTGTGCCACCGGGGCTTCCTCGAACACCACCGGGCTGAAGCGGCCGCCGAACACCGCCACCACGTCGGGGTCGGCGGCGAAATCCTTGATGTTGTCGATGCCGCGCGCCGGCAGGGACCGGTTGTCCTTGATGGCTACGGCCAGGGGCCGCCCCAGGACGCCGCCGGCCTGGTTGATCTCTTCGACGGCCGTGCGGACGCCGCGTTCGATGGATTGGGCCGAGGTGCTGTTCTTGAGGCCGAACTCTGCGTCGATGCCCAGCACGATCGGTTTGGCCTGTTGTTCTGCAGCCGCCGGGAACCAGACCCCGACAAACACTAGACAAAGCGCAAGGGCCTTGGGCAGTCCGGCCATGGGCGATCCTGTCCTACTAAAGACAGTATTATCTTAGCCCAAAAGTATAGGAGGCCGGAACTAATTTCCGCCAGAGATCCAACCGCCGCCAAGGACGCGCTCGCCGTCGTAGAGGACGCACGCCTGTCCCGGCGCCACCCCCTCCTCCGGCTCATCCAGCACCACCGCGGCGGCGGCGCCGTCCAGCAGGCTCACGGTGGCGGGCTTGGGCGGACGGGTCGAGCGGACCTTGACCTGCACCCGCATCTCGCCGACGCCGTCGTCCCCCAGCCAGTTGACCCCGTGCAGGCGGATGGCGGTACGCCCCAGCGCCTCGCGGGGGCCGACGACAACGCGCCGCGCCTCGGCATCGAGGCGCACCACGAACAGCGGCGGCCCGCCCCCGAGCCCCAGGCCCTTGCGCTGGCCGATGGTGTAGTGGATGAGGCCTTGGTGGCGTCCCAGGACCTTGCCGTCGCGGTCGACGATGTCGCCGGGCAGCGCGGCATCCGGCCGCAGCCGGGCGACCAGGCTGGCGTAATCCCCATCGGGAACGAAGCAGATGTCCTGACTGTCCCGTTTGCTGGCGACCGGCAGGCGATGGCGGGCGGCGATGGCGCGCGTCTCGTCCTTGGACATCATGCCGCCGAGCGGAAAGCGAAGGAAGTCGAGCTGTTCGCGGGTGGTGGCGAACAGGAAATAGCTCTGGTCGCGGGCCGGATCGACACCGCGCAGCATCACGGGCCCGTCCTCGCGCCGGATGTAATGGCCGGTGGCCAGCGCGTCGGCACCGAGATCGCGGGCGACCTGGAGCAGATCGCGGAACTTGACCGTCTGGTTGCACAGGATGCAGGGGATGGGCGTCTCGCCCCGCACGTAGGTATCGGCGAACTGCTCGATCACCGAGGCGCGGAAGGCCTGCTCCATGTCGAGGACGTAATGGGGGATGCCGAGCGTGTCGGCGACGGCGCGCGCATCGTGGATGTCCTTGCCGGCGCAGCAGGTGTTGGACCGGCAGGTGGCGGCGCCGTGGTCATAGAGCTGGAGGGTGATTCCCACCACGTCCCAGCCCTGCTCCAGCAACAGAGCGGCGGTGGCGGAGGAATCCACTCCGCCCGACATGGCGACGACGATGCGACCCTTGGAACTCATGTGCGGATATAGGCGGGAGGTCGCGGCAAAGTCCAGAGCGGAGTTCCCCGCTCTCCCAGAGAGCGGAACCGTCTAGTCCCGTTCGTCGATCCAGGCCATCTGGATGGCCTCCAGGATCTTCTCGTTGGACTTGGCCGGATCATCGGAAAAATCGGGCAGTTCGCAGACCCAGCGGTGCAGGTCGGTGAAGCGAAGGTTGACGTTGTCGGCGTCGGGATGCGCCTCTTCGAGCGCGATGGCGATGTCGAGAACATCGGTCCATTTCATGATCTTCGCTCCGAACTCCCCCAGATCCTTCGCTGTGCTCAGGATGACAGTCAACCCGTCATCCTGAGGGAGCGTCGCGACCGAAGGATCTCCTGCGGCTGAAGCTACTTCTTGTCGACCATCATGTTGCGGGTGGCGGCCGGCAGGCTGACCACCAGACCGTCGAGGTCCTTCTTCATGATGATCTGGCAGCCCAGGCGCGAGGTGCCGGTCAGGCCGAAGGCGAGGTCGAGCATGTCCTCCTCGTCCTCGGAGGCGGCCGACAGCTTGTCGAACCATTCGTCGGCGACAACCACATGGCAGGTGGAGCAGGCCAGCGAGCCTTCGCAGGCGCCTTCCAGCTCGATCTTGTTGCGATGGGCGATTTCAAGCACCGAGAGCCCCTCGGGAGCCTCGACTTCCTTGCGGGTCCCGTCCGGTGCAATGAACGTCATCTTGGGCATTGAGCAGCCTTCCTTATCCCTTTGGTCCCCGTGCGCGGCTTTTCCCTTCCCGCCGCGCCCAGGGCGTCTTCACCAAAACAACCGACTATTCTTCGTCGCCCCCGAGAGCGTCGTCGAGACGATCGACGCTCACACCGGCCAGCGCCTGCCGGATACCGCGGTCCATCCGCCGTTCGGCGAAGGACTTGGTGGCGGCCTCCAGACGCTCGACCGCGGCGTTCACCGCATCGCGGTCGGTCCCGCGGCTCGCCTGGTCGACGTCGCCGATTGCCGCATCGATAGCCTGTCGCTCGGCATCCGACAAGAGGTCCGCGTCGACTTTCAGCGCAGACTGGACGGCAAGCACGGAACGCCGCGCCTCGACGACCGACTCGGCCAGCAGGCGCTGGGCCATGTCCTCGCGGCCGTGCTCCAGGGCGTCGCGCAGCATGTTGGCCATCTCGTCTTCGCTGAGGCCGTAGGACGGCTTGACCGCCACGTGCTGTTCCACCCCGGTGGTGGTCTCCTCGGCCGAGACGGTCAGCAGGCCGTCGGCGTCCACCTGGAAGGTGACGCGGATGCGGGCGGCGCCCGCGGTCATCGGCGGGATGCCCTTGAGGACGAAGCGCGCCAGCGACCGGCACTGGTCGACCATCTCGCGCTCGCCCTGGACGACGTGGATGGACATGGCCGACTGGCCGTCCTGGTAGGTGGTGAATTCCTGCGCCATGGCCACCGGGATCGGGGTGTTGCGCGGGATGACCTTCTCGACGATGCCGCCCATGGTCTCGATACCGAGCGACAGCGGCGTGACGTCGAGCAGCAGCGTGTCGGACCCCACCGTCAGGGCCTCGGCCTGCAGGGCGGCGCCGACCGCGACCACCTCGTCGGGATTGATGTCGGCCAGCGGCTGGGTGCCGAAGAATTCGGCGACGCGGCGGCGCACCAGCGGCATGCGGGTCGAGCCGCCCACCAGCACCACGCCGTGGATCTCGGAGACGTCGATGCCGGCGTCGTCGCACACCGAGCGGCAGATCTCGACAGTGCGCTCGACGAAGGGCGAGGCCAGCCGCTCCAGGGTCTCGCGGTCGAGGAAGTGGCGCGAGGGCTTGCCGTCCACCTCCATCAGCCATTCGCCGCCCATGCGGTCGGTCAGGCATTCCTTGGCAAGGCGGGCGGTCATCAGCGCCTGCTTGGCCTCGCCGGCCGTGATGGTGGCCTCGCCCAGGCCGGCGGTGCGCTCGCCCAGGAAATGCTCGGCGATGGCATGGTCGACGTCGTCGCCGCCCAGGGCGGCGTCGCCGCCGGTGGCCTTGACCTGGAACACGCCCTTTTCCATGCGCAGGATCGAGATGTCGAAGGTGCCGCCGCCCAGGTCGTAGACCGCGTAAAGGCCCTCGGCCGCGTTGTCGAGGCCATAGGCCAGCGCCGCCGCCGTCGGCTCGTTGACCAGGCGCAGCACCTCCAGCCCGGCCAGGCGGGCGGCGTCCTTGGTGGCGGTGCGCGCGGCATCGTCGAAATAGGCGGGAACCGTGACCACGGCGCGGTCGACCGGCTTGCCCTGCGCCTCTTCGGCGCGGGCCTTCACGGCGCGCAGGATGTCGGCCGAGATCTCGACCGGGGTCATCACCTTGCCGGCGACGTTCAGGCGGACCATGCCGCCCTCGGGGGCGACCTCGACCTGGTAGGGCAGCGTGCCCGCCACCGTTTTGACGTCCTCGAGGCCGCGGCCCATCAGCCGCTTGATCGAGCTCACCACCTGGTCGGGGCTTTCCAGGATCAGCTCGCGCGCCTTGCTCCCGACCGTGACCGAGCCGTCCTCGCCGTAATGCACCACCGACGGGATCAGGGCGTGGCCGTCGGCACCACGCAGCACCTCGGCCTTGGTGTCGCGGGCCACGGCCACCACCGAATTGGTGGTTCCCAGGTCGATCCCTACGGCAAGCCCGCGCTCGGACTCATGCGGGGCCGGCGTTTCCCCCGGCTCGTGAATCTGCAGCAGGATCAGGTCGGACATGGGTACCCCTTTCACTTCCCCCGCAACGCCGGGCACCGCCGGGGAATTCGTTCAGGTCGAAGACGGCCTATTTTCCCGCCCGCGCCACGCGCGCCTTCTTGGCGCGGGCCTCCTCGGCGAGTTTGGTCAAGTATTTCAGGCGGATGGTCAGACGCGACGCCTCGTCCAGATCGCCGGAATTGAAGGCGGCGGAGACGTGGCAGACATCGGCGAGCACGTCGGCGTCGGCCTGGGCCGACAGCCTGGTGATCTCGCCCAGGGTGTCCGCTTCGGCGATGGCCTCGCGCTTTTCCATCTGCTCCATCAGGAGTTCCGGATCGGAAATGGTGCCGCAGGCGGTGAGGTCGACCTCGCGGCCGAGCTGGCCGAGAAGGTAGGCGGCGCGCTTGAGCGGATCCTTCAGCGTTTCGTAGGCCTCGTTGAGCGCGGTGGCCTGCTGCTGCGACAACGCGCGCTCCTTCGGCGATTTCGCCGCGAAGCGGTCGGGGTGCAGCCGCCGCTGGAAGCCGAAATACTGGCTCTGCAGCTGGTCGAGGTCGACGTCAAAGGTCGGCTTGAGGCCGAGGCGGGTGAAATGATCGATCGCGCCCGGCCCCTGCACCGCGCCGCACACCGAACAGAACAGCGCGCGCGCCGCCACCGGCCCCTTGCAGGACCAGCACGGCAACACGGTCTGGATCGCGGACGCGTTCATGGGATCAAGAGTGTTGGCATCGGATCAACAGCAACGGCATCAGACGTGGAAGGATTCGCCGCAACCGCAGCGGCCCTTCTCATTCGGGTTCCGGAACACGAAGCCCGACTGCATCTTCTCCTCGACGTAGTCCATCTCGGTGCCCAGGATGAACATGGTCGCCTTGGGGTCGATCAGCACGGTGACGCCCTTGTCCTCGACCACTTCGTCGAAGGGAGTCTTCTCGTCGGCGAACTCAAGGGTGTAGGACAGTCCCGAACAGCCCTTGGCGCGCACGCCGATGCGCACGCCGGCCGCGGGCTTGCCGCGGCTGGCCAGGAGAGCCTTGACGCGCTCGGCGGCGGCGTCGGTGATCATCAGGGGCGCCTTGCGTTCCATCTCGGACCCTCTCTTAGTCTTCCGACTTCTTCTTGTAATCGGCGATGGCGGCCTTGATAGCATCCTCGGCCAGGACCGAACAGTGGATCTTGACCGGCGGCAGCGCCAGTTCCTGGGCGATGTCGGTGTTCTTGATGGCCGCGGCCTCGTCGAGGGTCTTGCCCTTGACCCACTCGGTCACCAGCGACGACGACGCGATCGCCGAGCCGCAGCCGAAGGTCTTGAACTTGGCGTCCTCGATGATGCCCTCGGGGCTCACCTTGATCTGCAGCTTCATGACGTCGCCGCAGGCGGGCGCCCCGACCAGGCCGGTGCCGACGCCCTTCTCTTCCTTGCCGAACGTCCCGACATTGCGGGGGTTCTCGTAGTGCTCGACGACCTTGTCGCTGTAAGCCATGTGTTCCTCCAACCCTTCCCGGCGCCGACGCCGGACCTGAAATAGAATCTGGTGATGCGGCCGCTCAGTGCTCGGCCCACTGGATCGATTTGATGTCGATCCCATCCTGGTGCATTTCCCACAGCGGGCTCATGGCGCGCAAATGCTCCACCGCCTCGGTCACGTGGTTGATGGCGTAGTCGATGTCCGCCTCGGTGGTGAACCGCCCCAGGCCGAAGCGCAGGCTGGTATGGGCCATCTCGGCGTCGAGGCCCAGCGCCCGCAGCACGTAGGAGGGTTCCAGCGAGGCCGAGGTGCAGGCCGAACCCGACGACACCGCCAGGTCCTTCACCCCCATCATCAGGCCCTCGCCCTCGACGAAGGCGAAGGAGATGTTGATGTTGCCGGGGATGCGGTGCTCCATGTCGCCGTTGACGTAGATCTCGGGCAGGCGGGCCTTGAGGCCGTCGAGCAGCCGGTCACGCAGGCCGCGCAGCCGCTCGGCCTCGGCCGCCATCTCCTTGCCGGCGATGGCGCAGGCCTCGCCCAGGCCGACGCACAGCGGGGTCGGCAGGGTGCCCGAGCGCATGCCGCGCTCCTGGCCGCCGCCGTTGATCAGCGGCACCAGGCGCACGCGCGGGCGGCGGCGCACGTAAAGGGCGCCGATGCCCTTGGGCCCGTAGATCTTGTGCCCGGAGATGCTCATCAGGTCGATGTTCATGGCGTTGACGTCGAGCGGGATCTTGCCCACCGCCTGCGCGCAGTCGGTGTGGAAGAAGGCGCCCTTCTTGCGGCACAGCTTGCCGATCTCGGCCAGCGGCTGGACCACGCCGATCTCGTTGTTGGCGCCCATGATCGACACGATGGCGGTCTTGTCGGTGATGGCGGCTTCCAGTTCGCCCAGGTCGATCAGGCCGTCGGCCTTGACCGGCAGATAGGTGACGCGGAAGCCTTCCTGTTCGAGGTGGCGGCAGGTGTCGAGCACGCATTTGTGCTCGGTGACCACGGTGACGATGTGGTCCCGCTTGTCCTTGTAGAAGTGGGCCACTCCCTTCAGCGCCAGGTTGTTGGACTCGGTGGCGCCCGAGGTGAAGATCACCTCCTTGGCGTCGGCGCCGATGATGGCGGCCACCTGCTCGCGCGCCACTTCCACCGCCTCTTCCGTCTCCCAGCCGTACAGGTGGTTGCGGGAGTGCGGGTTGCCGAATTTCTCGGTGAAGTACGGCAGCATCTTCTCGACCACCCGCGGATCGGTCGGGGTCGTCGCCTGGTAATCCAGGTAGATGGGGCGCTTGACGCTGTTCTTGCCGTTGAGGGCAGTCATCCTGTCTTCCCTTTGCTCACGCGGCCTCGGCCGCCATTCTCACCTCAAACCCCTTCCGGCGGGCCAGATCGGCCCACGCGTCCAGGAACTTCGCAACGTCCTCGGCGCGGCTGCCCCACCCCAGGCTGACCCGCACCGCGCATCCCGCCACCTCGGCCGGCAGGCCCATGGCCGCCAGCACGTGGCTTTGCGCCACCTTGCCCGACGAGCAGGCGGCGCCGGCGCTGACCATCACGCCGCCCAGGTCGAGCGCCATCACCTGGACCTCGGCCGCCACCCCCGGCAAGGCCAGGCACGACGTGTTGCCGAGACGGCGGGCGGCGGCACCGACCACCTGGGCGCCGGGGACCCGGCGCAACGCCTCGGCCTCCAGGGCATCCCTAAAATTAGTCCACTCTAATATGGATGAGCCAGCGTCATCCGCCACCAATTTCGCCGCCACGCCGAATCCGACGATGCCCGCGAGATTCTCCGTCCCGCCCCGCCGCCGCCGCTCCTGGCCCCCGCCGGGCTGGACCGCCGCCAGCGGCAGGTCCGGGTCCGCCATCACCAGCGCGCCGTTCCCGGCCGGACCGCCGAGCTTGTGCGCCGACAGCGTCAGCAGGTCGATTCCCAGCTCGGCGAGCGACACCGGCAGCCGTCCCGCCGCCTGGGCGGCGTCGCAATGAACCAGCGCGCCGAAGCGCCGGGCGACCCGGGCGGCTTGCGCCACCGGCTGGATCACCCCGGTCTCGTTGTTGGCGAGCATCAGAGAGACCAGCGCCGGCCGCGCGTCCGCCGCCAACATCGCCTCGAGGGCGGCGAGATCGACCACGCCGTTGCCGTCGACCGGGATCGTTTCCGCCGCGGTGACCGCTTCGCGCACCGACGGATGCTCGACCGCCGAGACCAGGACGCGGGAGCGTCCCGTGCCGCGAAGCGCCAGCAGGTTGGCCTCGGTGCCGCCGGAGGTGAACACCACCCCAGAGGCCGGGGCGCCGACCAGCGCCGCCACCTGCGCCCGCGCCTCTTCCATGCAACGCCGGGCCGCGCGGCCGGCGGCATGGACCGACGAGGGATTGCCGCCGCGCGCCAGGGCCTCGGCCATGGCGGCGACCACCTCGGGCCGCGCCGGCGCGCCGGCGTTGTAATCGAGGTAGGCCGACCCCGTCACGACGAAAAAACCTCCGCACAAACCGATCGTGGACCGCGTTCTACTGGGCCGCCACCGTGCCGCCGTGGAACATTCCCGAACTGCCGAGGATCCGGCGTTCGCACACGTCGGCCAGCGAGACCGAGCTGAGATAAAGGTAGATCTGGTTGCCGAGCTCCTCCCACAAATCGTGGGTCAGGCACCGGCCCTTGTTGTTGTGGCAGCCGGCCGGCGAACCGGGCGAGCAGCGCGTGGTCTGGATCGGCTCGTCCACCGCCAGGATGATGTCGGAGATGCGCATCTGCTGCGCCTGGCGCGACAGCAGGTAGCCGCCGCCCGGGCCGCGCACGCTCTTCACCAGGCCGCCCTTCCTGAGCTTGCCGAACAGCTGCTCGAGGTAGGAGAGCGAAATCTCCTGCCGCTCGGCGATGTCGGCAAGCGCGACCGGACTGCCGTTGGAATGGCTGGCCAGGTCGACCATCGCCATGACCGCGTACCGACCCTTGGTGCTGAGCTTCACGTCAAATACTCCCGTACATCACTGCGGCGTGCCGCCCTTGTCTCACTGATCACTTCTCACTGCGGGGTGGCGGCCTGCGGCCCATCCACCTGATCATCCTTGCCCGCCACCACCCTGGGCAGCCGGGCCAGTCCATCCACCTTGCCCGAACCATCCTTGCCCGAACCATCCTTGCCCGAACCATCCTTGCCGGGGCCGTCGCGCTCGGCCTCCAGTTCGGCGACGCGCTCCAGCAGCGTCGCCACCTGGCCGCGCAGGCTGTCGATCGCCCGCGCCACCGGGTCGGGCAGCTCGTCGCCCGGCATGCCGTAGGCGCAGAACTCCGGCTCCGACGGCTTGGCGCGGCGCATGACCATCCGTGCCGGGATGCCGACCATGGTCACCCCCGGCGGCACGTCGGTCAGCACCACCGCGTTGGCGCCCACGCGCGCCCCCTTGCCCACGGTGATCGGCCCCAGCACCTGCGCGCCGGAACCGATGATGACGCCGTCCTCCAGCGTCGGGTGGCGCTTGCCCTTGTGCAGCGAGGTGCCGCCCAGGGTGACGCCGTGATAGAGGGTGACGTCGTCGCCGATCACCGCGGTCTCGCCGATCACCACGCCGGTGCCGTGGTCGATGAACAGGCGCCGGCCCACCGTCGCGCCGGGATGGATCTCGATCCCGGTGAAGACCTTGGCGATATGCGAAATGAAGCGCCCCAGCACCCGGAAGCCATGGATCCAGCACCAATGGGCGAGGCGATAGACCATCAGGGCATGCAATCCCGGATAGCACAGCAGGACCTCCAGCCCGGAGTGGGCGGCTGGGTCCCGACTGCGGATGGATGCGATATCTTCCTGAAGAGTCTTGAAAATCATAGCTGGCAATATGCTAATCTATTTGATGGTTACGGCGCCCTTTTGGTATGGGGGCATGCCCAACGGGGGGCAACCGCATCGAAGGTGAATATAGGATGCCCGACAAAGCCAGTCAAGTTTGACCGGCTCAATCCTAGTTTGTCGCCATTTATTCCCCGACAGCGCGTGTCAGGTATGAGCGCGCGTCGGCCCAATGAGACTGTGGTGGACCAATGCCTGAAGTGATTTTCAACGGACCAGATGGCCGGCTCGAGGGCCGCTATCATCATGGCAAGTCTCCGAATGCGCCTATCGCGCTTCTGCTGCACCCCCATCCCCAGCATGGCGGCACCATGAACAACAAGGTGGTCTACGCCTTGTACCATTCGTTCGTGCGCAAGGGGTTCTCGACGCTGCGCTTCAACTTCCGCGGCGTCGGGCGAAGCCAGGGCAAGTTCGACAACGGCCAGGGCGAATTGTCCGACGCCGCCGCCGCGCTCGATTGGATGCAGACCTACAATCCCAACGCCCAGCTGTGCTGGGTCGGCGGCTTCTCCTTCGGCGCCTGGGTCGGTATGCAGCTGTTGATGCGCCGGCCCGAGATCGACGGCTTCGTCTCAGTGGCACCGCCCGCCAACATCTATGATTTCTCGTTCCTGGCGCCCTGCCCGTCCTCGGGCTTGATCGTCCACGGTTCGGCCGACGAGCTGGTGCCCGAGCTGTCGGTGGCCAAGCTAGCCAACAAGCTGGCGGCCCAGCGTAACATCCGCGTCAAGTACCGCACGGTCGACGGCGCCAACCACTTCTTCGGCACCCATCTCGAAGCCATGACCGAGGTGGTTGACGGCTATCTGGACGAAAACCTGTCCGAAGCGCGCCCGGCGCTAGCCGAGCCCGCCATGGCGGCGGCGCTGTCCTAGGCCGGCCCGCCCGAACCTCAGGATGACGGTTCGCCGTCATCCTGAGCCTCACCTCCCGCAATTTGCTTCCGCCAGCTTGCGCCACGCCGCCGGCGGCTTGCCCGCGCCCATCGAGGTGAGGTCGATCACCCGGATGCGGAAGATCCGCGCGTGGTGCGGCCGCACCACGTTGCACAGGTAGGCGCCGAACTGGTCCCAGGCGCCGGCGGTGGGCTTGACCGCCACGTAGAGGTTGCCGCCGTTGTCGAGCATGGTGTCCACCACCCGCGACTGCTTGCGCACGGCCTGGACGGCACTGACCTCGTCGGCCAAGGCGGGGGCAACGGCGGGGGCGGCCGCCAGCACGGCGAGGGCGGCGAGAACGATCGAACGCATGCTGAGGCTCCTTACGAACGCGGGGTGTGGAGACGGCCGCCGCCGCACGGTTTCGGCCCGCCGGTGGTCTCCGGGAAGGTGAGCGGCAGGCCGCGCAGCGACCGCACCGCCAGATAGGCGAAGGCCTGCGCCTCCAGCGCGTCGCCGTCCCAGCCCACCGCCTCCACCGGATCGACCGGCGCGTCCAACTCGGCCCGCAGAGCCTCCATGACCATGGGGTTGTGGCGGCCGCCGCCGCACACCAGCCAGCGCACCGGCCGCTTGGGCAAGTGCGGACAGGCGAGGCCGACGGCGCGCGCCGTGAAGGCGGTGAGCGTGGCGGCGCCATCCTCGGCCCCCTTGCCCTCCACCAGGCGTTTGGCGTGGGCGCGGAACTCGTCGCGATCCAGCGATTTCGGCGGGGCGCGGTCGAAGAATTCATGCTGGCCGAAGCCGGCCACCGCCCGCGCATCGACGGTGCCGGCCCGGGCCAGGCGGCCGCCCTCGTCCACCGGGCGGCCGGTATGGGCATGGGCCCAGTCGTCGATCAGCGCGTTGCCGGGGCCGGTGTCGAAGGCCAGGATGTGGTCGTCCTCGCCGATCCAGGTGACATTGCCGACACCGCCGAGATTGAGCACCGCCACCGGGCGCGGCAGGCCGGCGGCCAGGGCGCGGTGGAACACCGGCACCAGCGGCGCCCCCTGCCCGCCTGCCAGCACGTCGGCGGTGCGGAAGTCGTTGACCACCGGGATCCCCAGGGTGTCGGCCAGCAACTGACCGTTGCCGATCTGCCAGGTCCGCCGCTCGGCCGGACGGTGCAGGATGGTGTGGCCGTGGAAGCCCACCACGTCGATCTCGGCCGCCGACAACCCGTTCTCGGCGAGCAGCTTCCGCACCGCCTCGGCATGGAACAGGGTGATGTCGCGCTCGACCGCGGCCACCGGGCCGACGCCGCCCAACACGCCGCGCAGGCGTTCCCTCAGCTCCGGCGCGTAGGGCACGGTCAGCGCCGGGCCCAGGCGCTCGACGGCGATGCCGTCGGTGACGGCCAACGCGGCGTCGACCCCGTCCAGCGAAGTGCCGCTCATCAGCCCGAGGGCGAGCATGGTCATGGCGTCGGTCTCATCGCAATGGGGCCCGGCAATTGTGACGAAGGCGGGATTGTGCTAAACGGACGGCCTTTCCGCAAGCAACCGAACGCCCCCGCCATGAGCACCGTCAAATCCGATTTCCTGCGCGTCGTCACCGAGCGCGGCTACCTGCACCAGTGCACCGACCTGGAAGGCCTGGACAAGCGCCTGACCGAGGGCCCGGCCACCTGCTATATCGGCTTTGACTGCACCGCCGATTCCCTGCATGTCGGCTCGCTGCTGCCGATCATGCTGCTGCGCTGGTGGCAGAAGACCGGCAACCGCCCGCTCGTGCTGATGGGCGGCGGCACCAGCCGCATCGGCGACCCCTCGGGCAAGGACGAGGCGCGGCGCCTGCTGTCCGACGAGGACATCGCCCGCAACATGGACGGCATCAAGAAGGTGTTCGACCGCTACCTGGAGTTCGGCGCCGGCCCGACCGCCGCCAGCATGGTCAACAACGCCGACTGGCTGAACACCCTCAACTACATCGACTTCCTGCGCGATTACGGCCGCCACTTCACCGTCAACCGCATGCTGACCTTCGATTCGGTCAAGCTGCGCCTCGACCGCGAACAGCCGCTCACCTTCCTCGAATTCAACTACATGATCCTGCAGGGATACGACTTCGCCGAGCTGTGGGCGCGCCAGAAGGTGATCCTGCAGATGGGCGGCTCCGACCAGTGGGGCAACATCGTCAACGGCGTCGAGCTCGGCCGCCGCGTGCACCAGGCCGAGCTGTTCGGCCTGACCAGCCCGCTGCTGACCACCTCGTCGGGGGCCAAGATGGGCAAGAGCGCCAACGGCGCCATCTGGCTGAACGAGGACAAGCTGTCCAACTGGGAGTTCTGGCAGTACTGGCGCAACACCGAGGATGCCGACGTCGGCCGCTTCCTCAAGCTGTTCACCGAATTGCCGCTCGACGAAATCGCCCGCCTGGAGAAGCTGGAAGGCGCCGAGATCAACGAGGCCAAGAAGATCCTGGCCAACGAAGTCACCCGTCTGGCGCGCGGCGAGGCTGCGGCCCTGGAAGCGGCCGAGACGGCGCGCAAGACGTTCGAGGAGGGCGCGCTGGCCGACACCCTGCCGACCGTCGCCCTGCCCGCCGCCGAGTTGGCCGCCGGCATCCCCGCCTTCGCCCTGTTCGTCAAGGCCGGCCTGGCCGCCTCCAACGGCGAGGCCCGCCGGCTGATCCAGCAGGGCGGCGCCAAGGTCAACGACGCCCCGGTCAAGGACCCGGCGACCGCCATCGGCGCGGCCGAGATCAAGGACGGCGTCATCAAGCTGACCGCCGGCAAGAAGCGCCACGTGCTGGTGAAGGCGGAGTAGGTTTTCAGACGGCCCCATGGCCCCCGGCTCACCGGGGTGACGGCGCGCGACGACGGATCCGTGTTGGGACTGGAAAACCCGTCCCTAGAACTCCAGGTCCGCCCCGAATTTGGCCTTCATCTCCGCCTTCAGCACGGCGTCCAGCCGGTGACGGGGCTCGCGGGTGGAGACCCAGCCATCGTCGGCAAAGGCGAAATGGGCGGCGCCGCTGACCGGCGACGACAGCCAGATCTCGCGGTTGGGCGCGTGCTTGTTGATGACGTACTGGCCGCCGCCCTCCAGGGTCAGGGTCAGGATGCCGTGCTGCAGCTCGACGTCGATCTCGTCGCCCAGCTTCTCGTCGATGGCGTCGGCGATGCTTTCCAGCATCTGGTCGGCCAGGGCGGCGAAGCGGTTCTCGTCAAGGCTCATGGGTATCCTCCTGCAGTCGGCGCGATCCTAACCCGAGAGCCCGGCCCCGCCAAGACGGCTATCCCTTCCGTCGCGACCCTCTCCACCGTTGGTGGGAGCTGCCAAAGTTTGGTTTGCCCAGGCTGGGGAACGCGCTGATAGTGGTGGAAAGAAAGGCAGCCCCAGACGGCAGCCCCCCCATGGGAGGAGACACCAATGACCCGTATCCTGGTCATCGAATCCGAGAACAAAGCGCGCCACACGATGCGCAATATCCTCGAAGGCGCCGGATACGAGGTCGAACTCGCCGAGGACGGGGCTTTGGGCGCCCGCCTGCACTCCAGCCATCCCGCCGACCTGGTGATCGCCGACACCGATGACGTGGAACCGGCGGTCCAGGCCTTCGTCGGCACCCGCATGCTCGCCCTTCCCAACGGATTGGGCATTCCCTATCACGTGCGCGCCCTCAACACCCTGCCCAAGCCGTTCCGCCGCGACGACCTACTGTCGGCCGTGCGCACGACGCTCGAGATGACGCCGCCACCGTCCGTATCGCGGATGTGAAAATAATTCACTTCCAAGGCTTGCACCCGGTCCGGCTTTTCGATATAGAGGCGCCTTCGATTTTCGGAGCAGGTACGGCCATGAAGAACGACATTCATCCGGATTACCACGAGATCAACGTGGTGATGACGGACGGCAGCGAGTTCAAGACCCGCTCGACCATGGGCAAGGCGGGCGACACTCTGCGCCTCGACATCGATCCGAAGTCGCATCCGGCCTGGACCGGCGTCCAGCGCATGGTCGACACCGGAGGCCAGATCGCGAAGTTCAACAAGCGCTTCGCTAGCTTCGGCATCAAGAAGTGATATTGCGACAAGCGGCGGCTCTCTGAGCCGCCGCTTTTTGCATCCCCAGGAAAGCCGCCCCCTCGGGCGGCTTTTGGTCTTTTGTTCTAGACTTCCTCTCCTGAAGGGATTAGCACACTTTTCGAGGGGACCGGCCGAGGAACCGGGGCAGCGGGCCAACGCGATGATCATCGTCAATTACGAGGTCTACGTCCTCGAGCAATCGCGTGGATGGATGCTGCATGCGCGCTTCCCGCGCCAGGAGCGCGAGACGGCGATCAATGAAGCCAAGGAACTCGAGCAGACCCTGAACATTCGCGTCAAGGTCGTGCGCGAAACCTATTATACCGACGACAATAAGTTCGAAGAGGCCGAGGTCTACATCAGCGGGACCAAGAGCGGTGCGTCGTCGCGCCCGGCCCCGTCGCGCGCCCCGCCCGTCGCCACCGCCCGTCCCGCCGCCCGCAAGCCCGCCGCCGCGCCGGGCAAGGCCAAGGCCAAGCCGGCCAAGGCCAGGCCCGAGCCGGAAGAACCCGTCGAAGAGGTGCGGCCCAAGAAGGCCGCCAAGGCCCACCAGCTGCTGGGCCGCCTGCTGATGATCACCGGCGTGGCGCTGGCCACCGCCCTCCTGGCCATCAAGATCACCCCCGGCGCCATCCTGCTGTTGTGGGATTGGGGTTTCCACCTGGATGTCACCCCCGAAAACTACGGGCAGGTGCTGTTCGCGGTCTTCGTGCTGACCTTCCTGATGGTGGCGGTGCCGCTGGCGCTGCGCTTCCTGCCGCGCCAGACCGAGATCCCCACCTTCCACCGCAATCCGCGCGCCGCCATGACGCCGTTGCAGGCCAACCAGGCCCTGCAGCGCTCGCTGGACAAGCTGGCCGACAAGGCCATGGCGGAGCAGCAGCGCCTGGGGTTCCAGGACGAGGAGCAGCTTCCGCCCGTCCCCGAGCCCGCCCCCGAGGCGGCCGAGCCCGAGCCCCAGGCCGAGGAACCCGACCTTCCCGAGATCGCGCCGGGTCCCGACGAGGCCTTGCCGGAGATCACCCCGGACCCCGAGGACGCGAAGCCGGCTGCCGCCGAGCCGACTGTGGCCGTGGCCGAGGAGGATCAAGGCTCCGGCTCGCTGTCGGCGGCCGACGCCCATCAGCCGATGGTGGCGCGCTTCCTGTCCGGTGCGGTCGCCGCGGTGAAGGCGGCGGTACCGGTCCTCGATTCCTACAACAAGTTCGCCCTTCACCTCTATCTGGCCGGCGGCGTCGAGACCCTGTGCGAGTTCAAGCGCATCGCCCAGGGCGGCAAGGTCAAGCTGCTGACCGGCGCGCTGGAAACCATCGGCACCAAGGCCGACCTTGGCCGCAAGTTCTATGAGCGCATCGAGGAATACATGCTGGAACCGCGCTACCTCGGCGTGGTCCAGGCCGGGCGCGACGCCATGACCGACTTCCTGGGCGGCGACGAGGCCGGTGCCCACGGCAAGATCAAGACGGTGATGAAGGACTGGAACAAGCCGGCGGAAAAGAAAGCGTCCATCGTCACGGTGATGTTCACCGACATGGTCGGCTCGACCGACCTCACCCAGGAGCGCGGCGACGCCGCCGCCCAGGAGATCGTGCGCCGTCACAATTCGATCGTGCGCGGGGCCCTGGCCCAGTTCGGCGGCAAGGAGATCAAGCACACCGGCGACGGCATCATGGCCTCCTTCGCCTCGGCCGCCAGCGCGGTGGAGGCGACGGTCAGCATTCAGCGCCAGGTGATCGCCAACAACGAGCGCACCCCCGACCTCGAACTGCACCTTCGCATCGGCCTCAACGCCGGCGAGCCGATCGAGGAGGAGGACGACCTGTTCGGCACCACCGTCCAGCTCGCCGCCCGCGTCTGCGCGGCGACCAATTCCGATCAGATCCTGTGCACCGGCGTGGTCAAGGACCTGTCGTTCGGCAAGGGCGGCAACTTCCGCGCCATGGGCGAGAAGGTGCTCAAGGGGTTCAAGGATCCCATCGCCCTGTTCGAGGTGGTGTGGCGGTAAGCGCCCGGCTCAGTGCAGCCGGTGGCGCAACATCTGCTCTTCGATGCGGGCCACCCGCATGTAGAGGCGCAGGCTGCGGTCCAGCAGGCTGCGCAGGCCGTTGGGCAGCGCCTCATCCTCGGCGAAAGTGACGTCGGTGCAGACGTCGCTGCCCGATAGGCGGTTTTCCTCGGCCAGTGCCTGTTCCGGGGGGATCTCCCCCTCTTCGACCGCCCGCTGCATCATCAGCCAAGCCATCACCTGCGTCAGGCGCGAGGTGATGCGCATGGCCTCGCACGACATCCTGAGCCCAGTGGTCAACTCGACCCGCTCGCGCTCGCCGCGCTCCACGTAGGCCATGTAGTTGCGCGCCTCGACCATCAGATTGACGGTCTCGTCATAGGTCCTGCGGATGAACGGAGGGGACTGCATTGCGGTTCACAACCTCAGCTAGGCCCTCCGAGCATCGGGTACACTGCCAGTTTACGCCACGATACCCGGTTCAGGCCATTGTTTCGTCACTGAGGTGGCGGTGGCGGGTCCCTCCTTCAACCGACCGAACGGCCTCGGACCAAGGGACCCGGCCCTCTCCCAATGAGAAATGGCCTCGCCGGAAAGGCGCAGGCAGGGCGGCCGCAACCCTCCCGAGCGGCGATAAGGCCCTCCCCTTACGCGCGCGCTCCCGGCAGGCGGTGCGCCTCGAAAACGGCGCGGACCCCGGCCGGGATCGGCACCGGCTGCTGGGTGGCGCGGTCGACGAAGACATGGACCCAATGGCCGTCCGCCGCGGCTTCCTCCTCGCCGTCCCGGAACAGCGCGATGGCATAGCGCACGCTGGTGTTGCCGACATGCTCGATCGCCAAGCCGGCGGTGACCTTCTCGGGCCAGGACAGCGGCCGGCGGAACCGGCACAGGCTTTCGGCGGCGAAGGTCATCACGGGGGCGTTGAACAGGTCGAGCCCGCACGGCCCGACCAGGAACTCGGCCACCGCCAGTTCGAAGAACCGGTAATACTCGACGTTGTTGAGGTGGCCGAACATGTCGTTGTCGGACCACCGCGTCTGGATGGTGACGGCGAACCGGAAGTCCTGCCGCCGCATCGCCTCGGGCCGGCCACTCATAGCGCCGTCCACCCGCCGTCGACCGGCAGCGAAGCGCCGGTCAGGTTGGCCGCCGCCTCCGAGCAGAGGAACACCGCCAGGGCGCCGAGCTGCTCGGGGGTGGTGAAGGCTTTGGACGGCTGCTTCTCGCTCAGCAGGTCGCGCCCCGCATCCTCGACGCTGATGCCCAGCGCGGTGGCGCGGGCCTCGATCTGCTTCTGCACCAGGGGCGTCAGCACCCAGCCGGGGCAGATGGCGTTGCAGGTCACCGGGATTTCGGCGGTCTCGAGGGCGACCACCTTGGTCAGGCCGATGAGGCCGTGCTTGGCGGCCACGTAGGCCGACTTGTTCGCCGAGGCGACCAGCCCGTGCGCCGAGGCGATGTTGATGATGCGGCCCCAGCCGCGCACCTTCATCCCCGGCAGGGCCGCCCGGGTGGTATGGAAGGCCGAGGACAGGTTGATGGCGATCACCGCGTCCCAGCGCTCGGGCGGGAACTCGTCCACCGGCGCCACGTGCTGGATGCCGGCATTGTTGACCAGGATGTCCACCCGCCCCAACGCCTCCTCGGCGCCGGTGACCAGCGCGGTGCAGGCATCCGGCCGCGACAGATCGGCGCCGCTGTAGACGGCGCGGACCTTGAACTCGCTCTCCAGGCCGGCGCGCAGATCCTCGATCTCGCCGGCATCGCCGAAGCCGTTGATGACGACGTCGCAGCCCTCGGCGGCCAGGCACCGGGCGATCCCCAGGCCGATGCCGCTGGTGGAGCCGGTGACGATCGCCACTTTTCCCTTCAACATCAGATGCTCCTACTTCTTGAACAGCGCCTCGGCGCCGGCCTTGACCGACTGCTTCGAGGCAATCATCGCGCGGGCCCTGGCGATCTCGCCCTCCAGCGCGGCGATATACTCGCTGAGGTCCGCAACCCCCATCACCTCGAGGTTCTTCACCGTCGCAGGCTTCTTCTTGGGGTCGAGTTCATCCCAATCCATGGCCCGTCCTCCGCACTTGCCATACCGCTTCGAACGTACCAGATTGGCGCCCCAGCGGACAGGTGAAGAGGGAAAAGCATGGTTCCGGACACGATGACCTGCATCGAGATCACCCAGCCGGGACCGGCCGACGTCCTCAAGCCGGCGACGCGACCGACGCCGCGACCGGGCAAGGGCGAAGTGCTGATCCGGGTGGCCGCCGCCGGCATCAACCGGCCCGACGTCCTGCAGCGCCAGGGCGCCTACCCGGCGCCGCCCGGCGCCTCGGACCTGCCCGGGCTCGAGGTGGCCGGCACCATCGCGGCGCTCGGCGAGGGCGTGACCTCCTGGACGGTCGGCGACGCCGTGTGCGCCCTGGTTCCCGGCGGCGGCTACGCCGGCTTCGCCACCACCGACGCCCGCCATTGCCTGCCGGTCCCCAAGGGCCTCGACATGGTGCAGGCGGCGGCCCTGCCCGAGACGGTGTTCACCGTCTGGCACAACGTGTTCGAGCGGGGCGGCCTCAAGGCGGGCGAGCGCTTCCTCGTCCACGGCGGCGCCTCGGGCATCGGCACCACCGCGATCCAGATGGCCAAGGGCCTGGGCGCCACCGTCTTCGCCACCGCGGGCGGCCAGGCGAAGTGCGAGGCCTGCCGGACGCTGGGCGCCGATCGCGCCATCGACTACACCGCCGAGGATTTCGTCGAGGTGGTCAAGGCCGAGACCAAGGGCGGCGTCAACGTCATCCTCGACATGGTGGGCGGCGATTACATTCCCCGTAACATCAAGGCCCTGGCCCCCGACGGCCGGCTGGTCAACATCGCCTTCCTCAAGGGCTCGACCGCCGATCTGAACTTCATGTCGGTCATGCTCAAGCGCCTGACGCTGACCGGCTCGACGCTCAGGCCGCAATCCGACGAGGCCAAGGCCCGCATGGCCGCCAGCCTGCGCGACAAGGTGTGGCCGCTGATCGAGGCCGGCCGCATCCGTCCGGTCGTCCATGCCACCTATCCCCTGGAGAAGGCGGCCGAGGCGCATGGACTCATGGAATCCAACACCCATATCGGAAAGATCGTCCTCACCCTGTGAGGGACCAGTTTGCACTGGCCGGCCTTAGCGGTTTGACCAAGGGTTGGTCGTCCCCTATAACTACCGGCGCAATTTGAATGGTTTGCGCTGCCGGCGCCCGGCCCATGGCTCGCCATGGCACCCGTCGAAGCCCTGAAGGAGGATTTATGGCCCTGCCGCTCATGCCCAAGGCGACTGCCGTGTGGCTCGTCGAGAACACCGCGCTCAGCTTCGAGCAGATCGCCGAATTCTGCGGGCTGCATCCGCTTGAGGTTCAGGCCATCGCCGACGGCGAAGTGGCGTCCGGCATCGTCGGCCTCGATCCCGTGGCCAACGGCCAGTTGTCCCGCGAGGAGGTCGAGCGTTGCGAGGCCGATCCCGACGCGCGCCTCAAGCTGAACATCACCGACTATCCGCAGCCGCGCGCCAAGCCCAAGGGGGCCCGCTACACCCCGGTGTCCAAGCGCCAGGACCGCCCCGATGCCATCGCGTGGATCCTCAAGCACCACCCGGAGCTGTCGGACGCGCAGATCTGCAAGCTGATCGGCACCACCAAGCCGACCATCCTGTCGGTCAAGGACAAGACGCACTGGAACGCCACCAACATCAAGGCGCGCAACCCGGTCACCCTCGGCCTGTGCACCGAAGCCGACCTGGAGAAGGCGGTGGCCATCGCCCGTCCCCGCGGCAGCGTCGCGCCGCAGACCCATTACGAGAGCGAGGAGCACGCCGACTAAGGCTGCCCCGTCCGCCGATGAATGAAAGCCCGCCGCTTCGGCGGGCTTTTTTCTTTTGGGCTCCCCTTCCGCATTTTCGCCCCATTCCCACCCTCCTTACGCCATGGGCGGAGCCTATATGGGAAGGAGCCACGGGCCCCGGTCCGTGGGTTCGATGGAGGAAGACATGCGCAAGGTTGTTATGGCTGCGGCCCTCGTGGTTTCGCTGGCGGGCTGCGCCCAGCCTGGCGGTTACGGCGGCGGGTATGGTGGCGGCGGCGGTTATGGCGGCGGTGGGGGCGGCATCAGCAAGCAGACCGGCGGCGCCGTGCTCGGCGGGGTCGGCGGCGCGGTCGCCGGTGCCCAGTTCGGCAAGGGCACGGGGCAGTTGGCCGCCACGGCGCTCGGCACCCTGCTCGGCGCCTTCGTCGGCTCCGAGGTCGGCCAGTCGCTCGACCGCGCCGACATGGCCTACGCCAACCAGGCCGGCCAGCGCGCCTTCGAGAACACCCCGGCCGGCCAGTCGATCACCTGGAACAATCCCGACAGCGGCAATTACGGCACGGTGACGCCGACGCGCACCTATGAGCGGGCCCCCGGCCAGTACTGCCGCGAATACCAGCAGACCGTCACGGTCGGCGGCCAGCAGCAGCAATCCTACGGCACCGCCTGCCGCCAGCCCGACGGCAGCTGGAAGGTGACCAACTGACGAATCCCCTGGGAGCGCGGACCCATATCCGCTCCCGACCTTGGCCCGCCGGCTCGCTCAGGACCGGCGGGCTTCTTTTTGCCCCAATCGCCCCATAATCCCGCCACGCATAGTGGGTAACCTTCTGCGCATAGGTCCCAGGAGGACACCATGCGCAAATTGATCGCTGTCGCCGCCCTCACCCTCTCGCTCGCCGCCTGCGCCCAGCCCGGCGGCTATGGCTATGGCGGCGGCGGATACGGCCCGGGTGGGTACGGCATCAGCAAGCAGACGGGCGGCGCGGTGCTCGGTGGCGCCGCGGGCGCCCTGGCGGGCGCGCAGTTCGGCCGCGGCAACGGCCGCCTGGCCGCTACGGCGGCCGGCACCCTGCTCGGCGCCTTCGCTGGCTCTGAGGCGGGCGCCTCCATGGATCGCGCCGACCGCATGTATTACGGCGCCCCGGCCCCGTCCTACAATCGGCCGTCCTATGGCCCGCCGGCCTACGCGCCGCCGTCCTACGGCTGGCGCTGAGGCCTATTGCCTGGCGCGCTTGCGCGCCTCGGTCTCGGTGCCGTCGTCGAAGATGTTGAAGAGATGGCGCAGGAAGCCGGGGGTCAACGCCGACAGCGGGTTGACCACCACGTCCGGCTCCTGCGTCGGTCCCTTCATGGAGAAGTTGAACGCCACCAGGCCGCCGCCCTTCTCGCCGCCGGTCACCAGCCAGCCGAACAACGGGATCTTGCCGAGCACGCTGTTGAGCGCGTAGGCCGGCACCACCGTGCCCTCCAGCGCCAGCCGGCTGTTGTCGAGGTCGATCTCGCCCTTGGCGGTGATGCCCAGGGCCGGTCCGTAGGCGCGGGCGTCCCGCACCTGAAGCAGGCCGTCGGTGAGGGTGAAGGGGGCATCCAGCCCCGAGAAGCTGACGCCTTCGCCGTTCAGCAGGTCGACGACGCCGGTCAGCGCGGCGACCGTCAGCAGCCGGGCCAGCGCCGGCGCGTTGACGACGTTGTAGTCGCTGACGTGCAGCGTGCCGGTGATCGGCTGCTCCTCCTTGCTGTCGTCGTAATAGCCGGTGATCTCCAGCTTGCCGCCGACCAGATCGTCGTAGACGTCGAAGGCCCGGGCCACCGCACCGGCGTCGTCGGAGACGACCCGGACGTCGCGGCGCTTGTTGGGAGCAGGCTTCATCTCGGCGATGATCGGCTTGCCCTCCCCCACGGTGCCCCGCAGCGACAGATGGCGCCAGTCGTCGGCGTCGCGGCTGACCGACAGGGCGGCGCCCGACACTCCCCCCTTGGCCGAGAGCCACAGCATGTCCACGCTGCCGGTGATCGACATCGGCGGCAGATCCGACTTGCGGCGGTGCTTGGCCGCCGCCGCCGCCTCGCCACCGGCTCCGTCGTCGTCATTGCCGATGACCGGTTCGGCGTTGAAGCTCTTGCCCTTGAACGCGACATCGATGCCGCCGCGGTTGGGACGGAACTGCAGGCTGCCGTTGATGTCGGTCCGGCCGAACGACAGCCGGTCGAAATCCACGCGCCGCACCTGCCCGTCTCCGGCGAAGGTCACCGAGCCCCGCGCCTGGAGGTCGCCGGCCTGCACCGAGAAGCGCGGCACCGCCGCCACCTTCATCTTGTCGAGCCGGACCAGCACCTCGGCGCCGCCGGTGGTCCGCTCCTCCTTGCGCCATCCCAGTCCCGGCAGGCGCATGCGGGCGGGCGACAGGTCGAGCCGCGCCTCGATGTCGCCGCGGCCGCCGCCGAACAGGGTCGCCACCACGTCGGCGGCCATGGCCCCCTCCATGAAGGGGGCGATGAACGGAACGCTGTCCAATCCCAGCTCGACCCGCTGGGCCTCGTCGACCTTGGGGGCCTTGAGGATATAGCGGCTGCGGAAGGGCGAGCCTTTGGAGAAGTTCTCGCGCCACTTCAGATCGGCGGGAATGGAGCCCAGCACCACCGGACCGCTGGCGTCGAGCCCCTTGGCATCCACGTCCAGTTCGAGGTCGCCCTTGCTGAGGTCCAGGCCCATCGCGACCTTGGGAATGGTGGCCCCCTTCAGCGAGGCGTGGGCCTTGATGGCGACGTCCTCCAGCTTGAGGCTGTGCAGCAGGGGGAATTTGAGGCGCAGGCGGGTGGTGGCGTCGCCGCCGACCACCGCCGGGTCGATCCCCAGCGCCTTGGCGTAGCCCAGCGGCTTGTGGTCGATCAGCTTGAGCGCGTCGGCCGCCGGCCCCGCGATGTTTAGGTCGATGTCGGCGAACTGGTCCTCCTGGTCGAGCCCGCCCAGGATGATCAGGCCGTCCTTGACCTTGAGGCCATAGACCTCGCCGGCCTTGATGTTGATGCGGAAGTCCTTGGCGTCGAAATTGGCCGTCGCCGCCGCGTTCTTCACCACCGGCATGGGCGACAGGTAGTCGACGGTCACCCCCGAGCCCTCGACCGTCCCGCCGATGTGGTCGACCACCACATCGTCGAAGCGGCCGGACGCCGACACGGCGGAGATGGTCGCCCGCGCCTCGCGCGCGATGCCGGCCGACATGTTCTTGACCACCCAGTCCCGGGCATTGCGCGCCAACGGCTCCGGCCACAATCGGGGCAGCGCGTCGAAGGGGACGTTGTGAACGACCGCGTCGGCCTTGACCGTGGTTCGCCCGCCCAAGCCGTCCGCGACGGCCGACAATGTCGCGGTCGGCCCTTCGAGGTCGACGAACAACTCGTCCAGTTGCGCGCGGGTCAGGCCGTCCGAGGCCCCGCCGCGAAGGTGGATCGAGGCGACGCGGTGATGGAAATCGGCCGGGGCCGGCAGGTTAAGCTGGCCGGCACCGCCGGCGAGGTCGAAGGACATTTCCGAGATCGAACCCGCCGCAGTGCCTTTGGCCCACATCGAGCCGGCCAGCGGCATGTCGATGGCGGCGAGTTGGGCGAGCGGACCGCCGAGCCGGGCCAGGACCGCCGGCCGGATGCCAGCGATCTGCAGGCTGCCCTCGACCTCGTCGCTGTCGCGGCGGTAGGCGACGTCCGAATGAACCGAACCGGCCTCGCCTGCCAGGTCGAGTTCAAGATTGAGGGTACCGCTGAGGCCGGCCGGCGTACGCTTCAGGTCCACGTCGGCATCGGTGGCGTGCCAGGATACGCCGAGCTTGAGATCCTCGACCTGGACATCGGCGTCGACGACCGAGGCGCGCAGCAGGTGCCGCCCCGGCCGCGAGGGGTCGGGCTCGCCGATCAGCGCATCGATCAGTCGGCGCACCACCTCGTCGGACTGCGCCTCACCGACCTCCTCGCCGATCCCCCATTGCAGGCGGCCGGTCTCGTCGCGCACCAGGCGGACCTTGGGTCGATAGAGACGCACCGTCTTGGGGGCCAGCTCGCCGGCCAGCAGGGCGCGGCCGTTCAGGGTCAGGGACAGCTCGGGGATCACGGCGATCGGCTGTTCCCCGCCGGCATAGGCCTGCACGCCGACCGCGCGGATTTCCAGCAACTGGTCGTCGCCGCCGAGGGCGAGCACCGTGGTTTCCAGGTCGACGGAGAACGCGCCGTCCTTGGCTGTCAGAGCCTCCTCGATATAGGGCGTGAGGAAATCGAGCTCGATCGGACCGCTGGCGAGACGCCAGGCGAACAAAGGCAGCGCGATCAACAGGCCAGCGATGAGGGCTCCGAAAAGCGTGAACAGCTTTCTGACGGCGCCGTGAACCACTAGAAACCGGCCTCCATCTGCGACTTGACCCCTCCCGTTCGTTTGACCAGTGTGAAGCAATCACAACATGTGGGATCGCACAAGGTGAACTTTCCTCCCAAGGACCGCAGTCTCCCCCGGATCGGCAATGCCGCCCTCCAGGAATTGGGTTTCCAGCATTGGCGCGAGGCCGCCGGCGACCAGGAGGACAGTGAACTCGCGACCTTCATGCATCAACTTGAAGGCGATTCTGAGGCAAGGCCGTTGCTGGCCGCGATCTTCGGCAACAGCCCCTTCCTCACCCGCTGCCTGCTCGCCGAAACCCGCTTTCTGCGCCAGATTTTCGCCGAGGGACCGGACGCCGCCCTGGGTTCGCTTCTCGACGACCTGGCCGCGCGGCTCGCCACCGAGACGGATGTGGCGGCGGTGATGCGGGAGCTGCGCATCGGCAAGCGCCGCTGTGCCCTGCTCGCAGCCCTCGCCGACATCGCCGGGGCATGGCCGCTCGAGAAGGTGACCGGCGCGCTCGCCGACTTCGCGGAAGCCTCCATCCGCCATGCCGTTCGATACCTGCTGCGCCGCGAGGCTGCCAAGGGCGAATTGGTGTTGGCCCACCCCGACGACCCCGAGCGCGAATCCGGGCTGGTGGTGCTGGGCATGGGCAAGCTGGGGGCGCGGGAACTCAATTACTCCAGCGACATCGATCTCATCGTCCTCTACGACCACGAGCGCATCAAATACGTCGGCCGCCGCAGCATTCCCGAATGCATGATCGCGCTGACCAAGGAACTGGTGCGCATCCTCGACGAGCGCACGGTCGACGGCTACGTCTTCCGCACCGACCTGCGCCTGCGCCCCGACCCGGGCGCGATGCCGGTCGCCGTCTCGCTGGTGGCGGCCGAGAGTTATTACGAGGGCTTCGGGCAGAACTGGGAGCGCGCCGCCATGATCAAGGCGCGGCAGGTGGGCGGCGATTCCGAGGCGGGCACCTACTTCCTCAAATTCCTGCGGCCATTCATCTGGCGCAAGTCGCTGGATTTCGCGGCGATCCAGGACATCCACTCGATCAAGCGCCAGATCAACGCTTACAAGGGCGGCCGCTCCATCGCGGTGGCCGGCCACAACGTCAAGCTCGGCCGCGGCGGCATCCGCGAGATCGAGTTTTTCGCCCAGACCCAGCAGCTGATCTGGGGCGGCCGCGAGCCGGCGATGCGCACCTCGCGCACGCTCGACGCCCTGCATGCCCTGGCGGCGGCCGGTCACGTCGCCCCCGAGGCGGCGGCGGAGCTGGAGGAGTGCTACCGCTACCTCCGCACGCTGGAGCACCGGCTGCAGATGATCGACGACAAGCAGACCCAGACGCTGCCCGATACGCCCGACCGCCTGGCTGAAATCGCGGCGTTCATGGGACACGCGGACACCGACGAGTTCGCGGCGGCGCTGACCGCCCGCCTGCAGACCGTCGAGGGGCACTACGCGCGGCTGTTCGAGGATTCGCCGTCGCTCGGCGTGCACGGCAGCTTGGTGTTCACCGGCGGCGAGAACGATCCCGAGACGGTCAAGACCATCGCCGAGATGGGCTTCGCCTCGGCCGATGCGGTGTGCTCGACCATCCGCGGCTGGCACCACGGCCGCATCCGCGCCACCCGCTCGACCCGGGCCCGCGAGCTGTTGACCGAGTTGACCCCGGCATTGCTGTCGGCGCTCGCCACCACCGCCAACCCCGACGATGCGTTCATGCGCTTCGACGAGTTCCTGACCCGGCTGCCCGCCGGCGTGCCGGTGTTCTCGCTGTTCTATTCCAACCCGTCGCTGCTCGACTTGGTGGCGGAGATCATGGGCAACGCGCCGCGTCTGGCCGAGCATTTGGCTCGCCACTCCACCCTGCTCGACAGCGTGCTGTCGCCGGCCTTCTTCGAACCGCCGCCGGCGCTGGAGGCCCTGCAGGTCGAGCTCGACCGCGCCCTGGTCGAGGCTCAGGACGACATGCAGGAGATCCTCGATGTCTGCCGGCGCTGGAGCAACGACCGCCGCTTCCAGGTGGGAGTGCAGACGCTCAGGAACATGCTGAGCCCCGATGCCGCCGCCCGCGCCTTCTCGGACGTCGCCGACGCGGTGCTGTCCCGCCTGGCGCCACGGGTCGAAGACGAATTCGCGCGCGCCCACGGCCGCATTCCCGGCGGCGGCTGGTGCATCCTGGCGATGGGCAAGATGGGCGGACGCGAGATGACCGCCACCTCGGATCTCGACCTCATCCTGGTCTACGAGGCCCCGGAAGGGGTCGACGAATCCGACGGCCCCAAGCCGCTGGCCACCGTGACGTGGTTCTCGCGGCTGACCCAGCGCATCGTCAACGCCATCACTGCCAAGACCGCCGAAGGGTCGCTCTACGAGGTGGACATGCGCCTGAGGCCGTCCGGCAACTCGGGCCCCATCGCCTCGAGCCTGGAGGCGTTCGAACGCTACCAGCGGGAATCGGCGTGGACCTGGGAGCACATGGCCCTGACCCGGGCGCGCGTGGTCACCGGCGACCCCAAACTGTCCGACCGGGTAAGGGAGGTCATCCGCGAGGTGCTGACGCGCCCGCGCGACCCCGGCGCCCTGGCCATCGACGTCGCCGACATGCGCGAGCGCATGGCGAAGGAGCACAAGGCGGACAGCCATTGGGACGTCAAGCACCTGCGCGGCGGCCTGGTCGACATCGAGTTCACCGCCCAGTACCTGCAACTGCGCTGGGGCCGCGAGCACCCGGCCTGCCTGCGCACCAACACCCGCACCGCCCTTGAAGGCGCCGAGGCGGCCGGGGTGCTGGCCCGGGCCGACCTCGATTCGCTGCTGGAGGCTTGGCGCCTGTGGTCGGCGGTGCAACTGGTCCTGCGCCAGACCATCGCCGGGGCGTTCGACGAGAAGACCGCGCCACAGGGCCTCAAGGACGTGCTGGTCCGCGCCGCCGGCCTCACCGATTTCAAGACCTTGGTCGACCGCATGGAGGATTGCGCCCGCGAGGCGCTCGACGTATTCGAACGCACCGTCGTCCAACCCGCCAACGCCGCCAGGCCGGCGCAACAGGAGCAGCCATGACCGCCATCGCCCCGGGTCAGCCCGCCCCCGCCTTCACCGTCGAGACCGACGAGGGACCGCGTACCCTGGAATACTACCGGGGCAAGCGGCTGGTGCTCTACTTCTACCCCAAGGACGACACCTCGGGCTGCACCAGCGAGGCCAAGGCCTTCCGCGACGATTTCGCCGCCTTCCGGGCGGCCGGCGCCGAGATCCTGGGCGTGTCCAAGGACGGCGTCGCCAGCCACAAGAAGTTCCGCGCCAAGCACGAGTTGCCGTTCCCGCTGGCCGCCGACATCGACGGCACCCTGTGCGCGGCCTTCGACGTGTGGAAGGAGAAGTCCATGTACGGCAAGACGTACATGGGCATCGAACGCTCCACCTTCCTGATCGACGAAGCCGGCGTGGTGCGCGCCGTCTGGCGCAAGGTCAAGGTGACCGGACACTCGGCCGAGGTGCTGAAGGCGCTGGGCGCCTGACACGCATCCTCCTCCCCTCGGCTCCGCCGGGGGGGAGGTCGGGAGGGGGGCCTGTCGGCCGCACCTCACCGCCGGGCAAAAAGCCCCCACCCCAACCCTCCCCCGGCCAAGCCGAGGGAGGGAGGTCAATCGAGCGAGTTCCATGACCACCCTCTCCGACCGCGCCGTCACGGTCCTCACCACCGCCGATCCCTCCGAGAAGTGCCGCCTTACCCGCACCTATGCCGCCGACTGGTTCGCCGGGCGGATTGTCGAGGCGGGAGCGACGCTGCCACCGGCGCGGCCGGCCCGACCCGAGCACCCGCGGCTGATGGCGCCCAAGGACATGCCCAAGCGCGCCTATGGCGGCGAGCGCGGGCGGGTGGCGCTGATCCATTCGCTGGCGCATATCGAGCTCAATGCCATCGATCTCGCCTGGGACATCGTCTGCCGCTTTCCCCACGAGCACATGCCCAAGGGCTTCCTCGACGATTGGGTCCAGGTGGCGCTCGACGAGGCCGAGCATTTCGAGATGCTGGAGCGGCTGCTGGAGACGCTGGGCTCGCGCTACGGCGAGCTGCCGGCCCATGACGGCCTGTGGCAGGCGGCCGAAAAGACCGCCGACGATTTGATGGCCCGCCTGGTGGTGGTGCCGATGACCCTGGAAGCCCGTGGCTGCGACACCACGCCCGCCACCATGGAGAAACTGACCCGCAACGGCGACGAGCTGACGCCGCCGGCGCTCGACATCATCTATCACGACGAGATCCGTCACGTCGCCGCCGGCGTCCGCTGGTTCAAGCACCTGGCGGACAGGCGCGGCCTCGACGCCGGCGACGCCTATCGCCGGCTGATGGCGGAACGCTTCCCTGCCGGCCTGAAGCCCCCCTTCAATCATGGTGCGCGGGCGGAGGCGGGATTTCCCCGCGACTGGTACGAATCCGTGGCCCGGTGCTGACGGGCGTCAGCCCTCGTCCTTCTTGACGGTGGCGGCCTTGGGCGTCCAGGCCATCACGCTGACCGGCTTGCCGGTCTGCGAGCGCATGACGCGCGGGCGGACCACCGTCTCGACGCCGGCGCCTTTGCGGGCCGCCGCTTCGCTGGCGTAGAACTCGACCATCTTGGCGAAGGGGATCTCCTCGCCGGGACCCTTGGCCATGGCCTCGGCCACCGGATTGTGCTCGACCACCCGCTTGGTCAGCTGGTCGGCAGTGTACTGGCCGAAGCGGCGCCAGATGCTGTCGAGGAAATGAGCGACGTCGCCAGCGATCGGATTGGCCTCGACCATGTGGGGCCGGCCGTACGACAGCATGTGGAACACCGTCGGCTCGATCGGGCCGAACGCATCGGTGACGAACACCGCCGGCATCAGCCGGCGCCCGGGATAGGCGACAGAATAGTAGGCCTGCGCCAGATACATCAGCCGGTGCAGCTTCTGGGGCTGCAGGTATTCCTTGTCGTCGAGCGCCCGGTCGGTCAACCAGAAGACCACATCCAGGCTGGACCTCACCGCGAACGGCATCGTCTCTCTCCTTTCGGTCCGCCCGCTTGATCCTTAGAACGGGCGGCCGGCGAATGATAGCGCCCTGACGGATACGCCGCCATTCCTTCGGAATTGCCACCTTCGCACGCCAGCCGCTACACTTCCGCGACATTGCGGGAGGGCACAGGGCGATGAGGTTCGGGGAAGTCCGCGTCGACGAGGCGGAAGGCTTGATCCTGGCCCATTCGCTGCGTCTGCCCGGGGCCATGCTCAAGAAGGGCCGCGTGCTGACCACCGACGACGTCCGCGCCCTCAAGGCGGCCGGCGTCAATTTCGTCACCGGGGCGCGCCTGGACCCAAGCGACGTGGATGAGAACGAGGCCGCCCGCATGGTGGCCGGCGCCCTCGCCGGCGACGGCATCGCCATCGGTCCGGCCTTCGGTGGCCGCTGCACCCTGTTCGCCAGCGTGCGCGGGGTGGTTGCCATCGACCGCGACCGGCTCGACCGCCTCAATCTGGTGGACGAGGCGGTCACCGTCGCCACCGTCCCCCCGTTCGAGATCGTCGGGCCGCGCCAGATGGTGGCCACCGTCAAGATCATTCCCTTCGGCGTCGACGCCCGCGTGGTGGAAACCTGCGCCGCCTTCGCCTCCAAGGGTGGCCCCCTGGTCACCGTCAAGCCGTTCCGGCCGCTGAAGGCCGGCCTCATCCTCACCACCCTTCCCGGCATCCGGGAGCGGGTCATCGAGGAGGCCGCCGCCGTCACCCGCGCCCGCGTCGCCGCGCTGGGCGGCGCCATCGACCATGAGATCCGCTGCCCGCACGACACCGGCGCCATCGAGCGCGCCATCGCCAAACTCCTGGCGGCCGGATGCGACAGCATCCTGGTGATCGGCGCCACGGCCACGGTGGACCGCCGCGACGTGGTGCCTTCGGCGATCCAGAAGGCCGGCGGCACCATCGAGCATTTCGGCATGCCGGTGGATCCGGGCAACTTGCTGCTGCTCGCCAGCATCGGCGCCGTGCCGGTCGTCAACCTGCCCGGGTGCGGCCGCTCGCCCAAGCCCAACGGGCTCGACTGGGTACTGCGCCGCCTCGCGGCGGACATCCCGCTGCGGGCGCAGGATTTGATGCGCATGGGGGCCGGGGGATTGCTCAAGGAGCAGGCGCTGCGGCCGGCCCAGGCCAGCGTCGAGACCGGGTTCGTCAGCGGCCTGCCGCGCGCCGCCGCCCTGATCCTCGCCGACGGCGATGTCGGCGCGCTCGGCAAGGTGATGGTCGCGCGCGCGGTGGAGGCCGCCCTTTCGGCCGGGTTCGAGCCCCTGGTCGTGGTCGCCGGGGCCAACGCCGATCTGGTGGAGGAAATGCTGCCGGCCTGCGAGGTCAGGCTAGTCCGCAACGCCCCGGAGGGGCCGCTCGCCGCCGGCCTGGCATGCCTGCCGGCCGACGTCGATGCCGCTCTGGTCCTCGACGCCACCCGCCCCGGCGCCCGGACCGCCCACCTCGCCGAAGTGGCCAAGGCGTTCGATCCGGACGAAGGGCGGGCCATCGTCGTCACCGTCCATCGCGGTGAACGCGGCGGCCCTATGCTTGTCGCGCGCGACTACTTCGGCGGTCTCGCCGAAGCGGCCCGTGCAGACTCGCTGCTGGCCGATCACGCCGAAATGGTGTTCGAGCTGGTGATCGACGACGAGCCCGAAGGCTGACGGACTACTCGTGCTTCATGCCGAAGCCTTTGAAGACGTCGGCCATGCTGGTGTACTGCTCGTCCGGCATGCCGCCCAACTGATCGATGATTTCCTGCTTGGCACCATGCGAGCGGGCGTATTCCACCAGCTTCTGCTTGTTGGCAGGGAAATCGATCCCCTCAAGGCTCTTGGCGAGTTCGCGGGTCGGGGATTCGGTGTGAACACTGGCCATCGCTCATCTCCTCTGGCTGTTGCTCAGAGGGATAACGCAGGGTCTTCCCCTTTGTTCCCGCCCTAGCCCGGTCAGCGCTTCCAGGCCTGCAGGCGGCGGATCGCCTCGGCCATGTCGGCGGCCGACCCGGCATACGAGAAGCGCAGGCTGCGGTGGCCGTCCACCGGATCGAAATCGGTCCCCGGGGTCGCCGCCACCCCGGTCTCGGCCAGCATGCGGCGGCAGAACTCCGGCGCGTCGTTGGTGAGGTCGGAAACGTCGGCATAGAGGTAGAAGGCGCCGTCGGGGGGCGCCAGGCGGCTGAACCCCGCCCGCGGCAGGTCGTTCAGCAGCATGTCGCGGTTGACGCGATAGGCGTCCACCCGCGCATCCAGCTCGTCGAGACAGTCGAACACGGCGGTGGCCGCGATCTGCGACAGGGTCGGCGGCGAGATGAACAGGTTCTGCTGCAGGCATTCGACGGCACGCAACAGGTCGGGAGGAACCACCATCCAGCCCAGCCGCCACCCGGTCATGGCGTAGTACTTGGAGAAGCTGTTGACGATGACGGCATGGCCGCCGCGCCCGGCGGCGGTCGCCGCGGCCGCCCCATAGGTGATTCCGTGGTAGATCTCGTCGGAGACCAAGCGGATGCCGCGGCCCTCGCACCACGCCGACAGCGCCGCCACCTCGGCGGCGTCCAGCATCGAACCGGTAGGATTGGACGGACTGGCCACCACCACGCCGTCCAGCGGGCCGCCCACCCCCTCCAGCGCCTCGACGGTCAATTGCCAGCGGGTGGCGGCCCCCACCGGCACGGGGACGCACTCGACGCCGAGCGCCTTGAGGATGTTGCGGTAAGCCGGATAGCCCGGCGAGGCGACCGCCACCCGATCGCCCGGCGCGAAGGCGGCAAGAAAGGCGAGCAGGAAGGCGCCCGACGAGCCGGTGGTCACCGCCACGGTGTCGGGGTCGACGTCGGCGCCGTAGGCGGTGCGGTAATGGTCGGCGATGCGGGCGCGCAGCTCGGGCAGGCCCAGGGCGACGGTATAGCCCAGCGCATGCTCCGACAGCGCGCGGCGCGCCGCCTCCAGCACCCGGGCCGGCGCCTGTCCCGAGGGCTGGCCGACCTCGAGGTGGACCACGTCGCCGCCGGCCGCCTGCCGTTCGGCCGCCGCCCGCATGACATCCATCACGATGAACGGGGCGATGGCTCCCCGTTCCGCAACCTTGAACCCCATGAGCCCTAGTCCTTGCCCACCGTGGCGGTCATGCCGTAGCCGTCCGGATCGGTGACCACGCTGCAACTGGCGAACGAGGCTTTGCCGCTGCCGCAAGCGAAGGCGTTGACCCGGGTCGGCGACAGCGCCTGCAGGGGCGAGGCCCCCGCGGCGGGGCGCGGCATCGCCGCGTCGAGTTTGGTTCCGTCGCGCATCACCGCGAGCAGGGTCGCGGCCACCGCCGACGGGGCCCTGGCGCCGCCGGCCGCCACGCCGCCGAAGCGCACCTCGTGGACGTTGGGATTGACAACCAGCACCGGCGCCACGGCGGCCGGGGCACCGTTGATGCCGGGGGCCGCCGCGGCCACGACGCCGGTCCCGGGAATGACGTGACCGTTGCCGAACAGGCCATGGGTGCTGACGCCGCACGTCACCGCTCCCCCCTCGGAATCGAGGATGACGAAGCCGCTGGCCGGGTTGGGGGCGTTGGCGGGGGCCGCGTTGGCAACGCGGGTGAGCGCCGCCTCACGCTCGGCGGGACGATCGACGGCGGTCTTGACCATTTCGGCGGCCGCGCCCGAGGCGGATGACGGGGCCGGAACGAAATAGGCGACCTCGTTGCCGATCTTGATGGTGTCGGCCCCGCCGGCCTGCGGCTTGATGTCGCGCAGGTCCTCAATGGTCAGCGACATGCCCGCCTGCGCCGCCCCCTGCACCAGGGCACGCGCCGCCTGGCCGCCGTAGAGGTCGCCGGCGGAGTAGCGGATCCGGCTGAGCGTCACCGCGAGGTCGGGCTGTTCCAGGCGGTCGCCCTCGGCCAGGGTGCGGCCGTCAGGACGGAAGAAGATGCGCCGGGCCGCCGGATCGCGGGCCAGGACCGGCGCCGCCTTGGCGAGGTCGGCGGCCAGCGCGCGCGAGATCGGGGCGCCGAAGCGGGCCAGCCGCTCGGGCTCGGCCAGCAGCTTCTCCCAGCGCAGGCGGCCGAACTTGGCGTGCAGGGCATAGAAGCCGCGGACATTGGCCGGAACCGCGGTGGGAATGCGCGCACTCGCCGCCGCCTGCGGCGCCACGGCCTGAAAGTCCACCACCTCCGTCTTGGGAGTCTTTCCCCCGGAATGGACGACGCAAACGCCGCCACCGCCCAGACTGGCTGTTGACGGCTGGGTAACTGCCAGCGTGAAATAAAGGGCGACCGCGGCATCGGCGGCGGTTCCACCTGCCGAGAGGGTGTCGCGGGCCGCGATCACCGCGCGGGGTTCGTCGGCGGCCACCACGCCGCCGAAGCCCGAGACGTGGCCGATGGTGCCGACCGGCTTTTCCGGGCCACAGGCGGTGAGGCCGATGACGGCAAGGGCTGCGGGCCCGAGGCCACGAGTGATGCGACGACCGACCGACGGAGACATGCTCTTGCTCACGCGCTTGTTCCTTCTGGCAACTTTGGTCTTGGGTCTGACGACCGCCGGGGCCCGCGCCGAATCCCAGCAGCGAATCAAGTTCATCCGCGATGCGGAGGTGGAAAATACCATCCGCACCTTTGCGACGCCACTGTTCCAGGCCGCCGGCCTGGACCCCGACGCGGTTCGACTTCACCTGCTGGAAGACAAGTCGCTGAACGCCTTCGTCGCCAACGGCCAGAACATGTACCTGCACACCGGATTGCTGATCCGGGCCGAAAACCCCAACCAGCTGATCGGGGTGATGGCGCACGAAACCGGCCACATGGCGGGCGGTCACCTGGTGCGGATGCAGGACGCCGCCGGCAATGCCGCGACCGAGGCCCTGCTCGCCACCCTGGCGGCGGCGGCGGTGGGCGTCGCCTCCAAGCGGGGCGACGCGGCCGGCGCCATCATGATGGGCGGCAACGAGATCGCCATGCGCAGCCTGCTCGCCTACACCCGCGGCGAGGAATCGGCGGCCGACCAGGCGGCGATCCGCTACCTGAACGCCACCGGTCAGTCGGCCAAGGGCCTGCTGGATTTCTTCGACATCCTGGGCGACCAGGAGGTGCTGGTGGCGTCCCGCCAGGACCCCTACGTGCGCACCCACCCCCTCACCCGCGACCGTATCGCCTTCGTGCGCGACCAGGTGGCCAAGGAGACCAAGGAATTTCCGGTCCCTCCCGCCTGGATCGAGATGCACAAACGCATGCGCGCCAAGCTGTTCGCCTTCATCGAGCCGCCGGTGCGCACCTTCCAGCGCTACCGCGACACCGACACCTCGATCGACGCCCGGTACGCCCGCGCCATCGCCGCCTATCGCAAGCCCGACCTCGCCACGGCCCTGCCCCTGATGGACGGCCTGATCGCCGAGCGGCCGGACGACCCCTATTTCCAAGAACTGAAGGGGCAGATGCTGTTCGAGAACGGCCGCGTCGCCGAAGCCGCCCCCTATTACCGCAAGGCGGTGGCGCTGCTGCCCGACAACGCCCTGCTGCAGACCGAACTCGCCCAGGTCGAGGTCGAGCAGGAGGACCCGGCGGTCCTCAAGGATGCGGAAACCCACCTCAACGCCGCGCTCAGGCGCGAGCCCCAGGACATCACCGCCTGGCACCTGCTCGCCATCGTCTACGGCCGCCAGGAAAACGAAGGCATGGCCGCCTATGCCATGGCCGAGGAGGCCTTGCTGGCCGGCCGCCTGCCCGACGCCAACTACCACGCCGGCAAGGCCGAGCGCCTGCTGCCCAAGGGCGGACCGGTCTGGCTGCGCATCCAGGACATCAAGGAACGGGCCGGCCAGGTCAAGGAACGACGCGAGAAAGGGCGGTAAGAGCCGCCGGGGCTTGCCCCCGCGCGCACCTTCGGCCAATATTCGCCGGCTTCCGTCCCGAGGAGACCTGAACTCGATGATCCGCAAGACCCTCGCCGCCGCGCTGTTCGCCACGGGCATCGCGCTGACCGTCCATCCCGCCGTCGCCCAGGAATCGGTGTTCACCGACAAGCAGGCCGACGCGGTGCGCAAGATCGTGCGCGATTACCTGATGGAGCATCCCGAGGTCATCGGCGAGGCCGTCGAGGCCCTGCGCGAGAAGATGCGCGCCCAGGCCGACGCCGAGGCCAAGAAGGCCGTCGTCGCCCGCAAGGACGATCTGTTCGCCGCCAAGGACGACCCGGTGGCGGGCAACCCCAAGGGCGACGTCACCCTGGTCGAGTTCTTCGACTACAATTGCGGCTACTGCAAGCTGACCATGGACCCGATGTCCGAGGCGGTGAAGGCGGACGGCAAGGTCAAGGTGGTCTACAAGGAATTCCCGATCCTCAGCGAGGAATCGGTCGCCGCCGCCCGCGTCGCCCTGGCCGCCAAGAAGCAGGGCAAGTACGACGAGGTCCACCGCGCCTTCATGAAGTACCGCGGCAAGCTGGACGAAAAGGCCATTTTCCGCCTGGCGGGCGACGCCGGCGCCAACGTCGACCAGCTCAAGAAGGAGATGATGGCGCCCGAGATCGAGCAGCAGATCAAGAAGAACATCGAGCTGGCCCACGCGCTGGACATCGGCTCGACCCCGACCTTCGTCATCGGCGACCGCATCCTGTCGGGCGCCATGGAAGGCCAGGTGTTCAAGCAGCTGATCGACATCACCCGCAAGGGCGGCCGCCTCGGCGCCAACCCGCAGTAAGTCGGCGGCAAGCACGCCAAAAGCGAAGGGGGCCGCAAGGCCCCCTTTTCTTTTCTGCCGCATGGGCGGCTCGCAGCCCCCACCTTCCCTCCTCCAGCCACGCTGGGGGAGGATCGGCAACCATCTCCCCTTACCCCCTCCCCCGGTTCGGCCGGGGGAGGGTCGGGGTGGGGGCAAACATCAGCTCTTCAGGTCGCGCACCGTCGTCGTCATCTCGTCGGCGGTCTTGAACACGGTCGCGTTGGTGGAATAGGCCTTCTGGGTCATGATCATCTTGGTGAACTCGTCCTCGATGTCGATGGTCGAGTTTTCCACCGAGCTCGGGCTCAGCGAGGTCTGGCCGCCGGGCACGTCTTCGACGTCCGAGACGGTGATGGCGCCGGCCCCGGTGGTGCGGGCGAACATGGTCCCGGACACGGCTGCCAGGCTGTCCTCCGAGACGAAGGTCGCCAGCGGCACCTTGGCCAGGATCTGCGTCTCGCCGTTGTCGAACGAGCCGTACAGGTTGCCCTTCTCGTCGAAGCTGGCCAGCCGGAGCTTGCCGGGGCCGAAGCCGTCCTGGTCGACGGTGCCGACGTATTTCTCGCCCTCGTACTGGGTCAGTTTCGACAGGTCGATGGCGAAGGTCGAGGTGGTGACGGTGGTCGTCGGCGGCGTCGTCGTATTGTCGGTCGAGGTCCAGCTGGCGGTGATGTTGGCCGGCATGGGCGTGAGCAGCTTGCCGTCCGAGTTGTAGTCCAGCCGGATCGGTTCCGAGGTGGCGCCGGGCATGTGCAGGTACCAGGAATTGGTGCCGGCATGCTCGAACCCGAGGTTCAAGGTGTGCCCGTTGGCCAAGTTGTCATACACGGTGATCGGATATTTTTCCAGGGTCGGGGCCGGCGGCTGGACCCCGCTCAGGCTCAGGGTCGAGGTGTTCGGCGTCGGCGGGGACGCCGGCGGGTAGGTGACCGGATCCCAGGTAATGGTGGCCGAGGTCGGGGTGAGATTGCCATAGGCGTCCAGGGTGCAGGTCACCGGCGCCGCCGTTCCGTCGCTTGCCGCCAGACCGGAGACCGACGCCACCCAGGTATTGCCGTCGGTGCGCGTCCAATCGACGGTCAGCGTCTTGGTGGCGCCGTTGGGATCCTGGACGTCGAGGGTCTCGCTGTAGGCGGTTCCCGACGTGGCGCTGTTGCCCGGCAGATTGCCGGACACCGAGGCGGTAGTGGTCGCACGCCCCGGCATGACGGTGGCCGGCCGCGTATAGATCGGCTCGAGTTGCGTGGAGGTGATCGCCCCGTTGGCATCGGCCATGTAGCCCAGCAGATATTGTCCGCTGCCGGTCACGAAATAGCTGGGGAGGTCGCGGGCGTCCTCGTTGGCGGCGCCCGTGCGCTGGGTGACCTGATTGAACGTGCCGGCGCGGGTGTAATAGACGGCGTTCGGATCGGTCAGGCTGGGGTTGGTCGGCAGGCCGCCGTTGGCGGTCGGCGGCGCGACCATGAAGAAGCCACGGCCGGAGATGGCGAGGTCGCTCCAGTGATAGGTCGGCGTCACCACGCCCTGGGCCTGGACGTGGGTGCGATCCCAGGCCTGGACCCCGAAGATCGACAGGTTCGACGGGGCAGCCGGCGACGCGTGGCCTTCCGACAGCAACGTGCTGAACATCGTCTCGGTGCGCTTGTAGCCGACGGTGTTCACGTTGGCGATGTTCTGGGAAATGGTGCCCATGTCATGGCTCGAGGCCATCATGCCGGTCACCGAATTGTTCATTGCGCCCCAAAGCATCGAAAGCCTCCAACGGCAGACGTGGTCTTCCGCTGAGGATGGATGCAGGCGGCGTGCCAGACGAGAATGGCGGAAACGCAGGGGGTGAAGCGAGGCTGACACCGGCAGAAGGTGCCGGGTCCGGCAAGTTTTGCCGCCCTAATCGGCCAGGCGCCGGCGGATGGCTCCCTCGCATTCGGTCAGCCAGACGATGCGTTGCAGGCGGCTGTGCTGCAAGCGGGCCTCGCGGCGCTCGCGCTCCACGGGGTCCTCGGCGCGCGCATCCCGCTCCGCCAGGCGCGACAGCCGCGTCTCGGTCTCGCTGACCACGGTCTCTTCGTGCAGGCTTCCCCGCCCCTGGCGCGCCAGCAGGGAGTCCCGCTCGGTGACGACGGCGGCCAGTTGCGCCCGCCAGAAGGCGTCTCCGGTCACCGTCGAACTGAGCATGCCCCGGGGCGTGCCCGGGCCGCACGAGCGGTCGAGCACCACGTCGTCGGGCGGCAGCATCATCCACAGCAGGGGAGCGGCCGTGACGGCCAGGGCGAGAGTGCCTAAACGCATGGGAGCCTCGTCGTTGGGCCCATGATACGGCAAAGGGGCGCGGGTTGTCCCGCGCCCCCTCACATCCTCCGGACGCGGCCGGTTAGATGAAGTACGCCTTGAGCGGGGCGAAGCCGTTGAAGTTCACCGCCGAGTACGAGGTGGTGTAGGCGCCGGTCGACAGGATGCGGACCTTGTCGCCCACCTTGAGGGTCACCGGCATCTCGTAGCCGGCCTTCTCGTAAAGAATGTCGGCGGAATCGCAGGTCGGGCCGGCCAGCACCACCGGGGCGGTCTCGTCGCCGTCGTGCGGGGTGACGATGCGGTACTTGATGGCCTCGTCCATGGTCTCGGCCAGGCCGCCGAACTTGCCGACGTCGAGATAGACCCAGCGCACCTCGTCGTCGTAGGCCTTCTTGGAGATCAGCACGACCTCGGCCTCGAGGATGCCGGCGTCGCCGACCAGCGAGCGGCCGGGCTCGATGATCATGCTCGGCAGGTGGTTGCCGAAGTGGTTGAGCATGGCGGTCATCACCGCGTCGGCATAGCGCTCGAGCGCCGGCACGTCCGAGCGGTAGCGGGCCGGGAAGCCGCCGCCGAGGTTGACCATCTTGAGGTCGATGCCGACCTCGTTGAGGGCGGTGAACAGCATGGCGGTCTTGCCCACCGCGATGTCCCACTGCCCGAGGTCGGTCTGCTGGCTGCCGACGTGGAAGGAGACGCCGTAGGGGTCGAGGCCGAGGTCGCGGGCCTTGACCAGCAGGTCGCGCGCCATGTCGATCTCGCAGCCGAACTTGCGCGACAGCGGCCACTCGGCGCCGTCGCAGGTCATCAGGATGCGGCAGAACACCCGGGCGCCCGGAGCATGCTCGGCCAGCTTCTCCAGCTCGGCCTCGCTGTCGAAGGCATAGAGCGAGACGCCCTTGTCGTGGGCGAAGGCGATGTCCGAGGCCTTCTTGATGGTGTTGCCGAACGACAGGCGCTCGGCCGGCACGCCTTGGGCGAGGCACAGCTCGATCTCGCCGCGGCTGGCGACGTCGAAGCAGGACCCCAGCTCGTTCAGCATGCGCACGATCTCGGCGCCCGGGTTGGCCTTGACGGCGTAGAACACCTGGGCGAGCGGCAGCCAATGGCGCAGCCCCATGTAATTGTCGCGGATGACGTCGAGGTCGACGACGACGCACGGGGTGGCGGGACGGACTTCCTCAAGGAAACGGGCGATCTTCGCGGTCATCGCGAATTCCTCCGAAACGGGTTGGGGTCAGGCCCCAAGAAAGGACGAAGATGCCCCGGACCTCGAAAAGCCGGGATCGACACCAGACGGACGGCCTATCGGGGGGCCGTCAGACCCGCGGGGATGTACTTCGAACGTCGCTCCACAGCAGGGCCCAGGCCTGCCGGGGACGGTCGTCGCGCGCGATCGCGAACAAAGGAATGGGGAAACACGCCAGCGCGTGCCGAGCCACCACGTTCATAGCCACTTCCTCCAAGCACCGGGGGCTTTCACCCCGCTTGCACCCAGAAGACGCCTTGGACGTCGTTGCTTAACCAGCAAGGGCCAGAGGCACGTGCGCTGTACGTCTCACATGACGGCGCTATATACGCGCTTTCGCGCCGATGAAAAGTGAAAAATACCCCGGAAGGGAAATTTTTTTCCCGCCCCGAAGAAAAATGGTTCTCCGCCAACGCCTTAAGCGGAAACCGACCTCGGTCGCGGAGCGCTTAACCCCCAAGTAATGGTGCGGCCCCGACCGGGGCCGGCACCATAGCGGGTAGGTCCGCCGCCAGTCCTAGATCAGCCCCGCCAACGGCGAAGAGGGATCGGCATAGAGCTTCTTGGGCATGCGACCGGCGAGATAGGACAGACGGCCGGCCTCGATGGCCAATTTCATGGCGCGCGCCATGCGGATGGGGTCCCTGGCGCCGGCGATGGCGGTGTTCATCAGCACGCCGTCGCAGCCCAATTCCATCGCCACCGCCGCGTCCGAGGCGGTGCCGACGCCGGCGTCGACCAGCACAGGGACCTTGGCGGCCTCCTTGATCAGGCGGATGTTGACCGGATTGAGGATGCCGAGCCCCGAGCCGATCAACGAGCCGAGCGGCATGATGGCGACGCAGCCCATGTCTTCCAGGTGCTTGGCCTGGATCGGGTCGTCCGAGCAGTACACCATCACCTTGAACCCCTCGCGGATCAGGGTCTCGGCCGCCTTCACCGTCTCGGGCATGTTGGGATAAAGCGTCTTCTGGTCGCCCAGCACTTCGAGCTTCACCAGGTCCCAGCCGCCGGCCTCGCGGGCCAGCCGCAGCGTGCGCACGGCGTCGTCGGCGGTGAAGCAGCCGGCGGTGTTGGGCAGGTAGGTGTATTTCTTGGGGCTGACGTAGTCGACCAGCATGGGCTGGCTGGGATCGGTGAGGTTCACCCGGCGCACCGCCACGGTGACGATCTCGGCGCCCGACGCCTCGATGGCACGCGCGGTTTCCTCGAAATCCTTGTACTTGCCGGTGCCGACCAGCAGGCGCGAGCGGAACTTGCGCCCGGCCACCTCGAAGAAATCGTCGTCCATATCCGCCTCGCCGCTGCCGCCACCGATGAAATGCACGATTTCCAGGCGGTCGCCGTCGCCGACCGTCACCTGCCCGTAGGTGGATTTGGGCACGATCTCCAGATTGCGCTCAACCGCGACCTTGCGCGGGTCGACGCCCAGTTCGCCCAGCAGCGCCTCGACGCTCATGGGAGCGGCGAATCCCCGCTCCTCTCCGTTGATCACGACCTTCATGGATGTCCCCACCGGAAAACGTGGCCGCACAGTATGGTGCGGGCCGGGCGCGGATGCAATGTGTGCGGGCGAAACAATATTTCGCGTGTCGCAGGTTCGGGTTGCGCTATTCCTGGTCCGTGCTATAAGGGCCGCATGGCGAACCCGATCATCCTCATCGTCAACGGGCCGAACCTCAACATGCTGGGAAAGCGCCAGCCTGAGGTCTATGGCCACGAGACGCTCGCCGACGTCGAAAAGGCGTGCCTCGCGCACGGCTCGGCGCTCGGCCTCGGTATCGAGTTCCGCCAATCCAACCACGAGGGCGACCTGGTGGACTGGATCCAGGGGGCCAGGGGTCGCTGCGCCGGCATCATCATCAACGCCGGCGCCTACACCCACACCTCGATCGCCGTTCTCGACGCCCTTCTCGCCGCCGAGGTCGCGACCATCGAGGTGCACCTGTCCAACATTCACCAGCGAGAAGACTTCCGACACCAATCGTTCGTGTCAAAGGCCGCCAAGGGGATGATCTGTGGTCTCGGAAGCCACGGCTACATCCTGGCGCTCGATGCGCTGGCGCGTCTGATCAGGGGAAGCTGAAGAGGCACATGGCCAACAAACCGTTCGACGCCGAGCTCGTCCGCACGCTCGCCGCCCTTCTCGACGAGACCAATCTCACCGAGATCGAGTACGACACCGGCACCACCCGCATCCGCGTCGCCCGCCAGGGCGGCCCGGTGACCTTCCATCACGCCGCTCCGGCCATGCCGGCCCAGGGCGGCCATCCGGTCGCCCAGCCGGCGATGGCGCCGCATGACGACGCCGCCAACCATCCCGGCGCGGTGACCTCGCCGATGGTCGGCGTCGCCTACCTGTCGCCCGAACCGGGCGCCGCCAAGTTCATCGACGTCGGCGCCACCGTCTCGGAAGGCCAGACGCTGATGCTGATCGAGGCGATGAAGACCTTCAACCCGATCCGCGCTCCGCGCGGCGGCAAGGTCTCGCGCATCCTCGTCACCGACGGCCAGCCGGTCGAGTTCGGCGAGCCGCTGATCATCATCGAATAGGGCTGTCGATGTTCGAAAAGGTCCTCATCGCCAATCGCGGCGAGATCGCGCTCCGCATCCACCGCGCCTGCCGCGAGATGGGCATTCGGACGGTCGCGGTTCACTCGACCGCCGACAACGACGCCATGCACGTCCGCCTCGCCGACGAGGCGGTGTGCATCGGCCCGCCCTCGGCCAAGGATTCCTACCTGAACAAGGCGGCGATCCTGTCGGCCGCCACCATCACCGGGGCGGACGCCATTCACCCCGGATACGGCTTCCTGTCGGAGAACGCCGACTTCGCCGCGATGGTCGAGGAGCACGGCTTCACCTTCATCGGTCCGAGCCCCGACCACATCCGCATGATGGGCGACAAGATCACCGCCAAGACGGCGGCCAAGTCGGCCGGCCTGCCTTGCGTGCCGGGCTCCGAGGGGGCGCTGGACACCGTCGACGAGGCGGTGGCGGTGGCCGAGACCATCGGCTACCCGGTGCTGATCAAGGCCACCGCCGGCGGCGGCGGCAAGGGCATGAAGGTGGCGCGCAACACCGACGAACTGCGTGAGGCCTACAAGCTGGCCCGCAACGAGGCCAAGGCCGCGTTCGGCAATTCCGAAGTGTACATGGAGAAGTATCTCGGCCGCCCGCGGCACATCGAGATGCAGATCCTGGCCGACAATTACGGCAACGTCGTTCATCTGGGCGAGCGCGACTGCTCGCTGCAGCGCCGCCATCAGAAGGTGCTGGAAGAGGCGCCGTCGCCGGCCTTGAACGCCGACCAGCGCGCCGGCATCGGCAACACGGCCTGCACCGCCATCGCCCACCTGGGCTACCGCAACGCCGGCACCATCGAATTCCTGTTCGAGAACGGCCAGTTCTACTTCATCGAGATGAACACCCGCCTGCAGGTTGAGCATCCGGTGACCGAGGCCATCACCGGCATCGACCTGGTGCGCGAGCAGATCCGCATCGCCGCCGGGGCGCCCTTGGGCTACACCCAGGACGACGTGCGTTTCCAGGGCCACGCCATCGAGTGCCGCGTCAACGCCGAGGACCCGGATACCTTCGCCCCCTCGCCCGGCCGCATCGACGGCTACCATGCCCCCGGCGGCCTGGGGGTGCGCGTCGATTCCGGCCTTTATTCCGGCTACCGCATCCCGCCCCACTACGACAGCATGATCGCCAAGCTGATCGTGTCGGGCACCAGCCGCAACGAGGTGCTGATGCGCCTGCGGCGCGCGCTGGGCGAGTACGTCATCGACGGGGTCAAGACCACCCTGCCGCTGCACAACCGCCTGGTCCGCGACGACGACTTCGTCAACGGCGACTACGACATCCACTGGCTGGAAAAGTTCGTGGCGCAGCATTCGTAAGAGATCCGGTCTCTTGCGCTGATTACCAGGCCGATGGGGGCCTGGTAATCAGTGGCGCTCAAGCGTCCCAGGTGATTTCCGGTACGACCTTGTACGGATAATCGGGCTCCTGGTAGCCGTGAGCATCTTGCCGCTTGGGCAGCTTCACCTTCTGTTGCGGCAGGCGCTCATAGGGGATGTGCTGCAGCAGGTGGGTGATCATATTCAATCGAGCCCGCCTTTTATCGTTTGAGTGGACCACGAACCAAGGCGCCCATTGGGTGTCCGTCGCCTCGAACATGTCATCCCGTGCGCGCGAATAGTCGAACCATCGGCTATAGGATTTCAGGTCCATCGGTGACAATTTCCACGTCTTCCGTCCATCGTTGATGCGGGCCTCCAGCCGGCGCGTTTGCTCGGCGTCGCTGACCTCCAACCAATACTTGAGCAGGATGATCCCAGAGTTGGTGATGGCCTGCTCCACCCAGGGCACAACCTCTAAGAAGTGCCTTGCCTGTTCCTCCGTGCAGAATCCCATCACCCGCTCGACACCGGCGCGGTTGTACCAACTACGGTCGAAGATGACGATTTCTCCCGCCGCCGGGAGATGGGGAATGTACCGCTGAACATACATCTGCGACTTTTCGCGTTCGGTCGGCGCCGGAAGTGCGACAATGCGGAAAATTCGCGGGCTGACACGCTCCGTGATCGCCTTGATCGTTCCGCCCTTGCCAGCCCCGTCGCGGCCTTCGAACACAATGCAGATTTTCTGCTTCTTCGCCACGACCCATTGCTGGAGATGAACCAGTTCGACGTGGAGCTTTGCCAGATGGCGAAGATAGACCTTCCACGTCAGCTTGGCGGTTGAACTGTCGGAACCGTGCTGCTTTCCTTTCTTTGTCTCCTTCTTCGCCTTCATCGGGACCTCCCGAGCCGCGGGTGCGATATCCGTTTCGTCCCAGGTTGACACCCGCGACACGTCCATGTTCCCCACCCAACTCTCGCGGTCCAATCTGTTTGCGTCCCGGCGCCGATTTGACCACACTGGATGCGAACGGAAGCGGTGGCGGCTGGAAAAATCGGGCCGGCACCATACCTGACAGGTTGACCGGAGCCTCTTGGGAGGGTTGCGGTCCGGAAGGGACGAGATGCGGCCGCTCACTTCGGATCTGCTGCTGCGCGCCTACGCCATGGGTATCTTCCCGATGGCGCGGTCCCGCCATGATCCCCGGCTGTACTGGATCGACCCCGACCAGCGCGGCATCCTGCCGCTCGACGAGTTCCACGTTCCCCGCTCCCTGCGCAAGGTCCTCAAGAAGGGCGAGTTCGAGGTTCGCTGCGACAGCGCGTTCGAGGACGTGATGACCGGCTGCGCCGAGAGTACCGGCGACCGCCCCGACACCTGGATCAACGACGAGATCGTCCGCCTATTCCTGGAGCTGCACCGCTTCGGCATGGCCCACTCGGTCGAAACCTGGCGCGACGGTCAACTGGTCGGCGGCCTCTACGGCCTGTCGCTCGGGGCCACCTTCTTCGGCGAAAGCATGTTCAGCCGCGAGACCGACGCCTCCAAGGTCGCCCTGGTCCACCTGGTCGCCCGTCTCAAGAAGGGCGGTTACCAGTTGCTCGACACCCAGTTCGTCACCGAGCACCTGTCTCGCTTCGGCGCCCGCGAGATCCCCCGCCACGACTACCTGGCGCGCCTCAACCGTGCCATCGAGGTGCCGGTGGTGTTCCCGCGCGGCCAGGTTGATTGGGAACTGGCGCTGGACTAAGTCTGGCACGCCCTGTGCAACCATTGCGGCATCTCCATGGAGGGCCCGCGATGATCCAAGCCATCGATACCACCGCCATTTCCACCTCCGCCTCCCCCCTGGGCCAGGCCGGCACCGGCGACGGCCAGGGGACGGGACAGAGCTTCGACGCCGCCCTCAAGGCGGCGCAGAAGGCGGCGCAAGCCAAGGACGAGCGGGAAAACGAGCTGAAGAGCATCCGCGAGAAGGGCTTCACCAACTGGGTGCGGGACGCGCGCATCGAGAAGCTCAAGGAGGAGCTCCGCCGCACGGTCATGGCCGAGATGGGCGTCACTGCCGAATCCATGAACCGCCTGGACGACGCGGCGCGCAAGGCGCTGGAGCAGAAGATCGAAGAGGAAGTCGAGAAACGGCTGGCCGAACTGCAGGAGCGCGAGGCCAAGGGTCCGCATGCCCGGCAGAATCAGCCGGGCAAAAATGACCAGGGCGGCATTTCCTGCCCGGTCATCCCCGCGCTGGCTTGGCCCGGCGGCGCGTCGATCCTGTAATCAGCGGACGGCGGAACTACGGCAGTCGAGCACCCAGATGTCGTAGACCGGGTGCTCCATCGCCGACAACGCCGGACTGGACGAGAACATCCAGCCGCGGAACAGCGGCTGCGGCGGTGCCGACTTCATGTCGGTGATGTCGAGGAAGGCCGCGCTCTCGGGCGTCTCTTCCGGCCGGTGCTTCTTGCAGGCCCGGGCGATGATTTCCAGCGACCCGAAGCGGACCGGATCGCCCACCGGGGCTTCGATGGACACCACCCGTGCCGTCACCTTGTCGAGCCCGCCCAGGACGGCGATGTCGAGGGCAAGGTCGCCCGGCGCCTGGGCCGACGCCGCCAGCGGCATCAGCAGGCCGAAACCGGCGGCCAGGACGCCCCGCATCCTCATGGCTGCCGCGCGCCGGCTGCGGGAGGCGCCGGGGGCTGGCCGGGAGCCGGCTGGGCGGCCGGAGCCCCGGGCGGCGGGGGCGGCGGCGAATCGGCGGTGGCCAGGAAGATGAGGTCGCCCACCATGTCCTCGATAGACTTGTAATCCTTGGTGTGGGCGATCACGGCGCCCGCCGCCAGGCGTTCCGCGGCGCGGCCCGGCTCCAGCTTAAGGAACTTCCCCCCCAGCAGGCCCTCGGTGGCGATGGAGGCCACCGTGTCGGTGGGGAGCTGGATGCTGGGCAGGATGGTCATGCGAACCACGGCGTTGAAGGTCACCGGGTCGAGCGCATTGCTGACGACGGTCCCAACCTTAATGCCGTTGATGCGGACGTCGGACCCGGCCTCGAGGCCGCCGACGCTGGCGAACTGGGCGGACAGCTCGTAGCCGCGGACCTGGCGCAGGTCGGCATGGCTGTAGGCGAACACCAGGAAGAACCCCGCCACCGCCAGCACGACGGCGCCCATGATGGTTTCGATCAGGTGGCGTCCCATGCCCTCGTCACTCCCCCGGCCGTACAGTGCCAGCCTTCATTTGTCCGCCTTCATTTGCCCGACTTGGGCAGCGGCTTGTCCACGTATCCGCGCTTGGACTTGCCCTGCTGGATGATCTTATCCAACAGTTCCTCGATGACCATCGCGTCCTGAGTATAGGTGATCTCTTGGCCGGGCTTCAGGATGCCGTCGTCGGCGCCCGGCTGCAATTCCACGTATTTCGCGCCCAGCAGCCCGTCGGTCTTGATGGCGGCGGCGCTGTCGGCGGTCAGCGCGATATTGGGCGCGATCCTGAAGGTCAGCACGGCGCGGAACGACGGATCGAGCGTCTGGCCGACCACCTTGCCCACCGACACGCCGGACAGGCGCACGTCCGAGCCGATGGCGATGCCGTCGGCGCGATTGAACCGCGCCATCAACTCGTACCCGCCCTGCGCGGCCTTGGCCGCCTTGCCGTTGTCCTTGTCATAGACGAGGCCCAGCAGGATCGTGGCCACGAGGACGACGACCGCGCCGATGATGGTGTCGCGCCAACCGCCCTTCGTCACCATGCCCCCCTGAGCCCCGATCAGGGCTGCCACGCCTCGTAATCGCCGGCCGCCCGCTCGCGCTTGCCGCCGCGCAGGTCGTGGCCCGGCGGCAGATAGGCCTCGGAGGTGCCGGTGCGGTTGGGCTCATGCGGCTTCTGCCACGCCTTGCGCTCGCCGGCCAGCGGCTCGTCGCTGGTGTAATGCAGCCACGCATGCCACTCGGGCGGGATGCGCGACGCCTCGTCGCCGTCCTTGTAGATCACCCAGCGCTTGGCGCGGCGGCCCTTCGGCGCGCTACGTTCGACGTAGTAGCGGTTGCCGGCCGGGTCGGTCCCGACCATCTTGCCGGAAAGCCACGTATGAAAAAGGGTGCCCAAGGTCGCCATCTCACATCCCCGATTCTTTTGGGAGCTTTGGTGGGCGGACTATGGCAAAACCGGCCCGGCGCGTCCAGAGGATTGGACCGCCGGGCCTGTGAGCTCACTTCAGCAGGTCGGCGTACTCGGACTTGCAGCCGGTGACCGCCGCCTTGCCGGCGGTTGGGTCGGCGCCGACCTTCGTCTTGACACACTCTGCCACCCGATCGTCGTAGCCCCGCCGTTGGGATTGGTCGCTCTTCAGCTTCTCCTGCTTGGTCTTTTCCTGGGCGGCGGCCAGTTCAGCTTCTGCCACCCGCGCCTTAGCATTCGCCTGGTCTGCGAGTTCCCGCATCTCCGAGGTGCGCCGGACGATGTCGTGAACAACCACCGGATAGACGTTGCGGAAGCCTGACGGCGCGTTGACGCTCATTTCGCACAGGCGATAGAGGGCGTACTGCAGGAAAAGCGTGCGTTCGCTCTCCTCAAACAACTTGGTCAAGGCGGTCTTGTACTCGAAGCTTCCCTCACCGTTGTTCTCGGGCAGGATCGCTTTGAGTGCACCCGAAGCGGTAAATCCAGCCTGATCAGGCGGTGGCAGGCAGCCAAGCTCGACCGTTCGAGTAGTGGGAACCATCCCGGGGAAACTTGGCTCCGTCATCAGGTCGCGCATTTGCGCTACCGAGGCCGTGGACGACATCGCCCGAAGCAGCATCTCATTATCTTCTTCAACCGTCTTGGCGTTCCCCTTGGCGTCGGTGGTCGTCGTCGTCCTACGGCCGGCAACATCTTTGATTTTTTCGATTGGCCAGATGGTCTCCACCCCCCCCGAAACTGGTCCGCCTGGCAGATACTTGGCGTCATATTGCGGCAATATCCCTGGATTATTGTCCGCGATACGCTGTGTATGCATCTGCTCGCCGCCGCCTGGGCCGCTGCCCGTAGCGATTTCTCGGTAGCCCTTATAAAAGGACAGCATTGTGGTGGCGGCTTGATTGCCGGCGGCTAAAGAATCTGTCTTGCCATTGCTAACGTTGAGCTCATACGTCTCGGTGCCTCGATGGTTAGCGCCGTAACGCAGATTGTCGCGATTGACCTGCTCGACGCTGCATCCTGCCAACGCCCCGGCCGCCGCGAGTACGGCGGCGCCCACCGCAATCCGTCTTGCCATCCCACCCTCCCTGAAGCTTGCTTATGCAAGAAGTTATACGCCAAATGATAGCACCACTCCCACCGCAGCCATAGACCGCGCGGAGAACTAATACGTCCGTCAAGGGGTTAGCGAGCACCGCACCGGATATCGATAAAAGACACCACAAAGTGCACCAATATGATGTGTCTCCACCCGTCGATTTCGTCAAAATCTTGTTGATCGGCGTCCGGCCTTGTCATAGCCTGTGCCTCGCTTTGGGGTGAGCCACAAGATCTTGTGAGCCGGCGAGAGGGGACCGAGGGGGGACCTTCCTACGCCTTTGCCAGCCCCACCTGCGACTACAGAACGCTCAGCACGAGGGGAGACCAATGCGCGTCCAGCGTCATTTCACCAAGGCAGGACAGTCGGCCTATGCCGGCATCGCGTTCCGCAAGGCCACGTCCGAGATCCGCAATCCGGACGGATCGGTGGTCTTCTCGGCCGCTGACATCGATGTCCCTGCCGACTGGTCGCAGGTCGCCTGCGACGTGCTGGCGCAGAAGTACTTCCGCAAGGCGGGCATCCCCGCCCGGGTCAAGCCGGTGGCCGAGAAGGGCGTGCCCGAGTGGCTGCAGCGCCACGAGCCCGACACCGAGGCGCTCAAGGCCCTGCCCGAGAACGAGCGTCTGGTCGGCGAGAAGACCGCGCAGCAGGTGTTCGACCGCCTGGCCGGCACCTGGACCTATTGGGGCTGGAAGGGCGGCTATTTCGACGGGGAAGAGGACGCGCGCGCCTTCCGCGACGAGATGTGCTTCATGCTGGCCCGCCAGATGGGCGCCCCCAACTCGCCGCAGTGGTTCAACACCGGCCTGCATTGGGCCTACGGCATCGACGGTCCCAGCCAGGGCCACTATTACGTCGATTTCAAGACCGGCAAGCTGGTGAAGTCCAAGTCGGCCTACGAGCACCCGCAGCCGCACGCCTGCTTCATCCAGTCCATCGAGGACGACCTCGTCAACGAGGGCGGCATCATGGACCTGTGGGTGCGCGAGGCGCGCCTGTTCAAGTACGGCTCCGGCACCGGCACCAACTTCTCCAAGCTGCGCGGCGAGGGTGAGCGGCTGTCGGGCGGCGGCAAGTCGTCGGGCCTGATGAGCTTCCTCAAGATCGGCGACCGCGCCGCCGGCGCCATCAAGTCGGGCGGCACCACCCGGCGCGCCGCCAAGATGGTGGTGGTCGACGTCGACCACCCCGACATCGAGAAGTTCATCGACTGGAAGGTGGTCGAGGAGCAGAAGGTCGCCGCCCTGGTCGCCGGCTCGCGCCTGGCGCAGAAGCACATGACCGAGGTGATGGCGGCCTGCCGCGAGTGGGACGGCGCCGATGGCGAAGCCCGCTTCGACCCCAAGCAGAACAAGCGCCTGAAGAAGGCGATCATCGGCGCCCGCAACGCCATGATCCCCGAGAACTACGTCCAGCGCGTCATCCAGTTCGCGCGCCAGGGCTACACCGAGATCCAGTTCCCGGTGTTCGACACCGACTGGGATTCCGAGGCCTACCTGACCGTCTCGGGCCAGAACTCCAACAACACCGTGCGCGTGACCAACGACTTCCTCAACGCGGTGCTGGAAGACCGGGAGTGGGAGCTCAAGTGGCGCTCGAAGGGCCAGGTCAAGAAGACGCTGCGCGCCCGCGACCTGTGGGAGAAGATCGGCGAGGCCGCCTGGGCCTGCGCCGACCCGGGTATCCAGTTCGACACCACCATCAACGAGTGGCACACCTGCCCCGAGTCCGGCCGCATCAACGCGTCCAATCCGTGCTCGGAGTACATGTTCCTCGACGACACCGCCTGCAATCTGGCGTCGCTGAACCTGATGACCTTCCGGCGCGCCGACGGGTCGTTCGACGTCGACGCCTACCGCCATGCCATCCGCCTGTGGACCATGGTGCTTGAGATTTCTGTGCTGATGGCGCAGTTCCCGGCCCCGAAGATCGCCGAGCTCTCCTACGAGTTCCGCACCCTCGGCCTCGGCTACGCCAATGTCGGCGGCCTGCTGATGGCTTCGGGCCTGCCCTATGACAGCGACGAGGGCCGCGCCTACATCGCCGCCCTGTCGGCGCTGATGACCGGCGAGTCCTATGCCACCTCGGCCGAGATGGCCAAGGAGCTGGGCGCCTTCCCCGGCTTCGCCAACAACCGCGACGCCATGCTCGCCGTCATGCGCAACCACCGCCGCGCCGCCTATGGGCTGACCGGCGGCTACGAGGGGCTGTCGGTGCTGCCGGTGCCGCTCGACGCCGACAACTGCCCCGAGGCCGCGGTGGTCGCCGCCGCCCGCTTGGCCTGGGACAACGCCCTGGCGTTGGGCGAGACCCACGGCTACCGCAACGCCCAGGCCACCGTGGTGGCGCCCACCGGCACCATCGGCCTGGTGATGGATTGCGACACCACCGGCATCGAGCCCGACTTCGCCCTGGTGAAGTTCAAGAAGCTGGCCGGCGGC
>JBLNCP010000040.1:0-103662 GCA_050260775.1 Solirubrobacterales bacterium | reverse complement strand
CCTTCTCCAGCACGCACACGGCGAGATCCGGCGACACCTGCTTCAGGCGGATCGCCGCCGCCAGACCCGAAGGACCGGCGCCGACAACCACCACGTCGAATTCCATCGATTCCCGTTGCATGGGGACTTCCGTTCAGAGGGGGGAGGATGCCGGGGACCGCGCCCGAGCCCCGGCATCCGGCCAGCCTTCAGCCCAGCGGGCGGGTGAAGGACAGGCGTTGGGAGGGGGTGAAGCCCGCGTTGCCCAGGAAGGACAGCATGGGGATGTCATCCCAGGCCACGCGGGTGTGAACCTTTTCGACCTTCAGGGAGGACAGGTTCAGCATCAACTGGCTGAGCAGGGCGTTGCCGACGCCGCGGTGATGGAAGAGCGGCGAGACGCCAATGGTGTCCATCACGGCGGTGGGCATGGTGCGGCCGTACTCGCCGTAATCGACGCGGGCCATGACGAAACCTGCGAACTGGCCGTCGACTTCGGCCACCAGCGAGACGCGCACGCCGGCCTCGTTCATCATCTCGTTCAGCTTGCGGCGGTAGTAGGCCGAGCGGTCGCGGCCGGTGATCTTGCGGTCGACCTCGATGATGGCGGGCAGGTCGGCCTCGACCATCGAGCGGACCGGGATGCGGTCGCGCGACAGGGCCTCGGCGTCGTCGCTGGTCGGGGCGCTGAAATCCTTCTCAAGGGTGCTCATGGCGTGTGCCTCACAGCTCGGTCGTGACGTTGCATCCAAGAACCAGGTTGGGCGCCAACTGGAAGCCCGACGCGGCGAAGAAGCGCACCAGGTCGATCTCCTTCCAATCGGCCTCGGAATGGATCTCGGCGACGTTGCGGGCGGCCAGGCGCCGCTCCAGCGCCGACATCAGGGCACGGGCGACGCCGTGGCCGCGCAGCTCGGGATGGGTCCCGATGGCCTCGACCACCGCGGCCGGGCGGGTGCCGCCGAACTCGCCGTCGATGATGCGGGTGGAGATGAAACCCGCCAGGTTGCCGTCCAAAATGGCGACCAGCCAGATGAAGGCGTCCGGATCATTGCGGGTGGCGGCGAACTGCTTGGTGTAGAATCCCCGGCGCGACTGCCCGGTGATGCGGTGGTCCAGGGCGATGACGGCTTCCAGGTCGGCCCCCGACATCGGCAGGACGGTGATGGTTGTGGTGTTCATGCTGTCCTCTGGCGGTTCGTTATCTTGACAACCCGCGGTGAAGGCGGTATTGAAAGCACATTCCGGTACGACAATACCGAAATTAAACAGCGAGTCAAGAGGGGCGGCATGGCGGTCAGCATGCAAATGGATTTCACCGGTCAGGTGGCCATCATCACCGGCGGCGGGCAGGGAATCGGCGCCGCCATCGCCGAGGCGCTGAGCGCCGGCGGTGCCGAGGTGCACGTGTTCGACCGTGCCGGCGCCGAAAAGCCGGGGATCGCCTTCCATGCGGTCGACGTCTGCGACGCCAAGGCGGTGAATGCCGCCATCGCCGCGATGGCGCGGCCGCCGTCGCTGCTGGTCAACAACGCGGGCATCACCCGCGACCGCTCGATCATCAAGATGAGCGACGAGGAATGGCAGTCGGTGCTGCAGGTCAACCTGACCGGCGCCTTCAACCTGATCCGGGCGGTGGCGCCGGCGATGACTGCGGGCGGCTACGGCCGCATCGTCAACATCGTCTCGATCAACGGCATCCGCGGCAAGTTCGGCCAGGCCAATTACGCGGCGTCCAAGGGCGGCCTGATCGCGCTGACAAAGACGGCGGCGCGCGAGTTCGGCCCCAAGGGCGTGACCGTCAACGCCGTGGCGCCCGGCATGGTGCTGACCGAGATGGCGATGAAGCTGGCCGAGGAATTCCGTCAGAAGGCCATCGACGAAAGCGTGCTGAAGCGCCTGCCGGAAGAGAAGGACATCACCGCCGCCACCCTGTTCCTGCTGTCCGATCTGGCGCGGATGGTGACCGGGCAGGTGCTCAAGGTGGATTCCGGTCAGTACATCTGAGGCCGGCGGCTATTCCGCGGCGGCACTCGCCGCCGCGGTGCGCCGGCTCAGCTTCAGCATGGTGTCGACGGTGATGGACGACAGCGTGGCCCGGGTCATGCTGTCGATCTCGTCCATGACCATGTTCAGCGCCCGCCCTTCGAAGGTGTCGTCGCCGGGCTCCTTGCCGTGCGTCGGGCGCATGCCGATCGGCTCGAAGATGCGGATGATGTCGAGCAGGTTGATGCGCTTGGCGTTGCCGACGAAGCGGTAGCCGCCGCCGACGCCGCGCACCGCCTCGACCAGGCCTTCACGCCCGAGCGTGCGCAGGACCTTCGACAGGTGGTTGGGGGAGATGCGGTACTTCTCGGCGATCTCGGAGGCGGACATCTGCTGATCGGGACGCGCGGCCAGCTCGAGGATGGCGAACAGCGCGTGCTGGGTGGCCATTTGCAGGTTCATTCATCCAAGTCCTTCTCGAGCTGAATGAAGGGGCCGGCCATCATGCCCTGGCTGCGGAAGAACGACATGACCAGCTGGGCGTCGCGGGCCAGCATGGTGCGGATCTTCGTCACCCCCGCCTTGCGGAAGCGGTCGCACAGCGTCTCGAACAGGGCGGTGCCGACGCTGCCGAGGCGCAGCTCGGGATTGACCGCGATGGCGAACACCCAGCCGCAGGGCTGCGAGCCGAACTCCCATTCGCGGATCTCACCGACGATGAAGCCCAGGAACTCCTCGCCACGGGCGGCGACCAGGAAGTAGCCGTCGGTTTCCTGGCGGACGAACCGGTCGAAAATGGCGCGCCAATAGCCGGGCTTGGGCACGGAGGTGATCAGTGCGTCGAGACGCGTGACTTCATCCATGTCCTCCGCCGTGGCCGGCCTTATGACATAGTTTGAACTGTCCGAAGGAACGGGCACCAGCGATTCTCCCTATGAGGGACGTCCACCCCATGACCTTACCATGCTTGGTATTTAAGTACCAGATTGCGCATTCGGCTTTTTCGCAGGCGCACCTTGACAGCAGGGGATCGAAAAGGCAATAAAGGCAAAAGAGTACCGTTTTACAGGTACCGAGGATCGGCCCGCGCAGACGGGCGGCCAAGCAAGAACGAGAGAGCGGAGGGGATTATGTTGGTCGGAGGCGGCGGCGAGCGCCATTTGAATTTCCCGCAAGGGTTCAACGTTGCGGCCCATTTCATCGATCGTCACCTTCCCGAGGGGCGCGGCGGCAAGGTCGCCATCCGCAGCAACCGGGGCGAGGTCACCTATGCGGACCTGGTGGCGCGCGTCAACCGCTGCGCCAACGCCCTGTCCGGCCTGGGCCTCGCGCGCGGCGACCGCCTGCTGATGGTGGTCAAGGATTGCCCGGAATTCTTTTATCTGTTCTGGGGGGCGATCAAGGCGGGGGTGGTGCCGGTGCCGGTCAACACCCTGCTCAAGGCCAAGGACTACGCCTACATGATCGAGAACTCCGGCTGCGCCGTGCTGGCGTATTCCGTCGAGTTCGCGGGCGAGGTCGAGGGCGCCCTGGCGGCGGCGTCGCAGAAGCCGGCCAACGTCTTCAAGCTGGAAGGCGAGGTGCCGGCCCGCCTGTTCGAGAGCGGTTCTGATCAATTCGCGGCGGTGCCGGCCTCGGCCACCGACGAATGCTTCTGGCTCTATTCCTCGGGCTCGACCGGCCAGCCCAAGGGCGCCGTCCACCTCCATCGCGACATGGTGGTGACCAGCGAGTTCTACGGCGTGCGCACCCTGGGGGCCCGCGAGGACGACGTGTTCTTCTCGGCCGCCAAGCTGTTCTTCGCCTATGGCCTCGGCAACGGCATGACCTTCCCGCTGTGGGTCGGCGGCACCGCGGTGCTGCTGGAGGAGCGGCCGACGCCGCAGAGCACCTTCGACACCATCGCCAAGTTCAAGCCGACGCTGTTCTTCGGCGTTCCCACCCTTTACGCCTCGCAGCTGCAGGCCATCGACGAGCTCAAGCCCGACACCTCGTCGGTGCGGCTGTGTGTGTCGGCGGGCGAGGCGCTTCCGGCCGACATCTTCCGCCGCTGGCAGGAGCGCACCGGCCTGGTCATCCTCGACGGCATCGGCTCGACCGAGGCGCTGCACATCTTCATCTCCAACCGGGTCGGCATGTATCGGCCCGGCTCCAGCGGCACCCTGGTCGAGGGCTATGACGCGATCATTCTCGGCGACGACGACAAGGAAGTGCCGCACGGCGAGGCCGGGCGCCTCATCATCAAGGGGCCGTCCACCGCCAAGTACTACTGGCGCAATCCCGAGAAGACGGCGTCGACCATGATGGGCGAATGGCTCAACACCGGCGACACCTACTATCGCGACCCGGATGGCTACTTCTTCTACTGCGGGCGCTCCGACGACATGCTCAAGGTCGGCGGCATCTGGTGCTCGCCCTTCGAGATCGAGGCCACCCTGGTGGAGCATCCCTCGGTGCTGGAGGCCGCGGTGGTCGGCCGTGGCGACCGCGAAGGGCTGATCAAGCCCGAGGCCTGGATCGTGCTGGCCGACGGCGTGCGGGCCACCGCCGACCTCGAAGCCGACCTGCAGCGGCACTGCAAGGCCAAGATGGCGCCCTACAAGTTCCCCCGTCAGTTCCACTTCGTCGACGAGCTGCCGAAGACGGCGACGGGCAAGATCCAACGTTTCCGGCTGCGTGCCGAAGGGGAGTGATCGTCGCTATGCTGGACGCCTACATCTACGACGGCCTGCGGACGCCCATCGGACGGCATGCCGGTGCCCTCGCCGGGGTGCGTCCGGACGACATGGTCGCCGGGCTGATCCGCGCGCTGGTCGCCCGCAATCCGGTGTCGCCGTCCGAGATCGAGGACGTCCTGCTGGGCTGCGCCTGCCAAGCCGGCGAGGACGGCCGCAACATCGGCCGTCACGCCGGCCTTTTGGCAGGGTTGCCGGTCGGTACCGCCGGCGCGACCATCAACCGGCTGTGCGGCAGCGGCATGAATGCGGTGATCGACGCCTGTCGTGCCGCGTCGCTCGGCGAGGGTGAGCTGTTCGTTGCCGGAGGCGTCGAATCGATGACCCGCGCGCCATTGGTGATGGCCAAGGCCGAAACGGCCTACAGCCGCGAGATCAAGGTGTTCGACACCACGATCGGCGCCCGCTTCGCCAATCCGCTGCTGGTGGCCGAGCACGGCAACCATTCCATGCCCGAGACCGCCGACAACGTTGCCGACGACCTTGGCATCGGGCGCGAGGAATCAGACCGCTTCGCCTGGATGTCGCAGCAGAAATACGCCCGCGCCAAGGCCGCCGGCTTCTTCGACGGCGAGATCCTGCCGGTCGAGGTGCCGTCGCGCAATCGCAAGGCGCCGCCCACGGTGGTGGCGGAAGACGAGCACCCGCGCCCCGAGACGACCCTGGAGCAGCTCGCCAAGCTGAAGCCGCTGGCCGAAGGGGGCGTGGTCACCGCCGGCAATTCATCGGGCATCAACGATGGCGCCGCCGCGCTGCTGATCGGCAGCCGGCGCATCGGCCTGGCCAACGGCATGAAGCCGCTGGCACGGGTGCGCGCCGCCGCCATCGCCGGCGTGCCGCCCCGCATCATGGGCCTGGGCCCGGTGCCGGCCAGCCGCAAGGCGCTCGAGCGCGCCGGTCTCACGCTCGCCGACATGGACGTCATCGAGATCAACGAAGCCTTCGCCGTCCAGGTCCTCGGCTGTTGCCGCGAACTCGACCTCGACCCCGAGGATCCCCGCCTCAACCCCAACGGTGGCGCCGTCGCCCTCGGCCATCCGCTCGGCGCCTCGGGCGCCCGGCTGATGCTGACGGCGGCCCGCCAGATGCGCCGCCAGGGCGGCCGCTTCGCGCTGGCCACCATGTGCATCGGCGTCGGCCAGGGCATCGCCGCGGTGCTGGAGGCCGTCTAGACCCAGGCGGCCCGGAATGAGCCGAGGCCGTTTGCAAAAAGATAAAGAAGTACTACAATGCTTAATTATACGAGGGCCGGAACGGCCCCGCCTTTTGGGAGGGAAACCAATGACGATCGAGATTTCTCGTCGCGGTCTGCTGCGGGTCGGTGCCGCGGCGGCTGTCACGGGCTTCGTGCCCACCCGCTTCGCCATCGGCGGCACCGCCAAGGTGAAGGTGGGCATGATGCTTCCGTATTCGGGGACGTATGCGGGCCTCGGTGAGGCCATTTCCAACGCCTTCAAGATGTCGCTGGCGGAAGGCGGCGGCAAGTTCGGCGGCCGCGAGGTCGAGCTGATCGCGCTCGACGACGAAAGCAATCCGGGCAAGGCCCCGGAGAACGCCAACAAGCTGGTTGCCGGCGACAAGGTCGATTTCGTGGTCGGCACGGTCCATTCCGGCGTGGCCATGGGCATGATCAAGGTGACGCGCGAAAGCGGCACCATCACCGTGATCCCCAATGCCGGCGCCAATGCCGCCACCGGGCCGATGTGCGCTCCCAACATCTTCCGCACCTCGTTCAGCAGCTGGCAGGCCTGCTATCCCATGGGCAAGGTCGCGGTCGAGCGCGGGCTGAAGAAGGTGGTGACCATCACCTGGAAGTACGCGGGCGGCGACGAAATGGTCGGCGCCTTCGTCGAGAACTTCACCAAGAGCGGCGGCACCGTCGTCGAGCAGATCCAGGTGCCGTTCCCCAGCGAGGAATTCCAGGCCTATCTGACCCAGATCGCCGCGCTGAAGCCCGATGGCGTGTTCGCCTTCTTCGCCGGTTCCGGCGCCCTCAAGTTCGTCAAGGACTACGCCGCCGCCGGGCTCAAGGGCATCCAGCTGATGGGCCCCGGCTTCCTGACCGACGGCGTGCTGGCCGGCCAAGGCCCGGCCGCCGAGGGCGTGCTCACCACCCTGCATTATGCCGATGCCCTCGACACGCCCGAGAACAAGAAGTTCCGTGCGGCCTACAAGGCGGCGTACGGCAAGGACGCCGACGTCTACGCGGTGCAGGGCTATGACGCCGCCCAACTGCTGGCCCACGGCATGACCGCCGTCAACGGCGACACCGGCGCCCGCGAGGCGCTGATCGGCGCCATGGAGAAGGCGGTGATCAAGAGCCCGCGCGGCACCTTCACCTTCTCCAAGGCCCACAACCCCATCCAGGACATCTATCTCCGCCAGGTGAAGAACGGCCAGGAAATCGTCCTGGGCGTCGCCGATCCCGCGCTGTCCGACCCCGCCCGGGGCTGCAAGATGGCGTGATCCGAGTGGCGGGCGCATCCGTCGGCGACGCCGGCGGATGCTGCCCGGCCATGGGTTGTGGGAGGCTGGGATGAGCTTCTGGTTCCTGTTGATTCAAGCGTTGAACGGCGTCCAGTTCGGGCTGCTGTTGTTTCTGGTCGCCAGCGGCCTGACCCTGATCTTCGGGATCATGGGCATCATCAACCTGGCCCATGGCTCCTTCTACATGCTGGGAGCCTACCTGGCCTACTGGCTGGCCGGGATGACCGGCAACCTCGCGCTCGCCATCGTGCTGGCCCTGCCCATCGCGGCGGCGGTCGGCTACCTGCTGGAAGCCGGGCTGGTGCGCGCGCTCTATCATCGCGATCACCTCGACCAGGTGCTGCTCACCTACGGCCTGATCCTCATCTTCAACGAATCCCAGCGCATGCTGTGGGGCGGCGACGTCCACAGCGTCAAGGTGCCTGAGATCCTCAACTGGTCGATCCAGCTGACCGAGGGCCTGAGCTACCCCGTGTACCGTCTCGCCGTCTCCGGGGTGTGCCTGGTGCTGGCCGCGGCGATGTACGTGGTCATCCAGCACACCCGCTTCGGCATGTGGATCAGGGCCGGCGCCGCCAACCGCGAGATGGTGGCGTCGCTCGGCATCGACGTGAAGCTGCTGTTCGCGGCGGTGTTCGCGGCCGGCACCGCCATGGCGGCGCTGTCGGGCGCCATCGCCTCGCCGATCAACTCGGTTGGGCCGGGCATGGGCGAGACGGTGCTGATCGTCTGCTTCGTGGTGGTGGTGATCGGCGGTGTCGGCAGCATCAAGGGCACCTTCCTCGGCGCCCTGCTGATCGGGCTGGCCGACACCTTCGGCAAGGTGCTGCTGCCGAACTTCGCCAGTTTCGTCGTCTACGCGGTCATGGCGGCGGTGCTGCTGTGGAAGCCGCGCGGACTGTTCGCGTAAGGGGGCCGCGATGACCGTCATTCCACGTCCGCTCGCCCTGGTCCTCATCGCCCTGGTGGCGCTGCTGGCGGCGTTTCCGCTGTTCGGGCATCTGGTGTTCCCGGCCAAGGCCGCGTTCGTCATGCAGAAGCTGACCGGCATCATGATCCTGGCCATGACCGCCATGAGTCTTGATCTGCTGGTCGGCGTCACCGGTCTGGTCAGCCTCGGCCATGCCGCCTTCTTCGGCTTGGGCGGCTACGCCCTGGCGCTGCTGTCGCCCGAATACGAGGCGGCCAACATCTGGGTGGTGCTGCCGGCGGCGCTGGCGGCGGTGGCCGCGGTCGCGGTGGTGGTCGGCTTCCTGTCGATCCGCACCTCGGGCATCTACTTCATCATGGTCACCCTGGCCTTCGGCCAGATGGGCTTCTACCTGTTCAATGATTCCAAGGCGGCCGGCGGCTCGGACGGCATGTACATCATGGAGAAGCCGGCCATCGAGATCGCCGGCACGGCGCTGCTCAAGCTGTCGAACACCCAGCATTTCTACTACCTCGTCCTGGCGCTGTTCGTCGGCGTCTACTTCCTGCTGCGCATGGTGCTGTCCTCGCCGTTCGGCCGCGTCGTCACCGCCATCGGCGTCAACGAGAACCGGGTGCGCGGGTTGGGTTTCGATCCCATGCGCTACAAGCTGGTAGCCTTCACCATCGGCTGCACCGTGGCCGGTCTGGCCGGCTTCCTGGCGGCCGCGCAGTACGGCTTCGTCAATCCGACCATGCTGTCGTGGCACCATTCCGGCGAGGTGCTGGTGATGGTGATCCTGGGCGGTCTGGGCACCCTGTTCGGCCCCGCCATCGGCGCCTTCGTCTTCGAGCTGGCCCGCTTCGGGTTCGAATCGATGACCGAGCACTGGCTGGCGCTGATGGGCATGCTGGTGATCTCGATCGTGCTGCTGCTGCCCAAGGGGATCGGCGGCCTGATGCTCCAGCTCGCCCAACGTCGCGCATCGCGCGGGGGGGAGGCGCCGTGATGACCACCGCCGTCCCCATGGCCGTGAGAGCCGCCGACGAGGCCTGCGACCGTGCCTGCGTGCTGGAGGCCCGCAACCTCACCAAGGCCTTCGGCGGCCTGGTGGCCGTCAACAACGTCAACCTGCGCTTCCTCGAGCGCCAGACCCACGCCATCCTCGGGCCCAACGGCGCCGGCAAGAGCACGCTGGTCAACCTGCTGACGGCGCATATCCCGCCGTCGGGCGGCACCATTATGTTCCGGGGCCGCGACATCACCGGCCGGCCGGCGCACATGATGCCCAAGCTCGGCATCGGCCGCAGCTACCAGAAGACCAATATCTTCCCGACCTTCACCTGCTTCGAGAACTGCCGGCTGGCGGCGCAGGCGCGGCTGTCGACCTCCATGCGTTTCTTCCGGCCGTCGGCCGGCTACCGCGAGGTCAACCGCCATGCCGAGACCGCGCTGGAGATGTGCGGGCTGGCGGCGCGCCGCGACCGGGTCGCCGGCACCATGTCCTACGGCGAGCAGCGCCAGCTCGAGATCGGCATGGTCCTGGCCTCGGGGCCGGAGATCCTGGTTCTCGACGAACCGCTGGCCGGCATGGGCAAGGAGGAATCCGAGCGCATGGTCGGGCTGCTGCGCGACCTCGGCCGCGAATACACCATCATCCTGATCGAGCACGACATGGACGCGGTGTTCTCCACCGCCGAGGTATTGTCGGTGATGGTCAACGGCAACCTGCTGGAAACCGGCCCCGTGGATGTCGTGCGCGCCAGTCCGGTGGTGCGCGAGGCCTATCTCGGCGACGGCGCGGAGGTGTACTGACATGAGCAAGGCCCCCTCCAGCACGGCCCCGTTCGTCGAGGCCACTGGCCTGCATTCCTACTACGGCCACAGCCATGTGCTGCACGGCATCGACTTCCGGGTCGGGCGCGGCGAGACGGTCGCGCTGATGGGCCGCAACGGCATGGGCAAGTCGACCCTGCTGAAAAGCCTGCTCGGCATCGTCCGCCCGCGCGAGGGCCGGGTGGTGGTGGCCGGGCGCGAGGTCACCGGGCGCTCGCCTAGCAGCATCGTGCGCATGGGCTTTGCCTACGTCCCCGAGGGCCGCGGCATCTTCCACACCCTGACCGTCAAGGAGCACCTGCTGATGGCGGCGCGTCGCGGGCTCGACGGCCGCCGCGACTGGGACTACGACCGCGTGCTCCACACCTTCCCGCGCCTGGCCGAGCGCCTCGACAACATGGGGCACCACCTCTCGGGCGGCGAGCAGCAGATGCTGTCGATCGGGCGCGCGCTGATGACCAATCCCGAGCTGCTGATCCTCGACGAGGCCACCGAAGGCCTGGCGCCGCTGATCCGCCGCGAGATCTGGAAGGTGGTGCGCACCATCAAGGAGACCGGCATCGCCACGGTGATCGTCGACAAGAACGCCAAGGTCCTGCTGGACCTCGCCGACCGCCACGTCATCCTGGTGAAGGGCGAGGTGGTCTATGACGGCGGCCCCGAGGCGCTCAAGGCCGATCCCGAGATCCTGGCGCGGAACATCGGGCTTTAGGGGCCATTGGCTACCGTGTCGTCCCGAGCGGAGGCGAGGGACCTCATTTGTTTCCGTGTACGAGATCCTTCGTCGCTGCGCTCCTCAGGATGACGCCGGAAGGGGGCGCTCCTCAGGATGACAACAGGCTCACAGCTTCAGCACGCATTCCATTACCTCGGGCTCGTCGCCGCGGGTGAGCGTGAAGCCGCATTTGGCGGCGAGGCGGAGCATGGCTTCGTTCTCGACCAGGACCTGGGCGCCGATCTCGCCGGTGCCGCGGGCTTTGTGGTAACGGATGATCTTATCCACCAGCATGGAACCGAGCCCGGTGCCCTTGAGGTCGGAGCGCACCAGGATCGCCAGTTCGCCGCGGCGGTTGTCCGGGTCGGTGACGGTGCGGACCACGCCGAGGGTCTCGGCGCCGCCGGTGCGGTCGCTGCGGGTGGCGATGAAGGCCATCTCGCGGTCGTAGTCGATCTGGGTCAGGCGGGCCAGTTGGTGGTGCTGCAACTGGCGAACGGCGCCGAAGAAGCGGTAGCGCAGGTCCTGGGGCGTCATCCGCGCGATCAGTTCGCCGTGCGACGGCTCGTCCTCGGGGCGGATCGGGCGCAGCAGCACCCGGCTGCCGTCATGCAGGGTGGCCGGCTCTTCCAGTTCGGCCGGATAGGACATCACCGAGAAGCGCCGGCTGTCGGAGGCCTCCACCGGCGCCACCCGGATGCGGGCGTCCACCGCCAGCACGCCCTGCTCGTCGGCGAACAGGGGGTTGATGTCGCAGGCGACGATCTCGGGGTTGTCGACCAGCAGGCGTGACAGCCGCACCAGGGCCAGCGCGATGGCGTCGCGGTTGGCGGCCGGGCGCAGCCCGTGGGCGTCAAGGCGGCGCGACACGCGCGTCCGCGCGATCACCTGCTGCGCCAGCGGCAGGTTCAGGGGGGGCAGGGCGGCGGTGTGGTCGCGCACGACCTCGACCGCGCGGCCGCCTTCGCCGAACACCAGCACGGGGCCGAACAGCGGGTCGCAGGCGATGCCCATCATGAGCTGGCGGGCATTGGGCCGGAGCGCCATCCGCTGCACCGCGAAGCCGTCGATGCGGGCGTCGGGGCGGTGCTCCTGCACGCGCTTGAGGATGCCGACCGAGGCGGCGCGGACGGCGTCGGCGCTTTCCAGGTTGAGGGCGACGGCGCCCACGTCCCATTTGCGTGGCAGGTCGTTGGAGGACACGGTCAGCGCCACCGGGAAGCCGACCCGCTCGGCCTCGCGGGCGGCATCCTCGCCCGAGGCGGCCAGCGTGGTCTCGACCACCGGGATGCCGTAGGCGGCCAGCAGCCGGCGGGCGTCGGGGTCGCCCAGGCATCCTTCCGGATTGGCCAGTCCGCGGGCGACGATGGACCGCGCCTCGTCGGCCGCCGGCCGGAAGTCCGCCGAATCCGAGGGCGGGGTCTCCAGCAGCATGTCCTGGTTGCGCCGGTAGTGCACCAGGTGCCGGAAGCCGCCGATGGCGCTGCCGATGGTGGCGAAGGCCGGAAGCCCCGCTTCCGCCAGCAAGCGCCGGGCCGGCGCCGCCGCCGCCTCGCCGATCCAGCAGGTGACCAGCGACCCGCGATAGGTCTTCTGCGCGTCGATCACCGCCTGTGCCACCTCCATGCCGTCGGCCATGGCGTTGGGGGCGTGGATGACCATGACGGCGTCGACCTCCGGCGCCTCGGCAAGAACCTTGAGGGCCTCGGCATAGCTGCGGCCGGGCGCGGCGATGCCGAGATCGACCGGGTTGCGCGGGGCCCAGCCCTTGGGCAGCAGGGGGGCGAGCTTGGCCAGCGTCTCGTCCGACAGCGCGGCGACCTCGCCGCCCTCGGCGGAATTGAGTTCGTCCACCGCCATCATGGCGGTGCCGCCGCCATTGGCGAGGATCGCCAGGCGTTCCCCCTTGGCAGGCTTGGAGCGGGCCAGCGTCTCGACGGCGCTGAACAATTCGTCGATGGTCTGCACCCGCAGCGCACCGGCGCGCCGCGCGGCGGCGTCGAAGACATCGTCGGGGCCCGCCAGCGCCTCGGACAGGAAGGGGCCGATCTGTCCGCCGCCGTCGCGGCCCGCCTTGATCAGCACCAGCGGCTTGTTGCGGGCGGCAGCGCGGGCGGCGGGCATGAAGTCGCGACGCTCGGCGATGGACTCGACGTAGAGTAGGATCGCCTTGGTGTCTGCGTCGTTGGCGAGAAAGTCCATCATGTCGCCGAAATCCACGTCGGCGCAGCCGCCCAGCGACACGAAGTAGGAAAAGCCGATGCCGCGCGGCCGCGCCCAGTCGAGCACGGCGGTGCACAGCGCCCCGGATTGCGAGACGAAGGCGATGCGTCCCGGCAGGGCGGAGAGATGGGCGAAGCTCGCGTTCAGGCGGGCGCGCGGCGCCAGCAGACCCAGGCTGCCGGCGCCGAGGACCCTGAGGCCGTGGGGACGGGCGGCGGCCAGCATGGCGTCGCGTTCCACGTCGAGCGCCGCGACGATGGCGGCGCCGACTCCCCGGCGGCCCAGCTGGTCAAGCTGCTCGGGCACCAGTTCTCCCCGCGTACACAGCACCGCCAGGTCGGGCACCAGCGGCAGGTCGGCGATGCCGGGGTAGGCGAGCACGCCCGCGACGGCCTGGTGGCGGGGGGTCACCGGCAGGATCGGTCCGGGGAAGTTGCCTTCCAGCAGGTTGCGGATGACCACGTTGCCGAACGAGCGCTGGCGGTTCGAGGCACCGATGACGGCGACCGACCGGGGGGAGAACAGACGGGAAAGGCCGATGATGGACATGACCGCGACGGATCTCGATCAAGGAAACCGAAGCACGGATTATCGCCGCTGTCTTGGTGCTTGTCGCGCGATATCTGGGTCCTCTGCGGCGATAGACGCGTGCAGGGACGAAAGTTGAAGGCCCCGGCGCGCGGAAAGCTAGTAAAGCACAGGTTTTGTTGACGAGGGGGGGGGCGACATCCACCTGACGGCTGTCACTGCTGGTCGGAGCTTCAACCTTAGATGTCGATACGGACGCGTCTCACCTTCCTTGTCCTGTTGTCCTTCCTGCCTCTCGCCGCCTTGCTGGTGGTCAACATTCTCGACATGCGGGCGGTTCTGGCCGGGGACATCGAGACCCGCACCCTTCGCGTCCTCGACAATATCCGTGCCGAGCAGGCCCGCCTGATGGAGGGCATGGCCCAGATGGTGGCGGCGACGGCCACCGAAGCACGGCGGTCCCAGGTGACCGTCTGTGCCGACATTCCTGAGCTCTCCGCCCATCTTCCCCGCAGCAAGATCCTGTACGTGGCGCATCCCGATGGCCGCATCGCTTGCGCCAACGACCAATCATGGGTGGGGCGCAAACTCGACCCGACCGCGGCCACCCCGGCTCCCGGCAAGCCGGCCGTCGTGCTCATGGCCGAGGTGGGGATGCTGCTGACGGTGGAGTCGACGCTGCCGGGAGGGGACCGCATCGGGATCGCGCTTCGGCCGGATTGGTTGGAAGACTATCTCGCCTCCCTGTCCCCCCCGGCGAATACCGCGGTCTGGCTTGCCGATGGCCGTGGGCAAGTCCTGTTTCGGGTGCCGGATAGCAAGCTGTGGAGCGGCAGGGACGTTCCGGCGTGGTTCTTGCCCCTCCTTAAGGCCGGCGGCCGCACGCTCGTTCGGTTGGAGGGGCTGGACGGCGTGCCACGCCTGCACGCGTTCGGCCCGCTTCTGGGCGAAAGCCCCGGCCTGTTCGTCGACGTAGCGGTCGAAGAACGGCTTGTTTATGCGCCGATCAACGAAATCGGCATCCGTAGCTCCATCGTCGCGGCAACCGTGTTGACCATCGCCCTGTTCGTTGCCCTCTTCGGCAGCAGACGGCTCCTGCTCGAACCCATCGCCTCCCTGCTTCACGCCGCCAGGCGGCTGAGGCTGGGCCACATGGAGGCCCGGGCCCGCCTGAGGACCTCCACCAGCGAACTGCAGGAACTGGGCGCCTGCTTCGACGAGATGGCGATGATGATCGAGACGCGGGAACGCGATCTGGGGCTGGCATTGGAACAGATTTCTGCGGTCGCCGGCAAACTGTCCAACATCCTGGAAAGCACGACGGACAGCGTCGTCGAATTGGACCCCGACTGGAGGTTCACCTACCTCAACGCCAATGCATCGCGTCTTCTCGAGGAAAAGGCCCCGGTCAAGGGTGCCTCGATCTGGGAGGCCTTTCCCGCCCTGATCGGCACCGCCGCCGAGAACAATCTGCGCCGTGCCGTGGCAGACAGGGTCGCGGTCGAGTTTGAACATCGGACCGTGACCAGTAAGTGGCTGGCAATCAGGGCGTTTCCTCGCGAGGGCAAGCTGACGGTGTTCTTCCGCGACATCACCGAAGCCAAGGCGATGGCCGAGCGGTCCGCCCATTTCCAGATCCTTTTCAAGAAGGTCGCCGAATTGCTGCCCGTGGGGATATGGGTCCTCGATTCAACCGGCAGGATCGTCCTCGGCAATGACGCCGGGATCGCCATCTGGGGCGGCGCCCGCTATGTGGGGGTCGAGGATTTTGGGCAATACCGGGCGTGGGATGCCGAGACCGGTGAACCGATGACCATCGAAAAATGGGCGGGTACCCGGGCATTTCTGCGTGGGGAAAAAATCTTGGCCCAGAAACTGATGATTCAAACCTTCGACGGATCGCGAAAGACCATCCTGAACTCGGCCATTCCTCTGAGGGCCGACGACGGGCGCATCATCGGCGCGGTGGTGGTGAACGAGGACGTCACCGGACTCGAGGAAGCCCGGCGTGAGGCCGACCGCGCCAACGCCGCCAAGTCGCGCTTCCTCGCCGCCGCCAGCCATGATCTGCGCCAACCGGTGCAATCCATGTTCTTCCTGATCGACGCGCTGGCGGCCACGGTGAAGGGGGAGCGGCCGGCCAAGGTGGTGCGCAATCTGCGCAACTCCACCGAGGCCCTCAAGTTCATCCTCGACGGATTGCTCGATATTTCGAAGCTCGACGTCGGCGGGGTGGAGCCCAAGATCGCCGACATCCCCCTGGCCCCCATCCTGGAGCAGATCCGCGAGGAGTACGCGCCGCGCTTCGCGACCAAGGACCTCGACCTGCGGGTCGTCCCGACGAGCGCGTGGTCGCGCACCGACCCCGCCTTGCTCGCCCGCATCCTCAGGAACCTGACCGAGAACGCGCTTCGTTATACCGAGACCGGCAAGGTGGTGATCGGCTGTCGCCACCACGGCAGCAACCTCCTGATCCAGGTGTGGGACACCGGCATCGGCATCCCGTCGACGCGCCTGCACCATATCTGGGAGGAGTTTTTCCAGGTCGGCAATCCGCAGCGGGACCGCCGCCTCGGATTGGGGCTGGGCCTCGCGATCGTGCGACGGCTGGCCCACCTGCTGGGGCACACCGTCACGGTCCATTCGACGGTGGGACGAGGATCGGTGTTCTCGGTCGAGGTCCCTCGCGCGCGACAGGCGTTGCCGCAGGCGAAGGCGGTCCAGGCGGGCATCAATCGGGGCACGGTGATGGTGATCGAGGACCAGCCCGAGGTGCTGGCCGGGCTGCTGACCGTATTGGACATCGAGGGGTTCGAGACGGTGGGCGGTGAGAACCTGGCCGACGCGGTGCGCAATCTGCACGGCCTGCATCCCGACGTGGTGGTCGCCGATTACCGGCTGAAGGGCGGCCAGACCGGGCTGGACGCGATCGCCGAGATCCGCAGCTCCATCTCGCCGCACATCCCGGCGATCATCCTGACCGGCGACACCACCCCGGAGCTGGTGGAGGCGGCGCGCAACGGCGGCTGCTCGCTGGTGCTCAACAAGCCGGTGGCCGCGGGCGACCTGGTCATGGCGATTTCCGAGGCGAGAGAGAAGGGGGCCGAGGCGCACGGGTGATGCTGCGGGATGCAACACTCGGGCTGCACTTTGCAACGTTGCCCCGTTCTCCAATCGCTGCGGGGTGTCCGGCGCCATGCAGGGGTGGTCAGTTGCGATTTGCAATGGTGCGGCGGCGCCCGTGAGCGCGCCAACCCGCCATATTCCTCAATTCTAATAAGTGGCACGGTTTCTGCGATGTGACGATCACTCGAACCAGAGGGATCGTCGACATGACCGACCATGTGACTTCTTTTACCGAGACCTCCGCCCTGGCCGCGGACGACACCGCCGCCAAGGGCGATACCACCAATCCGGTGGTGGTCTACGCGCTGGGCCTGACCGTGTTCCTGCTCTACGGCGCGCTGTTCCAGTGGCAGGACGAGGTCCTGAGCATCTCGGTGGCGGGCCGCTGGAACTTCATCTACCCGGTCGCCATCGCCTTCACCTTCTCGTTTGCCCACGGCGCCTTCACCGGGATGCTGTGGAACGCTTTGGGCCTCAAGGCCAAGAAATAGGCCGCCGCAAGAGCGGACCACGAGGGAGGACACATCTTGGAAACCTTGTCCAATTTCATCGCGCTCGACATCTGGGGCGTCACCGGCCTGTTCCTGGTCGGCTTCGTCGGCGGCATGGTCAGTGGCTTCATCGGATCGGGCGGCGCCTTCGTGCTGACGCCGGCGATGATGACCATGGGCGTCCCCGGCATCGTCGCCGTGGCCAGCAACATGTGCCATAAGTTCCCCAAGGCCCTGGTCGGGGCCATGAAGCGCGCCAAGTACGGCCAGGTCGACGTCAAGCTGGGCCTGATCATGGGCTGCTCGGCCGAGGCCGGCGTCCTGGTCGGCGCCGACTTCCAGCAGAAGATCCGCGAGAGCTTCGGCGAGGTGGGCTCCAATCTCTATGTCAGCGCCGCCTTCGTCGTCGTGCTGGCCATCGTCGGCACCTACGTCATGCGCGACGCCTTGAAGGCCTACCGGGGGGGCGACCACAACGACGTGGCCGACAACGCGCTGATCCGCTGGGCCCGCTCGCTCAACATCCCGGGCACCATGGTCTACTTCCCCAGCATCAAGTGCCGGGTGTCGTTCCTGATCACCATCCCCATGGGCTTCTGCACCGGCCTGCTTGCCGCCACCATCGCCGTCGGCGGCTTCATCGGCGTGCCGTCGATGATGTACGTGCTGGGCGTGCCCGGCCTCATGGCTTCGGCCACCGAACTGGTGATCGCCTTCGTCATGGGCCTGGGCGGCACCATCAAGTTCGCGTGGGCCGGCTTCGTCGACATCCGCCTTGCCATGATCATCCTGGCCGGTTCGCTGTTCGGCATCCAGGTCGGCGCCATCGGCACCACCTACGTCAAGCCGTACATGATCAAGATGGTGATGGGCGTCATCATGCTGATGGTGCTGGTCAGCCGCGGCTTCGTGGTGCCGGTGTACATGTCGCAGCTCGGCATGCTGCCGGCCATGGAGCCCGCCACCATGGCCCTGCTCAAGTCCATCAGCTTCTGGGTGATGGTCGCTGCCCTGGTGGTCGGTGCCGTCATTGTGGTGAGGGCGCTGTTGGCCGGCATGGCCGAGCATAATCGCCAGGTGGCGCTCGCCGCCGGCGAATAGGCGGCCCGGGTCGGTGGGCGGCGGACGGAACCCAAGGTGGCCGCCGCCCATTCCCCCGCATCCTCTTTCAGTAGAGACAAGCATCCGCCCGTCATTATATTGTAGGCGCCGAATATAAGCATTGACGCGTCCTGCCATTGTTCGTGTGCAGGCGCAGCAATACTTGTCGGCGCAAGGAAACGCATGAGCGCGCGGGCCCGCATCCTGGTGGTGGACGACGAGCCGATTGCCGTCAAGAACCTCGACCACGTCCTGTCGAAGGAAGGGTACGAGGTCATGACCGCATGCGACGGCCAGCAGGCGGTGGCGCTGATGGAGCGCATGCCGTTCGACGTCGTCCTCACCGACCTCAAGATGGAGCGCCTGGACGGCATGGAGGTGCTGCGCCGCTGCCGCCAGCGCCGCCCCGAGGCCGAGGTGGTGGTGATCACCGGCTTCGCCACGCTGGCTTCGGCGGTGGAGGCGGTCAAGCGCGGCGCCTTCCAGTATGTGGCCAAGCCCTTCCGCATCGACGAGGTGCGCGACATCGTCGCCGACGCGGTCGAGAAGGTGCGCCAGAAGCGCGACGCGGCCGCGTCCAGGCCGGGGGCGGGGCAGGTGACCATCGTCACCCGCGATCCCGAGATGACCCGGCTGCTGGAACTGGCCCGCCAGGTTGCCGCCACCGATTGCTCGGTGCTGATCAGCGGCGAAAGCGGCACCGGCAAGGAACTGTTCGCCCGCTACCTCCATCTCCATTCCCAGCGCAGCCAGGGCCCGTTCCTGGCGGTCAATTGCGGAGCGTTCAACGAGGACCTGCTCACCAACGAGCTGTTCGGCCACGAACGCGGCGCCTACACCGGCGCCACCGGGGTGAAGAAGGGCCTGATCGAGATGGCCGAGGGCGGCACCCTGTTCCTCGACGAGGTGACGGAGATGTCGCCGGCCATGCAGGTCAAGCTGCTGCGGGTCGTGCAGGAGCGCGAGCTCATCCGCGTCGGCGGCACGGCCACGGTCAAGGTCGACGTGCGCTTCGCCGCCGCCACCAACCGCGATCTCGACGAGGCGGTGGCGTCGGGCCGGTTCCGCAGCGACCTCTACTTCCGCCTCAACGTCGTGCACGTCCACGTGCCGCCGCTGGCGCGGCGTCGGGGCGACGTGCCCCTGCTGGTCGAGCATTTCCTGCGGCAGTTCTCGGCGCTGATGGGCAAGCCGGTGGGCGCGGTGGCGCCCGAAGCGTTGGCGGCGCTGGAGGCGTGCGAGTATCCCGGCAACGTGCGCCAGCTGCGCAATGCGGTCGAGCGCGCCGTGGCGCTGTGTTCCGGCGACATTGTCGCGCTCGCCGACCTGCCCGAGGCGATGCGGACGGGCAGTTCCCGTCCCCCGGTCCGGCGGCCCAAGGTGGACGGGCGGCTGCCGTCGCTCGAGGAGCAGGAGAAGGAATACATCCGCTGGGTCCTGGCCGAGGCGAACGGCAACCAGACGGTGGCGGCGCGCATCCTCGGCATCGACCGCGTCTCGCTGTGGCGCAAGCTCAAGCGCTACGAACTGGCGGCGGAGCGGCCATCCTGAACTCGCTCCGGCTGAAGATCGTGCTCGGCTTCGGCGCCGTCGCCCTGGTGGCGGTCGCGGTCGGGCTGTCGCTGCTGGCCCTGCACGAGATGTGGCGCCGCGAACGGGTGGTGGTCATCGAGGAGACCGTCGCCGATCTGGTGGACAGCGTCGCCGCCATCCGCCGGACCGAGAAGAATTACTTCCTCTACGGCGACCGGGCCGAGCTCGAAGCCAATGTCGCCGCCGTCGCCCGTGTCGAGGTGCTGCTGGCCCAGCAATCCGTCGCCCTGGCCGACCGCGGCGCCCCCGAGCTCCCCCGCGGCCTCGCCTCCATCCTGGCCAGCTACCGCACCCGCATGGCCGCCTACGCCGCCCAGCCCGACGATGCCGCCGAGCAGGAGGTGCGCAACGAGGGCAAGGAGCTCTCGGCGCAGGCGCAGGTGCTGGCCGAGCGCCGCCGCGACGGCGTGCACGACGCCATGCGGGGCGAGCGGACCCTCGTGCTCGGCATGGTCGGCGGCAGCCTGGCCCTGGTGCTGGCGGTCGGCGTGCTGCTGGCGGTCAAGGTCGCCCGCCCGCTCAAGGCGATGCAGGACCGCCTGGAGGAGGTGGCCACCGGCCGCCTGGGCCGCCTCGACCTGCCGGCCGGCGATGCCGAGGTGCGCTCGCTGGCGCGCGCCTTCAATCGGGTGTTCGGCGAACTGGAGTTGCGCCAGCAACAGATGCTGGTGGCGCAGAAACTGGCGTCGCTGGGCGTCATGCTGTCGGGCGTCGCGCACGAGCTCAACAACCCGCTGTCCAACATCTCGTCGACGGCGCAGATCCTGTTGGAGGAGGGGGACGGCGTCGACCGTGCCTTCCTGCGGGACGGGCTCTGCCAGATCGACGACCAGACCGAGCGCGCCCGCCGCATCGTCGCCGCCCTGCTCGACTGCAGCCGCCACCACGCCTTCATGCGCGAGCCGTGCGCCTTGCAGGACCTGGTGGCGCAGACGGTGGGGTTCGTGCGGGGGCAAGTGCCGGGCGGCGTGGCCATCGAGGTCGACGTTCCCGCCGGCCTGCAGGTTTCCGCCGATCGCCAGCGGCTGCAGCAGGCGCTGCTCAACCTCATCAAGAACGCCGCCGAGGCCTGCGGCGGCGCAGGCGCGGTCCGGGTCAGCGCGGCGAAGGACGACGAAGCGGTGACGCTGACCGTCGAGGACAGCGGATGCGGCATCCCTGAAACCGATCTTCCCTACGTCTTCGACCCCTTCTACACCACCAAGGAGATCGGCAAGGGCTCGGGGCTCGGCCTGTTCATCGTGCACGACATCGTCGGCAAGCACGGCGGCACCATCTCGGTCACCAGCGCCCCAGGGTGTGGGACCAGCTTCGTCATCCACCTGCCCCAGCGGGCGGTTTCCCCCGCTCCCGCGGCGGGCTAGGATCGCCTCGATAGTTGCGGAGCTCCTGATGAATCTCGATCAGCTTAATAAGATGTTCGGTATCGGCGGCCGCGTGCGGATCGTCGAAGGCAAGGGCGGCTTCGCCATGGTCGCGGTGGACACCCCCGCAGCCACCGCCCTGATCTCCACCTATGCCGGGCAGGTGCTGTCCTACCGCCCCGCCGGCCAGGCCGAGGATGTGCTGTTCGTCAGCGAGCGCGCCTATTGGGCCGAGGGCAAGGCGATCAAGGGCGGCATCCCGGTGTGCTGGCCGTGGTTCGGGCCGGATCCGGAGGGGCAGGGGCGGGCGGCGCATGGCTTCGTCCGCAACCGCCCGTGGGCGCTGGTGGGGACCGACGACCTCGGCGACGGACGCGTCCGGGTCCGCCTCGGCTTGGCCGACAGCGCCGAGACGCGCGCCATCTGGCCGCAGGCCTTCGAACTGGAACTCTGGGCGACCGTCGGGCCGACGCTGGACGTCGAGCTCATCACCCGCAACCTTGGCGCCACGCCGTTCACCGTGACCCAGGCCCTGCACACCTATCTTCGCGTCGGCGACATCCGCCGGGCCGAGGTGCAGGGGCTGGACGGCGTTTCCTACATCGACAAGATGGACGGTGGGGCCGTCAAGACCCAGGCGGGGCCGGTCACCATCGCGGGCGAGGTCGATCGCATCTACTCCGGAGTGGGCGCCGAGCTGGCGGTGGCTGATCCGGCGCTCGGCCGCACCATCCGCATCGCCTCCCTGGGCAGCGCCAGTGCGGTGGTGTGGAATCCGTGGGTCGCGACCGCCGCCGCGATGGGGGACCTCGACCACGAGGACTACAAGCGGATGCTGTGCGTTGAGACCACCAATGCCGGGGCCGACGTCCGTACCGTTCCGGCGCGCGGGCAGGTCAGCCTGGGCGCCTCCTTTGCGGTGGGATGATCCGCACTTGATCACCGTCACATAGGTTTGCCCGCACTTCGGCAATCCTCCGTATTGGAGGAGAGCCGGATGAACCTAGCGGCCAAACGACAGTACGGGAAAGCGGCGCGCGCCATGCTGCGCGAGCTTGCCGTCCTGCTCGTCATGGTCGGCATGGCCTTCCAATCCGGCACCATCGCGCTGTCCCTGTTCGCCATGACCAGCCCGGCCATGGCGAAGGGGCCGCTCGGCTCCTTCATCTGCCACGTCCCGCAGCCCGGCGACCCGTCGGCTCCTGCGGGCGGGGAGGCTCCCGCGAAGGGCGACGAGTGCTGCCTGGTCTGTCAGGCGGCACAACTGGCGAACGGGGCGTTGCCGCCCCCGACACTTCAAATCCCCACCGCGAGCGCGGCCGATACTCCGATCCCGGTTGCCGTCATGGCTCCGACCGGCGGGGAGGCCTCCCTTCACAAGCTTCCCCGCGCCCCCCCGGTGTGACGCTTGCCCGAGTGGGCCTGCCGGCCATGGGCCGCGCCGCCACATCCGGGTGTCCCTCGCAATTCCTCTGATCGTAGCGTCCTTACGGGGCCATGCCGGCCTTGACCAAGGGCGGCGCCATGTCCGGCGACAGGGTCTTGCCGGCGGCGAGCGCGCGCACCAGCGCCAGCGCCGGCGGTGAATCCCAGGCCGCCGGCCCGATGAAGCGCGCCGCCTCGCGGCCTTCCCGGTCCACCAGGATGGTGGTCGGCAGTACCGGCGCGGCCAGCACCTCGGCCGCCCGCCGGGTGTCGTCGACGCGGATGTCGAGGGTGGTGATGCCGATGCGGCCGAAGGCCTGGCGCGCCGCCGATGCGCCCATGCGGTCGAGCGACAGCGCGATCACCGCGACCCCCAGGGCGTCCGCCTGCGGCTTGAGCCGGTCCAGGGCCGGCAGTTCGGCGACGCAGGGCAGGCACCAGCTGGCCCATAGGTTGAGCACCGCGGCCTTGCCGGCCGGCAGGGGCGCCGGCTTGCCGTCGGCGTCCTTGATGTCGAGCCCCGGCAGCGGGCGCGGGCTGTCGTGGATGAACAGCCCCTGCGCCACCGCCGGGCCGGCCAGCGCGGTGCGGATGGCGGCGGGGGCCGTCAGGGCGACGGCCGCGACGCCCAGGCGCGCCACCCGGTCGATGAACGTCCGCCGGCGCATGGATCAGCCGCCGCGCTTGATGATCTGGCGGATGCGGTCGGCCACCTCGCGGGGCGACGCCGCATGGCCGAGGCGGGCCATGAACTGGCCCTGGCGGCCCATCACGTAGATGCCGGCGGAATGGTCGACCACGTAGTAGCGCGGGTCCTCGTTCGGCTGGGGCGGCACGATGGCGTAGCGGGCTTTGAAGGCGCGCGCCGCCGCGTCGATCTGCTCCTTGCTGCCGGTCAGCCCGATGAAGCTGGGGCCGAAGGCCGACAGGTAGGAGCGCAGGTGCTCGGGCGTGTCGCGGCGGGGGTCCACCGAGATGAACAGCGGGACCACCTGCTCGGCGTCGGGACCCAGCTCGTCCAGCGCGGCCGCCATCACGCCGAGCGTGGTCGGGCAGACGTCCGGACAGTAGGTGTAGCCGAAGGCCATCAGGCGGATCTTGCCGTCGAAGCTCTCGGTGGACACCGGCCGGTTGTTCATCGCGGTCAGCAGGAAGCGGCCGGAGATCTCGTCGACCGCAGACTCGTCGGCAGGGGTGGTGGCGGGGGCGGGGTCGGCGGCCATCAGGCGCGGCACCATGCCCAGGTTGACCCCCGCCAAAGCGGCGACGAAGCCGGCGGCAATGACCAATCCCTTGCGTTTCATCCTTGAACCTCCTCCAGGGGCGCCTAGTTCCTACACCCATTAAGGCACAGGCACTACCTCCTTCGACTTGACCAAGGTCACGGCTCGATCATGAACGAGAATTCATCCTCTCGGGCGAAGTGTTTGGGTGACCCTTTTTCTTTTTTATAACAGTTCGAAGGTGGGGAAGATGAAAGCAAGCAAAATGCTGGCGGCCCTGCTCGCGACGGCGAGCTTTGGCGCCCTGGCGGCGAGCCAAGCGATGGCCGCCGAGAGCCTGCAGGACGTGATGAAGCGTCGCGGCCTGACCGAAAAGGACGTGCTCGCCGCGAGCAAGACCTATACGCCCACCGGCAAGCGCGACGAATTCGTCGTGTTCTCCTCGGGTGGTCAGAGCGGCCAGGTCATCGTCTACGGCATCCCCTCGATGCGCATCCTGAAGTACATCGGCGTCTTCACGCCCGAGCCCTGGCAGGGCTACGGCTACGACGACGAGTCCAAGAAGGTGCTCGAGCAGGGTTCGATGGTCGAAGGCCGCCAGGTCCTGTTCGGCGATACGCACCACCCCGCGATCTCCGAGACCAACGGCGACTATGACGGCCAGTGGCTGTTCATCAACGACAAGAACACCCCCCGTATCGCCGTCATCGACCTGCGCGATTTCGAGACCAAGCAGATCGTCCAGAACCCGATCCTGCAGTCCGAGCACGGTGGCACCTTCGTGTCGCCCAACACCGACTACATCATCGAAGCGGCCCAGTACGCCGCTCCGCTGGGTGGCGAGTTCGTGCCGACCGAGCAGTTCAACGAGAAGTATCGCGGCGCGGTGACCTACTGGAAGTTCAACCGCGAGAAGGGCCGCATCGAGCCGGACAACTCGTTCTCCATCGAGCTGCCGCCCTACAGCCAGGACCTGTCCGACTTCGGTAAGGGCGCGTCGGACGGCTGGTCCTTCACCAACTCGTTCTGCTCCGAGCGCTATGTCGGCGGCATCGAGCGCGGCCGTCCGCCGTTCGAAGCGGGCTGCTCCGCCAAGGACACCGACTTCCTCCATGTCGTGAACTGGAAGAAGGCTGAAGAGCTGTTCAAGGCCGGCAAGTTCAAGAAGGTCAAGGGCCACGCCGTGATCGAGCTGGCCACCGCCGCCAAGGAAGGCGTGCTGTTCCTGATCCCCGAGCCGAAGAGCCCGCACGGCGTCGACGTGACCCCCGACGGCAAGAACATCATCGTTTCGGGCAAGCTCGACAGCCACACCACCGTCTATTCGTTCGAGAAGATCCAGGGCCTGATCAAGGCCGGGGAGTTCGCGGGCAAGGACGAGTACGGCGTGCCGATCCTCGACATGAACAAGTCCGCGTCCAAGCAGGTTGAACTGGGCCTCGGCCCGCTTCACACCCAGTACGACGCCAAGCCCTGCATCGCGTACACCTCGCTGTACGTCGATTCGATGCTGGCCAAGTGGGACTACTGTGAGGGCAAGGTCATCGACAAGGTGTCCGTGCACTACAACATCGGCCACCTGATGGCCATGGAAGGCGACTCGGCTCACCCGGCCGGCAAGTACGTGGTTGCGCTGAACAAGCTGGCCATCGACCGCTTCAACCCGGTCGGCCCGCTCCATCCGCAGAACCACCAGCTGATCGACGCCTCCAACGACAAGCTGCAGCTGCTCTATGACATGCCGCTGCCGCTCGGCGAGCCCCACTACGCGGTTGCGATCGCGGCTGACAAGCTGAAGCCGCATATTCGCTACCCGCACGGTACCGACTCGCGTACCGAGGAGAAGCATCCGGCCGCCGTTCGCGCCGGCCAGGAGCACACCGACAAGAAGCCGGGTAAGGTCGAAGTCTTCGGCACTGTCATCCGCTCGCACATCACCCCCGAGATCATCGAGGTGACCGAGGGCGACGACGTGACCGTCCACCTGACCAACCTGGAGCGTGCGCAGGACGAGACCCACGGCTTCGCGGTGTCGAAGCACAACGTCAACCTGTCGCTCGAGCCCGGCAAGACCGCGTCGGCGTCGTTCAAGGCCAACAAGGCCGGCGTCTACCCGTACTACTGCACCGAGTTCTGCTCGGCGCTGCACCTCGAAATGCAGGGCTACCTGCTGGTGCAGCCGGCCAACTACAAGGCGGCCGCGGTCGAGGGTAAGGCTGGCGTCAAGTACACCCAGGCCGACTACGACAAGCAGCACAAGACCAACCTGGACACCCAGGCGGTCATCGACTCGGTCGTCGCGTACATCATGAGCGTCAACTACAAGGACTTCCCGCAGGTCGTCGCTCTGGTGGAAGACGCCACCGATCAGCTGAACTTCGCCAAGGATGCCCGCGCCAAGGCGGACGACTACGCGAAGAAGGCCGATTGGCAGAACGCCGCCCTCTGGGCCAACCAGTGGTGGCAGTACCAGGTCAAGGCTGCGGACATCGGTCTGCGCGCCAAGACCTACCTCGAGCAGAACGGGGCCAAGAAGGTCCAGTAACGCCTGAGGGTTCTTGATTTGGGGGGCGGATCCAAGGGTCCGCCCCCTTTTTTAGGCAATGTCCTACGGAGTGACTCGGAAATGAAAACCATTCCCTTCCTGGCGCTGGCAGTCGCCCTGGGCGTTGCCGCCGCGCCCGCCAAGGCGGAGGACGGCAAGCAGCTGTTCGCCGACAAGGGCTGCACCGCCTGCCACGGCGAAGACGCCAAGACCCCGATGGATGCCGGCTATCCCAAGCTGGCCGGTCAGAATGCCGATTACGTGTTCGGTCAGTTGAAGGACATCAAGTCCGGCGCCCGCGCCAACGGCCTGACCGCCGACACCATGAAGCCGATCCTGGAAGACGTGACCGAGCCGCAGATGCGCGCCATCGCCGACTGGCTGGCGACCCTGGGCCCGATCACCGGCAAGGGCGACGCCGCCCATCCGGGCAAGCAGCTGTTCATGACCAAGACCTGCGTCGCCTGCCACGGCAAGGATGGCACCAAGCCGGTCCTCAAGAACTATCCGGCCATCGCCGGCCAGGACAAGGCGTACATGATCACGCAGATGAAGGACATCAAGACTTCGGTGCGCAAGAACGGTCTGACCGCCGCCATGCAGCCGGTCATGCACCTGGTCACCGACGAAGAGCTCGAGACGATCGCGGACTTCTTAGCCAACGTCAAGTGATCGGTCCCGGGGGGGAGTTAAGGTTTTCCTAAACAACGATCGAGTCGGAGAGTGGAGTTATGAAGACTTACGTTCGCGCGATTGCGCTGGCCGCTACCGTGTCCCTGGTCGGCGCCGCTGCCTTCGCCGCTGGTGCCGGCAACAAGCCGCAGCAGGGCAAGTCGCTGGGCGACAAGGACTACGCCTGGAACGCCGGTGGCGGCGAGCAGGATGAGGCGCTGCACCTCAAGCCCGACCTCAAGAACGGCCGCGAAGTCTACGAAGTGTGCGCCGCCTGCCACCTGCCCGAGGGCTGGGGCCAGACCGACGGCACCTTCCCGCAGCTGGCCGGCCAGCACCCCCGGGTCATCATCAAGCAGCTGGCGGACATCCGCGCGCTCAACCGCGACAACCCGACCATGTATCCGTTCGCGCTGCCCGACCAGATCGGCGGCCCTCAGGCGATCGCCGACGTGGCGGCCTACATCCAGACCCTCAAGATGAACCCGGAGCCGGGCGTCGGCGAGGGGACCGACCTTGAGCACGGCAAGAAGCTGTACAAGGAAAACTGCGTCCGCTGCCATGGCGAGCACGGCGAAGGCAACAACGACAAGTACTTCCCGCGCCTGGAAGGCCAGCACTACAACTACCTGCTGCGCCAGTACCAGTGGATCAAGGAAGGCAAGCGCCGCAACGCCAACCCGGACATGGTCAAGCAGATCCAGACCTTTACCGAGCGGGACACCAAGGCGGTGCTGGACTACGTGTCGCGCATCAAGCCGCCGGCCGACAAGATCGGCGCCAAGGGCTGGAAGAACCCGGACTTCCAGTAATCTAGGTTAGTACCTTAGGCTCTGGGGCCGCCGCCTCCTCACCCCCCTCCCGGCGGCCCCAATTCCTTCCCGGACCAAGCGAGGTCTTTTCATGATGTCCCCCGAATCCCGTCGCCTGACCCTGGCTTTCCGAGCCCTGACGGTCGCGGCGATGCTCCTGATTGGCGGTGCCTTCTTTTCGCCCATCTGGTGGGTGTCCCTGAAGGCCCCGCAATATCCGCCGCACACCTTCCCCGACGGCGTCCGCATCCACTTCCACGTCAACGGCGTCTACAACGGCTGCGCCGAGCGTCCGAAGACCGACGACGTGTTCGAGGAGGAAGCGCTCGACTGCGTGCACGAGATGAACGTGATCAACCACTTCATCGGCATGGAGCCCATCGAGAAGGGCGCCCGCATCGAGATCGCCGCCGCGCCCTACCTGTTCGCCTTCGTCGGCGTGATGCTGGTGTTGTCGCTGTTCTACTCGGGTCCCCTGTGGTGGGGACTGCCGCTGACCGGCGTCATCATCCCCATCGCCTTCGTCACCGATTACGCGGCTTGGCTGTGGTGGTTCGGCCATAACCTCCATCCCTGGGGCGCCTTCACCGTCAAGCCGTTCATGCCCACCGTGTTTGGCGAGGGTAAGGTCGCCCAGTTCTCGACCTTCTCCTACCCGCATTACGGCTTCGGCCTGCTGCTGGTGGCTGCCCTCTGCCTGTTGCTGGCCCTGCTGTTGAAGCGCAAGAGCCTGCGCGGCGGGTGAGGATCATGGTGACCCGCGCCCTTGTGGTTGCCGTGATTGTCCTTGCCGCCGCCGGCGCCGCGGCCACCGTGTCGCACCCGCCTCCGAAGGACGCGGCCGAGATCCAAGCCTTGATCGACGCCGCGTCCGAAGGGGCCGAGGTGGCACCGCCTCCCGGCCACTATGTCGGCCACCTCATCGTCAACAAGCCGCTGGTCCTCGACGGCCGCGGCCAGGTGACCATCGATGCCGGCGGCGCCGGCACGGTTGTCCTGATCAAGACCGACAATGCCACCGTCAAGGGCCTGCGCCTGGTCGGCACCGGCGAGGACCACAACGCCGAGGACGCCGGCGTCCAGATCCGCGGCAACAACAACGTGGTGAAGGACAACGTCATCGAGGACGCGCTGTTCGGCATCGACCTGCAGCAGTCCTACTACAACGTCGTCCGGCGCAACCGCATCTCGTCCAAGAAGCTCGAACTCGGCATGCGAGGCGATTCGATCCGCCTCTGGTACTCCGACTTCAACACGCTCGAGGACAACGAGATCTACAACAGCCGCGACTTCGTGCTGTGGTACGCCAAGCACAACAAGGTCACCGGCACCAAGAGCTCGGGCGGCCGCTACGGCATGCACTTCATGTTCTCGGCCGAGAACGTGATCGAGAACAATCAGTTCGTGAACAACTCGGTCGGCATCTCGATGATGTACGACACGGGCGACGTGGTGCGGAACAACGTGATCTCGCACTCGACCGGGGCCAGCGGCACCTGCATCTCGCTGAAGGAGGCGAGCGCGGTGACGATCGTCGGCAACGAGATCCTGTACTGCGCCAACGGCATCTTCATGGACGTGTCGCCCTTCCAGCCCGGCACCGTGAACGTCGTCGAGAACAACCGCATCGCCTTCAACGACGTGGCGATCTCGTTCCTGAACGACTGGCACGACAACATCTTCAAGGGCAATCGCATCAAGGGCAACATCACCGAGGTCGCCGTCTACGGCGGCGGCTCGGCCAACAAGAACGTCTGGGACGGCAACATCTGGGATGATTTCGAGGGCTGGGACCGCGACGGCGACGGCATCGGCGACACCCCCCATCGGGTGATGGGCTATGCCGGCCGCGTGTGGATGGATGTTCCCAATACCCGTTTCTTCAAGGGCACGCCGCTGCTCGAGGTGGTCGACTTCCTGGATCGGCTGGCGCCGTTCAGCCAGCCCATCGTGATGCTCGAGGACCCGCACCCGCGACTGGCCCGCCACGGAGAGAAGTTGCAATGACCGCAGTCATGCCCCCATCGGCGCGCCAGATCGAGGCGCGGCGGCGCTTCCTGCGCTCCATATTGTTCGGTTCGGCCGCCGCCGGTGCCGCCCTGGCGGGCTGGCTGCCGATTGCGCGGGCCCATGCCCCGCGGCTGCGCCCGCCCGGCGCGCTGGCCGAGGACGAGTTCCTGGCCTCGTGCATCAAGTGCGGCCAGTGCGTCCAGGTCTGCCCGGTCAAGGCCATCGAGCTGGGCGACATCACCGACGGCTTCGGCGTCGGCGTGCCCCACATCGCTGCGCGCGACCAGGCCTGCGATTTCTCCTGCGACGCCGTGCAGTGCATCCTGGCCTGTCCGACCGGGGCGCTCAGCCACACCATCTCCAAGAAGGAGGAGGTGCGCATGGGCATCGCGCGCCTCGACAAGCCGGATGCCTGCCTGGCCCGCCAGGGCCTGGGCTTCAAGGGGCCGGCGCGCGGCGCCGCCTTCAAGGGCATGCACCGTTACGAGGCGGTCGACCGCTGGAAGCCGATCCGCATGTCCGATCATCCCTATGATCTGGAACTGTGCGACCTGTGCGTGCGCGAATGCCCGGTCCAGGGCGCCATCCGCCTGGTGCCCATGAGCACCGATGCCGCCGATCCCCGCCGCACCCCGGTGGTGACGCAAACCTGCGTCGGCTGCGGCATGTGCGAGATGGCCTGCCCGACCGAGCCGGCCGCCATCGTGATCGACGCCCGCGCCGAATGGAGGCCGGCATGAGCCTGATGCGCTCCCTGACCATCATGCTGGGCCGCGAGCCGGCCAAGCCGCGTCCCGAGGACTACACCGAGGCGGCCCGCTGCCTGCACGAGCAGAAGCGCGCCTGCAAGCGCACCCGCGAGGACCACGACGCGGTCGCCGCCGCCATCCACGAACAGCACAAGGTGCACACCTGGCGCAATCGCCGCTGGATCACCCTGCTGGTGGTCAACCTGCTGTTCGTGCTGTCCTACCGCTTCGACGTCCAGCTCATCGAGGGCGCGCTGACCGCGTCCCGCGTCATCGGCTTCCACTTCGCCGACCTCAATTCGGCGCTGCAGGTCATGTTGGCGTTCAAGACCGTGCTGATCAACCTGGTGATCGGCACCACCACCGTGCTGGTCATGTGGTGGCTGCTGGGCGGCCGCAGCTTCTGCTCGTGGGTCTGCCCCTATCACCTGCTGGCCGAATGGGCGGAGGCGCTGCACCTGAAGCTGGCCGCCAAGGGCATCGTCAAGGACCACGCCCTCGACCGCCGGCTGCGCACCGTCCTCTACATCGTGTTCGCCCTGCTGGCGGTGGTGACCGGTTATACCGTGTTCGAGACCATCTCGCCGACCGGCATCGTGTCGCGCGCGATGATCTACGGCCCCAGCCTCGCCCTGGTCATCGTCGGCGTGCTGCTGCTGCTGGAGGTCGTGTATTCGCGCCGCATGTGGTGCCGCTACATGTGTCCGATCGGCATCACCTATGCCGTGATCGGTGCGATCTCGCCGGTGCGGGTGGCGTACCGCCCCGAGGCCTGCCACCACGAGGGTGCCTGCCGCAAGGTCTGCCTCGTGCCGCACGTTTTGGATTGTACCAAGAAAGGGTATAGTCCGGACGTCCATGTCGGTATCGGCGCCGATTGCACGCGGTGCGGCCTGTGCGTCGATGTCTGCCCGACCGGGTCACTGAAATTCGAGGTCAAAGGCCTCGACAAGCTCCTTTAAGTGAAGGATATCGCGCCCCCATGATCACCTTCACCGACGTTGCCAAGACCTTCAAGAAGAGCCGGGTCCTCGACGGCGTCAACCTGACCCTCGACAAGGGCGACCGCATCGCCCTGGTGGGGTCCAACGGCGCCGGCAAGACGACGCTGATCCGCTGCCTGCTGGGCGAGTACGTCCATGACGGCCGCGTGCGGGTCGAGGGGCTCGATCCCCGGACGGACCGCACCCAGGTGCTGGCCCGGGTCGGCTTCGTGCCGCAGATCCCGCCGCCGCTCAAGATGCCGGTGGGCGAACTGGTGTCCTTCGCGGCCGGCGTCTGCCGTTCCGATCCCGCCCGGATGATCGCGGTGATCGAGGAGCTCGGCCTCGAGTACGGCAAAATCCGCCGCCTGCCGTTCGTCAAGCTGTCGGGCGGCATGAAGCAGAAGACTCTGATCGGCGTGGCGCTGGGGCGCGATTCCGACGTGCTGATCATGGACGAGCCCGCCGCCAACCTGGATCCCGAGGCCCGCCACATCTTCTTCCGCCTGCTGGCCGCCCGGAAGGAGCGGGGGGTGATGCTGATCACCAGCCACCGCCTCGACGAGGTCGCCGCCCTGGTCAACCGCGTGATCGAAATGGACTCGGGCCGCGTCGTGCTCGACGACCATGTCGCCGACAACGTCGACATGGCCAGCCGGATGACCTGCCGCCTGACCGTGGTGCGTCCCGACGAGGCCTTCGCCAAGGCGATCGGTGAATGGGCGTTCACGTCCGCCGATCACGGCAAGAGCTGGGAGGGCATGGTCAACGGCCCCGACCGCCTGCGCTTTTTCTGCATGCTGTCGCGCTACACCGGCCTGATCTCCGGCCTGGTGATGAGCGAGGGCAAGGAGGTCGCCCATGTGTGACTGCAAGATCCGTCGGCGCAGCTTCCTCGGCATGGTCGCCGCCGTGCTGGCGCTGCCCGGCTGCGGCTCCTCCAACGGGCCGGCTTCGGTGCGCTGGGGCAAGGAGAACTGCGATTACTGCGGCATGATCATTGACGATCCCCGCTTCGCCGCCCAGGTGCGCGGCGGCCCCAGCAACAAGGTGTGGAAGTTCGACGATTTGGGCGACGGCGTGCTGTGGCTGGCCAACCAGCCGTGGGCGGACGAGCCCAAGACCGAGTTCTGGGTCGGCGACAGCGACAAGGGCACCTGGCTGGACGGCCGCGCCGCCTTCTATCTCGAAGGCCGCAAGTCGCCCATGGCCCACAACATCGGCGCCGTCCCGGACAAGCGTCCGGGCGCGATGACCTTCGAAGAGATGCGCAAGCTTGTTTTGGCCCGCGGCTCGACCAGCCGCTGCGAAGAGAGGTCCTGAGCCATGCGGCACTTCCTGCAGTCGGCCCGGCTCGACATCCTGGAATCCCTGCGCGCCCGCTGGTTCCTGTTCTACAGCGCCGTGTTCGGCGGCATCGTGGTGCTGCTGTTCGTGTTCGGCCTGACCGAGTCGCGCGTGCTGGGCTTCACCGGCCTGTCGCGCCTGCTGGTGACCTACATTCAGCTGTGCGTCGCCATCCTGCCGATCTTCGTGCTGATCACCACGGTGCGTTCGGTGGCCGGTGACCGTGACGCCGGCGTCTTCGAGTACATGCTTGCCCTGCCGGTCTCGCTGGGGGCATGGTATTGGGGCAAGATGATCGGGCGTTTCATCGTCGTCTTCTTGCCGGTTTTCCTGGCCATGGCGGCCGCGGGTGCTTGGGCGGAATTCACCAGCGTCGGCGTTCCTTGGGAGCTCTTCCTGGTCTACACGGCGCTGCTGGTGTCGCTTGCCTGGTCCTTCCTCGGGCTCGGCATGCTGATCTCCACCGTGGCGCGCTCGCCCGACGTGGCCCAGACGGGGGCCTTCCTGATTTGGCTGGTGCTGCTGCTCTTCCTCGACCTCATCCTGCTCGGCGTGATGATCCGCGAGCAGTTGCCGCTCGAAGCGGTGGTGGCGATCGCGGTGGCCAACCCCCTGCAGTCGTTCCGCACCGCCGCCATCCTGCTGTTCGATCCGGAGATGGTGGTGCTGGGGCCGGCGGCGTGGGTGATCATGGAGACGCTCGGCCGTACCGGCTATCTCGCCTTCGCGCTGGCCTGGCCGGTGCTGCTGGGCACCGGCTGCGCGGCGCTGGGCTACCGCTTGTTCCGCCGAGGCGACCTGCCGTGAGCGATCCGCTTTCCGAGACGTTCGGCTTCGCCAGCGTCTCGTCGGCCGAACGCGAGCGCCGCATCCGCGACGTCTTCGCCAAGGTGGCGGCCCGCTACGACCTGATGAACGACATGATGTCCATGGGCATCCATCGCCTGTGGAAGCGGACGATGGCGCGGGTTGCCGCGCCCAAGGCCGGCGAATTCGTCGTCGATCTCGCCGGCGGCACCGGCGACGTGGCGCGGCTGATGGCCGGGCCGGACAGGGACGTGGTGGTCTGCGATCCCAGCGTGCAGATGATGGCGGTCGGGCGCGGCCGCTGTCCCGAGACCGTGCGGTTCGTCGAGGGGGCGGCGGAGGCCATGCCCTTCGCCGACGCCAGCGTCGACCTGCTGACCATCGCCTTCGGCCTGCGCAACGTGACCCGCCTGGACGCCGCCCTGGCCGAGATCCATCGGGTGCTGAAGCCGGGCGGCCGCTTCCTGTGCCTGGAATTCTCGCGCCCGTGGGCGCCGGTCAAGCCGTTCTACGACCTCTATTCCTACGCCGTCATCCCGCGTCTGGGCGCCTGGGTGGCGCGTGAGCCCTCGGCCTACGAGTACCTGATCGAGAGCATCCGCCGCTTCCCCGATCAGCGCGAGCTGGCGGGGGCGATGGACGCCGCCGGCTTCACCGGGGTGGGATGGCGCAACTTCAGCTTCGGGATCGCCTGTCTCCACCGGGGGACCAAGCCGGCATGAGGATCGACACCGGCCGCGACGTGGCGACCAGCGCCACCCCCCGGCCCGAAGGGCCACCGGCCAGTCGTGTCGACCAGCCGCCCACCGGCCTGCGGCTGTGGCTGCTCGCCATCCGGCCGCGCACTCTCACCATCGCCGTTGCCCCGGTGCTGGCCGGCGTGGCCCTGGCGTGGAGCGAAGCGCGCAGCTTCGATGCCCTGGCCCTGGCGGCAACCCTCTTGGGCGCGCTGGCGATCCAGGCGGGAACCAATCTGTGGAACGACGTCGGCGATGCCTTGCGCGGGGGCGACCAGCCGCTGCGCCAGGGACCGCCGCGCGTCACCGCCCTGGGCTGGGCCAGCCCCGACCGCGTCCGCGCCGCGGCGCTCACCGCCTTCGCGGTGGCGGTGGCCGCGGGGCTGTACCTGGCGTGGCTCGGCGGGTGGCCCATCGTCGCCCTCGGGCTGGCGTCGCTGCTTGCCGGCTGGTCCTATTCGGGCGGTCCCTGGCCGATCGCCTACTCGGCGCTCGGCGAGGTGTTCGTCATCGCCTTCTTCGGCATCGGCGCCGTCGCCGGGACGGCGTGGCTGCAGGCCGGGGCCGTCGGCCCGGATGCGCTGGTGCTCGGCCTCGCCATCGGCCTGCCCGCTGCCGCCGTCTTGATGGCCAACAACTACCGCGACATGGCCGCCGACCGGCTGGCCGGCCGGCGCACCCTGGCGATCCGCCTTGGGATCCCGGGGTCCAAGGTCGCCTACGCCGCGATGATGCTGGCGCCGTTCCCCGTCCTGCTCGGCCCCGGCGCTCCCGACGGCGGCTGGGTCACCCTGGCGGCGACGCCCGAGGCGGTGCGGCTGATCCTGGCCTTCGCCTCGCAGCCGCGCGGTCCCGCCTTCAACCGCATCCTCGCCCACACCGCGCGCTACCAGCTGCTGCTGGCGGCGCTGTTCGCCGCAGGGACCATGCTGTGATCACCTCCATAGCGCTGCCAGCCGGGCTGGCCTTCATCATGTTCGCCATGGGCCTGACCCTGGTGGTGGCCGATTTCCGCCGCGTCGTGACGCGGCCCAAGGCGGTGGTGATCGGCCTGCTGTGCAAGATGGCGTTGCTGCCGGCGGTCGCGCTGGCCGTGGTGGCGGCGTTCCATCCCTCGCCGGAATTCGCCGTCGGGCTGATCATCCTGGCCGCCTGCCCGGGCGGCATCACCGCCAACCTGCTCACCCATCTCGCCGGCGGCACCACCGCGCTGGCGGTGACCCTGACCGCGGTTACCAGCGTCACCGACGTGGTGACGGTGCCGCTGATCGTGAACGCGGCCCTGGTCCATTTCGGCGTCGCCTCGGGGGCGGTCGACCTGCCGGTCGCCCGCATGACGCTCGGCGTCTTCGCCGTCGCCACCTTGCCGCTGCTGGTGGGCATGGCCATCAACGCCCGCCTGCCGGCGCTGGCCGCGCGGCTGGAGAAGCCGGCCCGTCACATCGCCACCGCCCTGTTCGCCTTCATCGTCGTCGGCGCCTTCGCCAGCCAATGGCGGGTAATGATGGACAATGCCGCCGACGTGCTGCCGCCGGCGCTGGCCGTCAACGCGGGGGTCATGGTGCTGGCGTTCCTGTCGTGCCGGCTGGGTTCGCTCGACCGCCGCGACCGCATCGCCGTGGTGATCGAGACCGGCCTGCAGAACGGCGCGCTCGGCATCTTCGTGGCCGCCACCCTGCTGGGCAGCCAGGCGATGATGGTTCCCAGCATCGTTTACGCCCTGGTGATGAACGTGACCGCCATCGCCTTCATTGCCGCCGTGCGGCTGCGCAGTGGTCAACCGGCCAGGGCCAACGTGGTGGCGCGCAACCATTCATAGGCGCCATTGGCCGTCCGGTGGACACACCGTATAGGTCTGGTGCCGTCGGTCGCCCCGGCGAAAAAGGCGCATATAGACATTGGCGCGCAACCAAAAATACGTATACGCTCTCGATATCGGCTGAAAGCATGATCGGGAGGCGCGTCATGCCGCTTCACACCTCGTCCCTCGCTTTTGTCGGAATTCTCCAGGGCTTGCCTGGGTTTTCCATTCCATCCGAAATTCACAAGGAGGCGGGCGGGGCCAAGACGAACGCGTGGTCGAAGGTGCTCGCCGATTGGATGCGCGTCGCCGATCCCGAGGCGGATGATGCCCGACCGGCGGGCTTGGGCGCTTTGCGTCCGGAGTCCGGTCGGCCTTACGCCGGGCGGCCTTTCGGGGCGACGCGCGAGCCGGCGGAGCCTCGCGCCGTCGCCCGCTCGGTGGTGGACACCCTGCGGGGCCAAGTGCCGATGGTCGACAAGGGGCCGCAGGTCCATGCCCTGTTGGCCACCATCGCGGGCAGTGCCAGCGGCACGGTCGCGGCGACGACGAATCTCGCTGCGAAGGCGGCGACCGGCGAAGCCGAGATCGACGGACACAGCTCGGTCGAATTCAAGAAGCTTTCGGCCACGCTGTCGGTGCACGGAACGGTCGGCGATACGGTGTCCGCCGACCGGCACCAGGACACGACGCCGCGCGAGGCTGATTACGACTGGGCCAGGTTCGATCTGGCCACCGGCAGCGGCAAGGACAGGCTGGATATCGCCATCGAGGCCAAGGGCAGCGGTCACGTAGGGGCCGAGATCGACACCGGTGGTGGCGATGACGATGTCACGCTCGAAGGTCGGGAATCTCGTGCGGGGATCGGCGACGATATCTCCGTTTACGCTCACCTCTGCGCGGGTACCGGCAATGATCGCCTCACCGTCCGAGGACAGGGGAATTTCGGGGTCGACGCCGGCGACGGAGACGACATGGCCTCCGTATCCCAAGTCCATTCCTGCAGGGTCTCCGGCGGTAGCGGCGACGACACAGTCATAGCCAAGGACGTTGAAAACTTCTTCCTCGACGGTGGTTACGGCAATGATGCCATCACCGTTGACGCTTGTGAGTCCGGCGCAATTTCCGCGGGGGACGGCGACGATGTGATCCGAGTATCGTCGGGTCGGGGTTGGACGATGATCTCGGGTGGGGCTGGCAAAGACCAGATCACCGTCGAAGGCCACAGTTCCTTTACGCTATGGGGCAGGGGAGATGGCAATGACGTGGTCGACTATCGATCGGTCGACCGGTCGCAAGAGCATACGATCAGGTTCGAGAGCCTGAACCGCAACGATCTCACCATCGATGCGACCGAAGACGGCGTGCGTGTGACCATCAAGGAGACCGGCGAAACCCTGACCATCAGGGGCCTGTCGCTCGCCTTGGTCGAGAGGATGGCCCCTCCGCCACCTCCTCCACCGGTCCCATCCAATCCGCTGGTCCGGAAGGCGCCGGCCGCCACGGCCGTCAGCGTGAGCGCCGCATCGGTGCAGTCGAGCTCGGGTGCGGCGGCATCGGCCGCAGCCGGAGCGTCGGTCGCCGGGCCGGGGCAGGTCGCATCCAGTTCCGCCGCTGTGGTCGATGCCAAGGGCGGGGCGACGGCCGTTGCCGCGGCGTCTGCGGTTGCCGCCACCGAGCGGGTTCTCATCAATTCGGTTCTCGCGGCCAAGGCCGTGGACGTCTCCGCCTAACCGCCAGCCATTCAACCCGGGAGCAGGGGCGTGTATAAGCGTCCCATGCTCTCGGTCGACGCCCTGCGGCGCCCCCATCTCGGACCGGTCTCGTTCACCCTTGCCGATGGCGAGTGCGTGGCGGTGCGCGGCCCGTCGGGCGCGGGCAAGACGCTGTTGCTGCGGGCAGTGGCGGACCTCGACCCCAGCGAGGGGCGGGTCGCTCTCGACGGGATCGACCGCAATGGCATGCCGGCGCCGCGGTGGCGCCGTCTGGTTGGCTACGTGCCGGCCGAGCCCGGCTGGTGGGCGGAGCGGGCCCGCGACCATTTCGAGGACTGGCCGGCGGCGGCACCGCTGGCCGAACGGGTGCTGCTGCCGGCGGTGGCCGGGGACAAGGCGGTGGCGCAATTGTCCACCGGCGAGCGCCAGCGCCTGGCCCTGGTGCGGGCGCTGATGCGCAGTCCGCGCGTGCTGCTGCTCGACGAGCCGACCGCCGCGCTGGACGCCGCCGCGCGCGATGCCGTCGAAACCTTGCTGGGCGAGCGTCGCGCGGCGGGGCTGGCCATCCTGTGGGTGACCCATGACCCGGAGCAGGCGGTCCGGGTGGCGTCGCGGACCCTGGCGGTGGCCGGCGGGCGGGTGGAGGCGGCCGGGCCGTGACCTACATCGCCCTCGATCTGTCCGACATCGCGCTGGCCGCCATCCTGGTGGTGCTGAACGGCGCCTTGTCCATGGCCTTGGACCTCGGCGTCGAGCGTCGGCTCGCCATCGCCTCGGGCCGCATGGTGGTCCAGCTTCTGCTGGTCGGGCTGGTGCTCAAGGGCCTGTTCGCCACCAAGTCGCTGGCGCTCACCGCCGCCGTCGCCCTTGCGATGGTGCTGTTCGCCGGCCACGAGATCCTGGCACGGCAGGAGCGCCGGCTGTCGGGCTGGTGGGCCTATGGCCTGGGCACCGGCGCCATGCTGGTCGCCGCGTCGGTGGTGACTGTGTTCGCGCTGACCACCCAGTTGCGGCCCGACCCCTGGTACGATCCCCGCTACGCCGTGCCGCTGCTGGGCATGGTGCTGGGCAACACCATGACCGGCATCTCGCTGGGCCTCAACACCCTCACCAACGATCTCACCCTCCAGCGCGGCGCCGTCGAAGCGCGCCTGGCGCTCGGCTACGACCGCCGGGTGGCGACCCTGCCGCAGCTGCGGCGAGCCCTGCGCTCCGCGTTGATGCCCATCGTCAATTCCATGGCCGCCACCGGCCTGGTGTCGCTGCCCGGCATGATGACCGGCCAGATCCTGGCCGGAGTCGAGCCGGTCGAGGCGGTGAAGTACCAGATCCTGATCATGTTCCTGATCGCCGGTGGCACCGGCCTGGGTGCCGTCGCCGCGGTGGTCGGCGGCGTGCACCGCCTCACCGACACCCGCCACCGCATCCGGCTGGACCGGCTGGGGGCGGGGCGGTGAAGGGCAGGGGCGAGCCCCCTACTTCTCGAAGTGGATCCCCTACTTCTCGAAGTGGATCTCGACCCGGCGGTTGAGCGGTTCCTTGACGTTGTCGCCGGTGGCGACCGCCGGCCTGTTCTTGCCATGGGCCTTGATGTCCATGATCTCGGCCTTGACCCCCTTCTTGGCCAGGGCGTCGGCGACCACCTTGGCGCGCTTTTCGGACAGGGTCTGGTTGAGGGCGGCGCCGCCCTTGGTGTCGGTGTGGCCGGCGATGAAGATGTTGGCCGGCTTCAGTTCCGCCTGGGCCTTGGCGACCTCCTCGATCACCATCCGGCCCTGCGCCGTCAGCACCGCCTTGTTGAAATCGAAGTAGATGGTGAAGTTCTTGGCCACATGCTTGGGCGGTTCCTCGGCAGCGGGGATGCAGCCGGCGATGGCCTCCTCGAAGCCGCCCTTGGCCTCGGCGATCTCGTCGCGCTGGTGGCCTTCCTCCAGGTCTTCCAGCCACTGCTCGTACCAGGTCTGGGCCAGGGCGCAGGCCTCGGGATTGTCCTTGGGCGCCGTGGTCGCCAGGCGGGCCGTCAGCTTGGCGTAGGTGTCGGCCACCTCCGGGTTGCCGCCGAGGCCGCGTTCGGCCGGGGCGGAGGGCTTGACGGCGACGCCCGCGGCGGCCGCGCGCGCCCGCTCGAGGAAGGCGCGGACGTTGACCCAGTCATAATCGCTCACTTCCTCGGCAGCGCGCTCGACGTAGTGCTTGTGCAGCGCCTGGGTGAAGGCATCGCCCTTGGGCGCCATGGCGGCGACGCCGTCGACGTCCCAATTGGCCGAGTCCCACGAGACGCAGCCTCCCACCAGGAGCGCCATGGCCATGGCGGCCAGGCGCACTGTCGAAATCCTCATTCCATGCTCCCCTGATCAGCGTCCGAACAGCCCGCCCGGCAGGGGCAGTGGCGATCCGGTTTTCGGTTGTGTCTGCGGTTGTGTCTGTTGCTGCGGCTTCTGCTGCTGGCTCCCTCCCAAGCCCGGCAGCAGCCCCGCCGGTCCCTTGCCGCCCAGGGCGCCCTGTACGGCCTCCAGCGCCTGCCCCTTGGCAGCGGCGGTCAGGTCGGGCCGGTAGGACAGGTTGTCCCATGGCCCCTCGATGATCACCGGGATCATGATGCCGGCGAGGTCGCCCGCACCGCCCTGGCCCTCCAGCGACGCCACCGCCTTGGGATCGACCCGGTAATGGACGGTGCGCTTGGGCAGGTCGACGGTGCCGGCGCCGTCGACCCGCAGCAACGGCGACTTCAACGCCAAGTCCTTGTTGGTGACGAGGCCGTCGGTGATGACGAAGCTGCCCGACAGTTCGGCGAAGTCGGTCTTCTGGCTGCCGGCCGGCTCGGAGAAGGCCGAGGTGACGTTGCGCACCATGGCGGCGAGATTGATGCCCCTGATGGCGCCGTCGGTGAAGGAAACCGCCCCCTTGCCGTCCAAGGACTGGACGATCTGACGCTCGCTGCGGCCGCGGCCCGCCACCTGGATGTCGGCGTCACCCGTCCCCTCCAGGCGGTCGAAGCCGGCGGCGGCGGCGAGGAACGGTTCGGCCTGCAAGCCCTTCAGCGAGAAATGCGCATCGAGGCCCAGCCCGGGCTGGCTGCCGTCGAGGGCAAGCCGGCCCTTGCCGGCGCCCTGGTAGAGCGCCAGTTCGGTGAGGTCGGCGGCGAGGCGGCCGCCGGACAGGGTCAGATGCAAGGCGCTCTTGCCGATGTCGATGGCGCGGATGCGGATGCCGCCGGCGCTCAAGGCGAGATCGACGTCCGCCGCCTTCAGGCCGGACGTGTCGATCGGCTCGTCGCTCCAGTCCGACTTGGCGCCGGCCGCCTTGCTTTTGGCCTCGGCCGCCGGCTTGGCCGGCTGCTTGTCCTCGGGCGGCAGGTAGGGATTGAGGTCGAGACGGTCGACCGCCAGCCGGCCCTTGAGCGAGGGGCGTGCCGCCGCGGTGTCGACCGCGACCTCGCCCTCGGCCTTGATCGCATCCAGCCGGATGGCGGCCTGGCTCAGGGCGACGCGGGTCGGGGCGGCCGCCAGCTTGCCCTTGAGGTCGAAGGGCCCCAGGCCGGTGCCCGGCAGGTCGAGCGGCTTGCCGGTGGCCCATTTGACCAGCTCGCGCACCGAGGGGATGCCGAGGTCGAGGTCGCCGGCGGCCTCGCCGGCGCCCGACACCTCGCCCTTGAACGCCAGCTTGACCGGCGGCGTGGCGATGGACAGATCGGCCGGCGTGGACTTGCCGTCGACCAGGGCGCGCGGGCGGGCGGCGTTGAGGGTCAGATCGATGGCCTGGCCGCGCCATTTGAGGCCACCGCGCACGGCCAGCGGGTCATCGAGGCTCTTGAGGGTGACGGCGAGGTTGAGGTCGGAGACCTCCTCGCGGGTGCCGGCCTGGCCGTCGAGGTAGACCAGCTTGCCGTTGCGGATGGCGATCTCGCCGAGGCGGATGTCGGCAGGGCCACCGCCACTCGACGCCTCCTTGGGCTTCGGCTCCGCCTTGGCCTCCGGCTTCGGCGTTTCGCCGGACGAGAACTGCCAATTGGGCCGGCCCTTCTTGTCGGTTTCCAGCGTCACCACGGGATCGATCAGGACGAAGCTGTCGACCGCGACGGTGCCCGACAGGATCGGCAGCAGCTTGAGCTTCACCTCGAGCGCCCCCAGCCGGACCATGTCCTTGACCGAGTACCCGGGCAGGTTCGACAGCGCGACGTTGGAGACCTCGACCGACAGCGAGGGGAACACCGAGACCGAAACCTTGCCGTCGATGGCGAGGTCGCGCCCCGTCGCGGCCTTCACCTGGGCGACGACCTCGTTCTTGATGCGGTCGGCGGGGACCAGGGTGGGAAGCATGAGGATGGCGCCGACCAAAACGATCAGCAGGGCGCCGAGAGCGATGAAGAGCTTTTTCATGCCGGATCCTCCCTAGTTGGCGAAGACCTTGCGCAGGAGCTCGGTCGAGCGCTTGGCGGGGTCCTTGCGGATGGCCGCCTCCTCGCGGGCAAGGTAATGGAACAGGCCGGCCAGCGCGTATTCGAGCACGTGGTCGGTGAGCGCGGCGCGGCCGTCGCCCAGCATGGGGACGCCCTTGGACATGGACTCGTAAGTCTTGACCGCGCCGGCCTCGGCGACGGTGCTGTCCACCACCGGACGGATCGCCGTCTTGAGGTCCGGCGTCATGGTGCGCTTGAAATACTGGGTGGCGGCGTCCTCGGGACCGTTGAGGATGGCCTTGGCATCGTCGAGGGTCATCCGCTCCAGCGCGTTGGCGAAGATCTGGCGGGTTTTGGGAACCGCCGCCTCGGCCGCGCGGTTGAGCTTCAATTCCAGGTCGTCGGCCAGGCCCGACATCCCCGCCAGCTTCAGGGCCGACTGGGCCGAGCGCAGGGTGTCGGGCAGCGGAATGTGGATGGCGGGATCGCGGTTGTAGGCGTCGGTGCGGCCGAGCAGGCCCGTGACCCGCTCGGTGCCCACCTTGAGCGCCTCGGTGAGGCCGGCGCCGATCTCGCCGCTCGACAGCGTCCCGCCACGGGCGGTTGTCGCCGGCGTAGGCGCGCCCATCTGTTGTTTGAGGATGCCCTTGCCGGCATCCAGGAGCGAGCCCTGCGAAAAGGCGGGCGATGCGGCCAGCGCCATTGCCAGTCCGAAGGTTGCCGACTTGAAAGGTGCCATGTGTCCCTCCCCCTAGGGCCATTCGTCTTAAGGGTAATATGAAAGTGATAGAGCGATCTACCGGGGAACATGAGGGGCGATCATGCGTCGGGAAGAACCTCGGCCGGCATGGCGGCGTTTGATTCCCGTCCGCACCCGTCGCGCCAAGGAGGCGTACCGTGCCCAACTCCCTTGCCAATGTCCGTCGCCGCCTGACCGTCGATGGCCGCGAGTATGAGTATTTCGCCCTGGACGCCGTGCGCGATGCCGGCCTCGGCGATCCATCCCGCCTGCCGTTCTGCCTCAAGGTGCTGCTGGAGAACGTGCTGCGGTCGACCTCCGACGATGCCGACGTGCGCTGCATCATGGGGTGGCTGCAGGAGCGCAGCTCGGAGCGCGAGATCGGGTTCCGCCCCGCGCGCGTGCTGATGCAGGATTTCACCGGCGTGCCGGCGCTGGTCGATTTGGCCGCCATGCGCGAGGCGGTGGCCGCCAACGGGGGCGATCCCGGCATCATCGCGCCGCTGGCGCCGGTCGATCTGGTGATCGACCATTCGGTCCAGGTCGACTATTTCGGCTCGCCCCACGCGCAGGCCAAGAACCTGGAACTGGAGTTCGACCGCAACGGCGAGCGCTACGGCTTCCTGAAATGGGCGCAGCAGGCGCTGGGCAACGTGCGCATCTTTCCACCCAATACCGGGATCTGCCACCAGATCGACCTCGAATACATCAGCAAGGTGGTGTGGACGGTGGGCGACGTCGCCTGCTTCGACACGGTGGTCGGCACCGACAGCCACACCCCCATGGTCAACGGCCTGTCGGTGCTCGGCTGGGGCGTCGGCGGCATCGAGGCCGAGGCGGCCATGCTGGGGCAGCCGATCTCGCTGGTGATCCCCGAGGTGTTCGGGGTGCGGCTCACCGGCAAGCTGCGGGAGGGCGTCACCTCCACCGACCTCGTGCTGACCATCACCGAACTGCTCCGCCACATCGGCGTGGTCGGGCGCTTCGTGGAATTCTTCGGCGCCGGACTCGACGACCTCGGCCTCGCCGACCGCGCCACCATCGGCAACATGAGCCCGGAATACGGCGCCACCTGCGCCATCTTCCCCATCGACGCCGAGACGCTGCGCTACCTCGCCTTCACCGGCCGCCCGCCCGAGGTGGTCAAGCTGGTCGAGGCCTATGCCCGCGCCCAGGGGGCGTGGCGGGACGATTCCAGTCCCCAGCCCGAGTTCACCAAGGTCATCGAGCTCGATCTCGCCACCGTCGAACCCAGCATCGCCGGCCCCAAGCGGCCGCAGGACCGGGTGCCGCTGAAGGAAGCCGCGTCGCGTTTCCGCGACTATCTGGCCGCCAACGTCAAGGATGCGGCGGCGCAGGCGCCGGTGGAAGGCTCCGAGCACGGTCTGGGGCATGGCGACGTGGTGATCGCCGCGATCACCTCCTGCACCAACACCTCGAACCCGTCGGTGATGATGGCGGCCGGCCTGCTGGCGCGGAAGGCGCGCGAGCGCGGCCTCAGCCGCAAGCCCTGGGTCAAGACCTCGCTGGCCCCCGGGTCGCCGGTGGTCACCGCCTACCTGGAGGCCTCCGGCCTCGACAAGGATCTGGATGCCCTTGGCTTCAACACCGTTGGCTACGGCTGCACCACATGCATCGGCAACTCGGGTCCTCTGCCCGAGCCGATCGCCAAGGCGGTGGAGGAGGGCGGCCTGACCGTGTGCGCGGTGCTGTCGGGCAACCGCAATTTCGAAGGCCGCATCAATCCGCACGTGCGCGCCAACTGGCTGGCCTCGCCGCCGCTGGTGGTGGCCTACGCCCTGACCGGCTCGCTGACCCGCGACCTGGTGGGAGCGCCCATCGGCAAGGGCAGCGACGGCCGGGAGGTCACGCTGGCCGACATCTGGCCGAGCTCGGAAGAGGTGCGGCGCGCGGTGGAGGGAACCGTCTCGCCGGAGATGTTCGCCGAGAAGTACGCCCACATCATGGACGGCCCCGAGGAGTGGCGGACCATCTCGGGGACCGGGGGCGCCACCTACGCCTGGGATCGCGATTCCACCTACATCCGGCTGCCGCCCTACTTCCTCGACATGGCGCATCAGTGCGACGAGCCGGCCGACGTCATCGCGGCGCGGGCGCTGGCGGTCCTGGGCGATTCGGTCACCACCGACCACATCAGCCCGGCCGGCAACATCCGCCGCGACAGCCCGGCGGGGCGCTACCTGCTCGAGCACGGCGTGGCGCCGCACGACTTCAACAGCTATGGCGCCCGCCGCGGCAACCACGAGGTCATGGTGCGCGGCACCTTCGCCAACATCCGCATCCGCAACGAGCTGGTCAAAGGCATCGAGGGCGGCATGACCCGTCATCAGCCGAGCGGCGAGGTGATGTCCATCTTCGACGCCGCCATGCGCTATGCCGAGGACCGGGTGCCGCTGGTGGTGGTGGCCGGCAAGGAGTACGGCTCGGGCTCGTCGCGCGACTGGGCCGCCAAGGGGACGCGGCTGCTGGGCGTCAAGGCGGTGCTGGCGGAAAGCTACGAGCGCATCCACCGCTCCAACCTGGTGGGGATGGGGGTGCTGCCGCTGGAATTCCCCGACGGCACCGACCGCCGCGAACTCGGCCTCGACGGCAGCGAGACCTTCGACATCCTGGGACTGGCGGCCGGGCTGAAGCCGCGCATGACGGTGACCGTGCGGGTCGCGCGCCAGGGCTGGACCGTCAAGACCTTCCAGGCCCGCGCCCGCCTCGATACCGCGGAAGAGGTCCAATACCTGCGCCATGGCGGCATCCTGCCCTACGTCTTGCGCATGCTGATGAGCCGGCAGGCCGCTTGACGGCATCCGGGCGGCGGGGTAGGTGGGGGCGACAACGCCCCCAGGCAGCAACAAGAACCGCCCCGCCATGACCTCCCGCAGGAAACTCTATCTGGAAGACATCGAGCCCGGCAGCGTGTGGGGCTCGGACCGCTACGTGGTGACCGCCGAGGATATCCTGGGCTTCGCCTCCCAGTGGGATCCCCAGGTGTTCCACCTCGATCATGACGCCGCCGCCGACACCTTCTTCGGCGGCCTGGCGGCCAGCGGCTGGCACACCGGCGCCATCACCATGCGGCTGCTGGTCACCGGCGAGTTCCAGCCCGAGGGCGGCATCATCGGCGCCGGGGTCGAGGAGCTGAAATGGCTGCGGCCGGTGCGGCCGGGCGACGTGCTCAGCCTGCGCACCGAGGTGCTGGAGACCCGCGCCATGAAGTCCAAGCCCGGCCAGGGCATCTGCCGCATCCGCGTCACCACGCTGGACGGCGAGGGCCAGCCGGTGCAGACCTTCACCTCGCCGCTGGTGGTGCGGACGCGTCCGGCCTGAGGCGGATGCTGCCCCGCATCTTGTTGTGGCCCAGGCCGCAATACTCGCCGCACTGAAGGGTGAGGGGGGCGGAGGGCCGGACCTCGATCACCCGCACCTCGCCCGGAATTAGCAGCAGCTCGTGGCCGTCGATGGCGACGCTGTGTACGGTGTCGATGCTGGCGACGTGCAGCCGGTAGGTGTGCCCGGCCTCCAGCTCCAGCGCCGGCCAGAACTGGTAGCGCCGCGCCACGACCGGCACGTCGCCGGGCGGCGGCGCCACCACCGGCAAGCCGTCGGTCTCCGCCCCGGTGGCGTGGCGAGCCGCGAACGCCTCGGCGCGCGCCAGGAAGGCGGGGGCGCTCTCGGCATAGGCGTCGACAGGGGGGCGGTCGTCCATCCGCCACGCCGGCATGGCGGCCAGCAGCACGACGCTGACCAGCAGGAAGGCGGCCGCGGCCAGGCGGTCGAGGGTGCTATCCATGGGCCGGCTCCCTCGTCAGCAGGCGGGCGAGCACCTGCAGGACGAACACGACGCCCCCCAGGACCGCGACGGCTCCCCCCAATCCGACCGCGGCCATGGCGGCGGTCTGAAGGGCGCCGTGCAGTCCCTGCTCGGCGCCGGCGGTCTTGCGCGCGACCCCGGCCAGGCCGGCGACGTAGAATCCGGCGGCGTGCAGCAGCTGGCCCCAGCCGTAGAGATGGAATTGCATCCAAGTCCAGCGGTTCGGCCGCGCGGTGGGCAACAACTCGACGTGCATCAGGCCCATCAGGGTCAGGTTCACCCCGGCGATGACGGCGTGATAGTGGGACGGGGTGCGCGTGTCGGCCACGCCCAGGAAAAAGCCGGCGCCGCCGCCCAGCGCGAACACCGCCAGCGACAGCGCCAGGGCCAGCCGGGCCGGTGGCCGGCCGGCGCCGCGGTTCCGGATCAGCAGCCAGGCGACGCCCGCTCCCATCACCAGCGGCGGCAGCGGCAGGCCGTACCACAGCAACTGGGTGAAGGCCTGGCGGTGCGGCAGGCCGAGGAGGTCGAAGCGGTAGAGCAGGGGGGCGGCCAGCGCCGCCAGCACCAGGGCGGCGAAGGTGGCGCGCGCCAGGGCGGGCGGCAATGGCGGCCGCCCGAACGCCGCCTGGGACAGGGCCACCCAGCCCGCCATCATCAAGGCGGTGTTGGCGAATTGCAGGACATGGCCGCCGCCCCAGAACAGCCGTTCCGCCATCAGCGGCCGGTCGGTGCCGGCGGGCATCAGCCACGCGGCCAGGGCGAAGCACGCCAGCGCCGACCACAGGCAGGCGGCGGTGGCGGCGAGGCCGAAGCGGGCCGGCGGAGTATCCGCCCTCAATGCCAGCAGGGTGGGCGCCGTCGCCGTCCCGACGCCCGCCGCCAGCGCGATCAGTCCGGCGAAGAACAGCGGGTGGTCGAGGATGGGGACGTAGTTGTTGAGTGAGGCCTCGCCCCAGCCGGCCAGCGTCGGCACCAGCAGCAGCCCGGCCCCCGCGAGCGCCAGCCGCAACGGCCAGCGGTTCGGGCTGCCGGCAAGGGCCCCCAGCATGGCGAGGAACCACACCTGGAAGGAAAACACCACGTGGGTCACCAGGCCCTTATGGAAGAAGTCCGGTCCCCATGGCAGCCGATCCTGGATCCCGGGTGTCCGTGACGCCGCCAGCAACAGCGCGAGCACGCCGGCGACCGCCAGCGCTCCCACTGCCAGCAGGCACCATCCGCGCGTCGCGGAAGATATTGCCGATGTCTTCATGCGCCCCCTCGCGAGCCTCCCTTTTCACATGGGGGCCAAGGCTGGCGCCGCCATCCCCGCCATGACCTCCGGCCTGTGGCGGGCGGCGGGATTGACGGAACGGCCGAGGCGTTGTGTCGTGGTGAACCGGCCGCCCCCGCTTGCGAGGGTGGCTAACCGTACCCATACTAAGTCTTTGACAAGACCCGAATGCCGTGTCCTAATTTTCAGGTAATAAAGGCTGCATCCATGCAGAGGAAGTGAGCGGGGCCGCACGCGGATTTTGCTGCACTGCACAGTCTTCGATGTATGGAAAAAACATAATATTGCCGGGGAGGATCAATGGGAGACGACTTCATCGTCGAAACCCGAAACCTGACCAGGGAGTTCAAGGGGTTCGTCGCAGTCTCGGACGTAAACCTGAAGGTCAGGCGGCACACCATCCATGCGCTGATCGGGCCGAACGGCGCCGGGAAGACCACCTGTTTCAACCTCATCACCAAGTTTCTTCCCCCGTCGCGGGGGCAGATCCTGTTCAACGGGCGTGACATCACCAACGCCAAGCCGGCGGCCATCGCCCGGCAGGGCATGGTGCGCTCGTTCCAGATCTCGGCGGTGTTCGGCCATCTCACCGCGATGGAGAACGTGCGCGTCGCCCTGCAGCGCAAGCTGGGCACGTCCTTCCAGTTCTGGAGGTCGGACCGCTCGCTGTCGGCGCTCGATGCCCGCGCGCTGGATCTGTTGGAGGACGTCGGCGTCGCCGAATACCGCGATACCCCCGCCGGCGAGCTGTCCTACGGGCGCAAGCGGGCGCTGGAAATCGCCACGACCCTGGCGCTCGATCCGGAAATGCTGCTGCTCGACGAACCGATGGCCGGCATGGGCACCGAGGACGTCCGGCGCACCGCCGAACTGATCCGCCGCGTCGCCAAGGACCGGACGGTGCTGATGGTGGAGCACAACCTTTCGGTCGTCGCCGACCTCTCCGACACCATAACCGTGCTCAAGCTCGGCAAGGTGCTGGCCGAGGGCTCCTACGCCGAGATCTCGAAGAATCCCGAGGTGGTGGAGGCCTATATGGGCCACGGGGTGGGCCATGGCTGACGCGCTGTTGAAGGTCGAGGGGCTCCAGGCCTGGTACGGCGAGTCCCACGTGCTGCACGGCATGGATTTCGAAATCCAGTCCGGCGAGGTGGTCACCCTGCTCGGGCGCAACGGCGTCGGCAAGACCACGACCATGCGCTCGATCATGGGCATCGTCGGCAAGCGCGCGGGGTCCGTCCGCTTCGACGGCACCGAGACCATCAAGATGGCGTCCAACCGCATCGCCCGCGAGGGAATCGCCTATTGCCCCGAGGAGCGCGGCATCTTCTCGAGCCTCAATGTGCGCGAGAACCTGTTGCTGCCGCCGGTGATCAAGTCCGGCGGTCTGTCGCTGGACGAGATCTACGGCCTGTTCCCGCGGCTGCAGGAGCGCGAGAAGAGCCAGGGGACCAAGCTGTCGGGCGGCGAGCAGCAGATGCTGGCCATCGCGCGCATCCTGCGCACCGGCGCCCGCCTGCTGCTGCTTGACGAGCCGACCGAGGGCCTGGCCCCGGTCATCGTCCAGCACATCGGCGACATCATCCGCCAGCTCAAGGCCAAGGGCTTCACCATCCTGCTGGTGGAGCAGAACTTCCATTTCGCCGCCACCGTCGCCGACCGCCACTACGTGGTCGAGCACGGCCGCGTCGTCGACATGATCCCCAATGCCGAGCTCGACCGGAACATGGACAAGCTGAAGGGGTATCTCGGGGTCTGAGACCGATCAATTCAGGGAGGAGGACGATAAACATGTTCAAGAAAGTCCTTATCGGTGCCACCGCGCTCGCTTTGACCGCAGGGGCTGCGCAAGCCCAGTACAGTGACAACAAGATCAAGATCGGCGTGCTGACCGACCTGTCGGGGACCTATTCCGATCTGGCCGGCCAGGGCTCGGTGGTCGCCGCCCAGATGGCGGTCGAGGATTTCGGCGGCAAGGTCAACGGCATCCCGGTCGAAGTCGTCTCGGCCGACCACCAGAACAAGCCCGACATCGCCTCGTCGATCGCCCGCAAGTGGTACGACAACGAGCAGGTCGACATGATCGCCGACCTGGTCACCACCGCCGCCGCGGTGGCGGTGCGCGAGGTCTCGGCGTCGAAGGGCAAGATCGACATGAACTCGGGCGCCGGCTCGACGGTGCTGACCAACGACAAGTGCTCGCCCACCGGCTTCCACTGGACCTACGACACCTACGCCATGGCCCACGGCACCGGCGACGCGGTGGTGAAGCAGGGCGGCAAGACCTGGTTCTTCCTGACCGCCGACTACGCTTTCGGCCACGACCTGCAGGCGCAGACCGAGAAGGTGGTGCTGGCCAACGGCGGCAAGGTGCTGGGCGCGGTGCGCCATCCCTTCCCGAACTCGGACTTCTCGTCGTTCCTGCTGCAGGCCCAGGCCTCGGGCGCCCAGATCATCGGTCTGGCCAACGCCGGCTCGGACACCATCAACGCCATCAAGCAGGCGCGCGAGTTCGGCATCACCCAGGGCGGCCAGAAGCTGGCCGGCCTTCTGGTGTTCATCTCGGACGTCCACTCGCTGGGCCTGGAAAACGCCCAGGGCATGATGCTGACCACCGGTTATTACTGGGACATGGACGACGCCAACCGCCAGTTCTCGGGCCGTTTCGCCCAGCGCATGAAGGGCAAGGTGCCGACCATGGTGCATGCCGGCGTCTATTCGGCGGTCACCCACTACCTGAAGGGCATCCAGGCGGCCAAGACCGACGATGGCGTCAAGGTCGCCGACCAGATGCGCCAGCTGCCGATCAAGGACTTCTTCGCCCGCAACGGCAAGATCCGTCCCGACGGCCGCATGGTGCACGACATGTACCTGGCGCAGGTGAAGTCGCCGGCCGAGGCCAAGGGGCCGTGGGATTACTACAAGATCCTGCGCACCATTCCGGCCGACGAAGCCTTCAAGCCGCTCAGCGAGAGCACCTGCCCGCTGGTCAAGAAGTAAACCGCACCATGGTTTTCCGTCATTGCCGGGCTTGAGCCGGCAATCCATGGACCCCCGGGCCAAGCCCGGGGGTGACGGCAACAGAGGGTCACCGAGAGCGCCATGACCACCATTTTCGGCATTCCCGCTGCGGCATTGTTCGGCCAGCTGCTGCTCGGCCTGATCAACGGCGCGTTCTATGCCATGCTGAGCCTCGGCCTGGCGCTGATCTTCGGCCTGCTGAACATCATCAACTTCACCCACGGCGCCATGTACATGATGGGGGCCTTCGTGGCCTGGCTGGTCCTCAGCTACGCCGGCCTCGATTACTGGGCCGCCCTGGTCATCGCGCCGCTGCTGGTCGCCGCCCTGGGCGTGGCGATCGAGCGCAGCATGCTGTCCAGGCTCTACAAGCTCGACCACCTCTACGGCCTTCTGCTCACCTTCGGCCTGGCGCTGATCATCGAGGGCGCCTTCCGCCAGCTCTACGGCATCTCGGGCATGCCCTACGCGGTTCCCGCCGCCCTTTCCGGCGGCTGGAACCTCGGCTTCATGTACCTGCCCATCTACCGCGGCTGGGTAGTGGTCGCCTCGCTGGTGCTGTGCATCGGCACCTGGCTCGCCATCGAGAAGACCAAGCTGGGCGCCTACCTGCGTGCCGCCACCGAGAACCCGACCCTGGTCCAGGCCATGGGCATCAACGTGCCGGTGATGATCACGCTGACCTACGGCTTCGGCGTCGCCCTGGCCGCCATTGCCGGGGTGATGGCCGCCCCCATCTACTCGGTCAATCCCTTGATGGGTTCGAACCTGATCATCGTGGTGTTCGCGGTGGTGGTGATCGGCGGCATGGGATCGATCCTCGGCTCCGTCATCACCGGGTTCCTGCTGGGCCTTCTCGAGGGTTTGACCAAAGTGTTCTACCCCGAAGCCGCAAGCACGGTGATCTTCGTCGTCATGGCCATCGTGCTGCTGATCAAGCCGGCCGGGCTGTTCGGAAAGACCGCGTGACATGAGCAAGCAGCACGACGCCACTCCCCAGGGCACCCTTTTGGTTCCGCCCGCCCAGCACAGCCTGCCGCGCCAGGCGATCTTCATCGGCGCCCTGTTGGTGCTGGCGGTGGTCGCGCCGTTCACGGTCTATCCCGTCTTCCTGATGAAGGCCCTGTGCTTCGCCCTGTTCGCCTCGGCCTTCAACCTGCTGCTGGGTTACGTCGGCCTGCTGTCGTTCGGCCACGCCATGTTCTTCGGTTGGGCGGCCTACGCCACCGCCCACGCCGCCAAGGTGTGGGGCCTGACGCCGGAGGTGTCGATCCTGCTGGGCGTGGCCCTGGCAACCGTGGCCGGCGCCGCCGTCGGCTGGCTGGCGATCCGGCGCCAGGGCATCTATTTCGCCATGATCACCCTGGCGCTGGCGCAGCTGATGTTCTTCCTGGCCGTGCAGGCGCCGTTCACCCACGGCGAGGACGGCATCCAGGGCGTGGCGCGCGGCCACCTGTTCGGGCTGATCGACCTGTCCGACATGATGACCATGTACTGGTTCGTGCTGGCGGTGTTCGTCATCGGGCTGCTGATCCTGTACCGCGTCGTGCATTCGCCCTTCGGCCAGGTGCTGAAGGCCATCCGCGACAACGAGCCGCGCGCCATTTCGCTCGGCTACGAGGTCGACCGCTACAAGCTGCTGGCCTTCGTGCTGTCCGCCGCCCTGGCCGGGCTGGCCGGCTCGCTCAAGAGCCTGGTGTTCCAGCTCGCCTCGCTGGCCGACGTGCACTGGCACGCCTCGGGCGAGGTGGTGCTGATGACGCTGCTGGGCGGCGTCGGCACCATCTTCGGGCCGACTGTGGGCGCGTTCCTGGTGGTCACCATCCAGAACTATTTCTCGGAGGTCGGGTCCTGGGTCACCATCATCCAGGGCGGCATCTTCGTGGTCTGCGTGCTGGCGTTCCGCCACGGCATCGTGGGCGTGTTCGCCCCGTGGCTGAAGCGGCGCGGCATTTCCATCTAGAGCGGGAAGGGGGAAGCCCATGTCGTACAAGGACATCCTGGTCCACCTCGACGGCGGCGAGCGCGACCCCCTGCGGGTCGAGGCCGCGCTGGCGCTGGCCGAGCGGTTCGGCGGCCGCCTGACGGGGCTGTTCGCACGCTCCGAGCATTACGGCCCCAGCGTGGTGGCCCGGCGCGGCTCCGAGGCCTTCGAGGCCGCCGCCCGCCATTCCGAGGAGCAGTTCCAGGCCGCCACCGCCGGCAGCCGCGTTCCCTCGCGCTGGTGGCGCCTCGCCCATGGCGAGCCCGGACACGTGGTGGCCGAGACGGCGGCGAGCGCCCGCTTCTTCGACTTGGTGGTGCTCGGTCAGAACCACGAGGACAAGGACGCCCCCGAGGAGCTGGTCGAGCAGGTCATCATGCAGTCGGGCCGTCCCGTGCTGGTGCTGCCGGCGGTCGGGTCCTATCCCTCCATCGGCAGCAACGTCATCGTCGCCTGGAATGCCGGGCGCGAAGCGACGCGCGCCCTGCACGACGCCATGCCGCTGATCGAGCAGGCCGGCAACGTCGAGCTCCTGACCATCCGGCCGCGCAAGATCGAGGCCGGCGACCAGCCGCTGCCGCCGCTGGGCATCCTCGACCATCTCACCGCCCACGGCGTCAAGGTGGTGCGCGAGGTGCTGGCCGGCGAGGACATCGGCATCATGGACCTGCTGCTGTCACGCGCCTTCGACCAAGGCGCCGACCTGCTGGTGATGGGCGCCCACGCCGGCTATCACCTGCCGTTCTTCAAGGGCGGCGGCACCCGGCACATCCTCAAGCACATGACGCTGCCGGTGCTGATGGCCAACTAGGCGGGGGCCTCTCTTCCTCGCTTGAAGCCGCGTCCGTCACCCTCGGGCTTGACCCGAGGGTCCACGCGTCTTCGTCGAGAAGGGCTTTCGGATGGATGCCCGCGTCAGGCGCGGGCATGAAGTGAGGATGGAAAGCGGCGGCTCAGCTCGCCTCGGCGCACATCTTACGCAGTTCGCCGACATCGTCGATGCGCACCGAATTGCCCTCGGTGCGCACGCCCAGCTCGCGCAGGCGGGCCAGCACGCGGCTCAAGGATTCGCGGCGGATGCCGACGCGCGACGCCAGCACTTCCTTGTTGAAGGGCAGGGCCACCAGGGCCTCGCCCTCGCGGGCGTCGGTGAGCGCCAGCAGGAACTCGGCGACCCGCTGCCACGGCGGCTGCACCTTGAGATGCCAGATTTCGCCCGACAGGCGCTGGTGCCAGCGCAACAGGCCGCCCAGCATGCGGTAGGCGACCGCGTGGTCCTGCCGCAGCGCGCTGATGAAGGCGCGGCGGCCGACCCGGATCAGGGTGGCGTCCTCGATCACCTCGGCATGCAGCGGGAACACGCCCATGGACAGCATGGCGGCCTCGCCGAACGACGAGACCGGCGTGAACACCTCGACGATGCTCTCGCGGCCGTCGGGGGTCAGCGCGAACAGCTTCACCTGGCCGTCGAGCACGATATAGAAGCAGTCGGCCACGGCGCCGGCCGAGAACAGCAGCGAGCGCCGCTCGCAGGTCACCGCGGTGGCGTCGGCCATCAGGCGTTCGAGGATCGGCGCCTCGAGGCCGTCGAACAGCGGCAGCGCCATGATCAGGGGCGCCAGCGCCGGCCCGGTGGTGCGGTGGCGCGGCAGCGGGCCCTGCGGACGGGTGCAGCCCGGCTTGGGGACGAGGCAGAGGGGGCGGCAGGGGCAGGTCATGAGCAGCCTCCCTCCGTGACCATGTCCACGGCTTCGGCCAGGCGGCGCAAGGCCGCGACGTCGTTGACGACGACACGGTCGCCGCGGCCGGTCTCGACCCCGTAATCGCGCAGCTTGCCGAAGGCGCGGGACAGGGTGGCCGGCTCCATGCCCAGCCGGTCGGCCAGCAGGCGCTTCTCGCAGGGCAGGTGGATGACGGCGCGCCCCAGTTCGACCCCGGACAGCTCGGCGAGGTAGGAGGCCAGCCGTTCGGTGGTCGACTGCAGCTTGAGCTCGGTGATCTCCTTGACCTGGCCGCGCAGGCTGCCGGCCATCGCCGCGATCATGCCGAGCGCCACGTCGAAATTGTTGTCGAGATAGGCCGTCAGCTTGTCACCGTCGATCACCGCCGCGCGGGTCGGTTCGAGGGCGCGGGCGGCGGCGGCATGGCGTCCGCCCGACAGGGCGTCGGCACCGACCGTCTCTCCTTCGCCCAGGCGGGCGACGACCTCGTGGGGATGGCCGCGGCGTTCGACCACCAGCTCGACGGCGCCGGAAATCAGCACGTAGAGCTTGCGGGCGTCGGCGCCTTCGGTGAACAGGTGCTCTCCGGATTCGAGCTCGCGCACGCCGGGCTCATCCAGAAGCGCGCCCAGGTCGCCCTGCGGCAGGGAGCCGAATAATGGGCTGCTTTTCAGCGCGGCCAAGGCCTCGGAGCTCATTTCCCCCCCTCCAGTACCTAAGGGCATTGCCCCAGGCAGGATGAGAATCGCTCAAAGCTAGGCCGTGGCGACTTGACGTTGGTTAAGCACAAAAAAACCCGCAGGCCCGGAGGGGGCCTGTGGGCTGAAGAAGGGGGCCCCGGACCGTGGTCCGGGGCCAGGTAGGCCCGGCTCCGTTCGGAGCCGGGTGGCACTCAGATTAATAGATGTCGTGCTGAGTGTTGTTCACGTTGAACTTGCCCGTGGGGGTGATCAGCTTCGGATCCTTGATCACGGTCTTCATCTTGCGGGTCTTGTCGTCCAGCACGACGATGGCCGACGGGTCGGTCTTGCCGGCCCAGATCGAGAACCACACTTCGTCGCCGGCCGCGTTGTACTCGGCATGGACGACGCGCTTGATCGCCTTGGTCTCAGGCAGGCCGGCCATCTTCGCGACGTTGATGACCTCGGGGCCCTTGGCCAGGTTGTTGATGTCGTAGACGGTGACCGACTCGGCGGCCTCACGCTCCGGCATCAGCGGCGCATCGGCCCACAGGTTCTTGGAGTTCGGGTGGGTCTTGACGAACAGAGAACCGGTGCCGTGGTTCTTCAGCTCGGCGACCACCTTCCAAGCGAACTGCGGGTGCTTCTCGGGGTCGGTACCGATCAGGGTGATGACGTCCGCACCGAGGTGCGAGGTCGCCCACACCGGGCCGAACTCGGGGTGCACGAAGTTGGCGCCACGGCCCGGGTGCGGCTTGGCCTTGGTGGGCACCAGGGCGGCGAGCTTGCCTTCCTTGGTGTCGACCACGGCGACCTTGTCCGAGGCGTTGGCGGCAACCAGGAAGTAGCGCTTCGACGCATCCCAGCCACCGTCGTGGAGGAACTTGGCCGACTCGATGGTCACTTCCTTGAGGTTCTTGATGTCCGAGTAGTCGACCAGCTTGATCAGGCCGGTCTCCTTAACGTTGATCACCCACTCCGGCTTGATCATCGAGGAGACGATCGAGGCCACGCGCGGCTCGGGGTGGTAGTCGCCGTCCACGGTCACGCTGCGGGTCGAGACGACCTTCAGCGGCTCGAGGGTCTGGCCGTCCATGATCACGTACTGCGGCGGCCAGTAGGAGCCGGCGACCGCGTACTTGTCCTCGTAGCCCTTGAACTTCGAGGTGTCGACCGAACGGGCGTCGAGGCCGGTCTTGATGGTGGCGACGACCGCGGGCTTCTCCATCCACAGGTCGATCATGTCGAGCTTGCCGTCGCGGCCGATGACGTAGACGTAGCGGCCGGAAGCCGACAGGCGGGAGATGTGCACCGCGTAGCCGGTCTTGACGATCTGCCAGATCTTCTTGGTGTCGCCGTCGATCAGGGCAACCTCGCCGGTGTCGCGCAGCGTCACCGAGAACACGTTCTTGAGGTTGACCTTGTTCATCTGCTTGGTCGGGCGCTGCTCGGGCGGCACCGCAACCTTCCAAGAGGCCTTCAGCTCCTTCATGCCCCACTCCGGCGGAGTGTCCGGGGTCATCTGGATGTAGGTGGCCATCGTCTTGATCTCGTCCTTCGACAGGATGTCGTCGAAGTTCGGCATGCCGCCTTCGGTGCCGTTGGTCAGGATCTTCTCGAGACGGGTCTGGCCCAGCTTCTGGGTGTTCGCCGGCTCGAGGTTCTTGCCCGTGGCACCCTTGCGCAGCACGCCGTGGCAGCCGGCGCAGCGCTCGAAGTAGATCTTGGCGGCGCCTTCCTTGGTCTCCTTGCTCAGCGAAGCCTCATCGGCAAACGCCCCCGTCCCCATGGCCAGCGGAATGGCCGAGAGCAGCAAGGCATTCCTAAGTCCTCTCCACATCCTGATCCTCCAGTCTTTGGACCGCCGCGCTCCCCCCTTGGGGCCAGCGTCACCAGTGGACAGGATGGGGCTCGCTGGCCACCCCGGCTTTAACCAAAGTCAAATAGGCGGGGCGAAAAGTATCCGCCGTGGTTTTGCCCACCCCCAATTGACCAAGATCACAAATGCACGGCGGCCTCGGGGATAGGGTGCGCCCCGCGGGAAATCACCCCGCATCGGTTGCCCAACGTCAAGTCCGGCCGCCCGCATCCATGCTAGGGCTTAATGCAAAGGCCGATGGAGAGGAGCCCTTAGGGGGGTTGCAATGCGCGAGAACAGATCGCTCTTCAGCCGTCTCATGACGACGAAAATCCTTGGCGCCACTTTGGTTGGCGCTTCGATTCTCTTCATTGGCGGTATCATGTTTTGGGGTGCCTTCAATACAGCCATGGAGGCCACCAACAATCTCGACTTCTGTATTTCCTGTCACGAGATGGAAAGCACCGTCTATCAGGAATACAAGCAGACGATTCACTACACCAACCGCTCCGGTGTCCGCGCTGCCTGTCCGGACTGCCACGTTCCGAGGGACTGGGTCCACAAGATCGTGCGCAAGATCAAGGCCAGCAACGAGGTCTATCACAAGCTCGTCGGCAGCGTGAACACGCCCGAGAAGTTCGAGGCCAAGCGCTTCGACCTGGCCAAGCGCGTCTGGGCGACGATGAAGGACACCAATTCGCGCGAATGCCGCAATTGCCACGCCTTCGATCAGATGAACCCCGAGATGCAGAAGCCCCGGGCCCGCAAGCAGCACCAGAACGCGGTTGAAGACGGCATGACCTGTATCGACTGCCACAAGGGCATCGCCCACAAGCCGGTTCACGACAAGTTGACCGCACAAGAAGGCAAGGAGTGAGGAAATGAGCCAGAACCGACTTTTCCCGACCCTGGGCGCGGCCGCCGTCGCGCTGGCGATGGCCCCCGGCATGGCCTTCGCCGCTCCCGACTGGAGCAAGGTGCCCGAGACCACCACCACCCTGTTCTACCCGGGACAGGCCTCGCTCGAGTGGGTCATGAACGGCCCCGACCATGGCGGCGCCCGCTCCTTCGTCAAGAAGGGTGACCGCTGCTACGAGTGCCACAACGGCGAACAGGCCGACATGGGCGCCAAGATGGTGACCGGCAAGAAGGCCGAGAAGATGGTGATCCCCGGCAAGCGCGCCGCGATCCCGCTGAAGATCAAGGCGGCCTTCGACGCCACCAATCTCTACATGCGCTTCGAGTTCCCGGCCGGCCCGCACAACGACGTGCCGTTCGCGCAAGGCGGCAAGATGGACCCCGAGAACGAGGTCAAGCTGGCCATGATGATCGACCCGGGCAAGGTTGACGTCCAGACCCGCGCCGGCTGCTGGAGCACCTGCCACGCCGACGCCCGCGACATGCCGAGCGCTCCCGACAAGGCCAAGCTGGCCGCCGTCAAGGGCATCGACACCTCGGCCGGCTACGTCACCAAGTATGTCGGTGACAGCCGCACCGCCCTGTCGATCGCCGAGGAGCCGCGCGGCGGCTGGGACAAGCTGAAGCCGACCCCCGAGGTCGAGGCCGCCGTCAAGAACGGCGCCTTCATGGACCTGCTGCGCTGGAAGGCCAAGGGCAACGTCTCCGAGGACGGCTTCATCGCCGCCGAGCGCGTCATGAAGGGCGGCGAGGGCGTCAAGTTCGAGGGCAAGAAGGAAGGCGACAGCTGGGTGGTCGTGATGACCCGCAAGCTGGGCTCCACCGCCCCGGGCGACGTCGCGCTGGAAGCCGGCAAGAGCTACACCGTCGGCTTCGCCGTCCACGACGACTACACCGCCGGCCGCTTCCACCACGTGTCGGTGGACATGCACCTCGGCCTGGGCGCCGACGGCGAGATCAAGGCGGTGAAGCAGTAAGGTCAACGGCTGAGGGGAGGACGAGATGGCGTGGGCACCGGCAAAGTGCGCCGTCCTCGTCGTCCTCCTCTCCGCCGGTCCTGCCTGGGCCGAGGACGTGGTGAGGGTCTCCATCGACCATTACCGCTTCGAGCCCCGGGAGGTGAGTATCCGGACCGGAACCACGGTCGAGTGGGTGAACGACGAGAAGCGTACCAGCCACTCGCTGTTGTTCGAGGGAGAACCGGAAAGCGACCGCCTGTTTCCTGGCGAGAGCTTCCGCAAGACCTTCGGCAGACCGGGACGGTTTTCCTACCGCTGCGGCCCCCATGCGGAAATGACCGGGGTCGTGGAGGTGGTTCCGTGACGCCCTGAAGGCACGCGTTGAGCGGGGGAGACGCGCCATGAGGAACCGCGGCAAGGTCTGGCTGGTGGGCGCGGGGCCGGGAGATCCGGACCTGCTGACGGTCAAGGCCATGCGCCTGATCGCCGGGGCCCGTGTGGTGGTGTTCGACCGCCTGGTCGGCGCCGGCGTGATGGATCTGGTCCCGCCCGAGGCGTTGCGCCTCGACGTGGGCAAGGCCACCGGGCGCCATGCGCTGCCGCAGAACGAGATCAACGCCCTGCTGGTGAGCCTCGCCGAGGAGGGCCACGACGTGGTCCGGCTCAAGGGCGGCGACCCCTTCGTGTTCGGGCGCGGGGGCGAGGAGGCGCTGCAGTTGGCGGCGGCCGGGATCCCCTTCGAGGTGGTCCCCGGCATCACCGCCGCGTCCGGATGCGCCGCCGCCGCCGGCATTCCCCTGACCCATCGGGGGCTGGCCGAGAGCGTGCGGCTGGTCACCGGCCACCGCCAGGACGACGGCGACCTCGACCTGGATTGGAATTCTCTTGCCGATCCCAGATGCACGCTCGTCGTGTACATGGGTGTGGCGAGCGCGGAGCGTCTCGCCGGGGGCCTGCGGGGCGCGGGGCTCCCCGGCGAGACGCCCGTTGCCATCATCGAACGCGGCACCACCCGCGATCAGCGCACGCTGTTCTCCACCCTGGGTTCCCTGGCTGCCGACATCGAGCGCTGGGCGCCCAAGCCGCCCGCCTTGCTGATGATCGGCCAGGTGGTGCGCCTGGCCATGGACCGGCCGACCGGCCTGCCGCTGGCCCTGGAAGCGGCGCAATGAAGCCCCCGACCGGCCGTCCTATCGGCTTCTTGGCCGCCCTGGCCCTCGCGCTGTTGGCCATGCCGGCCCAGGCCGATCCCTCGGGCCCCCGCAAGGCCGAATTGAAGGCCTTCGTCGAGCAGGATTGCGGATCGTGCCACGGCATGACCCTCAAGGGCGGCCTCGGCAAGCCCTTGACCAAGGACGCCCTGGCCGAGATCCCGGCCGAGGCGCTGGTCTCCGCCATCCTCGACGGCCGCCCCGGCACCCCGATGCCGCCGTGGCGCGGCATGGTGGCCGAGGACGAGGCCGAATGGATCGCCCATTTCCTGAAGGGAGAGACCGATGTCCGCTAGGACGGTCGTTGCCTGCCTGGCCCTCGGCCTGCTGTCCGCCTGCTCCTCCACCCCGCGCGCCACCGGCGACATGGGCGTGGTCATCGAGCGCGCCGACGGCAAGGTGCTGCTGGTCGAGCACTCCCGCAACACCCGCCTCGCCGAGATTTCCGGGCTGGGCGACCTGTCGCACGCCTCGATCGTGTTCTCGCGCGACCAGCGCTACGCCTTCGTGTTCGGCCGCGACGGCGGGCTGACCAAGGTCGACCTGCTGGAAGGCCGCATCGCCAAGCGCGTCATGCAGTCCGGCAATTCCATCGGCGGCGCCATCTCGCAGGACGGCCGCCTGGTGGCGGCAGCCAATTACACCCCCGGCGGGGTCAAGGTGTTCGACACCGACTCCCTGGAGCTGGTGGCCGACATCGCCGCCATCGGCGCCGACGGCCAGCGCTCCAAGGTGGTGGGGCTGGAGGACGCGCCCGGCAACCGCTTCGCCTTCTCGCTCTACGAATCGGGCGAGATCTGGCTGGCCGACCTGCACGATGCCAAGAACCCGAAGATCACCAAGTACACCGGCATCGGCAAGCAGCCCTACGACGGCCTGGTGACCATGGACGGCCGCTACTACATGGCCGGCCTGTTCGGCGAGGACGGCATCGCCCTGCTGGACCTGTGGCATCCCGAGCAGGGCGTCAAGCGCATCCTCGACCATTACGGCAAGGGGCAGGAGCCGCTGCCGGTCTACAAGATGCCGCATCTCGAAGGCTGGGCGGCGGCGGGCGAGGAGGTGTTCCTGCCGGCCATCGGCCGCCATGAGGTGCTGGTGGTCGACAGCCGCACCTGGAAGGAAACCGCGCGCATCCCCGTCGCCGGGCAGCCGGTGTTCGCCATGGCGCGCCCCGACGGCCGCCAGGTGTGGGTCAATTTCGCGCTGCCCGACAACGGCAAGGTCCAGGTCATCGACGTGCCGAGCAAGCGGGTGATCAAGACCCTGGAGCCCGGCAAGGCCATCCTGCACATGGAATTCACCCCGCGCGGCGAGCGCGTGTGGATGTCGGCCCGCGACTCCGACCAGGTGGTGGTCTACGACACCGAGAGCATCGAGAAGGTGGCCGACATGCCGGCCCTCAAGCCGTCGGGCATCTTCTTCACCGCCCGCGCCCACAAGATCGGTCTGTAAGATGCGCGCCCTCGACGACCACGACCGGCGGCTGCTCTCGGAATTCCAGCAGGATTTCCCCCTGGTCGCGCGTCCCTACGCCGCCATCGCCGAGCGCCTCGGCCTCGGTGAGGGCGAGGTGATCGGGCGCCTCGGCGCCCTGAAGGCCGAGGGCTTCGTCAGCCGGGTCGGGGCCGTGTTCACCCCCCACCGCGTCGGCCACAGCACGCTGGCCGCCATGGCGGTTCCGCCGGCCTGGCTGGAGCGGATCGCCGCCATCGTCTCAGCCTATCCCGAGGTCAACCACAACTACCAGCGCGACCACCGCCTGAACCTGTGGTTCGTGGTGACGGCCGCGTCCTGCGACGAGGTGCATGCGGTGCTGGCCGACATCGCCAACCGCACCGGCATCGAGGTGCTCGACCTGCCGCTGGTCGAGGATTTCCACATCGACCTGGGGTTCGACATCCGATGGAGCTGAGCGACCGCGACCATGCGCTGGTCGCCGCCCTGTGCGACGGCCTGCCCCTCACCGAACGGCCTTTCCTGACGCTGGGCCGCGAGATCGGCATGGGCGAGGACGAGGTCATCGAGCGCCTGCAGGCGATGCAGGCCGAGGGGGTGATTCGCCGGCTGGGCGTCATCGTCCGCCACCACGAGCTCGGCTACCGCGCCAACGCCATGGTGGTGTGGGACATCCCCGATGCCGAGGTGTCGCGGGTGGGCGGGATCCTCGGCGGCGCCCCCGAGGTCACCCTGTGCTATCGGCGGCCGCGCCGTCTTCCCGACTGGCCGTACAACCTGTTCACCATGGTCCACGGCCGCGATCGCGCCGAGGTCCAGGCCACCATCGCCGCCCTGGCCGAGCGCGAGGGCGTGGCCGCCTATCCCCGCGCCGTGCTGTTCAGCCTCAGGCGCTTCAAGCAGTGCGGGGCCCGCTACGTGCGCAAGCTGGCGGCGGAGTAGGGGCCATGGACCCCGTCGACCGCGCCATCATCAACGCCTTCCAGGGCGGCTTCCCGGTCTGTGAACGCCCATTCGCCGCCGCTGCCGCGGCCATCGGCATCGCTGAGGGCGAATTAATCGAACGCCTCAAGCGCCTGCGCCAGGACGGGGTGCTGACCCGCTTCGGGCCGCTCTACAACGCCGACCGCTTCGGCGGCCACAACACGCTGGTGGCCATGGCGGTGCCGGCCGAGCGCTTCGACGAGGTCGCGGCGGCCGTCAATTCCTTCCCCGAGGTGGCCCACAATTACGCCCGCACCCACGAGCTCAACATGTGGTTCGTGGTGGCCGCCGAGAGCCGGGCCGAGGTCGACCGGGTCTTGACCGAAGTCCAGGAGCGCACCGGCCTTCCGGTGTACGACATGCCCAAGCAGCGCGAGTTCCGCGTGGACTTGAGGTTCGAGGCATGACGCTGGACGAAACGGACCGTGCCATCATCGTCGCCACCCAGGAAGGTCTGCCCTTCGTCGAACGGCCCTACCACGCCATAGCCGACGGCCTCGGCCTCGCGGCCGAGGAAGTCATGGAGCGGATGCGGCGCATGCAGGCCGACGGCATCATCCGCCGCATCGGCGCCGTTCCCAACCATTACGCGCTGGGCTACCGCTTCAACGGCATGACCGTGTGGGACGTGCCCGACGAGGACGTCGAGGCCGCCGGCGCCAAGGTCGCCGCGCTCGGCTTCGTCAGCCATTGCTACCAGCGCCCGCGCATGCCGCCGGCCTGGCCCTACAACCTGTTCGCCATGATCCATGCCCGCGACGAGGCCACCGCCGGTGACCTCGTGGGCCGGATCGCCGATGTCCTGGGGCCGATGGTGCGGTCCCATCTGGTGCTGTTCTCGACGCGCATCCTGAAGAAGACGGGCCTGCGCCTGACCGCTTAGGGGGAGAAGCCATGTTCCGCCTGTCCCAGTTCATCCGCGAACTGGTCGAGCCGACGCCGGTGCGGCCGCGGCGCAACCCGCCGGGCCCGGTGGTGATCTGGAACCTGATCCGCCGCTGCAACCTCCTGTGCAAGCACTGCTATTCCATCTCGGCCGACAAGGATTTCGCCAACGAGCTGACCACCGCCGAGGTGGTCGCCACCATGCGCGACCTGCGCGGCTTCGGGGTGCCGGCGCTCATCCTCTCGGGCGGCGAGCCGCTGTTGCGCCCCGACATCTATGAGTTGGCCGTCGAGGCCAAGCGCCTGGGCTTCACCGTGGCGCTGTCCACCAACGGCACCCTGATCGACGCCGCCCACGCCGACCGCATCGCCGCGACCGGCTTCGATTACGTCGGCATCAGCATCGACGGCATCGGCCAGGTGCACGACGCCTTCCGCGGCAAGGACGGCGCCTATGCCGAGTCGATCCAGGGCATCCGGCTGTGCCGCGAACGCGGGGTCAAGGTCGGCCTGCGCTTCACCATGACCGAGGACAATTCGGGCAACCTGCCCGACATCCTCGCCCTGATGGAGGCCGAGGGCGTCTCCAAGTTCTACCTCTCGCACCTCAACTACGCCGGCCGCGGCAACACCAACCGGGGCGAGGACGCCGCCAGCCGCACCACGCGGGACGCCATGACCCGCCTGTTCGAGGCCAGCCTGGCCGACCAGCAGGCCCGGGGCGACCGCGAATTCGTCACCGGCAACAACGACGCCGACGGGCCCTACTTCCTGCGCTGGGTCGAAAGCCGGTGGCCGGACAAGGCCGACCACATCCGCGGCAAGCTCGAGCAGTGGGGCGGCAATTCCAGCGGCGTCAACGTCGCCAACATCGACAATCTCGGCTGGGTGCATCCCGACACCATGTGGTGGCACGAGCGCCTGGGCAACGTGCGCGAGCGGCCGTTCTCCGAGATCTGGGCCGACGTCTCCAACCCGATCATGGCGGGGCTCAAGCAGCACCCCCGCACCCTGTCGGGCCGCTGCGGCACCTGCCGCTGGCTGAGCATCTGCAACGGCAACAGCCGCGTCCGCGCCGAACGCGTCCACCACGACCGCTGGGCCGAGGATCCCGGCTGCTACCTGACCGACGAGGAGATCGCGTGATGGGCCGTCTCTCCAACTGTCATCCTGTCACCGCCCCCTGTCACCCTGAGCGCAGCGAAGGATTTCGTCGGGCCGCCCGGACGAGGTCCCTCGTCGCGGCGCTCCTCGGGATGACAATTGTTCCGCTAGCCGCCCACGCCGAGGACGAGGCCACCCGCAAGCTCTACGTCGAGCACTGCGCCGCCTGCCACGGCGCCGACCGCCTGGGGGCGATCGGGCCGGCGCTGCTGCCCGAGAACCTGGGCCGGCTCAAGCCGTCCGCCGCCGAGGCGGTGATCGCCGACGGCCGCGCCGCCACCCAGATGGAAGGCTTCAAGGCCAAGCTGAGCCCGGAGCAGGTCAAGGCCCTGGCCGCCTACGTCTTCGCCCCGCTGCCGGCGGTGCCGGAATGGGGCATGAAGGAGGTCGCCGCCAGCCGCGTCGTGCATGTCGATCCCGACACGCTGCCGGCCAAGCCGCCCTTCGCCTCGGACCCCATGAACCTGTTCACGGTGATCGAGGCCGGCGACCACCACATGACCATCCTGGACGGCGACCGCATGGAGCCGCTCTACCGGGTCGCCACCCGCTTCGCCGTCCACGGCGGCGCCAAGTACTCGCCCGACGGCCGCTGGGTCTACCTCGCCTCGCGCGACGGCTGGATCTCCAAGTACGACATGTGGACCGGCAAGACGGTGGCCGAGATCCGTGCCGGGGTGAACACCCGCAATGTCGCGGTGTCCGACGATGGCCGCTTCCTGATGGTCGGCAACGTGTTGCCGCACACGCTGGTGGCGCTCGACGCCCGCGACCTCAAGCCGCTGCAGGTGATTCCCGTCGCCGGCGACGGCAAGACCAGCCGCGTCTCGGCGGTCTACACCGCGCCGCCGCGCCACAGCTTCGTGGTGGCGCTGCGCGATTTGTCCGAGATCTGGGAGATCCCCTACGCCGACGACGCCGGCCCGGTGCTGAACGGACTGGTGCATTCCTACGAGCCCGGGCACGAGGAGGGCGTCTCCACCGGCGGCCGCTTCCAGGCCCTGCGCATCCGCGTGCCGGACTTCCTGGACGACTTCTTCTTCGACCCCACCTACGAGCGCGTGATGGGCGCCTCCCGCGACGGCGGCAAGGGCATGGTGGTCGATCTCGACCTCAAGCGGAAGGTCGCCGACCTCGACCTCGGCGGCATGCCCCATCTGGGATCGGGGATCGTGTTCAAGAAGGATGGCCGCTGGATGATGGCGACGCCGCACCTCAAGGAGGCGGTGGTCAGCGTCATCGACATGACGACCTGGGAGACGGTCAAGCGCATCCCGACCCTGGGCCCCGGTTTCTTCATGCGCGGCCATGAGAATTCGCCCTACGCCTGGGTCGACGTGTCCATGGGGGCGCAGAAGGACGCCTTGCAGGTCATCGACACCCGCTCGCTGGAGATCGTCCAGACGGTGCGGCCGGCGCCGGGCCGCCTGACCCGGCACGTGGAGTTCGACCGCTCCGGCCGCCATGCCCTGGTGTCGCTGTCCGAGGACGACGGCGCCCTGCTGGTGCTCGATGCCCAGACCTTCGCCGAGCAGAAGCGCCTTCCGATGCGCCAGCCGATCGGCAAGTACAACGTCTGGAACAAGGTGACCTACTCGGTCGGCACCAGCCACTGACCGTTGGCGCGTCCCCCTTACGAAAGACCCGCCCGAGGAGGAGTTCCCCGCCGGTGCGGCAGCCCCGACATGGGGTGAATGGTTGACGACGTTGGCCTTGCCCCATGACCGCCGCCCCCCTGGCCGCGGTGACCGGTGGAACCGGCTTCCTGGGCCGGAGGGTGGTTGCGGCCCTACGCCGGGACGGCTGGCGGGTCCGGCAATTGGTGCGGACACCGCGCCCCGATGCCGGCGAGGCGGTTGAGGGATCGCTGGGCGACGAGGTGGCGCTGGCCCGCCTGGTCGCCGGCGCCGACGTGGTGGTGCACATGGCGGCGCTGACCCGCTCGCCCGACGCCAACGGCTTCCGGCTCATCAATGTCGGTGGCGCCACCCGGCTGGGGAACGCCATTCGCGCCCAGGCGCCGTCGGCGCGGGTGGTGATGGTCTCGTCGCTGGCCGCACGGGAGCCCGACCTGTCGCCGTTCGCCGCCAGCAAGGCGGCGGCCGAACTGGCGCTGCTGGAGGCGACCCGGGCGCGTTCGTATGCCATCCTGCGTCCCTGCACCCTGTACGGCCCCGGCGACCCCGCGACCCTGCCGCTGTTCCGCGCGGCCCGCCTGCCGGTGATGCCGGTGCCGGGCCGGCCCAAGGCGCGGCTGTCGCTGCTCTACGTGGACGATGCCGCCGCCGCCGTGGTGAAGGCCTGCCGCTCCATCGTTGGCGACGCCTTCTGGGAGGTGGGGCAGGGCAGCTACAGCTGGACCGCCATCGCCCGCGCCGCCGCCCGCGCCCTCGGCCGCGACGTGGCGCTCATGCCCCTGCCGGGGCCGCTGCTGAAAGCGGCGCTCGCGCTGGCGCGGGTGATGACCGGGGGCAGGGTCCCGATCACCTCGGTGGGTCGTGCCGAGGAATTGATGCATGAGGATTGGACCTGCGACCCGCATCGCCTTCCTCCCGCCAAGGTGTGGGAGCCGTCTGTCAACCTGGATGACGGCTTTGCCGCCGCGGTGACGTGGTATCGCCGGAGCAGGTGGCTTTAGCTAAATAATTTCAAACGGTTGCCGAGCTGTCTTGATGTAGCCAGGCGCGCCTTTCCTTGCCGCGAGGGATAGGCCCCGGATGGCGGATGGGCGCCGCCGCCACGCTGTCCCATCTGGTTGACGGTGGGAGGTGACACGGTTGACCGACAACAAGGTGACGGCGCTGGTGCTGGCTGGCGTGCGCCCCGGGGGTGACCCGCTGGCGAGCGCGTACGACGTTCCCCACAAGGCCGCCGTCCCGGTCGCCGGCCGCCCGATGGGCGAATGGGTGGTGGATGCGCTGCGGGACGTCCCCTATGTCGGGCGCATCCTGGTGGCGGCCGATTGGCGCACCCTCGGGCCGGCCGTTCCCCTGTTGGCCCGCCACCGGGTGGTGCCGGTGGCGGCGATGCCGACCATCGCCGATTCGGTGGAAGCGGTCCTCAACGCGGTGCCGCCCCCCATCCTGATCACCACGGTGGACCACCCGCTGCTGACGCCGGCGATGATCGGAGAGTTCCTCGACAAGGTCCCGGCCGACGCCGATGCCGCGATCGCGGTGGCGCGGCGCGAGGTCGTGCAGGCGGCCTTTCCCCGGGCGCGGCGCGCCTACGTGCGCTTCCGCGGCGCCCGGGTGACCGGCTGCAACCTGTTCCTGCTGGCCAGCTCGCGGGCGCGGGCGGCGGTGCGCTTCTGGAGCAAGGTCGACGACAGCAGTGATCCCGCCGCCATGGTTGGCGCGCTGGGCATGGGCTCGCTGATGCTGTGGTGGGCGGGAATGCTGTCGATCGACGGGGCGGCGCAGCGCCTGTCGCATCAGGTCGGCGCCCGCCTGGCGGTGGTGGAAATGAGCCAGGCCGAGGCCGCCATCGACGTCGACCAGCCCGAGGACCTGCGGCTGGCCGACGCGGTGCTGTCCCAGCGCGGCGCCTACTGGGCGAGCGGATAGGCTGCGGTCTCGGCGCGGCTGCGGTGGATCCATTGGCGCGTCAGCAGTTCGGCGCGGCCGAAATCGCCGGGATAGTCCACTTCGGTCCAGGACAGGCCGGCCACCGAGGTGGCGCCCACCACCCCCTTGCCGGCCAGCTCGTCCAGCGCCGACAGGTACCAGCGGCTGACGCCGCCGGGCTGGGCCAGGATGGTCTCGACCGCGGCGGCGAACAGCGGCCCGCCCAGGCCGCGGAACAGCATCATCCCCACGAACTCGGCACCAATGCTTTCGCTGGAGAGGGTCTTGCCGATGCGGCACACCCGGTCGCCCAGCAGTTGCACCTTGACGTCGTCGGCGTCGTAGACCGCCTTGGTGTCCACCGCCAGGGTCAGCGGGCGGGTGGCCGTCTCCCGAAGGCGGGCCAGCATCGCCGGGTCAAACAGGGTGTCGCCGTTGATCATCGCCACCTCGCCGACGAGGTGGTCGCGCACCAGCCAGCAGCTGGCGACGTTGTCGGCGACGCCGAAGAAGGGGTTGTGGACCGTTTCCACCGCCAAGCCGGACGGCGCGCTCCTGACGATCTCGTCCTCCACCGCATTCGCCGCGAAACCGGTCACCACCACCACCCGGTCGAGGCCGGCGGCGGCGAGGGCGGACAACTGCCATGCCAGCAGCGACCGGCCGGCGAAGGGGAGCAGGCACTTGGGCAGATCATGCGTCCAGGGGAGGAGGCGACGGCCCTGGCCGGCGGAAAGGAGGATGGCTTTCATGCGTATCGTCCGCGCCGTGGTTTCCCCTGCATGTGGGGCTGCGGGCGCAAGGGAGAATACGTCGGAGCGGGGTGGTCGGTAGGGGACGGCCTAAGCCCCCGCCCGGGATGCCTTCGAACGGACGGCGGGGGCAACCTTCCGTATTGCTGAGGCCGTTGTCTGCGAACCTATGGCGCGGGGCAGGTGTTGGGCCGGTGGGCGGGGGCGGAGGTTCACCGTTTCAGGGAGCCTGCACGAACCTCCACCCCTTGCCCGAGACATCCCGGTTGGCGGCGGGAGTGTCCCTTATGATGGGAGACGCGCCGCGGCCGGGCGCGGTTCCCGGCCTCTCCGATTTCCTTTTTCGCTACTCCCAGGGGATGGTCATTGCGCCGCTTCCGCATGCGGACGGGGCGCCTCGTCCAGGGCCGGGGCCGCCGGCTTCGCCCGCCGGTCCGAGGCGATGAAGGTGTAGATCACCGGCAGCACGAACAGGGTGAAGGCGGTGCCGATGCTCATGCCGGCCACGATCACCACCGCGATCGAGAAGCGGCTGGCCGCTCCGGCGCCCGAGGCGAACATCAGCGGGATCAGGCCGGTGATCATGGCCGCCGTGGTCATCAGGATCGGCCGCAGGCGCAGGTTGGCCGCCACCTTGACCGCCTCCAGGCGGGTCAGCCCGTCCTGCTCCTGCCGCTCGCGCGCTACCTCGCAGATGAGGATGCCGTGCTTGGTGATCAGGCCGATCAGGGTCACCAGGCCGATCTGGGTGTAGATGTTCATGCTGGTGACCCCCAGCGCCAGCGGGATCAAGGCGCCGCAGATGGACAGCGGCACCGAGACCATGATCACCAGCGGGTCGCGGAAGCTCTCGAATTGGGCGGCCAGGACCAGGAAGATGATGACCAGGGCGAACACGAAGGTCAGCACCAGGGCGTTGCCTTCCTGCACGTACTGGCGCGACTGGCCGGCGTAATCGACGGTGTAGCCCTGCGGCAGCACCTGGTCCGCCGTCGATTTCAGGAAATCGAGGGCCTGGCCCAGCGTCACCCCCGGCATCGGGAAGGCCGAGATGGTGATGGAGTTCAGCTGGTTGAACTGGTTGAGCGACACCGGCTTGACGGCGCTGCCCAGGCTGACCAGGGACGACAGCGGGATGGCGGTTCCGTCGGCGGCGCGGACATGGAAGCGGCCGAGCTGCCAGGGCTCGAGGCGGAAGTTGCGCGGCACCTGCGGGATGACCTGGTAGGAACGGCCCTGCAGGTTGATCAGGTTGACATAGTTGCCGCCGGTCATGGTGGCGAGAACCTCGCCGATCTGCTGCATGGAGATGCCGTAGGCCGCCGCCTTGTCGCGGTCGATGTCAACCACGGTCTGCGGGCTCTCGAACTTGAGGTCGCCATCGATGAAAGCGAACAGGCCGGCCTTGGCGGCGCGCTTCATGATCTCGCCCTGCAGCTCGTCGAGGGTGCGGTAATCGGCGGTCGAGTTGATGACGAACTGCACCGGCAGGCCGTCGGACCCGGGCAGCGCCGGCGGGGCGAACACCGAGGCCTTCACCCCGGACACCGCGTTCAGGGTGTTCTGGAACAGCGGCGTCAGCTCCTTGGCGCTCTTCTTGCGCTCGGACCACGACTTGGTGACCGCGCCGCCGAAGCCCTGGCTGGGCGAACCGATGCCCGAGATCAGGAAGGTGTCGCGCACCTCGGGGAAGGAGCGCAGCCCCTGGTCGATCTGGTGGGCGAAGGCCTCCATGTACTCGGTGTTGGCCGAGGCCGGTCCGCTGAAGGCGGTGAACAGCACGCCCTGGTCTTCCTCTGGTGCAAGTTCGGTCGGCACGGCCTTGAAAAGAAAGAACAAACTGGCCATGACGATCGCGGCGAACACCACGGTGGTCGGGCGGTCGGCCAGCGACGAGGCCAGCATGCGGTTGTAGCGCGACTGCACGCGGGCGAAGGCGCGGTCGATGCGGGCGGGCAGGCCCTGCTTGTCCTCGTCGTGCTTGAGGATCTTCGAGCACATCATCGGCGACAGCGTCAGCGCCACCACGCCCGAGACGATCACCGAGCCGGCCAGCGCCAGGGCGAATTCCTTGAACAGCGCGCCGGTCAGGCCGCCCATGAAGGCGATGGGGGCGAACACTGCCGCCAGGGTGATGGTCATGGAGATGACCGGCGAGGCGATCTCGCGGGTGCCGACCAGGGCGGCCTCCAGCGGGCTTTTGCCGTTCTCGATGTGGCGGTGGACGTTCTCGACCACCACGATGGCGTCGTCGACCACCAGGCCGATGGCCAGCACCATGGCCAACAGCGTCAACAGGTTGATGGAGAAGCCGAGCCCCAGCAGGAACAGGGACACGCCGATCAGCGACAGCGGCACGGTGACCACGGGAATGGCGACCGAGCGCAAATTGCCCATGAAGGCGAAGATGACGATCATCACGATCAGGCCGGCTTCCAGGATGGTCTTCACCACCTCGTCGATGGCCGCCTGGATGAACACGGTGGAATCGTAGGCCATCTTGGCGGTCATCCCGGGCGGCAGCTGCGCCGACAGGGCGGGCAGCGTCTCGTCGCGGATCTGCTTGATGACGGTGAGCGGATTGGCCTCCGGCGTGGTGTAGACGCCGACGAAGATGGCGCGGTCGCCGCTGGCGAACACCGCCATGTCGTCGTTCTCGGCGGCAAGGCCGACGTCGGCCACGTCCTCCAGCCGGACCAGGCGGGTGCCGACGTTCTTGACCACCAGCTTCCTGAACTCGGCGACAGATTTGAGGTCGGTGTCGGCCTGGGTGGTCACCACGTCGAAGGCGCCCTTGGTCGAGCCGGCCGCTGCGGTGTAGTTGTTGGACGTCAGCGCCTGGTTGACGGCCTCGGCCGACAGGCCGTACTGCGCCAGCTTTTCGGGGTCGAGCCAGACGCGCATGGAGAACTTCTGGCCGCCGTACACCTCGGGATTGGCGACGCCGGGCACCGAGGCGAGCTTGGGCTGGATGACGCGGTTGACGTAGTCGGTGATCTGCTCCTGGCTCATGCGGTCCGAAGAGAAGGCCAGGTAGGCCGAGGCGAAGGTTTGCCCTGTCTCCTTCTTGATCACCGGATCGTTGATGCCGCGCGGCAGCACCGAGCGCACCTCGTTGACCTTGCTCATCACCTCGGTCATGGCGGCGTCGGGGTCGTCGTTGAGGCGCACGTACGCCTTCACCTCGCTCATGCCCTGGACCGAGCGCGAGGTCAGGTAGTCGAGGCCCTTGGCGGTCGCCACCGCCTTCTGGATCGGCTGGGTGATGAAGCCCTGGATCAGCTCGGAATCGGCGCCCGGGAAGGTGGTGGTGACGGTGATCACCGTGTTGCTCATCTGCGGGTACTGGCGCACCGGCAGCATCATCAGCGCGCGCAGGCCGACGAACAGGATGAGCAGGCTGATGACGCTGGCCAGCACCGGCCGCTTGATGAAGACGTCGAACATGCGTCTGTCTCCTATTCGGCCTTGGCCGAGCGCTTCAGCGGGTCGTCCTCGGTGATCTTGACCTTCGAGCCGTTCTCCAGCTTCACCTGGCCCGAGGTCACCACCACGTCACCCGGGTTGACACCCTTCTTGATGGCCACCCGGCCTTCGCGGCGCTCGCCCAAATCCACCATGGCGCGCAGCGCTTCCTTGCTGCCGTCGGCACCATCCTTGACCACGAACACCGAATCGCCGTGCAGCGAATAGGCCACCGCCGACACCGGCACGGTGACCGCCTGGGCGATGGCCGGGCGGGCGATCTCGATGCGGGCGAACAGGCCGGGACGCAGGGTGCCTTCGGGATTGGGGAAGCGGGCGCGGGCGGCGACCATGCCGGTCCTGGAATCCACGGTCGGCTCGACCGCCTCGATGGTGCCGTCGAAGGTGCGGCCCGGCCAGGCGTCGGTGGTCATGCGCACCGGCTCGCCCACGGCGATTGCCGCCAGGTCCTTCTGCGACACCGTGAAGTCGGCCAGCATCACCGAAAGGTCTTGCAGGCTGACGATGGCCTGGCCCGGCTGCAGGTACTGGCCGAGGTCGACCTTGCGCACGCCCAGCACACCGTCGAACGGGGCGAACACCGACTTCTTGTCGATGGTGGCCCGGATGCCGGCCACCTTGGCCTCGCGCACCTTGAGTTCAGCTTCGGCCTTGTCGACCGCCGCCTTGGAGACCGCCTCGCTCTTCGTCAATGCCCGTTGACGCTCGGCGGTGACCTTGGCCAGGTCGGCATCGGCGATGGCGGAGCGCAAATCGCCCATCTCCACGTCGGTGTCGAGCTTCAGCAGCAACTGGCCCTTGCGGACCTTCTGGCCGGAGTCGAAGGCGATCTCGCGCACCAGCCCGGCGACCGAGGCCGAGACCGCGACCCCGTTGACGGCGGTGAGGGTGCCCACCGCCGGGACCACGTCGCGCCACTCCTCGACCGCTGCCGGCTGTGCGGTCACCGAGACCTCGGGCCTGGGCATGTTGGCGAAGTAGTCCTTGATCATGGCGTTCTTGAACTGGACGAAACCCATCACACTGCCGAACACCACCAGGCTGGAGGTCGTCATGATGGCCATGCGCTTCTTATTCATTGTTGACCTCACTTCAGCAGGGAGAGGGCGGTCTGCTTGATCCGCTCGCATTGCTCGGCGTCGCACAGCTGCAGTCCCATCAGCCGCTCGAACAGGTAGCCGTCCATGGCCATGCAGACCAGGGTGGCGATCTCGAAATTGGGGCTGTCGCCCTTGACCCGCTCGATCCATTGCTCGTACTTGGCCTGGATCGGCGCCACCAGGTCGGGATTGACGGTCACCGCCGCCAGCAGCGCGCCGCTGACCGGGTCGCTGGCCGGGCCGTTGGGGTCGAAGGCGGTGCGCACCACCGTGCGCGCCCAGCGGTAGGGACCCTCCGGCTCCTCCTGGTAGTAGCGTTGGTGCAACGTGTCGCACTGGCCGATCAGGCGCTCGACCATGCCCCGGATCAAATCGTCCTTGGTCTTGAAGTGGTAGAGCACGCCACCCTTGGACAGGCCGGCGTTGCGCGCGGCCTCGTCGAGGGTCAGCTTGGCCACCCCCTGCTGGCGCACGATGGCCATGGCGGCATCGATGATCTTGTCGCGGGCGCTGCTCATTCCTGCTCCTGTACCGTCCGGACGGTTACTGTACCGTCTGGACGGTATATGGCAGCGGCGCCTCGCTTGTCATCTGCCTAAAAGGAATGGTGGGGGTGCGCGGGCGGCTAACGCTCGGCAGGGAGCGGTTGATCGTCGAGAAACGGCACGCCGGATCTCTTTCGAATGGTGCCGCTGGCTTGGCCCAACGGCGCGCGTCGCACTTTCTTTTCGAGTGCCGCCGGCGGTGGGACCTTGACGTCTTTGCCCAGGCAGAGCTTCTCGTTCTCGGGACGATGACAATCCATGGAAAATCCCATCGTCAACGCGGCTTGGCCGCTAGGATCCCCAAGGTTGATCTGTTCGGCCCATGCAAAGGCAGGAGCTACCGTTAGGGCAAAAAGGGGTAGTGCTCTCATCGCTGCACTCCTGGGAGCTATGGGAGCCCTTATACGCGTAGAGCGGTTTCCCCGAAAGACGAATGGTCGTTGGCGCCGACGCTGCGTTCCCACATGGCGCGCATCAATGGCTGGCGCTCCAGCAACTCATCCAGCGCCCCGCCATCGACCACCCGGCCGCGCTCCATCAGCACCACCGTGTCGAAGCGGGGCAGCAGGTGCAGGCGGTGGACCGAGGCCACCACGCAGGCATGGCCCGACTCGCGCAGGATGGCGCCGGTGACGCGGGCCTCGGTGACCGGGTCGAGCGCCGAGGTCGGCTCGTCGAGCAGCAGCACCGAGGCATCCCGTGCCGCCAGCAGGCCGCGCGCCAGCGCCAGGCGCTGCTTCTGGCCGCCGGACAGGTCGAGGCCGCGCTCGCCCACCGGGGTGGCGAGGCCGTCGGGAAGATGGGCCAGCACCGCGTCCAGGCCGGACAGGCGGCAGGCGTGGGCGATCTCGGCTTCGCTGCGGTCCTTCCCCAGGGTGAGGTTGAAGGCGAGCGGGGCTTCGAAGATCTCGGCGTCCTGGGGGACCAGGGTGGCGACGGCCGACAGGTCGGCCATGCCCAGGCAGGGCAGGCCATCCACCGTCACCAGCACGCGCTCGGGTTGATAGAGCCCGGCCAGCACCTTGAGGAAGGTGCTTTTTCCCGACCCGCTTTCCCCGACCAGGGCGATGCGGCGCCCCCGTTCGAGCGTCACCCCGACGCCATCGAGGGTGGGGGCGCCGCCGCGCGCGGCGGCGTGGCGGAAGGTCAGGCCCGAGACCGCGATGCGGCTCCAGGCCTTGACCACCGCGGCAACCGGCGGCTGCGGCGACGGCTGGGCGGCCAGGATGTCGTCGGCGGTGCCGATATCGGCCGAATGGCGCACCAGGTCGCCCCAGTGCCCGGCCATCGACCCCACCACGTTGCCGACCTGCTGGCTGTACTGGTGGAGCATGACGGCGGTGCCCAGCAGGATCATCCCGCCGTCCCGCCACGACATCCAGGCGTAGAGCACCACCAGGCCGGTGCGGATGGCGTTGTTGAGCAGGTCGATGGCGCACCACTTGGCCTCGTTGATGACGATGCCGCGCCGCAAGGGAGCCGAGACCTGGCCGTGGCGGCCGGCGACGACTTGGCGCATGACCAGCTGCAGCCGCAACGCCAGGATGGTCTGCATGTTGGCCAGCCCGTCCAGCAGCGCGGATTGCCACTTGCGCTCGGCGGCGTTCTCGGCCCGCACCAGCGCCACCATGATGCGGTCGAAGCGGACCAGCAGCGTGAAGATCAGGGCGTAGCCGGCGACGGCGGTCAGGCCGGTGATCCACGAGATCATCAGGATGGCGGCCAGGGGGCCGACCAGGCTGACCACGTTCTGCAGATAGACGAACTGGTGCTGGGAAAAGCCGAACAGCGCGGCGGTGGCCTTGGTCATGCGGGTGGCGATGTCGCCGGTATGGCGGGCCTCGTGCCAGGCGAGCGGCAGGTGGACGGCCTGGTCGTACAGGCGGTCGGCGAAGCGTTCGCGCAGCGCCACGGCGGTGAACCGTTCCATCACGCGGGCGGGGCCATGCAGCAGCCAGCCGAGCACCACCGCGACGAAGGCCAGGCCGGTATGCCAGCCGGCGGCCGCCACGTCCTGGCCGCCCGACGCCTGCAGGTCGTTGACCGCCAGGCCGAAATAATAGGGGATGGCCAGGCGGACCAGCTGGGCCAGGAACAAGAGCGACAGGAAGCCCGCCACCAGCGGGCGGCGGCCGGCGGAGAACGTCCAGAACGTGCGATAGAGCCGTCCGATGCCGTGCAGCACCGCGGGGCGGGTGTCATCCATGTCGGGGCCTCCTGCGAGAGGCCGGGATCATGGACCCGGGGGGTTAAGGACTCCTGACCGGTCGCTCAGACCTCGATCAGGGCGTAGGGGCGGCCGCTGTCCTTGGCCACCGGGATGGCGCAGTTGAACACCGGAACGCCGGTGCGGGTGTGCCCGGTGAAGCTGCCGTGGTGGGCGTGGCCGTGCAGGACGGCGCTGACCTGGAAGCGATCGATGGTCTCGGCCAGGCGCGACGAGCCCAGGAACGGCCAGATCTCGCGCGGCTCCCCCTCGACGGTGTCGGCGACCGGGGCGTAGTGCAGCACCACGACCATGCGCTCGGCCCCGTCCTGGACCAGGGTGTGCAGCGCGTTTTCCAGGGCGAAGGCCTCGTTGACCGCCTCGCCGACGAAGGCCTTTATGGCGGGTTCGCCGAAGGGGGACAGCATGCGGGCGCCGAAGCCGCCGCCGAACCCCTTCACGCCGGCGAAGCCGACGCCTTCGATCAGGCGCGGCTCGTTCTCCAGCAGCGTCACCCCGGCCTGATCGAGGATGTGCCGGACCTCGTGGCCATGCCCGTGCTCGATGTCGTGGTTGCCGAGCACCGCCACCACCGGGATGCGGCATGAACGCAGGTCCTCGGCCAGGATCTCGGCCTCGTGCGGGCGGCCGAGGTTGGTGAGGTCGCCGCACAGCGCCAGCACGTCCGCCCGCTCCGAGAGTTCGGCAAACAGGTCGCGATAGGGATGGACGGCGTGCTCGGTGACGTGGAGGTCGCCGAGGCCCGCGACGCGCAGCGGCCGGCCGTTCGCCTCCGCCATTCAGCTCCTCCGCTGCCCCTCGCCGACCACGTCGGCGAAGCCCCACTCGGCGACGTCGATGGCATAGTCGGTGCGGGAGTAGAGGCGCCCACGGCAGACCTTGATCTGCGGCACCGGCAGGTTGGCGTGGTTCTCGACCCGGTCGAGCAGCTCGTCCAGCAGCCAGCGGGGCACGCATTCGCGTTCGGTGGGATAGATGAAGCGGAAGTTCAGCACGTGCATCAGCAGGACTTCCCAGTACTGCTCGAAATAGCCGAGCAGCCGGCGCCAATTCAGCTTCTCGTGCTGCCGCAGGAACAGGTGGGCGACGTCGGCGCCGTCGTACTTGTTGCGGTCCTGGACGAACGCCTTCGACCAGATGAGCTCGGTGGGCGGGATCAGCCCGACGTCGATGCCGCATACATGGGCGTTGTGGGCCTCGTCGAACCATGCCTCGGACACCGGGTTGATGGCGATGGTGGAATTGAAGATGACGTCGATGAACAGGTCGTCGCGCCAGATCTTGGCGAGCCAACGCTCGTCCTCGACCTCGGTCTTCAGGCCCAGCTTGGCGAAATGCGCGAGGATGCGCGGGTAGTCGCCGGCCCGGCAGAACACGTCGACGTCCTTGGTCTGGCGGCGGATGCCGGTGTAGGCGGTGACCGCGTAGGTGCCGCCGAGCAGGAAGGGAATGCCCGAGGTCTTGAGCTGACGCAGGCTCTCGGCGTAGAAGTCCTCCGCCTCGGGCGGAGCCGCTCCGGCTGCATGGAGATGGTGGGGCGTCATCGCAGGGGCCGCTCTCTTCCGGGGGGTCGGCCTTCGCCGACGGGCATTGATCATCAACACGGCCGGCGTGCCTGGGTTCCCTTCGAGGGAGCGGGATGCGGTAATGCGGGTTAGCCCGCCGCCGGGGGTTTTCGCGGCGGCGCGGCTTCGCTACCCTTTCGCCGCACTCGTCTCGGGAGGATCAATGGCGCGGATCGTCGTGGTGGGAAGCGTGGCCTCGGACGAGGTGGTCCGCCTTGCCGAGCGGATGCGCGAAGGCGCACACCTCAACGGGCGTTCGGCCGGCACCCGGCTGGGGGGCGGCGGCGCCAACACAGCGGTGGCCCTGGCCGCGGCCGGCCACACGGTCAGCCTGGTCACGGCGGTGGGCGACGACGAGGCGGGCGCCTGGCAACTGGAGCAATTGGCGCAGGCCGGCGTCGACACCTCTGCCATCGTGCGGGTCCCCGGGCCCAGCACCCGCTCCATCGTCATGGTCGACGCCGCCGGCGAGCGCACCATCGTCAATCTCGGCCGCGCCAAGGAGGCGGAACCGCCGGCGCGCCTGCTCGATCTCGCCGCCGACGTGGTGTACGTGCGCACCCGTGCCGTCGGCCTGGCGCCCCTGATGACGCGCAAGGCGGAGCAGGCGCTGATCGTGGCCCACGTTCCGCCGCTGGCGCCGGGGGTGTTTCCGGCCCACGTCATCGTAGGCTCGGCCTCGGACCTCGACGACCGGGCGCTGTCCAATCCGCTGGCGACGGCGGGGGCGGTGGCCGGTACGCTGCTCAAATGGGTGGTGGTGACGCGGGGAGAGAAGGGGGCGGACGCCCTGGGCACCGACGGCCAGCACCTCGGCGTGGCCGCGCCGAGGGTCGAGGCGGTGGATTCCACCGGCGCCGGCGACGCCTTCGCCGCCGGCCTGTGCCATGCCCTGGCGCGGGGTGATTCCATGGCAGCGTCGCTGGCCGAGGCCGTGCGCTGGGGCGCGGCCAAGGTGGCCCGCGACGGCTCGGCGCTCACCGCCGAGGCCGTGCGGGAGCTGGTGTGAGCGAATAAAACGCCCTCCCCCAGCTGGCTGGGGGAGGGCAGGGGTGGGGGCTGTCAGCCCCTGTCTTCCCGCACGTCCGCAAAAGCCAAATTAAAGAATGCTCTGACCGGTCTTCTTCCAGTCGGCGACGAAGGCGGCGAGGCCCTTGTCGGTGAGCGGGTGCTGGTACATCTGTTTCAAGACCGACGGCGGCATGGTCGCCACATGGGCGCCCAGGCGGGCGGCGTCGGTGACGTGCATGGGCGAGCGCACGCTGGCCACCAGCACCTCGGTGGTGAAGGCGGGGTACTGGGCATAAATCTCGACGATGTCCGAGATCAGCTGCATGCCGTCCTGGCCGATGTCGTCGAGGCGGCCGACGAAGGGCGACACGAAGGCGGCGCCGGCCTTGGCCGCCAGGATTGCCTGGTTGGCCGAGAAGCACAGGGTGACGTTGACCAGGGTGCCCTCGTCGGACAGCGCCTTGCACACCTTGAGGCCGTCGGGGGTCAGCGGCACCTTGACCGCGACGTTCTTGCGCAAGGCCCGCAGCTTCTTGCCCTCGGCCAGCATGGTCTCGTAATCGGTGGCGGCGACCTCGGCCGAGACCGGACCGGGGACGATGTCGCAGATCTCGCACACGACGTCGAGGATGTTGCGCCCCGACTTGGCGATCAGCGAGGGATTGGTGGTGACCCCGTCGACCAGGCCGGTGGCGGCCAGTTCGCGGATGTCGGCGACCTCGGCGGTGTCGATGAAGAACTTCATGGTGGTGGCAAATCCCGTGTGGCAGATCAACGCGGCCGCAACACTACCCGGTCGGGCAGCGCGGTCAACAGGGGAATGCCACTCGGGTGGGGTGGGGCCGCCCGCGCAGACCTTAGTCGGCGACCCGCTTCAGCACTTCGGTGATGGTGACGGCGAGGTGGTCCTCGACCACCACCACCTCGGCCTTGGCGATGCGCTTGCGGTTGACGTAGACGTCGACCGGGTCGTTGACCCGGCGATCCAGTTCCACCACGGCGCCGCGGCCCAGCTTGAGGAGCTGGGCAATGGGCAGGGTAGCGGTGCCGAGCACCGCGTAACATTCCACCGAGACGTCGTAGACGGCTTCCGACGGCTTGTCGCCGACCATCGTATCGTCCGCCATGGGGAAACCTTCCTGCTGGTATGCCTCAGGCTCGCAGTGGAACAGGAAAAGTTTAACGGATGGTTATGAGCCCTCACGGCATCAGCACGTAGGTCCCCGGCGCGTCGCAGAGCGGCGGGTAGTCGGGGGCGCCCAAGGGCGGCGGGGCGGCCATGCGCCCCGAACCGCGAGCCACCAGCCACTCCCGCCACGGCTCCCACCACGACCCCTCGTTGGAGGGGGTGAGCTGGGCCCAGCTGTCGGGGTCGATATAGGGTTCGAGGTCGTCGCGGGTGGCGATCTGGTAGGTGCGGTGCTTGTGCCCCGGCTCGCTGACGATGCCGGCGTTGTGGCCGCCATTGCACAGGATGAAGGTGACCTCGGTGTCGGTCAGGATGCCGATCTTGTACACCGACTTCCATGGCGCGATGTGGTCCTTGGTGGTCCCGACCGCGCAGATGGGCGCGCGGATGTCGGTCAGCGCGATGGGGCGGCCGCCGACCAGATAGCGGCCCTTGGCGAGGCGGTTTTCCAGGAACAGGTGGCGCAGGTACTCGGCATGCATACGGTAGGGCATGCGGGTGGCGTCGGCGTTCCAGGCCATGAGGTCGCTCTGCTGCGCCGTCTCGCCCAGCAGGTACTGGCGGATGACGTGCGACCAGATCAGGTCGGTGGAGCGCAGCATCTGGAAGGCGCCGGCCATCTGCTTGGTGTCCAGGTAGCCCTGGTCCCACATCATGTCCTCGAGGTAGGTGACCTGGCTCTCGTCGATGAACAGCAGGATCTCGCCGGCATCCTCGAATTCGGTCTGGGCGGCGAGCAGGGTCAAGGTCGCCAGCCGCCGGTCGCCCTCGCGCGCCATGGTGGCGGCGGCGATGGACAGCAGCGTGCCGCCCAGGCAGTAGCCGACCGCGTGCACCGGTGTGTCGGGCACGATGGCCGAGACGGCGTCCATGGCGGCCATCACGCCGAGGGTGCGGTAATCCTCCATGCCGAGCTCGCGGTCGTCGGCCCCGGGGTTGCGCCACGACACCACGAAGACGGTGTGGCCCTGCGATACCAGCCAGCGCACCATCGAGTTCCCGGGCGACAGGTCGAGGATGTAGTACTTCATGATCCAGGCCGGCACGATCAGGATCGGTTCGGCATGGACCGCCTCGGTGGCCGGCGCGTATTGGATCAGCTCGATCAGCCGGTTGCGGAACACCACCTTGCCCGGGGTGCAGGCCACCTCGTGGCCGACGCGGAAGTCGGCGGGCAGCGAGCGCGGGCTGCCCAGCACGCGCATCAGGTCCTCGCCCAGGTTGCCCAGGCCGCGCAGCAGGTTGCGGCCGCCCTGCTCGACGGTGGCCTTGAGCACGTCCGGGTTGGTGGCGAGGAAATTGGACGGCGCCATCATGTCCAGCAACTGGCGGGCGGCGAACTCGACCACCGCCTCGTGATGGCGGGCGACCCCGCGCACGCCGGTGGTGGCGTAATGCCACCATTGTTCGGCGAACAGGAAGGATTGGTGCAGGACGTTGAAGGGATACCGCTGCCACTCGGGGCTGGAGAAGCGGGAATCCTGGGCCAGCGGTGCGATGACCGCGTCCTGGCCCTGGCCGGCCAGGAAGGCCAAAACGGCATAGCGGGCCAGCGGTACGCTCTTGGCCGCGGCGTTCTGCGCGAGCTCGGCCAGCTTGCCCGGCGAGTTGGCGAGGTGCACCAGCCAGTCGAGGTAGGCGAGCATCAGCGAGGCGGGGGACAGGCCGTTGGTCAGCCGGCCCTGGATGGCATGGACCAGCCGATCCGTGCTCTCGGTCATGATCGGGAAGGGGGCGATCGTCTCCGGCCTGGTCGCGGCCTCGCCCGGCGGCGGAGGCGCTGCCCGTGCGGGGGTGGGCCGGGAAAGCGGACGGCCGGGCGGCACGATGGTCTTGGTCATGCTGTCTCCTCGGGTCGGAGCCCTATCGCGCGCCCAGAGTACTCCCTTCGACGATCGGCGAGGGATGAAATTTTCGCACCTGCGAAATGGCTTGGCCGCGGCCCGCCCGGCCGCTGTGCGTATGTCAGGGCTTGTATCAGTACTTGCCGATACTTTTATTCATGACGCTGCTACAGGAAAACCATTAGCAGGGCGAAGGGTAATCGGCGCGCCAATGCGTGGCGGTATTGGTCCGTTTGGCCTTGAATTCATGTCGAATACGGGTCATATTAAGATCGGGTTAACTTAGGTTCAGTGTATCCTCATGGCGCTCGGCACCAACAAAGTCGCGTCCTTTGCGGCGCCCGGAATGGCGGCGGCGGCTACGGCCCGCCCCGTCTCGGGCGGCCGCAATGTCGCGTCGGCGACCGGGCAGCCGCTGGAGGGATCCGGCTTTTCGCAGCAGATCGGCGTCAACGACAATGCCCTGCTGCGGTACGAGGACGACCTTGGCTTCGACTCGGGCGACAAGGGCCAGCAGCAGCAGGAGGCTTATACCCCCCTGCTGTCGCGTGCCGCCGCCGGCTTCCGGGTGGACGAGGCCGAGGAGGAACTCAACTCGACGGCGCCGCCCCGCCTGTTCCTGGCCGAGGTCATGCGCGGCGTCGGGGTGTACGAGCACAACATGCGCGTCACCACCCCGGGAACCGTCAAGCCGGGCAGCGTGCTGAACTTCCTGTTCTGACCGTCGGTATTTCTGTAGCGGCGAAGGCTTGCCGGCCTGCGCGCGGCCGCTCGGACAATGAAGCCGAGTGAAGGTTTCTGCCCGCGCAAATGCATAATAAAAATTGGTATAAATTTATTCGACGATGCGGCCGTCGACGATATGGACGCGCCGGTCGGCCATGGCGGCCAGATCCTGGTCGTGGGTGACCACCACCACCGCCCGGGTCTGGGTGTGGGCGAGGTCGCGGAACAGCTCGAACACCAGATGTGCCGTCTTGGTGTCCAGGTTGCCGGTGGGCTCGTCGGCCAGCAGCAGCGGCGGATCGTTGGCCAAGGCGCGGGCGATGGCGACGCGCTGGCGCTGGCCGCCGGACAGTTGGTCGGGCATCTTGTCGAGGTGCTCGGCCAGGCCCAGGGTGCGCAGCAGCTCCTCGGCGCGGCGGCGGATGTCGCGGTCGGCGAGGCGGCCGAGGCGGCGCATGGGGATCTCGACGTTGGCGCGCGCCGAGAATTCCGGCAGCAGGAAATGGAACTGGAACACGAACCCCACCTTGGCCAGGCGGATGTCGGCCAGCACATCCGGGGGGCGTTCCGCCGTTTCCATGCCGTCCATCAGCACGCTGCCGTGCGTGGGGACGTCCAGCAGGCCCAGCAGATAAAGCAGGGACGACTTGCCCGATCCCGAGGGGCCGGTCACCGCGACGAACTCGCCGGGCTCGACCGACAGGTCGATGTCGCGGACCAGGGTCACCGGCACCGGGCCGGGCAATTCGCGGGTCATGCCCACGGCCTGGACGATGGCGCTCATGCCGACCCCCGCACGATGTCGACCGGATTGAGCCGGCTGGCGCGGCGGGCCGGCAGCCAGGCCGCCAGGGTCGAGGCGGTGATGGCCATGAAGCCGCTGATCACGTAGTGGCGCGGCGTGCGGTAGAGGATGAACCCCTGGGCGCGCACGAAGCCTTCCATGTTGAAGCGCAGGCTGGCCATGAATTCGACGATGGCGTAGCCGAGCCCCCAGCCGATCACCATGCCGACCACGCCGACGATCAGGCCCTCGTAGAGGAAGATCCGGCGGATGTCGGCCTCGCGGAAGCCCATGGATTTCAGGATGCCGATGTCGCGGGTCTTCTCGTAGACCACCGTGGAGATGACGTTGAAGATGCCGAAGCAGGCCACGATCAGGATGGCGCCCACGGTCGAGTACATGATGGCGTTCTGGATGACGAAGATGCCTAGCACGTTGGAGGATTGCTCCTGCCAGCTCTCGGTGCGGTAGCCGAAGCGGCGCTCGATGTCGCGGGCGAGGTCGGCGGCCCGCTCCACGTCGTCGAGGCGGATGCGGATCCGGTTGATGACGTTGGGCCGGTTCTCCAGGATCTGCGCCTTCTTGAGCAGGGCGTAGGTGTCGTAATTGTCCATCAGCGTGATGCCGCTGCGGAAGATCCCCACCACCTTCATCTTCATCACCACGCCCGACGGGCTGACCGCCGACACGAGGTCGCCCATGCCGATGCCCGCCTTCTGCGCGATGCCTTCGCCCAGGATGATGCCGTTGGCCGCGGTGTAGAGGTCGTCGAGCGAGCCGGCGATCAGATCCTCTTCCAGCTTGGTGACCCGGCGTTCCTTCTCGGGGACGATGCCGGTGACGTTGGCCGAAATGTCTTTCGGGCCGAACCGCAGCAGGATCTGCCCCGATAGGGTCGGCGCCACCTTGAGGCCGGGCAGCTCCTCCAGGGTGTCGATGATCGAGCGCGCGCCGCGGATGCCGCGCACCTCGTCCTTGGGCTTGAGGCCGTGCAGTTGCACCGTCGCTCCGGGGAAGACGCGGTCGACCGGCTGGGGCGGCGGGACGCGGAACTCGTCCTTGATGGTGACGTGGGGGGCGACGTTGATGACGCGGTTGATGAAGTCGCGCTGGAAGCCCTGCATCATCGAGGCGATGCCGATGAAGAACGCCACTCCCAGGCTGACGCCGATCAGCGACGTCACCGTCTGGCGGCGGCGGTGAACCAGGTGCTGGACGGCGATGGCAAGGCCCAGCGGCAGAGCCATGGCTTACCCCTTGTCGGGGCGCACGCGGTCGCCCGCCTTGAGACCGGCCGGCGGGCTCGCCACCACCAAGTCGTCGGGGGACAGGCCGTCGGTCACCTCGACCCGGTCGCGTCCGCGGATGCCGATCCTGACCGTGCGGGCTTCCGCCTTGCCGTCCGCCACCACCATCACGCGGTCGTCGGTCACCGCGGTGGACGGGATCAGCAGGGCATCGGCCTTGCGCGCTGTCACCACGTTGACCTCGGTCGTCATCCCGATCATCAGCGGGGTGTCGTCGGGCAGGCGCACCCTCACGCGGAAGGTCTTGTTGATGGGGTCGCCCTTGGGGGTGATGCGATCGACGGTGCCGTCCAGCACCCGGTCGGGGAAGGCGTCGGCCTTGATCAGGACGGCCTGGCCGGGGGTGAGGCGGGCGACGTCCTCCTCGTCGACATCGGCGGTGATGCGCAGCGGACGCGGCTCACCGACCCAGAACAGCGAGTCCTTGGTGTCGACCACCTCGCCGACCTCGCCGTCGCGCCGGAGCACCATCCCGTCGATGGGCGAGGTGACCAGCAGGTCGGCCCGACGCTGGCGTGCCGCGTTGATGGCGGCGATGACGGCGTTGTATTCCGACCGCGATCTCTGCTCGGCCTCCTGGCTCCGGATTCCCCGCTCGGTCAGTTGGCGGGAGCGCTCCAGCTCCTTCTGCCAATAGGCGGCGCGGGCCTCCAACTCGGCGACGCGGGCGCGGGCCTCGCGGTCGTCGAGACGGGCCAGGGGTTGGCCCTGGCGGACGCGGTCGCCTTCGTAGGCCAGGATCTCGGCGATGCGTCCGGTGGTGACCGGACCGATGCGGGCCCAGTATTCCGGCTCGACCACTCCGGTGGCGTAAACCGCCTCGACCGCCGGTCCGCGTGTCGGACGCACCACGGCGGTGGCTGTCGCGCTGCCTCGCAGCAGAACGAACCCGGCCGCAACGGCAACCGCGATCACAAGCAGAAGCAACGGAACGAGACGGGTGGAGCGGCGCAACATGGACCGGTCTTGGGGCTCAAGCTAGGCGGAGGGTACACCACCTGTCGGGATCCTGTCCCGACCCATCGAGGCCCCGTCGGCTGCGACGGCCGGCCGGTCTCTGCCGGCCGGCCGAAAGTGCTCAATCCCAGCGGTGACGGTAGGTAGGTCCGTCGTCGGGAATGGCGCCCAACTGGTGATTACGGATCACCGAGGGCGGCTGCGGCACGCCGGTCAGGTTTTCGAAGTCGCGCACGTCCTGCGCCGTCTGCGGGGAGCTCATGGATGAATCAGTCCGCAGCATGGGCAGATCGACCTGGGCGGCCAGGGCCTGCTGCAAGGTCTCCTGCCGGACCGGGACGGCGGCCGTCTCGCGGCGCGGTTCGACCATGGCGGTGGATCTGCCCACCGGATCGACATCGATGCCGAGGGCGGCCAGCGTCGAGAGGTCGATATTCCCGGTCGGCCTCAGGCCGTGGTCCGACTGGAACAGCAGCACGCTGTTGCGCAGGTCGGGATCGTCGAAATGCCCCCGGCCCTGGACGTGGTAGCCCATCTGGTTCAGCCGTTGCTCGGCCGCCGCCAGGACATCCTGCACCGGCGCGAGCGACAATTGCTCGCCGCGGTAGGTGGTGAGCGTGTCCGCCGTGCTGGACCGGACGGATTGCTGCGCCAGCGCGGGGGTAACCGCAACGATGCCCGCGATCGCGAGGGGAAGGAATGATCTGTTCATGCAAGCCTCCGCCTGTCGGGTGGACGGCGGGCCGCCGGGGCGCCCCGCCGTTGGGCGTCAGTCCTGACTCCCCATGCCGCCACGCGGCTGCTGCCGCTGCTGCTGTAGCTGCTGGTCCCTCATGGCCGGCTGGCGGCTCTGCTGCCGCTGCTCCGGCGTCTGGGCCTGCTGGGTGCCGCCGGCTTCCACGCCGAGGGCCGCCAAGGTGTCGTTGTTGATCTGGCCGTTGCCGCTGATGCCCTTGTCCTGCTGGTACTGGCGCAGCGCCTGCTGGGTGTTGGGGCCCCAGACGCCGTCCACCGACACCTTGTAGCCCTGCTGGTTCAACTGCTCCTGCACCTGGCGCACGGTGTCGCGGTTGGCCTGCTGGCCCTGCTGCCTCTGCTGCTGGCCCTGGTCCATCATCCCCTGCTGCTGCGGGCGCATGCTTTGGCTGCTCTCGTCCATCGAACCGCGCGCCAAGGCGGGTCCAGCGCTCACGGCGGCGACCATCGCCATGATGAGAACCTTGTTCATCTCCGATCTCCTCTAGGGTGTGCTCGTCTCCACCGCCGTCAATGCGGAACCTGGGATTTGGTTCCCGCCCTTCTGGTCGCGCAAAGTAGGGGCGACCCTCGCGGACCGCCCCTCGCCCGGCGCGGTCAGCGGCCGGACGGCTCGAGTTCCTCCGGGGTGGCGCCGGGGACCGGGATGCCGGTGCCGGGCTCCTGGGGAATCGGCTCGCCTTCGACGTTGGGGCTGGTCATATGGTCCTCGCGGAACGTCCGTACCGTGCCCTTGGGCTCCGGGCGGGCGCGCTCCGGCACCTCGGCCTGCTGAGTCGTCCCGGCCAGGTTCATCATGGCGATGCTCTGCCCGTTGATCTGACCGGTGGGCGTGAGGCCCTGGTCCTGCTGCCACTGCGCCAGCGACTGGCGGGTGCGCTGGCCGAACACGCCGTCGACCGGCCCCGAGTAGTATCCTTCGTTCTTGAGGTGCTGCTGGATCTGCGCGGCGAAGTCCGGCTGCACCGCCTGGCCGGTGACCACCGGCGGGGCCGAGGTGTAGCCCTGCCTGGACTGCGCCAGGGCCGGCCCGGCCGCGACCAAGGCGACGGCCGCCACGGCGTGGATGAGTTTCATCACCATTCTCCTTCGAACAAGGGAAGCGCCCGGGGGTAAATGCCCGCCGGGCAGCCCGGTTCCCTTTTATCGAAGGCGATTGACCAGACGGAGAAGGGCGGCGCGCAGGCGACCGAGCCATCCGAGGGGCCGGACCGGTGCGGGCGGCGGCGCGGCGGTCGGGCACCCGGTCAGTCGGATGGCCGGCGGTGGCAGCAGGGCGACCGGACCGGGCGGCGGCGGCAGGCGGACGGGGGGCACCGGCGCCGGGCCCGCGAGCAGAAGCGGTGGGGGCGGCATCGGCACTTCCGCCACCGGGGTCTCGGCGCGGGGCTGGTCCGGTGCGGGCGCAGGTGCGGCCTCCGCTCGCTTGCGGGCGCCGGGGGCGGTGGGACGGCGCCGTGGCGGCGCCTTGGGCGGCCGCTGCGCGGCCTTGGCCCTGGCCTCGAGGATGGCGTCGATCATCGCCACCGCCTCACGGTGCGAGATGCCGACCGGGCGCATGCGGCGGAGCGCCGCCTGGTCATTCCGCAACCCCGCCAGGGTTGCCCCGTCCAATTGGTCGAGGGCATAGCGGAACTCGTCGTCCATACACCCGACGATTTCCTCGATGCGCAGCACGGCGATAGTCCCTAGAGGTGGGTCAGTACCCCGTCGATGATGTCCCAGGCCCGATGCAATTCCCCATCCTCCACACAGTAGGGTGGCAAAAGATAGAGGACGTTGCCCAACGGCCTAAGCAGGAGGCCGCGCTCCAGGAAGGCCTTCTTCAGTTTCGGGCCGATCGCTGAGCCGTACCCCTTCTCGCCGGGCAGGTCGAATGCCGCCACCGTGCCGCAGACACGGGGGTGGGCGACGCGGTGGCGGGAGACGATGGCGGGCAGGCGTTGGCGGTGGATGGCCTCGATGGCGCGGATGCGGTCGAGGCAGGCGGGATGTTCCAGCAGATCGAGCGAGGCCAGGCCGGCGGCGCAGCCCAGCGGGTTGGCGGTGTAGCTGTGGCCGTGCAGGAAGGCGCGCTCAAGCTCCAGGCCCAGGAAGGCCTGGTAGATCTCCTCGCGCGCCACCGTCATGGACAGCGGCAGGAAGCCGCCGGTCAGGCCCTTGGACAGGCAGACGAGGTCGGGTTCGACCCCAGCCTTGACGCAGGCGAAGATGTCGCCGGTGCGTCCGAAGCCGGTCATCACCTCATCGAAGATCAGCAGCGTGCCGGCCTCGCGGGCGCGGTCGGCCAGGGCCCTCAGGAACTCGGGGCGGCACATTCGCATGCCGCCGGCACCTTGGATCAGCGGCTCGATGATGATGGCGGCGACGCGGTCCTTCTGTTCCGCCAGCACGCGGTCGAGCACGGCAAGCGCCTGCTGCTCGGCGGACTGCGGATCGGGATCGCCGTCCCAGGTGGCGGGATAGGGCACCACCGAGCACGGGAACAGCATGCGCTTCCAGGCCGAGAAATAGCCCGAGCTCTGGCCCACCGACATGGCGCCGACGGTGTCGCCGTGGTAGCCGCCCTCGAAGGCGATGTATTCGGTGCGGGTGCGATGCCCCAAATTGTGCCAGTACTGCATGGCGATCTTCATCGCCACCTCGACCGCGGTCGAGCCGTCGTCGGAGTAGAACACCCGGTCGAGATTGCCGGGCAGCCGGCGCGTCACCCGGGCCGCCAGGCGGATTGCGGGCTCGTGCGTGAAGTCGGCGAAGATCACCTGTTCCAGGCGGGCGGCCTGGTCGGCCACCGCCTGGGCCAGCGCCGGATGGGCGTGGCCGTGCAGGTTGACCCACCACGACGAGACCAGATCCAGGTATTCCTTGCCGTCGGCGCCGTAGATGGTCGCGCCCTTGGCACCCAGCGCCAGGATCGGCGGCGCCGCGGTGGCGGCCTGGGTGAACGGGTGCCAGACGTGGGCGGCGTCGAGGCGGCGGAGGTCGTCGTAGCCTAGGGTCATGCTGTTACTCCGTCGGCGCGAAGGCGAGGGGCGCGGGCAGGGCGGCGATGGCCTCGGCGGTCACCGCCGGCAGGGGCGGCAGCTCGGCCAGCACGCGCACCCGCCCGAAATGTTCGATGGCCCGGCGGTTGGCCGGGTTGGGCTCGCCGTTCATGATCACCCCCCGGATGGCGAGGCCGCGCCCGCGCAGGGCGGCCAGCGTCAGCAGGGTGTGGTTGATGGTGCCGAGCCCGCTGCGGGCCACCACCAGCACCGGCAGCGCCAACTGCGCCATCAGGTCGATCATCAGCGCGGTGTCGTTCAGGGGCACCATCACGCCGCCGGCCCCCTCGACCACCAGCGGGCGGCTGGTCAGGGGCGGCGCCAGGGCGGCGAGGTCGATGCGCACCCCCTCGCGGGCGGCAGCCTCGTGGGGTGACAGCGGCTCCTTCAGCACGTAGGCGGAGGGCAGGAATTCGGCATCCGGGGCCAGGCGGGCCACCTCGCCGCCGTCGGTGCCCTCGACCGAGCCCGACTGCACCGGCTTCCAGTAGGCGGCGCGCCAATGCTGCGCCAGCCAGGCCGAGACCAGGGTCTTGCCCACGCCGGTGTCGGTGCCGGTGACGAATATCCCGTTCATGCCTTGCCTCGCGCCAGATCCACGATCAGGACTTCGTAGGTGATGGTGGCCGGTGCGCCCAGGGCCGCGAGCACCTTCCGCAGGGCTCCCGGGGGGAGGGGGCGGTGGTGGCAAGCCGGAGTGCCGGCGCCGATGGCCTTCAGCGCCTTCAGGAAGGCGCGCCCATCCGCATAGCGCACGGGCAGGGAGCGGGCAAGCACCCGGGCCTGGTCGGGCAGGGCGGCGCGCAGCGTGTCGGCGCCGGGGTAGGCCGGCGTGCCGCAGGAAAGATCGAGGGCGGCGTGGGCTTGGCGCCACTCCCTGAAGCTGGCGGCGCCCAGCGTCGACAGCACCAGCCTGCCGCCGGGGGCCAGCAGGCCGGCCAGCCGCCGCACGGCCGCCGGCAGGTCGGCGAACCATTGGGCGGCGAGATTGGACACGATCAGGTCAAAGGGCCCGCCCTCGGGATGCTCGCCGTCCATCACCCGGAACTCGGCTCGCGGGTCGGCGACGTTGCGGCGTGCCGCCTCGACCATGGCGGGAGCCAGGTCGGTCACCAGCCAGCGTCCTTCGAAGCGCGGCAGCAGCCGGCGGGTCAACAGGCCGGTGCCGCAGCCGATCTCGAGGACGCGGGGCGCCGGGGGGAGAGGGCCGGCCGCCACCGCCTCGGCCACCAGATCGGCGGCTAGCGCCTGGGCCTCGGCGGCGCCCTCGTAGGTGCCGGCGGCGGCCGAGAACGCCGCCGCGATGTCGTGCTTGCGGCTCATCGTCCCGTCCTTCCTGCGATCCCAATGACCGCAGGCATTCCTGTCATCCCGACGACCATAGCCCTTGCTGTCATCCCGACGACCGAAGGGAGGAGGGATCTCGTACGGCCGCCTGCCACCCAGACGGCCCATGCACGAGGTCCCTCGTCGCGATGCTCCGCGGGATGACAATCCGGGCACATCATGCCAGCCCCGAGGCGAACAGGCGGATCTGCTGGGCCACCCATTCCGGATGGGTGAGGGGAAGCAGATGGCCGCCGCCATCGGCCAGCACAAGGGGATGGGCCGCGAATCCTTCCCGGCTCATGGGCTCGGGCACGATGGGGTCGCGGGTGCCCGCCAGGGCCACCAGCGGGCAGTCGAGAGCGGCCAGCGCGGCGCGCTCGTCGCACGAGGCCAGCCACGACAGGGCGGCCCCCATCGGCTCGGGCTTCAATCCCTCCGCCTCGGGGTCTTCCACGCCGCAGCGCGACAGGAACTCGGCGGCGACGGCGGCGGGGGCGTCGGCGAAGCGGCTGACCATGCGTTCGACCAGCCGGGGCGCCACGCCGGAGACGAAGTCCGGGCAGCGGGTGAAGCGCGGAAAGGCGTTGACGGCCACCGCGCCGGCCCAAGGACGCGCAATGTTGGCCAGCGCCCAGGCAAAGCCCATGGAATGGCCGACCACGATGGGGCTGTCCGGCGTGGGGCGCAGGTCGTGCCCGCGGAAGCCGAGGTCGACGAATTCGCGGCGGAACTCGGGCAGGCGGTTGGCGACGGCGGTCCAGACGCCGCCGGTGAAGCCCCAGCCGTGCACGAACAGGAGCGTCCTCACGCCAGCGACCTCGTCACCTCGATGACCGCTTCGCCTAGGCGCCCGACGTCCTCGTCGGAATGGGCGGCCGACAGGGCGAAGCGGATGCGGCTGGTGCCGGCGGGCACTGTCGGCGGGCGGATGGCGATGCCGAGGAAGCCCCGCTCCTCCAGGGCGCGGGCGACGGCCAGCGTGCGCTCCTCCGCCCCCAGGATCACCGGCACGATCTGCGTCACCGAGCCGCCGGTGTCGAGGCCCTCGGCATTGAGGGCGGCGCGCAATTGGTTCGCCATGGCGGCCAGCCGAGCCCGCTCGCCGTCGAGCGAGGGCACCAGTTCGACGGCGGCGTCGATGGCTCCCAGGACGGCGGGGGGCAGGGCGGTGGCGTAGATGGCGCCCGAGGCGCGGTTGACCAGGAACTCCTTCAGCGCCCGTGAACCCGCGATGTAGCCGCCGAAGCTGCCCATGGCCTTGGAGAAGGTGCCCATGGCGACGTCGACGTGGCAACCGACCGACAGGCCGAAGCCGCTCGGGCCCAAGACGCCGGTGGCGTGCGCCTCGTCGAGGTAAAGGAGCGCGTCCCACCGCTGGGCGATGTGGGCGAGGCGGGCGACGTCGGGCATGTCGCCGTCCATGCTGAACACCGATTCGGTGACGATGAGGCACGGGCCGGATGCCGGGTGCTTGTCCAGCAGCTCTTCCAGGTGGTCGAGGTCATTGTGGCGGAAGCGGTGCTGGCGTACGCCGGCCGCCTGGCAGCCCATGTGCAGGCTGGCGTGATTGAGGCGGTCGGCGAACACGGTGGGCTCGGCGCCCCACACGCTCTTGTCGAGCAGCGCCGGCAGGGCCGAGGCGTTGCACTGCCAGCCGCTGGCGAACACCAGGGCGGCCTCGGCGCCCTTGGCGGCGGCGATGCGGCCCTCGAGCGCGTCCAGCGCTTCCAGGTGGCCGGTGACCAGGCGCGAGGCGCCCGCGCCGGCCCCGAAGCGCGCCGCCCATTCCCGCGCCCGCTCGATCAGCAGCGGATGGCGGGTCAGGCCGAGGTAGTCGTTGGACGAGAAGTTCAGGACCTCGCGGCCGCCGATGCGGACGCGTCCGGCCGCCAGCGGCTCGACGGCGCGCAGCCGCCGCCGGCGGCCGGCCTCGGCCAGCCCGGACAGGAAGCGCTCTAGCCTGTCATCGAGGTCGTGCATGGGAGGCACCTTCTAGAGCTATTTCGCGCTTGTTGCAAAGGCGCGCTGTGCGGTTCTAATCTGCGCTCCCCTCATGGCGCGGGGGGCCGGCCGGGCGGCCACGCGCCATTTCTCAACGAATTCCTCGTTTCCGCGGGCGGAAATGAGCAGGTGCATGGAGATGATGCGGTGACCGCTGCGGTGAAGAAGGCCATCGAGAACGACGGTGTGCGCCACGACTGGACGGTGGAAGAGGTGGAGGCGCTGTACGCCAAGCCCTTCATGGACCTGCTGTTCGAGGCCCATACCCTCCATCGCGCCAACTTCGACCCCAACGCCATCCAGATCAGCCGCCTGCTGTCGATCAAGACCGGCGGCTGCCCGGAGGACTGCTCGTACTGCCCGCAATCGGCCCACTACGCCACCGGGCTCGAGAAGGAAAAGCTGCTGGCGGTCGAAGAGGTCATCGAGGCCGCCGCCAAGGCCAAGGCCGAGGGCGCGTCCCGCTTCTGCATGGGCGCCGCCTGGCGCGGCCCCAAGGGCGACGATTTCTCGGTGGCGCTGGCGATGATCGAGGGGGTCAAGGGCCTCGGCATGCAGACCTGCGCCAGCTTCGGCCTGCTGTCGCGCGAGCAGGCCAAGCAGCTCAAGGAGGCCGGGCTCGACTACTACAACCACAACCTCGACACCAGCCCCGAGCATTACGAGGAGATCATCTCCACCCGCAAGTTCCAGGACCGTCTCGACACCCTCGAGCACGTCCAGGAAGCCGGCCTGCATGTCTGCTCGGGCGGCATCGTCGGCCTGGGCGAGAAGCAGAACGACCGCGCCAAGATGCTGATCGCGCTGGCCAATTTGCCCAAGCACCCCGACAGCGTGCCGATCAACCTCTTGATCCCCATCCCGGGCACGCCGTTGGCCGAGAACGAGCGCCCCGACGCCTTCGATTTCATCCGCACCATCGCCGCCGCCCGCATCATGATGCCGAAGTCGTTCGTGCGCCTGAGCGCGGGCCGCGAGGGCATGAGCGAGGAGATGCAGGCGCTGTGCTTCTTCGCCGGCGCCAATTCCATCTTCTGCGGCGAGAAGCTGCTCACCGCCAAGAACGCCGCCCCGGGCCAGGACAAGAGCCTGTTCGCCCGCCTGGGCCTGTCACCGATGTGAGTAATGGTTCACCCTCTCCCGCCCGGCGGGAGAGGGTGGCGCGCAGCGCCGGGTGAGGGGATGTTTCGTCCTGGATGACGAATGTTGCGACAATAAGCAACCTGCAGTTAATTGCCTGCATCCAAGTAAAGCCAAGTTGACCGCCGTCAAGGGAGCGGTCCGAGGCAATCTGGTCTGTTGGCCTGACAACAGACAAGGGTTGCTTCATTATGGTTGAGACTCTGAAGGACAAAGTCGCGGTCATCACCGGCGCCAGCAGCGGCATCGGCCGCTCGATCGCCGAGCGTTACCTGGCCGAGGGCGCCAAGGTGGTGCTGTTCGCCCGCACCGCCGGGCCGATGCAGGAGATCGCGGCAACCGCTCCCGAGCGTACGCTCGTCGTCACCGGCGACGTGACCGAGCCCGAGGACATCTCCCGTCTGGTCGCCGCCGCGGTCGAGCGCTTCGGGGCCATCGACATCGTGGTGCCCAATGCCGGCATCGCCCGCGCCGTGCCGTTCGCGGAGAGCAACCGCCAGGCCCTGCACCAGCAGTTCGCCGTCAACGTGCTCGGCGCGGCCGAGACGGTGCGCCAGTGCCTGCCGCATGTCCGCCGCGGCGGCGCGGTGCTGTTCATCACCACCTTCCTCACCCAGGTCGGCTTCCCCGGTCTGTCGGTCTACAGCGCCAGCAAGGCGGCGGTGAAGTCGCTGAGCCAGACCCTGGCGGCGGAACTGGCCCCCGCCGGCATCCGCGTCAACGCCATCGCTCCCGGCCCCATCGCCACCCCGATCTGGGGCAGCATCGGCCTGCCCGACGATGTGCTGCAGCAGGTCGCCGGCCAGGTCACGGCGCGGCTGATGCCCGGCAAATTCGGCGACCCGGCCGACATCGCCGAGGCGGCGGTGTTCCTGGCTTCCGACAAGGCCAAGAACATCTATGGCCAGGAGATCGTGGTCGACGGCGGCTACACCATCGGCTGAGTTCGTCATTCTGGATTTACCCTCTCCCGCCCGGCGGGAGAGGGTGGCGCGCAGCGCCGGGTGAGGGAGCCGCGCCCGAGGTGGTGCCGGTTCGCCCTCACCCTCCCACCGCTTTGCGGCGGGCCCCTCCCTCTCCCGCGAGCGGGCGAGGGGTGTTATTCAGCCACAGCCGTCCCTTCGCCTTCCGCCGCCTTGCGGCCGGAAACGGCGAGGCGCAGGCGTTCGAACCACAGGTACAGCACCGGGGTGATGTAGAGGGTCAGTGCCTGGCTGACCACCAGGCCGCCGACCACCGACAGGCCCAGCGGCTGGCGCAGCTCGGCGGCGGCGCCGAGGCCGGCGGCGATGGGCAGGGTGCCCATGATCGCCGCCATGGTGGTCATCATGATGGGGCGGAAGCGCAGCAGGCAGGCCTTGCGGATGGCGTCCCGGGCGGCAAGGCCGTCATGGCGCTGTGCTTCCAGGGCGAAGTCGATCATCATGATGGCGTTCTTCTTGACGATGCCGATCAGCATCAGCACGCCGATCATGGCGATCACCGACAGTTCCTGGCCGAACGCCATCAGGGTCAGCAGCGCCCCCACCGCCGCCGAGGGCAGGCCGGACAGGATGGTCACCGGATGGACCAGGCTCTCGTAGAGCACGCCCAGCACCACGTAGATCACCGCCACCGCCCCCAGCAGCAGGATGCCTTGGTTGCGCATGGAGTCCTGGAACACCTTGGCGGTGCCCGAGAAGGTCGGGCTGATGCCCGGCGGCAGGTTGGCCGCCGCCTCCAGTTGGTGGATGCGCGACACCGCCTCGCCCAGCGAGCGGCCGGGGGCGAGGTTGAAGGACAACGTGACCGCCGGCAGCTGGGACTGGTGGTTGACGGTGAGCGGCCCGACCATGCGGTGGATCGAGGCCACGGCATCCAGAGGCACCAGTTGTCCCGACTTGGAACGGACCTTCAGCTTGGTGAGGGCGTTGGCGTCGGCCTGATAGCGGGGGTCCATCTCCACCAGCACGGCGTAATCGTCGGCGGCGGTGTAGATGGTCGAGATCTCGCGCGAGCCGTAGGCCGAGTAGAGGGTCGAGCGGACCGATTCCAGCGGCACCCCGAGGGCGGCGGCCTTGTCGCGGTCGACGTCGACCATCGCCTGGGCGTTCTTGATCTGCAGGTCGGTGGCCACGTCCTGGAACAGCGGCTCGGCGGCCATCAGCTCGCGCATGCGTTCCGAGAAGGCGTTGAGTTCACCCTGGTCGATGCCTTCCAGCGCGTACTGGTAAAGGCTCTTCGACGAGCGGCCGCCCACCACCAGGTTCTGCACCGGCTGGATGTAGACGGCGATGCCGGGTTGGTTGCCCAGCTTCTTCCTCAGCTGCTGGACCACCTCGGTGACCGGCGGACGCTCCGAGCGCGGCTTGAGGTTGATGAACATGCGGCCGGCGTTGGTGGCGTTCGACAGGCCGGACACGCCGACCGCCGAGGTCACGGTGACCACGTTGGGATCGGCCTGGACGATGGCGGCGATCTTCTTCTGCTGCTCGGCCATGGCGGCGAACGAGATGTCCTGCGCCGCCTCGGTCTGGATGAAGATCTGGCCGGTGTCCTCGGTGGGGAAGAAGCCCTTGGGCACCGCCCCGAACAGCCAGACGGTGGCGCCGATGGTCGCCAGCGTGACCACCAGCATCGAACCGGGGTGGCGCAGCACCCAGTCGAGCGAGACCCGGTAGCCGGCCAGCAGGCGGTCGAAGCCGGATTCCAGCCAGCGCTCCATCGGCCCGGCGTCGCCGGCACGCTCCGGCCGCAGCCAGCGGGCGCACATGGTGGGAGTGAGCGTCAGCGACACCAGGGCCGAGATGACGATGGCCAGCGTCACCACCACCGCGAACTCGTGGAACATGCGGCCGATGACGCCGCCCATCAGCAGGATGGGAATGAACACCGCGATCAGCGACACCGTGATCGAGATGATGGTGAAGCCGATCTCCCTGGCGCCCTTGAGGGCGGCTTGGAAGGGGGCCATGCCCTCGTCGACGTGGCGCTGGATGTTCTCCAGCATGACGATGGCGTCGTCGACCACCAGCCCGACCGAGAGGGTGAGGCCCAACAGCGACACGTTGTCGAGCGAGAAGCCCAGCACCGCCATCACGCCCAAGGTGGCGATCAGCGACACCGGCATGGCCACCGCCGGGATGATGGTGGCCGACAGCCGGCGCAGGAACAGGAAGATCACCATCACCACCAGGGCCACGGTGACGGCGAAGGTCAGCTGCACGTCCTCGATGGCGGCGCGGATCGACATGGAGCGGTCGTTCATCACGTCGATGCGGACGGTGGGCGGCAGGCTGGACTGCACGGTGGGCAGCAGCCTGCGGACGCCGTCGACCACGTCGACCGTGTTGGCGTCGGGCTGGCGCTGCACCGCCACCACGATGGCGCGAGTGCCGTTGAACCACGAGGCGGTGCGGTCGTTCTCGACGCTGTCGACCACCGAGGCGACGTCCTTGAGCCGCACCGGGGCGGCGTCGCGCCACGCCACCACCAGCTCGCCGAAGGCCGCGGCGTTGGGGAGCTGCGGGTTGGCCTGCAGCGTCAGCTGCTGCTTGGGCCCATTGAGGATGCCCAGGGGCGAGTTGGTATTGGCGGCGGTCACCGCCTGCGACACCTCGTCGAGCGCCAGCCCGCGCGAGGCCAGGGCATCGGGATCGAAGCGGATGCGCACCGCGTATTTCTGCGAGCCGTAGACCAGCACCTGGGCGACACCGGTCAGGCGCGAGATCTTGGGCACCAGGATGGTCTGGGCGTACTGGTCGAGCTGCGACAGCGGCACCGTCGGCGAGTTCAGGGCCATCAGCACCACCGGGCTGTCGGCGGGATTGACCTTGCGGAAGGACGGCGGGGTGGTCATCTCGGTCGGCAGCCGGCGCTGGGCGCGGGCGATGGCGGCCTGGACGTCCTGGGCCGCGGCGTCGATGTTGCGGCTCAAGACGAATTGGACGGTGATCGAGGTGGTGCCCTGGCCGCTGGTCGAGGTGATGGTCTCGACGCCGGCGATGGTCGAGAACTCGCGCTCGAGCGGCGAGGCCACCGAGGACGCCATGGTCTCCGGGCTGGCGCCCGGCATGATCGCCGAGACGCTGATGGTGGGGAAGTCGACATTGGGTAGCGCCGCCACCGGCAGTTCGCGCCAGCCGGCCAGGCCGGCGAACACCAGCGCCAGCGTCAGCAGCAGCGTCGCGATGGGCCGGCGGATGAAGACTTCCGAGATGTTCATGACTTGGCTGCCGGCTCGCGCTCGACCACCCGCGTTCCCTGTCCCAGCCGCATCTGCCCTTCGATCACCACTTTCTCGCCGGCCGCGACGCCCTGGCGGATCACCGCCGTGCCGTCGAGGATGCGGTCGACCACCACCGGCCGGATCTCGGCCATGTGCTCGGAATTGACCACGAAGACATAGGCACCCGACTGGCCGGTCTGAACCGCTTCGGCGGGAATGGCCAGCGCGTCGGCCTGGGTGCCCAGCGTCAGCGCCACGTTGACGTACTGGCCGGGCCACAGCCGGGTGTCGTCGTTGGGCATGGTGGCCTTGAGCGCGATGGTGCCGGTGGCGGTGTCGATGGTCGAGTCGATGAAGGTCAACGTGCCGTCCGCATGCAGCCCGGGGTCCGACGCCGAGGTCGCGGCGGCGGCCAGCGGGCCGGCCGCCATGGCGGCGCGGATGCGGGGCAGGTGCACCTCGGCCACCGAGAACGCGACGCTGATGGGGCGCATCTGGGTGATGGTGACCATCGGCTGCGCGTCGCCCGGCTTGGCAAGGTTGCCTTCCTTGGCGTTGATGCTGCCGGTGCGCCCGCTGACGGGGGCGCGGATCAGGGCGTAGTCGAGCGCCAGCTTGGCATTGTCGATGTTGGCCTGGTCGGCGCGGATGGCGGCCTCCATCACGCCGACGTCCGAGCTGGTCTGCTCCACTTTCTGACGGGTGGCGGCGCCCGACTTCAGCAGCTCGGTGTAGCGGGCGAGGTCCGACTTGGCGCGCTCCCACTGGGCCTTGTCGCGGGCAAGGTTGGCCTCGGCTTGGCGCTTCGCCGCCTCGGCGGCGCGGAAGTCGAGGGTGAAGAGCATGTCGCCCTCCTTGACCTCCTGGCCCTCGGTGAAGTGGACCTTGACCACGCTGCCTTCGACGCGGGGACGCACCGCCACCACTGAAATGGCCTGGACGGCCCCCACCGCCTCGACGCGCATGGGCATCGGGCGGGCTTCCACGGCGCGGGTCACGACCGGCTGCGGCCGCGCCTCCATCTTCTGGTCGGTGGTGGTCGAACGGTGCGTGGTGGCGTACCAGCCTCCGCCGGCGAGTGCGGCGAGGACGACGGCGAGGAAGGCTTTGCGGGCAGTCTGCATGATGCCCACTCATCCCCCGCTAGGGAGGCCGGAGTCAATCGGGGATCGGTAACGGAGGGTAACAATAGGGGGGGTGCCCCGCCCCGGGCCGTCACCCCGGCCAAGACGAGCGCGAGCCGCGGGCCATGGTGCCGTCTGTGGACGTGGTTCCAGCCGCCCGCACGGGCGGCTGCCGTATGAGGTCCCTCGCTTCGCTCGGGATGACAGGTCCTTACGATGACAGGTCGTTATGTCATCCCGACGACCGGCGGGAGGAGGGACCTCGTTTCCCTCCGTCTCGATGGGCGGGCGGTATACGGGGCGCCGTTACGGCTTCGGCCGCTTGTCGACCACGCGCTTGGCCTTGCCGACCGAGCGCTCCACCGCGCCGGGGGCGCAGATGTTCACCTTGGTCGAGATGCCGATGTAGCTCTTGATGTGGTGCTGCAGGTCCTTGGCCGCCGAGGTGGCCGCCGCGGGGTCGAAGCTCTCCGACCGCATCTCGACGTTGACGCCCAGCGAATCCAGGTGCCCGTCGCGGGTGACTTCCAGCTGGTAGTGCGGGGCCAGGCGGGAGTCCTTGAGGATCAGTTCCTCGATCTGGGTTGGGAAGACGTTGACGCCGCGGATGATCAGCATGTCGTCCGAGCGGCCGGTGATCTTGTCCATGCGGCGGAAGCTGCGCGCCGTGCCGGGCAGCAGGCGGGTGAGGTCGCGCGTGCGGTAGCGGATGACCGGCAGCGCTTCCTTGGTCAGCGAGGTGAACACCAGCTCGCCCATGGTGCCGTCGGGATGGACGGTGCCGGTCTCGGGGTTGATCACCTCGGGGTAGAAGTGGTCTTCCCAGATGTGCAAGCCGTCCTTGGTCTCGATGCACTCGTTGGCGACGCCGGGGCCGATGACCTCGGACAGGCCGTAGATGTCGATGGCCTGCATGCCCATGCGGGCCTCGATCTCGCCGCGCATGGCGTCGGTCCACGGCTCGGCGCCGAAGATGCCGATGTTGATGGAGCTGGTGCGGGTGTCGATGCCCTGGCGGTCCATCTCGTCGGCCAGCGCCAGCATGTAGCTGGGGGTGACCATGATGATGTCGGGCTTGAAGTCGACGATCAGCTGCACCTGGCGCTCGGTCTGGCCGCCCGACATGGGGATGACGGTGCAGCCCAGCCGCTCGGCGCCGTAATGGGCGCCCAGGCCGCCGGTGAACAGGCCGTAGCCGTAGGACACGTGCACCTTGTCGCCGCGGCGGCCGCCGGCGGCGCGGATCGAGCGCGCCATCACGTTGGCCCACATGTCGATGTCGCGCTGGGTGTAGCCGACCACGGTGGGCTTGCCGGTGGTGCCGGAGCTGGCATGGACGCGCACCACCTGGTCCTGCGGCACCGCGAACATGCCGAAGGGATAGGTCTGGCGCAGGTCTTCCTTGGTCGTGAAGGGGAACTTGGCGAGGTCGGCCAAGGTCTTGAAATCGCTGGGGTGGACGCCGTGGGCGTCGAACTTGCGCCGGTAGTGCTCGACGTTGTCGTAGGCGTGCTTCAGCGACCACTTGAGGCGTTCGGTCTGAACAGCGGCGATCTCGTCGCGGCTGGCAACCTCGATGGGCTCGAGCAGGTCGCGAGACGGCGGAAGACGGCGGTCGATGGCGGTCACGATACGGAGCACTCCCTAGGGTCGCGCACGTCTACCCAAAAAGATGGCTGGCTGGCAACAAAAGTCTCATGCCTTTGGCGGTATTTCCGCCGGCTCCGGCAGGACGTGTCCCTCGATCACCCGGCAGTGGCCGCGGAACAGCGCCACCACCTCGCCGTCCTGGTTGGTCACCGTGACGTCGTAGGTGCCGTTGCGGCCCTTGCGGTGCCGTTCCTCGGCGACGGCGGTGAGGCGGTCGCCCAGGCGGGCGGCGGCGGGGTAGGTGATCGAGCACGACAGCGCGACCGCGTTGCGATTGTAGGAGTTGCAGGCGTAGGCGAAGGCGTCGTCGGCCAGCTTGTAGGTGAAGCCGCCGTGGCACAGGCCCAGGCCGTTCAGCATGTCGGCGGTCACCGTCATTGCCATGCGGGCGTAGCCGGGGCCGATCTCCTCCAGTTGGACTCCCATGAAACGCGAGCTGTTGTCGCGGGCGTAGATGGCCTCGCCCACCTGGCGGGCGAGGGCGTGGGCGTCGCGGTGCGTCGTCATTGCTGGTCTTTCATGGCAGCTCTGTTCATGCGGAGTTAACCGATCAATGCCAGAATGAAGGAAGAGGGACAATCGCGGGAATTAGGTCTCGGTTTTTACTGACTTTCCCAGCGGTCAAACCTCTTGCAACCGTCCCCTGCAGCGATTACCGTCCCGCTAAACGAGGGGATAAAAGGAAGCCGCCCGGTGGGACTCGCCAAGGAGCTGCTCAAGAAAATTCTGTCCGTCGTCTTCGCAGGAATGACGATGGCCGAGATTTTCGATCTGCTGATGCCGACCAGGCAGTCCGCCTTCGTGCAACGGCGCCGCTCCTTGCTCATCCTGTCCCGCGTCCGCCTGGTGGCCATCACCTTCGCCATCCTCACGCCGCTGTGGATCCCGGTCGATCTCTACATTTTCGAGACCGCGCTCGGCATGTACCTGGCGGCGCTGCGCGTGCTGGCGTCCATCGCCTTCATCCTGCTTACCCTGTCGTACCGCGGTGCCGACAGCGCCTCGACCGCGCGCTGGGGGCTGGTGTGGCTGCTCGCCATTCCGACGGTGTTCTTCCTGATCAGCCATCCGCTGCTGGCGCAGTTCGCCATCACCGACCCGGCGCAGCAGGTGATCGCCGCCGGCTACGCCTTCCTGCCCTTCGTCATGGTCGCCGGCCTGGCGGTGTTCCCCATCACCGCGTTCGAGGGCGTGATGCTCTCGACCCCGCTGCTTCTGGCCTACCTGCTCACCGGCGTTCTCGGCTACCAGCTGCTGCCGTTCGCCTCCCATCTCGGCGCCCAGTGGCTGCTGCTCCTGCTGGCGACGGTGGCGACGCTGTCGGGCATGAGCCAGCTCCACTTCATGAGCCAACTGGTCGACCAGTCGTCCCATGACGGCCTGACCCGCGCCTACAACCGGCGCGTCGGCGAGGAGATGATGGTCCAGCAGTTCCTGACCGCGCTGCGCGCCAACGCGCCGCTGTCGGTGGCCTTCGTCGACCTCGACAATTTCAAGTCCATCAACGACCGCTACGGCCACGAGGAAGGCGACAACGCGCTGCGCGCCGCCTCCACCGCGCTCCGCAAGGTGCTGCGGCGCGGCGACATCCTCATCCGCTGGGGCGGCGAGGAATTCCTGGCGATCATGCCCAATACCGACCCCGAGGGCGCGCGCATCGCCATCAACCGCCTGCGCGAGGCCGGCCTCGGCCTGCGGCCGGACGGCGCGCCCATCACCGCCTCGATCGGCATCGCCGAGCGGCTGGCCGACGGTTCGCAGCAATGGACCGAGCTGGTGGAGAAGGCCGACCACCGCATGTACATGGCCAAGCAGAGCGGCAAGGACCGCGTGATCAGCATTAACAACCAGCTGATCGCGAAGACGGAAGAGCCGGTCGCGGTCTGATTTCCCTCACAATCAGTGTCATCCCGAGCGTCCGCGAGGGACCTCGTCCGTCGGCCATGCGCTGAGACGTCGTCATGCCCGCGCTTGACGCGGGCATCCACGCGGCGCCGCCTAGTTAGTTTTCCGAAAGGTATTCTCTGCGGACGCCGTGGATCGCCGGGTCGAGCCCGGCGATGACGGCTTGGGGCGCGCACGGCCGTCATCCCGAGCGTCCGCGAGGGACCTCGTCCGTGTGCCGTCCGCTGAGACGGTGCCTGCGATGTCAGGGAGGGGGCCGCCTAGATTGCGACCAGGGTGATCGCGGTCAGGGTCGCGGCGGCGAGGGAGGCGAGGAGGGCCGCCCGGAAGAGGGGGCCGCGGCGGGCGGGAAGGTTGTCGTTGGCTGCCACCGGCAGCCGTCGGGGGGGGGCCCCCCCGGCGCCGCCCCACCGGGTTATCAGAAAAAACCCCCCCCCACCCCCCCCGGCGGGAGGGGGGTTTAG
>JBLNCP010000039.1:0-187692 GCA_050260775.1 Solirubrobacterales bacterium | reverse complement strand
GCTCCATCCGGGGCCTCCTGTCTGGGGCTGATGTGTTTGGCGACAATCAGCTTTCCTCAGACAGCCCGGATGGGCAATCACCCTAACTCAACTGAACAACCTCGCTGGACGCCACACCTAGCGGAGCGGCGGCGCCGCGTCAGGCCATCATCTGCCACCAGCGCCGGGCTTCCGCCGCCGGCCATTCGGGCCCGTGTCCCGAGAACAGCAGCGTGTGGTCCCCGACGAGGCCGAGGAAGCGCGAGATCGACTGCCACAGCTTCTCTTCGCTGCCGCCCGGCAGGTCGGTGCGGCCGACCCCGTGACGGAACAGGGTGTCGCCGGTCAGGGCGAACCCGCCGAAGTCGAAGCACACGCCGCCCGGGGTGTGGCCGGGGGTGTGGATGACCCGCACCTTGACCCCACCCAGTTCGAGCTCGGGCTCCCCCGTGAACGGGCGCACGTCGCCGGGCCCTTCCTGGCCCTCGCCGGTGAACTGGCGGCTGAGGTCGCTGGAGCGGGCGATCACCGGGGCTTCCTCGGCATGGGCGAGGGTGGGGATGCCGAATTCGATCTCGATGGCCCGCGCCGCGCCAAGGTGGTCGGGGTGGCCGTGGGTCAGCCAGACCGCCTTCGGTGTTCCCTTGGCATCGCGCACCGCCTTGATGATCTCGGGGGCGTCGCCGCCGGGGTCGACCACCACCAGCTCGCCGGTGGGGACGTGGCGCACGATGTAGCTGTTCTCGTACCAGGGCGGGCTGGTGACCACCACGGAAAGCGAGAAATCGCCGAAATCACCGAGGTGGTGGAACGCCATGGGCCATCTCCTGTTGCATCATTCTCGTCATCGGTATAGCCCAGAGTGGCACGGCAATCCAGGCAGCCCATGTTCACAGGTTGGTAAGGATGGAGGATCGACAATGGTCCGGAATGTTCATGGTACCGGACCCCAGATGACCGACACACCCGAAGCCGCCCCCTTCCCCTCCGCCAGGGAAGAGGTCGAGACCTCCGTCGTACTGGGGGGTGAAACGCCGCAGACCGCGTCGCCCGCCTATCGTCTGGCGTTCGAGGACACCGACTTTCTTCTTCGCTCCGACCTCCGGCCGGTCCGGCTGCAACTGGAACTGCTCAAGCCCGAGCTCCTGCAGCAGGAACTGGGCATCCGGTCGACGGTCTCCATGTTCGGCTCCGCCCGTATTCCCGATTCGGAAACGGCGGCCAAGCGTCTCGCCGACGCGGAAGCCGAGGCGCATGCCAATCCGCGCGACCGCAACGCCGCCCGCAAGCTGGCGATCGCGCGGCGGATGATGGCCAACAGCCGCTATTACGACGAGGCGCGGCGGTTGGCCCAGATCGTCACCAATACCTGCATCGGCGAGCACATCTGCGATTTCGTGGTCAAGACCGGTGGCGGGCCCGGCATCATGGAGGCCGCCAACCGCGGCGCCGCCGACCTGGGCGGCAAGTCCATCGGGCTCAACATCGTTCTGCCCATGGAGCAGGCGCCCAACCCTTACGTCACGCCGGACCTGTGCTTCCGCTTCCACTACTTCGCCATCCGCAAGATGCACTTCCTCACGCGGTCCAAGGCCCTGGTGGTCTTCCCGGGCGGATTCGGCACCCTGGACGAGATGTTCGAGGCCTTGACCCTGATCCAGACCGGCAAGATCGAGCCCATTCCGGTGCTGCTGTTCGGCCGCGAATACTGGGAGCGGGTGATCAACATCGACGCCATGGTGATGGAGGGCATGATCAGCCCCGAGGACAAGGACCTGATCACCTACGTGGAGACGGCCGAGGAGGCCTGGAACCACATCGCCGAGTTCTATCGCCTGCCGCGGTAAAGACCCCAGCTTTTTTCCGGAAATCGGGTGCAGACCCGATTTCAAACTCTAACCCCTTCGGTTAGGATGCCGCTCATGCAAGGGCGTCCGAGCAGCGGGGGCGAAGGGGGGCTTTGGCCTTCGCCGCTTCGGATACAAGGCGCTTAGCGCCCGCCCTGCAGCCATCTCCCGGGGGGGAGGGGGACGGCGCCTCGGTTTCAGGGGGTCAAGCCCGGAAATCGGGGCGCCGGAGCACCTTCCGGCCCTTCTATACAAAAGGTTAGATTATTCGGCCGCCTGTGCGTGAGCACGGTGGCCGAAATCGCGTTCCGGCGTTACAATGAGCGTGGGTCCAACAGGCACTGGAGGACACCATGACAAACAACATCCTCAGCGTGATCGCGGCCATGGCCGAGGTTGCGACGGTAACGCCGAAGGGTACGCCCTCCCGGCCCGCTCACCCGGTCATCACCATCTCGCGCGACTACGGCTCCGGCGGCGACATCATCGCCACCCGGCTGTGCCAGCGTCTCCATCTCCCGCTCTATGACGAGGAGGTCCTGCGGCAGGTCGCCACCCGCCTCGAGGACGATCCCGCCATCGTCAAGCTGCTGGACGAGGGTTTCGGCCGTGCCAAGGACATGTGGCTCTATCGCCTGTTCTCCGGCAAGGACGTCAGCCCCGACAACTACCGCGACACCCTGGTCAAGGTGGTCATGAGTCTCGGCCGCCTCGGGGGCGTCATCATCGGCCGTGGCGCCCACGTGATCCTCGCGGAATCCTGCGCGCTCCGGGTCCGGATCGCCGGCACGCCGGAGGTCTGCGCCCGCCGGATGGCGGCCTCGGGCCACGGCACCTACGAGGAAGAGTTGGCCAAAGCCCTCGAACTCAACCACCGCCGCGGCAAGTTCGTGTGGGAGGTGTTCCAGTCGCGGCTGTCCGATGCCGGACAGTTCGACATCACCATCAACACCGACCGCATGAGCGACTTCGAGGACGTGGTCGAGCTGCTGGTCGGCATGGCCCAGGCCATCCATGAGGGCCGGGTGCTGTCGAACGACGTGGTGAAGGCCTGCTAGTCAGCCGATGCGGCCGAGCGCCTGCCCGCCGCCCGGAGGAGCGCCACCGGGCAGGGCGGGCGCCCCCGCGGCCGCGGTCTGCTTCATCAGCTTTTCCACCTCTTCCGCCATCTTGGCGGCGGTGTCCAGGATGGGGGGAAAGCCCGGCGGCTGGGCCAGCCGGTCGAGCAACGCCTTGAAGTGGGCCAACAGCACCAGCGCCTCGTCCCGCCGCTCTGGCAGCAGGGGCTGAACCAGCTTGCGCGCCCGGCCGGGGATGCGCCGCAGCAACCCCATGCGGCGGTTCGACAGCACCTTGAAGTTCATGACGGTCTCCAACTCGGACTGGTGACGTCCGGGGTGGAGGGCCTCGAACAGGTACTCGATCAGTTCGACCTCGCCGAACTCCAGGATGAGGAAGGTTTTCTGCTCGCGCTGCCAGCCGAAGATGAACGCGGCGATATCCTTGAGGGCGACGGCGAGATCACCCTCGTACAGGTCCGGATCGAGCATTCGCCACGCCTTCGACGCCGCCATCGGCAGTTTCCCGGGCAGTCCGAACATGCACGACAGATTGTAGGCCACCGCCAGCAGGGCGCGGCTGTTCGAGCGGATGGTGGTCTTCGGCCAGCAGGTATAAAGCAGATCGAGCGTGTGGAAATCGCCGGCCGGCGGCGGATCGGCGAGCAACGCCGCCAAGGCGTCCAGGCGCTCGGGTAGCTGATCCGAGCCCTTGGACATGGATGCCGGCGCCCGCTCGGAAATGATCGCCGCGATCACGGCCTGCACGTCGGCGGGGTCCGGCATTTCGGCCGGCAGCGATGACGCCGCCTGCTGCGGAGGGGCGCTGTGGTGGTGGAATTGCTGCGGTTGGCCGTGGGGCGCCGCTTCCCGCGCCCTACCGAGACCGAAGGCGGAGAGAACGCTGAGATCGCGCGCGTCGACGTACAGCGCCGAGACGGCGCGGCGGACGCCGCCGCGCAGGTCCAGGCGGCGGATCGCATCCCAGCCGTTCAGGATCGGGTCGATCAGGTGGAGGAAATCCAGCAGCCAATCGGGAGGCCACCGCCGCCTCGGTGCCGGCATGGGGGCGGCGGGCGGCTTGGCCGGGGCGGGCGGCATCAGCACGATCCAGTCGGCGCCCGAGCTTGGCCCCGTGGGCTGCGGTGCGGGCGTCGGGTCGCCGGAGGGGCGGTCGACGGGTGGGCCGGGCTCGGCCTGGGTCATGGTGGAGCGCACGGCATCGCGCAATTGGATGAGCAGTGCCGTGGTGCGGTCGAGTGTCGGCTCGGTCGCGCTCGTCGGAGGGACGGCGGGCCCCGCGGATGAACTGACTTGTGCGACCGCGGCGTTCTGCGTCATGGCCCGGCCATCATACCCGAGGGCGGCGTCCTCGGCCATCGCGGGGGCCATCGCAGGGGCCGTCGCAGGGTCCATCGCAGGGGCGCAGCCGTCGGGGCGCCCTTCATCGGCCTACTCCCCCGTCGAGGGCGCGGGCGATGGCGCAGAACGCGTCGACCGGCAATTCCTCGGCGCGGGCGGTGGCCGGGATGCCGGCGGCCGCGATCAGGGCTTCGGCGTCACCCAGCGCCTTGAGGCTGGAGCGCAGCATCTTGCGGCGCTGGCCGAAGGCGGCGGCGGTGACGCGCTCCATCGTCGCGAAGGTGGCGGGAGCCAGCGGCTGGGCCCGCGGGATCAGCTTGACCACCGTCGACATCACCGCCGGCGGCGGCGTGAACGCCCGCTTGTCCACGTTGAACAGGGGACGGACCTCGCACAGCCACTGGGTGATCACCGACAGCCGGCCGTAATGGGGCGTGCGCGGCGCCGCCGCCAGGCGGTCGACCACCTCGGCCTGGAACATCAGGGTCATGCTCTCGAACGCGTTGACCGTCCGCAGCCACTGCAGCAGCAGCACCGTCGAGATGTTGTAGGGCAGATTGGCGACGATGCGTCGCGGCGCCTCGCCCAGCGTGGCGGCGTCCACCTCCAGGGCGTCGCCGGCGATGATCTCCAGGCGGCCGGGATAGGCGTCGGCGATCTCGGACTGGATGGCGATGGCGCGGTCGTCGCGTTCGATGGCGATCACCCGGCCGGCGCCGGCATCCAGCAGCGCGCGGGTCAGGCCGCCGGGACCGGGGCCGATCTCGATGGTGGTGCCCACCGACAGGTCGCCGGCCCCGCGCGCGATGCGGCCGGTCAGGTTGAGGTCGAGGAGGAAGTGCTGCCCTAGGGACTTTCGCGCGGCGAGGCCGTGGCTGGCGATGACGTCGCGGAGGGGCGGGAGGTCAGGCATGGCGGCGGGCGCGATTGGCGGCGATTTCCTCGGCGGCGCGCAGCGCGGCCATCAGGCTGGCCTCGTTCGCCTTGCCGGTGCCGGCGAGGTCGAAGGCCGTCCCATGGTCGGGGGAGGTGCGCACGATGGGAAGGCCCAGCGTGATGTTGACGCCGCCGTCGAAATCGATGGTCTTCAAGGGGATCAGCGCCTGGTCGTGATACATGCACAACACCGCGTCGTAGCCGGCGCGGGCGCGCGGGTGGAACAGGGTGTCCGAGGGCAGAGGCCCAAAGGCGTCAACGCCGGCATTGCGCAGCTCGGCGATGGCGGGGGCGATGATGTCGATCTCCTCCCGTCCCATCGACCCGTCCTCGCCGGCATGGGGGTTGAGGGCGGCCACTGCCAGCCGGGGGCGGGCGATGGCGAAATCGGTCTCCAGGGCGCGCGCCGTGGTCAGGCCGATGGCGACGATGTCCGCGCGGCGCAGCGAGCGCACCGCTTCGGCCAGCGCCACATGGACGGTGATCGGCACCACCCGCAGGCCGGGGCAGGCGAGCATCATCACCTGCTTGCCGTCGAGGCCGAGCAGGTTGGCCAGGTACTCGGTATGGCCGGGGAAGCGGAAGCCCCCCTGGTACATCACCCCTTTGTGGATGGGGTTGGTGACCACCGCGGCGGCGTCACCGCTTTCGCACAGGGCGACGGCGCGGGCGATGGAGGCCCGCACCGACGCCGCGTTGGCCGGGTCCGGCGCTCCCGGGCGCACCGAGATGGCGAGCGGCTGGGTCAGCACGGGCAAGGCCGTGGTGAAGACATCCATGGCTTCGCCCGCCGCTGCGATCTCCTGGACGGGGATGTCCACGCCCAGGTGGCCCGCCAGCGCACGCAAACGGGACGGATCGTCGATCACGAAGAAGGGGGCAAGCCCTTCGCTGCGCCGCTGCCACGCCTTCAGGGTGATGTCGCCGCCGATGCCGGCGGGTTCGCCCATGGTGACGGCGAGCGGGCGCGTCTGGCGGAGGGGCGCGACCGCCATCGGCTCACATCCGGACGTCGATGAAGGCGGCGCGCTTGAGGTCGCGCAGGTGGCGGCGGGCCAGCATGTCGAGGCGCTCGTCCTCGATCCGGCGGCGGATGGCCTCCTTCGTCGGCAGTTGCGCCACCGCATCTTCCCGCGCGCACACCATCACCACGAGCACGCCGTCCGGCGCCTCGACCGGCGACGCGATCTTGCCGGCCGGAACGTTGGCGACGGCGGCCTGCAGGGGCTGGGCGAGGTCGCCCACGCGCACGGTGCCCATCGATCCGGCCTTGGTGGCGGCCAGCCGGCCGCCGATCGCCTCGAAATCCTCGCAGCTCTTGGCGCCCTGGGTGAGTTCGCGCGCGCGGCCGATCAGGGCGCTCTTGGGCGGTCCGTTGCTCGGCACGGGCAACAGGATCTGGCTGAGGGTGACCTTGGCATTGGCGGGATCCGCGCTGCCGCCGGCCACCCGACGATCGACGAGGCCAAGAATGTGAAGGCCATCGGCGGCGCGGATCAGCGGTGAGATCTCGCCCGGCGACATCTTCTTGAGCGCCGCCATCAGGTCGTCGTCCAGCATGCCTTCCGAGATCCAGCCCATGGCCCCGCCGGTGGCGGCCGATGGGGAGCGGGAAAACTGTTGAGCCAGGGCCTGGAAAGGTGCCCCCGACCGCAACTGATCGAGGAGGCGCTCGCCCAGGCTCTTCATCGCCTCCTCCTGCGACGGCGCGTCAACGGGCAGGAAGATCTCGAACACCAGGTATTCCGGCTGGCCTCGCCTGGCGGCGATCGCCTCCAGGCGATCCTGCACCTCTTCCTCGCCGACGCGGATCTGCGGGTGCAGGAGCCGGCCGACCACGCGCATCCAACTGATGTCGGCCCGGATCTGCTCGCGGACCACCGCGGGGTCGACCCCGGCGCGCTTCAGGTTGGCGATCAGCGATCCGGGCGGCTGGCGGTTCTGCTGTTCGATGTTGGTGATGCCGGCGTCGACGTCGGCGGGGGTGACGTTCTGCTTGATGCGCGCGGCCTCCTGCAGTTGCAGGCGCTCGTCGATCATCTTGCGGATCACCTGGGGCAGGATGCGACTGCGCGAATCCTGGTTCGCCGGCAGGTTGGACAGCACGATGGCCATGTGGACGCGCTGATCGAGGTCCTGCATGGTGATGACCTCGTCGTTCACCACCGCCGCGATACGGTCGATGTTCTGGGCGCGCGCCGTGCCGGCGACAGCCAGGACCGCGAGCAGCAGCAACGCGCGAAAGGCCGATTTGAACACCATCCTGTCCTCTCCCGGTGGCTCGCGAGGAGCCTAGAATACGTTGAACGGCACGTCGCCGAGTGTCTTGAACACGATGTTAAAAGTCAGTTCATAGCCGGTGCCCAACTCGGTGTTCGTCGTGTAGTAACGACGCAAGTTGGCCACGAACGCGAAGCAGTCGTCGGAATAGATCGCACGGGTCTGCCATCCCAGGAGCCCGCCGCCATCGTCGAGGTCGTGACTGGCGGTCCCGAGCAGGGTCCAATGTTCCGTCAAACGGGACGATACCGAATAGGCGAGGTACTGCCGGCGGTCGTCATTGGTCGGGCTGAAATTGCGGTCGATCATCAGGTAGGTCGTCGACAGCCGCAGCATCGGCGGGCCGATCGTCAGCGTGTTTTCGTTGCGCCGGACGTCCAAGGTTTCCTTGTCCAGGCGCACGCGATTGAGGACCGCGAAATTGTGGCCGGGCGGCGAGAAGTCGAGGCGGCCGAGGTAATCGGATTGCTGATCCCGGAAGCCGCTGTCCTCGGCGAACGTGCTGTCGGCGTGGGCGCGCCAGCCCTGCGCCACCTGGGCGGTGACGTATCCGCCGGCCGGCGGATACGCGCTCCACCGCAACCCGTAGGCCCCTCGCAATCCGCCTTCGACGCGATCGAGGCCGGGCAGGCGGTTGGGGCGCAGGACATTGATTTCATCGAGCTCGAAGTCGATGGAATCCTCGTTCGGGATGGTGCTCGGGTTGCCGCCATTCGGGCTGGCCGCCACCATCGCCACCGGTTCCACGACCTGAAACAGGGCGCCGCCGGGATTGGCGAAGGGATAGCGCCAGTTCAGCGCCACCTGCGGTACGGCGCGGCCGGCCGAGGCGGAGCTGTCGCTGCCGTCGGTGAGATCATTCGAATGGTAGCCGTCGGCGCGCATGGTGGTCGACAGCCGGTAGAAGTCGCCGAGCGGCGAAATGAACTGGCGATGCCAGCCCACCGTGCTCGACAGCCGTCCGCTGTCCGTGCCCTCGGACTGGCTGTAGGCGAGGGCGTCGGTGTCGAACGTCCAGTAACTGCCGTGCGGGCTCGGGTCGCCGATGAAGCTGTAGGAGGCGTGCGGCAGGACCAGCGGCGAGCGGCCGGGGTCGTCGGTGCTGCGCAGACCCTGGAACGAGAAGCCTTCGAGCACGCCGTAATTCCTGCGGCCGAAGTTCTCCACGTAGGGGCGGGTGGTCAGCCAGGGGCGGTTGCCCGGGATGGTGTAGCCGTAGACCGGCAGGTAGTTTTCGTCGCTGACCCGCTGGACCTGATACCCGGCCCGCCAACTGTCGTTGATGTCGAAGCGGCCGTTGGCGTCGATATGGCCGCGAAAATCGCCCGTCTCCTTGTCGGCGGTCATGCTGCCGATCGAACGGGTCTCGCCGAAGCGCCCGGTCCAGCGGTGTTCACCGGCCAGGACCACGCGCTGGAGCACCGAATTCTCGGAATTGTCCACCGACGGCGTATCGGCGGCCGTCGATTTCGGGAACAGGAAGCGCGGGCTGAAGGTGAAATCCTGGTTGTCGTCGATCACGAAGAAATAGGGGACGCTGAAATTGACCCCCAATTGGCTGGATACGCCGGCCGACGGCGTCAGGAACCCGGACTTGCGCTTGACGGTCGGGTCCGGGTGCGAGAGGTAGGGCGTGTAGGCCACCGGCACGCCGGCCAGTTCAAGCCAGGCATCGCGGTACTCGATGGTCTTGTCGGTCTGGTCGTGGGTAATGCGTTCGGCCTTGGCTTCCCACAAAGGCCTCTTGTTGGGGTTCTTGGCGCACGGTTCGCACGCGGTGTAGACGCCCTTGTCGAAGTCGGTGCGGTCGCCCCCCACCCGACGCGCACTGGCCGCCGCCATGCGCGAGCGGTCGGCCAAAATGACGCGGATTTCCTTGGCGACGCCTTCCTTGAAATCGCCGGTCAGTTCGAAGTAGTCGGCGAACATGACCTCGCCGTTCGGCTCGAGCACGCTCACGTTGCCCGACGCGTTGACCACATCCTGCTTCAGATTGTAGCTGACCGCATCGGCAACCAGCGTCCGCCCCGCCTGGACGATCTCCACGCGCCCGCGCGCGGTGACCACGCCGAGTTCCCGGTCATGGACGATCTGGTCGGCGGTCAATTGCACCGGCTCGTTTTCCGAGGGCAGGCTTCCGGCGCGCGGCAGCCGGTCGGCCTGGCCGGCCGCGGCCGGTTTGGACCGCTGCGGGGCCGCAGCTGGCGGTGCCGGGGGCGTGACGTCGACCGGTCCCATCTGGGGCGGCAACTCGGCGGCAACGCGCAGCGGTGTGGCCTCGGGCGATGCCTGAGCGGCGGTCGCCGGCCGATCCTTGCTCCATGCCTCGCCCCAGCCGCCGAGGTCGGACGGCGCCGGGGCACGGCTGGCTGACGAGGAAACAGGCTGAGGTGCGGCCGGGACCGGGGCGGCGGGCTCCGTGCGCGGCGGAGACGCGGTAATGACGGCGGGCGCCTGCCTGGACGGGGCCGGTGCCGGTGCCTCGTCTCCCCATGCGTCGCCCCAGCCCATGAGGTCCGAGGCCTTCGGGCCCGGCCGTGGGGCAGCCGGTGCCGGTGCCGGGGACAAGGCGACCGGCGCAGCCGCAGGCGCCGCGGCAGTGCGCGCCGGAATTGGCTGCGGGGCGATCTCCTCGCCCCAGGCATCGCCCCAGCCGCCGATATCGGCCGAGTTGACCTGGGCGCGCGCATCCTGTGCGGCGAGCGTGCAGCTTGCGACCGTGACAAGGAGGAGGCGGCGGAGAGTGAGCACGGCGCTGGTTCTCCCTAGGCCGACTGTGGCGCCGCCGTGCGACGTGGGAACCGCAGGCGGGGAGGGTTGTGGAGATACCAGGCGCCCAGCGCCACCGGGACGAGGGTCGACAAGTAAATCAGCGGGACGAACACCAGATTGGCCGAGGCGAGGTTGCCGGCGCCCAGGGCCACCGCCTGCGCCATCACCATCAATCCCACCGCCGTCATCACCTGACGGGTCTGACCGCGGCGGTCGAAACCGGCGGTAAGCAGGCAGGCCAGCGCGATCAGGGCGAAGCCGATGTGGTTGATCGGATTGGTCAGCCGTTGGTGGAGCTCGACCTTGGCCCGGCGGTAATCCTTGGCGCCGAGCTGCGCCTGCTTGGCCTGCATCAGCTCGGTCATCGACATTTCACGGGCGTCGCGGAAACGCTGTCCGTTGTCGCCGGCGGCCGAGGCAAGATCGACGGTGTAGCTGTCGAAGTACAAGAGAGACAATCGCCCCGTGCCCTCGGTCACCTGCTGCCGGTTGCCGTTGACCATCAGCACGCGCGGACCGGTTTCGGTGAAGACCAGCGCACCGCGCTCCGCCATCAGGGTCACCGGCTTCTGGAGGTTGCGCTTGTCGTGCACCAGGATCCCCAGCAATTCGCCATTGGCGTCGCGCGACCGGATGTAGATCGTCAGGCCTTGGCCGAACTTGTTGAACGCCCCTTCCTGCAGCAGGATTCCGGTAACGTCATTGCGGACGTGCCACTGCATCTCGCGGAAGCTCTGCACCGACTCGGGGATGATCCAGCAGGTCATCAGGTAGCCGGCCACGGTGGCCACGCCCGCCAGTATCAACGCCGGACGCGCCAATGCCCAGTGGGACAGGCCGACCGCGCGCATCACCACCAGCTCCCGGTCGGAATTGAGCTTGTTGTAGGTGAAAAGCACCACCGCGAAAAGGGAAATCGGAACAACCACGATCAGGAAGCTGGGCAGCAACAAGACCGTGATTTGCAGGAAGGCGCCGACCGACAGGCCTTTGTTGACGATCATTTCGACGAAGCGCAAGGACTGCGTCAGCCACAGGACGCAGGTCAGCGCGACGGCGACGAAGATCGTCCCGACCACCAGTTGACGCAGGATGTAGCGCGTTATCCCCGACATCGGCGGGATTATAGAGATCCCACCGTGCCCGGCCAAAGGGAAACTGAGGTCCTAGAACTGGTCCTCGCCAAGGGACATAACCCCCGCCGATCCCGCCTCGACCTGCGCCAGCAGACCGCCGGCCCGCGTCAGCACCGTGTCCGCGTAGAACCGGGTCGTGGCGACCTTGGCGTCGAGGAAGTCGGGGTCGCTCGTCCCGGCCGCCAGCTTGCGGCGGGCCGCCAGCGCCGCCTTGGCCATCAGCCAGCCGCCGGCGGTGATGCCGACCAGCTCCAGGAATGGGGCGGCCACCGCGCCGGCCAGGTAGAGGTCGTGGTGGTGGCCGTCCAGGATGACCTTGGCGGCGGCCTCGGCGGCGCTGACGGCGGCGCCCAGCCGGCGCCGCACGACCGCCAGGGCGTCGCCGGCCTCGGCCAACTCGGCGTCGATGGCCCGGATCTGGGCGACCAGCCCGGCAAACGACTGGCCGTTGTCGCGTAGCAGCTTGCGCGCGACCAGATCCATGGCCTGGATGCCGTTGGTGCCCTCGTAGATGGGGGCGATGCGGGCGTCGCGCAGGTGTTGCGCCACCCCGGTCTCCTCGACGTAGCCCATGCCGCCGAACACCTGCACCGCCATGTCGGCGACGCGCACGCCGGTGTCGGTGCTCCACGCCTTCACCACCGGCGTCAACAGTTCGACCATGGCCAGCGCGCGGGCGCGCTCGGCGGCGTCCGGGTGGCGGTGGGCGATGTCGATCCGTCCCGAGACCCAGTAGGCCAGCGCCCGGGTCGCCTCGGTCATCGCCTTGGCGGTCATCAGCATGCGGCGGATGTCGGGGTGGTGGATGATGGCCACGTGGTCGTGCCGCCCGGGGCCGTGCCCCTGCACGCGCTCCTTGGCGTAGGCCACCGCCTTGCGGGTGGCGCGCTCCGCCTGGGCGACGCCTTCCAGGCCGACCGACAGGCGGGCGTTGTTCATCATGGTGAACATGCAGGCCAGGCCGCGATTCTCCTCGCCGACCAGCCAGCCGATCGCCCCTTGGTGCTCGCCGTAGGCCATCACGCAGGTCGGGCTGCCGTGGATGCCCATCTTCTCTTCGAGCTTGATGCACGCGACGTCGTTGCGCGCGCCCAGGCTGCCGTCGGGGTTGACCAGAAACTTGGGCACCACGAACAGCGAGATGCCCTTCACCCCGGCCGGGGCATCGGGCAGGCGGGCCAGAACGAGGTGGACGATGTTTTCCGCCAGGTCGTGGTCGCCCGAGGTGATGAAGATCTTCTGCCCGGTGATGCGGTAGGTGCCGTCGGGCTGGCGCACCGCCTTGGTCCTGAGCGCGCCGACGTCCGAACCGGCCGACGGCTCGGTCAGGTTCATGGTGCCGGTCCATTCACCGGACACCAGCTTCGACAGGTAGGTGCTGCGCAACTCGTCCGAGCCGTGGGTCGAGATCGCCTCGACCGCGCCCTGGGTGAGCATGGGGGTCAGGGCGAAGGCCATGTTGGCGGCGTGCCAGATCTCCTGGATGGCTGTCGCCACCAGCCAGGGAAGGCCCTGGCCGCCCCAATCGGGGTCGAACGGCACCGCGTTCCAGCCGCCCTCGACGAACTGACGGTAGGCATCGGCGAACCCGTCGGGGGTGGAGACCGTGCCGTTGGCGAGGCGGCACCCCTGCCGGTCGCCGACCGGGTTCAACGGCGCCAGCACGCCGGCGGCGAACTTGCCCGCCTCCTCCAGCACGGCCTCGACCAGATCGGGGGTGGCCTCCTCGCAACCGGGCAGCGCGGTGATCGCGCCCAGGTCGGCGACCTCCTCGATGACGAAGGCCATGTCGCGGATTGCGGGCTGGAAGGTCGGCATGATGCGCTCCGTTCTTATCGTTGGCGCAACAGGGTAACGGAGGAAGAGGCGGCAGCGTCAAGCATTGCCGACGCATAGGGGTATGCTGGGGGCGCTATGGAAGCAGCTTGCCCGGGTTCATGATGCCCGCCGGGTCCAGCGCGGCCTTGATCCGGCGCATCAGGTCCAGTTCGACCTCGGACTTGTAGCGCGCCATCTCCGCCGTCTTCAGCCGCCCGATGCCGTGTTCGGCCGAGATGCTGCCGTCCATCTCGGCGACGATGTCGTGGACGATGCGGTTCATGCGCGCCCACTCGGCGAGGAAGGCCGGCTTGTCGGCGCCCTTGGGCTGGGTGAGGTTGAAGTGGATGTTGCCGTCGCCGAGATGGCCGAAGGCGACCACGCGCACGCCGGGCAGGGCGGCCTCGACCGCCGGGGTGGCGCGGGCGATGAATTCCGGCACGCGGCTGGTGGCGACGGCGACGTCGTGCTTGATGGAGCCGCCTTCCTTCTTCTGGGCCCGCGGCACTGCCTCGCGGATGCGCCACAGCGCGTCGGCCTGGGCTCCGGTTTCGGCGAGCACCGCGTCCATGGCCAGGCCGGCTTCGATGGCGCCGGCAAGGACGGTCTCCAGCGCATCCCGCAATCCGCCGGGCCGCGAGGACGACAGCTCGATCAGCAGGTACCAGGGATGGGGTGCGGCGAACGGGTCGCGGACCCCCGGGACATGGGCCAGGCCCAGGTCCAGGCCTAGGCGCGGCACCAGTTCGCAGGCGGTCACCGCGTCCCCCGAGGCCTGGCGGGCCCGGAACAGGATCTCGGTGGCGGCGGCCGGCGAGGCGAGCGCCACCATCGCGGTGGCGGTTTCACTGGGGCGCGGGAACAGCTTGAGCACCGCCGCGGTGATGATCCCCAGCGTGCCTTCCGCGCCGACGAACAGGTGCTTGAGGTCGTAGCCGGTGTTGTTCTTGCGCAGGGCCTTGAGCCCGTCCCACACCCGGCCGTCCGGCAGCACCACCTCGAGCCCCAGCACCAGCTCGCGCGCGTTGCCGTAGCGCAGCACGTTGACGCCGCCGGCGTTGGTGGACAGGTTGCCGCCGATGCGGCAGCTGCCTTCGGCGCCGAGCGACAGCGGGAACAGGCATCCCGCCTCCTCGGCGGCCGTTTGCACCGCGGCCAGGACGCAGCCGGCCTCGGCGGTGACGGTGAAATTGGCGGGGTCGAGGGCGCGGATGCGGTTGAGCCGCTCGGTCGAGACCACGACGGCGCGGCCGTCGGGCACGCCGCCGCCGCACAGGCCGGTGTTGCCGCCCTGGGGCACGATGGCGATGCCGTCGGCGGCGAGCAGGCGCACCACCTCGGCGACCTCCGCCGTGGAGCCCGGCCGCACCGCCGCCAGGGCGGCCCCCTGATAGAGGCCGCGCTCCTCGGTCAGATAGGGGGAGAGGTCGGCGCCGGTCAGCACGTTGGCCGCTCCGACGATCCGTGCCAGCCGGTCGGCAAGGTCGGCGCCGGTCACGGCTGCCTCCGGGGAGCGGCGGCGCGGCGGAGCCGGTCGTTGATGGCCAGCCCCAGGTCGTGGTCGGGAATGGGCATGACCGCGATGCCGGTGAAGCCGGGGCGGTCCAGGGCGCGCAGCATGGCGAACAGGTTGGCCGCCGCCTCGGCGAGGTCGCCCGCGGCGGAGAGGTTGAGCGTGGCGTCGGCCGGCGCCGGCCCGAAGGCCAGCAGCGCCTCGCCGGGACGCGGTGAGCAGGCGCCCAGCCGCACCGGCAGGCCCGGGGCGTAATGGCTTTCCAGCATGCCGGGGCTCTTGGGCGCATCCGGGTCGTGGGCGGCGCGGCGGATCTCGGTGCCCAGGGCCTGCTCCAGCGCCTCGACCGGCACGCCGCCGGGACGCAACAGGGTGGGGCGGTCCTCGCTGAGGTCGAGCACGGTGGATTCGACGCCGACACGGCAGGCGCCGCCGTCGAGGATCATCGACACCCGGCCGCCGAGCGATTCCGCGACATGGGCGGCGGCGGTGGGGCTGACCGCACCCGAGCGGTTGGCCGACGGGGCCGCCAGCGGCCGGCCGGCCGCCTCGATCAGGGCGCGGGCCACGGCATGGTCGGGCATGCGCACCGCGATGGTGTCGAGGCCGGCGGAGGCCAGCAGCGACACCGGCGAGCGCTTGCCGCGCGGCAGCACCAGGGTCAACGGCCCCGGCCAGAACCGCTCCATCACCTTGCGGGCGCGCGCGTCCACCGCCACCAGCGGCTCGGTGTCGCCGGGGCGGGCGACGTGGACGATCAGCGGATTGAAGCTCGGCCGGCCCTTGGCCTCGAAAATGGAGGCCACCGCGCGGTCGTTGGTGGCGTCCGCCCCCAGGCCGTAGACGGTCTCGGTGGGGAAGGCGACCAGCCAGCCGTCGCGCAGCAGGCGCCCGGCCTCGGCGATGGTGTCGTCGGATGGGGCAAGCACGCGCGGAGTGGAAGCGGCGGTGGTGGTCATGGCGGGAAGATATGACGATCGGCCGGCGATGTCATCCCGGTGACCGCCCCTTACTCCGTCATCCCGACGACCGCAGGGAGGAGGGACCTCGTGCGGTGCCGCGCGCGGGATCAGCGCCTGGCGCGGGCGAGGAAGCCGGGATTGAGGAAGCGCGGGGCCTTGCCGTAGGGGAAGGGCCGTTCGTCCAGGGTCACCACCTCGCCGCCGGCGGCGGCCAGCACGGCGTGGCCGGCGGCGACGTCCCATTCGCAGGTGGGGCCGAAGCGGGGATAGAAGTCGGCCGAGCCCTCGGCGACGCGGCAGAATTTGAGCGAGGACCCGGCGAAGTCGACGGTGGCGCCGGGAAGCCTCGCCACGAACTCCTCGAGTTCGGCCGGCGCGCGGTGCGAGCGGCTGTCGAGCACCACGGCGCCGGTGGCCGGAACCGGGCGGCAGGCGATGGGGTGGCGCACGCCGTCGGCGCCGACCTTGGTCGCCGTCCGGTCGGCGCCCGACCACATCAGGTCGAGGACGGGGGCGTACACCACGCCGGCGACCGGCACGCCGCCGGAAATCAGGCCAATGTTGACGGTGAACTCGCCGTTGCGCTTGACGAACTCCTTGGTGCCGTCCAGCGGGTCGACCAGCCAGAAGGTGTCCCCGATCTGGGGGATGCGGCCGGCGGCGGCTTCTTCCTCGGCGACCACCGGGATGGCGGGGGTGAGCTCGGCGAGGCGGGGCAGGATCACGGCTTCCGCCCGGCGGTCCGCCTCGGTCACCGGCGAATCGTCGCCCTTGCGCTCGACGGCGAAGTCGCTGTTGTAGATATCGAGGATGATCGCACCGGCTTGGCGGGCGACGTCTTCCAGGGCGGCGATCAGAGAAGCGGGAGTCGGCATGGCGGCGACCCTAGCCGATCGCCTCCACCCGTGCCAACAGTTCGTCGCGCTCGCGCTCGGTGACGCTGCCGCAGACGGCGAAGGCGGTGATGCGCTCGCGGTAGAAGTGCTTGGTGCGCTCGACCGCGCGCTCGTAGGACCACGGGCCGCCTGCGCGCTGGCGGCGGGCGTCGGCCAATTGGCGGCGGTCGTCCTCGATCTCGGCGAGGAACTCGGCCAGCCAGGGGCTGGCGCCGCTCACTTGCCGACCTCCACAGCCTGGAAACGGGCGGCGCGGAAGCTGGGGGACCAGTGGTCGGCGGGCAGGCCGGCCTTCTGCTTGAGGTGGGCCAGGAACAGCCGCGGGTCGGGTATCTGCCCCCATACCGAGGGCAGGAACAGGGCGCGCCGCCCGCTGTCCTCGATGATCAGACCGTCGATGCGGGGGCGGAGCTGGCCGAGCAGGTCGGCCTCGTCGGCGAAGGCCATGGCGACCGGGGGGGTCAGCACCGACAGCGACACCTCCAGGCCGTCCAGCTCACCGGCGGTCAGGGGCGGAAAGCGCGGATCGCGGAAGGCCGCCTTGAAGGCGTTCTCGCTCACGTCCTCGATCAGCGGCCGCCAGGCGTTCGGCGAGCCGATGCAGCCCCGCAGGCGGCCATCCCGGGTGAGGGTGACGAAGGCCGCCCCGGGCGCCCCCAGGATGCCGGGCATGCCCGCCGTGTAGCCGGCCGCCTTCGGTCGGCCGTTGGCGAGGCCAAATTCGATGGAGTCCCGCGCCAGGGTGAGGAGGGCTTCGCCGGCGGCGCGGATGGCCTCCGCCCCCTCGATCGCCTCGGCCTCTCCCGGGCGTTCGAACAGCGCCCAGGCGCCGTAGCCGACCACCCGGTCCTTCGGCCCGGCGGTATCGCCGGAATTGCGCACGTCGAGGGTGGCGATGTCCATGCCGCGCTTGCGGGCCGCCAACAGCAACCCGCTGACCGGCACCCGTCCGCAGGCGGAATCGCGTCCGAGCGCGCGCCAGTCCATCTTCTCGATGGCGGCGACGGTCCTGGCGTCGGCGCCCTTGCAGGCCTCGTAGTCGAGGTAGTGGGAGAGGTCGGTCGAGGCGACGATCAGGGTCTCGGGGCCACCCCAGGCGGCGTCGAGCACGGTTGCCACCGCTTCGGCGGGGGCCTCGCCGGCCACGATCGGCACCAGTTGGAATTCGCCGAGGGCTGCCTGCAGGAACGGCAGGTGGACCTCCAGCGAATGCTCCTGGGCGTGCGCCTGATCGAGCTCGCCGACCAGCGGCAGGCGCTTCAGGCCCTCGACGGCGGCGCGGTCGATCGCCACGGGCCCGAGCGGCGACGCCCATTCGTCGGCGCTGCCCAAAGCCAGCCCGCGGTAGGCCACCCGGTGCGACGGTCCCAGCAGCACCACCCGGGTGATCTTGCCGCGCGCCGGCAGGATCCGGGCATAGGCGCTGGCGGCGACGGCGCCGGAATAGACGTAACCCGCATGCGGGGCGATCAGCGCCTTGGGCACCCGCCCGTCCGTGCCGAGGGCGGCACGAGCCTGGGCGAGCAGGGCCTCGACCTGCGTGCGCAGCTCGGTGGGGTCGGCCGGATAGAAGGCGCCGGCGACCGCGGTCGGACGGATGGCGGACATCGAACCTCCGGAAATACTTCTTTCTAGGTAACCCCCTGGGATGGCCCGCTGTAAAGCGTCCAAGGAGGTAAGCCTATTCGAGGGAGGAGGTCCGGCCATGCACCGGTTGAAGGGGTATCGCCTAAGGCGTACCTTCATCGGCATGGAGCATGAGGTTCAGGGGTCGCATTTCCCGGGACGGTACTGGCATCGGCTCGACGACGGCCGCGTCCAGTGCGACGTTTGCCCGCGGTTCTGCAAGCTGCATGAGGGCCAGCGCGGATTGTGCTTCGTGCGGGCGCGCTCCGGCGACCGCATGGTGCTGACCACCTACGGGCGGTCCTCGGGCTTCTGCGTCGATCCCGTCGAGAAGAAGCCCCTCAACCATTTCCTGCCCGGCACCCCGATCCTCTCGTTCGGGACGGCGGGCTGCAACCTGACCTGCAAGTTCTGCCAGAACTGGGACATCTCCAAGGCGCGTGAGATCGACCGCCTCAACGACCAGGCCGATCCCGAGGCCATCGCCGCCGCGGCCGAGCGCCTGGGCTGCCGGTCGGTGGCGTTCACCTACAACGATCCAGTGATCTTCCTGGAATACGCGGTCGACGTGGCCAAGGCCTGCCGGGCCCGGGGCATCAAGACCGTGGCGGTCACGGCGGGATACGTGGCCGAAGGCGCGCGCGAGGAATTCTTCGCGCACATGGATGCGGCGAACGTGGACCTCAAGGCGTTCTCCGAGGACTTCTACCGGACTTTGTGCGGCGGGCACCTGCAGACGGTGCTCGACACCCTCATTCATCTGAAGCGGAACACAAACGTATGGTTCGAGATCACCACGCTTCTCATTCCGGGCGAGAACGACTCCGACGCCGAAATCGACGCACTCAGCCGCTGGGTGGCCGAATCGCTCGGCCCCAACGTGCCGTTACATTTCACAGCTTTCCACCCCGCCTGGAGGATGTCCGCCTCGCCCCCCACGGCATCCTCGACACTGTCGCGCGCCCGGTCGCTCGCCAGGGCCAACGGGGTGCGCCATGTCTATACGGGCAACGTCCACGACGCGAACGGCGGCAGCACCTGGTGCCACGGCTGCGGGGCCCTTCTCATCGGCCGCGACTGGTATGAGCTGACGGCATGGCGCGTCACCCCGGACGGCCGCTGCCCCGATTGCGGGCAGCCGCTGGCCGGGGTGTTCGAGCCCAAACCGGGGGATTGGGGCCGCAAGCGCCTGCCCGTCCGCCTAGCCATTTGACATAGCACCACTTTGTTGCGGCGTCGCGGCCTGGCCAAATAGGCTATGGTCCGGCTACTCCCATCGTCCGGTCTCCCGTGTAATGCCCGTCCGGCGCCGTCTGTTCCTGCTTACCTTCAGCCTGCTGATGCCGGCGGTGATCGCCTGCGCGATCGCGGTGGTGTTTTCGTACGCCCACGAGCGTGAGCGGTCCGAGGAAAACCTGCTGCACACCACCCAGGCGCTCGCGCAGTCCATGGACGTCGAGCTCGACGTGGTGGTGCGGCAGATGGAAGCGCTGGCCACCTCGCCGTCGCTGCAGACCGGCGACCTCGCGGCGTTCTGGGGCCAGGCCTCCCGCGCCGTCAGGACCGACGGCATGTGGATCGTGCTGATGGACCTGGAGGGGCGCCAGCTGGTGAACACCCTGCGGGGGTTCGGGGAACCGCTGCCGCGCCATGCCGCCGGCTCGCCGCCCTTCGACGCGGTGAAACGGGTTGCCGAGACGAAGAATGCGGCGGTGACCGACCTGTTCTTCGGCCCGGTCACCCGCAGGCCGACCTTGGCGGTCATGGTCCCCGTCTTCGGTGCGGACGACAAGGTCATCTACGGACTGGCCATGGGCGTCGATCCGGCGGCCTTGCAGAAGCTCGCCCATCCGCCCGGCGTGCCGGCCAGTTGGCTGCTGGCCGCCTTCGACACCAACGGGACAATCGTCGCCCGCTCCCTGGACAGCGAGAATGCCATCGGCCAGCGGCCGGTCCGCCCGCTGCTTGCGGCGATGAAAACCTCGGCCGACGGTATCCTCGACGCTGCCACCCGCGAGGGCGTCGACACGCGGGTCGCGTTCAGCCGGTCCCCCAAGTACGGCTGGCACTTCGCCATCGGCGTGCCGATGAAGGAGCTGACCGCCTCGGTCTACAAGACCATCCTGCTGTTCCTGGCCGTGGCGGTGCTGCTGCTGGCGGCGGGCGTCGCCCTCGCGGCCAATATCGGGCGCGACATCTCGCGGGCGATCACCGCGCTGGTGCCGGCCGCCCATCGTCTGGGCGGCGGGCAGCGCGTCGAGGTCGACGAGACCGGCGTCCTCGAGGTGGACGAGGTTGCCGCCGCCCTGGGCGAGGCCGCCGACGCCCTGCTGACCGCCAAGGAGGAGACCGAGCGGGCCAACCTGGCGAAATCGCAGTTCCTGGCCTCGGCCAGCCACGACCTGCGCCAGCCGGTCCAGTCCCTGTTCTTTTTCCAGGAGGTGCTGGCGACCAAGCTGAAGGGGCACCCGGCCGCCCCACTGGTGGCCAGCATGCAAAGCGGGATGGATGCCCTCAAGATGCTGCTGGACGGGTTGCTCGACATCTCCCGCCTGCATGCCGGCGTAGTCGAGATTCTCATCAGCGTTTTCCCGGTCGCGACCCTGCTGGACCGCCTGGTGGCGGAATACCGGCCGGCGGCGGAGGCGCGGGGCATCATCCTGCGTTACGTTCCCTCCACCGCGTGGGTGCGCAGCGACCTCAGCCAGTTGGAGCGCATCCTGCGCAACTTCCTGGATAATGCCATCAAGTACACCGGTTCCGGGGCGACCGTCCTGCTCGGCTGCCGCCACCGTGGCGACGACCTGGGCATCGAGGTGGTCGACACCGGGCCCGGCATTCCCGCCGACAAGCTCGACACGGTGTTCGACGAATTCGTCCAGTTGGGCAACCCCGAGCGCGACCGCGCCAAGGGATTGGGGCTGGGCCTCGCCATCGTGCGTCACCTGGGGCGTCTGCTCGGCCACCCGATTTCGGTGCGCTCCACCGCCGGCCGGGGCAGCGTGTTCTCGGTCGTCGTGCCGGTAACCAAGCCGCGCCGCGCCGCCACGCCGCTTTCGGCGCGGGTCAACGAGGCCAGGGAACTCGCCTTCCGCGGCAACGGCCTGGCCCTGGTGGTCGAGGACGAGGCGCTGGTGCTCCTCGGCCTGCGCTCGATGCTGGAGGGATGGGGCTGGGAGGTGCTGGCCGCCGACAGCGGCGACGATGCCGTCGGCCTGGTCAGCGGCAGCAGCCGGGCCCCCGACATCATCGTCGCCGATTACCGGCTGCGGGGCGACGAGACCGGCGTCAAGGTGATCCGCGACGTCCACGGCGTGTGCGGGCTGTCGATCCCCGCGGTGGTCCTCACCGGCGATACCAGCCCCGACCGTCTGGCCGAGTGCAAGCAGAGCGGCTTCTTCCTGGTGCACAAGCCGGTGGACGCCGCGACCCTCAAGGCGGCCATCGAGGAAATGAAGGGGCGCCTGTCGGCGTGAGTTCACCCGTGCCGCTTTTCCTGATAAAGCTTCGCCCACTTTCCACGGGCCGATCCGGGTGATGATGGTCAAGCGCTGGCTGCCTTGGGTGATCAAAGGGGGGCTGTCGTTCGGGCTGATCGCCTGGGTGCTGTCCGGGATCGATTTCGCCGACGCCTGGGCGCGGGCGCAGGCGCTCGACCCGCTCATGCTGGCGGCCTCCGTCGCGCTCATGGTGGTGCAGACCGCGCTCGGCGCCCTGCGCTGGGGCATGGTGGTCCGCGCCCTGTCGGCCCGCCTCGATCCCCTGAAGACGCTGGGCGTCTATTACATCGGGGTGTTCTTCTCCATCGTGCTGCCCGGCGCGGTCGGCGGCGACGCGGTGCGCATGTGGTTCGCCCGCCGGTCCGGGCTCGAACTCCACGCCGCGATCAACAGCGTCATGCTGGAGCGCGCCTCGACGGTCTACGGGCTGGTGCTGCTGGTCTGCCTGACCCAGCCGATCCTGCTCACCCGCGTTCCCGACCTGCCCGGCGTGTGGGTGTTTCCGGTGCTGATGGCGGTGGCCACCCTCGGCATCCTGGTGCTGGCGACGCTCGACCGCCTGCCGGTGGCGCTGCACCGCTGGAAGGTGGTGCGCTGGCTGGTCCACCTCGCCACCGACACCCGCCGCCTGTTCTTCCATCCCGGCTGGAGCCTGGGGACCCTGGCGGTGGCGCTGGTCGGGCACGTCAACCTGTCGCTGGCCGTCTACGTGCTGGCGGTCGGCCTCGGCATCGACCTGCATGTGCTCGACTGCCTGGTGCTGGTGCCGCCGGTGATCCTGGTGATCACCCTGCCGATCTCCATCGCCGGCTGGGGCGTGCGGGAAAGCGCCATGGTCACCGCCTTCGCCTTCGTGGGCGTGTCCGGCACCTCGTCGGTGGTGCTGTCGGTCCTGTTCGGCCTGGTGACGATGGTGGCCGCGCTTCCCGGCGGCCTGGTCTTCCTCGCCATGCGCCACCCCATCGCCGAAATGGAAGGCGATACGGCCAAGGTCGAGCAGACCGCGGGCAGCTAGCGCCAAGGCTTCCCTTCGCGCCAGGGATCGCTATCTTGGAGGGATCGTTTAGCGCATTCTTCCTCGACAAGGATCCAACAACATGAAGATCGCGTTCGCCAAGCCCCAGGTCCCCACCGAGGGGGCCATCGTCGTCGGCGTACTGGAGGGCAAGAAGCTCACCCCCACTGCCGAGCAGCTCGACAAGCAGGCGGGCGGGGCGCTCAGCCGTGCCATCGCCGCCAGCCGGTTCGAAGGCAAGAAGGATCAGACCCTGCTGCTGCTGGCGCCGGCCGGGCTCGAGGTCAACCGGGTCCTGCTCGTCGGTCTCGGCAAGGCGGACGCGCTCGATGCCCAGGCTGGGCAGGCGCTGGGCGGCGGCGCCGTCGGCGCGCTGATGAACGCGGGTGACGCCAACGTCGCCATCGCCCTCGACCCGCTGCCCAAGGCGAAGATCTCCGCCGCCGATTTCGCGGCTAACGTGGCGTTCGGCGCCCGCCTGCGCGGCTATCGCTTCGACAAGTACTTCACCAAGGAAAAGAAGGAAGACAAGCCGTCGCTGAAGAAGCTGACGGTGATGACCGAGGACCACGCCGCCGCCAAGGCCTCCTTCGGGGTGCTCGACAAGGTGGCCGAGGGCGTCATGCTGACCCGCGACCTGGTCAGCGAGCCCGCCAACATCATCCATCCGGAAAGCCTGGCCGAGGAGGCCAAGAAGCTGGCCGAGGTCGGCGTCGACGTCGAGGTGCTGGGCGAGAAGCAGATGCGGAAGCTCGGCATGGGCTCCCTCTTGGGCGTCGGCCAGGGCTCGGACCGCGAGAGCCAGCTCGTGGTGATGCGCTGGATGGGCGCCAAGGACCAGGACGCCGCTCCGGTGGCCTTCGTCGGCAAGGGCGTGACCTTCGACACCGGCGGCATCTCCATCAAGCCGGCCGGCGGCATGGAGGACATGAAGTGGGACATGGCCGGCGCCGGCGCGGTGATCGGCACCATGAAGGCGCTGGCCGGGCGCCAGGCCAAGGTCAACGCGGTCGGCATCGTCGGCCTGGTCGAGAACATGCCGTCGGGCACCGCCCAGCGTCCCGGTGACGTGGTCACCTCCATGTCGGGCCAGACCATCGAGGTCATCAACACCGACGCCGAGGGCCGCCTCGTGCTGGCCGATGCCCTGTGGTACTGCCAGGACCGCTTCAAGCCCAAGTTCATGATCGACCTCGCGACTCTGACCGGCGCCATCATCATTTCGCTCGGCAACGAGTACGCCGGTCTGTTCGCCAGCGACGACCAGCTCGCCGAGCGCATCACGGCGGCCGGCAAGGCGGTGGGCGAGCCGGTGTGGCGGCTGCCCATGGGCGAGGCCTATGACAAACAGATCAAGTCGGACATCGCCGATATGAAGAACGTCGGCGGCCGCGAGGGCGGCTCGATCACCGCCGCCCAGTTCCTCAAGCGCTTCACCAACGATGTGCCGTGGGCCCACATCGACATCGCCGGCACCGCGTGGAGCAAGAAGGACGCCGCCACCTGCCCCAAGGGAGCGACCGCCTTCGGCGTCCGCCTGCTCGACCGGCTGGTGGCCGATTGCTACGAGGAGAAGTGAGGCGCCTCGGACCGTCATCCTGAGCCGCAGGCGAAGGATCTTCGTCCGATGGAAAGAGATCCTTCGCCGCGCTGCTCCTCAAGATGACAAGGTCGATCCATGAACATCAGCTTCGTCGCCGCCCCGTCGATCCGCGACGGCATCGTGGTCGTCGATGCCGGGCGGGCTCCGCCCGGCCTGCTGGAGCGCGCCGGCTTCAAGGATGAGCCGGGTGCGGTGGCGACCTTCGCGGCCCCGCCGCCGCCGCTTGAACGGCTGATCGTCGCCGGGCGCGGTGGAACGGTTCCGGATGCCGCGTCGCTGCGCCGGCTGGGCGGAGCGATCGCGGTGCACCTGGCGGAATGCCGCGGGGGCGCCGTTTCCATCGACCTGGGATTGGAGGCGGCCCAGGCGGCGGAACTCGCCTACGGCCTGCGCCTGCGTAGCTATCGTCCGTTGGCTCGGCACCGCTCCCGGCCGCGCGAGGACGAACCGGGGGGCGGCCCGGACGAGGTGGTCATCGGCGCCTCGGACCCGATCGCCGCCCAGGACATCTTCACCCGTCTCGACGCCGTCGCCGACGGGGTCCTGCTCGCCCGCGACCTCACCGCCGAACCCGGCAACATCCTCGGGCCCGGGGACATGGCCGAGGCGGCAAGCCGGCTGGCCGGCCTGGGGGTGGAGGTCGAGGTGCTCGACCCCGCCGCCGAGGGCTGCCGCTTGCTGGCCGCGGTGGGGCAGGGCAGCGCCCGCCCGCCGCTGCTGGTGGTGCTGCGCTGGCGGGGCGGCGGAGCCGAGAAGCCCACGGTCCTGGTCGGCAAAGGCATCACCTTCGACGCCGGCGGCATCTCCATCAAGCCGGCCGAGCACATGGAACAGATGAAGGGCGACATGGCCGGCGCCGCCGCCGTCCTGGGCGCACTGCGGGCAGTGGCCGGCCGCCGGGCGCGGGCCAACGTCTGCGGCGTCCTCGCGCTCGCCGAGAACATGCCGTCGGGGGGCGCCTTGCGGCCGGGCGACGTGGTGCGCTCCTTCAAGGGCCTGACCGTCGAGGTGGTCGACACCGACGCCGAGGGCCGCCTCGTGCTGGCCGACGCGCTGGCCTGGGCTTGTGAGCGGCTGACGCCGGCCCTCCTGGTCGACGCCGCCACGCTGACCGGGGCGGTGATCCGGGTGCTGGGCCGCCATAAGGCCGGGCTCTACACCGCCAGCGATCGCCTCGCCCGCCGGCTGATCGCGCTGGGAGAGGCGGAGTCCGAGCCGCTGTGGCGCCTGCCGCTGACCGCCGCCTGCGACGACGACCTCAAGTCGGAACTCGCCGACCTCAGGAATTGCGCCTGGGGCCGGGTGCCCGACAACGACGATGCCGCCCGCTTCCTCCAGCATTTCGTGTCGCGGGGCGTCGCCTGGGCCCACCTCGACATCGCCGGCACCGCCGAGATCGACGAGGACGGCGACCTCGCGCCCAAGGGACCGACCGGTTTCGGCGTGCGGCTGTTCGATTCGCTGGCGGGCGGCTAGCCATGTCACCCCCGAGGCGAAGCCGAGGGATCCCTTACGGCACGTCGCGACGACGGACGCTCTGTGGAATAAGGTTGTTCTTGACCAGCCTGCCCCAATCCGTCATGCCCGGACTTGATCCGGGCATCCAGATGGATGGCTGGGTCAAGCCCGGCCATGACGATGTTTGGCGCCCCATGACCCAGATCGGTTTCTACCACCTGCTCAAGATGCCGCTCGAACAGGCGTTGCCGCGCCTGCTCGACAAGGCGCTGGCGGCGGGGCTGAAGGTGGTGGTGCTGGCCGGCAGTTCCGAGCGCGTCGAGGCGCTCAACGACCGGCTGTGGACCTGGGATCCCGATTCCTGGCTGCCGCACGGCTCGGCCAAGGACGGTGAGGCCGACCTCCAGCCCATCTGGCTGACCGATTCCGACGAGAACCCCAACGGCGCCACCGTGCTGGTGATGTGCGACGGTGCCCAGTCCGGGCGGGTGGCCGATTACGCCCGCTGCCTCGACCTGTTCGACGGCAACGATCCCGACGCGGTCCAGGCCGCGCGCGAGCGCTGGAAGGTGTGGAAGGCGGCCGGCCACGAGCTGGTCTATTACCAGCAGACCGAACGGGGCGGCTGGGAAGAGAAGGCCAGAAGCTAGAGCCCAACCCCTCCGAGGATACCCGTGATGCCGTCCGGCAAGTGGGCGCGACTGAAAGACCTGTTGCGCACGGAACTGCAGCACCTGGCGACCATCCAGCCCAGCGACCGGATGTGGCAGATGCCGTTCGCCGCCGCGCTGGCGACCGGTTTGCCGCTGCTGGTGGGCGCCACTTTCGATCACCTCGATTACGGGCTGGTCTCCTCCCTCGGCGGCCTGGTCTTCCTCTACCTGCCGGCGACGCCGCTGTCCCACCGCATGGTGTCGCTGATGGCCTGCGCCTTCGCGATGATCGCCTGCTATGCGCTGGGGGTGATGAGCCACTTTCTGCCGCTGCTGATGATGCCGGTGCTGACCTTCATCGCCATCCTGGTCACGATGGTGTGCCGGTTCTACGTGCTGGCCATGCCCGGCAGCCTGTTCTTCATCATGGCCGCCGCGATCGGGGCCTATTCCCCTATCGAGGTGCTGCAGGTGCCGCTGGTGGTCGGTTTGATGGCCATGGGCACCCTGTTGGCCGGCCTGATCGCCTTCTTCTACAGCCTGGCCACCCTGCGCATCCGGGCGCCCAAGCCGGTGTCGCCGCTGCCGCCCGCCACCTTCGACTTCGTGGTGTTGGACTCGGTGGTGATCGGCTTGTGCGTCGGAATATCGCTGGCCCTGGCGCAGGTTCTGGACCTGCAGCGCGCCTATTGGGTGCCGGTCAGCTGTCTTGCCGTGATCCAGGGCGCCTCGCTGCGCGCGATGTGGAACCGGCAAGTGCAGCGCGTCATCGGCACCGCCATCGGGCTGGTGGTGTCGTGGGGCGTGCTGCTGCTGCCTCTGGACAAATGGACCATCCCGCTGGTGATGATGGCCCTGACCTTCGTGGTCGAGACCGCGGTGGTGCGCCACTACACCTTCGCCGCGATCTTCATCACGCCGCTCACCATCCTGCTGGCGGAGGCAGGGTCCCTGGGGCACGCGACCCCGACGGCGCTGATCCAGGCGCGCTTCCTCGATACGGTTCTCGGCGGCTTCGTCGGCCTGGCCGGCGGCATCTGCCTGCACAGCCCCCGCTTCCGCGAGGTGCTGGGTCGGCAGATGCGTTGTCTCATCCCGGCGCGGCTGGCGCGGAAGGACTAGCGCCGCGCCACCGGCACCACCACCGCGAACATCGAGCCCTTGCCCGGGGTGGAGCGGACCTCGATGCGGTGGCCCATCAGGCGGGTCATGCGGCGGACCACCGACAGTCCGAGTCCCAGGCCCCGCGAGGCGCCGCTGCCCTTGTCGCCCAGGCGGGTGAAGTCCTCGAAGATCTCGTTGAGCTTGTCGGCCGGAATGCCGCAGCCGGTGTCGACCACCTGGATGGCGACCTCGTTGCCGCGGCGGCGGCATCCAATCAGCACCTTGCCCTTGCCGGTATAGGCCACCGCGTTGACCAGCAGATTGCGCAGCGTCCGTTCCAGCAGCACCGGATCGCTCCTAACCCACAGGCCGGTGGGCACCATGCGCAGCTCCAGTTGGCGGCGGGAGGCTTCCGGTTCGAGCTGGTCCAGCAAATTGGCCATGAGCGGCGCCAGCGGAACGGCCCCCACATTGGGCTCGACGCGGCCCGCTTCCAGGGTCGAGACGTCGAGCAGCGTGGTCAACAGCGCCTGCGTCGCCTCGATGCTCTGACGAAGCTTGTCGACGATGGCGAACATGGGGGTGTCGGCGGTGCGGACGGACAGCACCTCGGCGAACATGCCCGCCGCCTGCAGCGGCTGGCGGAGGTCGTGGCTGGCGGCGGCCAGGAACTTGGTCTTGGTCTCGTTGGCCTCGCGCGCCTCGGCGGCCCGCAATTCGGCTTCGCGCGTCCGTTCCTCGACCCGCGCCTCCAGGCTGGCGAGCAGGGCCTCCTCGCGGTTGATGCCGCGGAAGGCGAATACGGCGACAGAGCCCAGAAGGGCGGCCAGGATGGCCAGGGTGCTGGCCATGGCGGCGACCGCGGCCCACCATCCCTCGAGCGCATCGTCCATCGCCACGCCGGTGGCGACGATGACGCCGTAGGGCTCGATCCGCCGATAGGCCACCAGCCGGTCGATGCCGTCGAGCGGCGACGGCGACGTGATCACTCCCTTCTTTTCCGTCATGGCCGCCATCATGATCGGTCCGCCGGCGACGGTGCGGTCGACCCAGCGTTCGGGCTGCGGCTGGCGCAGGATGACGCGGCCCTCGGCGTCGAAGATGGCAATCGTGGCATTGGGGCCGAGCGACAGCGAATTGTGGAACCCGGTGAAGTAGCCGAGGTCGATGCCGGCGGCGGCCACCCCCTTGAAGGAGCCGTCCGCGGTGGTGATCCGCTTGCTGAGGTGGAAGGCCTGCATGTCCCGGCTCTTCACCTGGACCAGGGGGCCGATCACCAGGCCACGGTCGGGCGACTGGCGATGGGCCTCGTAGTAGTAGCGGTCCGAGACGTCGTTGGCCGGGAAGGGGAAAGAGAGCGAGCCGAGCACCACGTGGCCGTCGGCGCCGATGACCCACAAGGTGCCCGGTTCCGGCAGCCCCTCCGCCAGGTGCTTGAGCTGCAGCCACGCCTTGCGGTCGCCGCGCAGCTCGTCCAGCGATCGCTCCCGCGCCAGATCGGAGACCTGGTCGATCAGGAACTCGGTCGCCCGGAAGGTGCGGAGCACGTGCTCCTCGAGCAGGCGCGCCGCCGCCGAAGCGTGCTGGCTGGCCTCGGCCACCATCCGCGCCCGAAGATTCGCGAGGTAGGTGGCGGCCACGCCGACGGACAACAGCGCGACCAGGCTCAGCAGCAGGGTCAGGCCTTGGCGCATCTGGCTCGGCGGCCGGGGGCGGCTTGTCCGAGCGGTGTCTGTGGCGTGGGGCTTAACGTGACTCAACAGGATGCTCGCGATATGCGCGAACAGCCTACCCGGATGCTTGTGCGCTTTCCAGCGCCTCGTGCGCTTCCAGCCACTCGGCCTCGGCGGTGGCAACCGCGTTTTCGACCTCGCCCAGTTCCTTCTGCAGCTGGGTCACCTTGTCGGCGGGGCCGTCGTAAAGCTTGGGATCGGACAGCTTGGCCTGCAGCGCGGACTGACGCTCGTGCAGCTTCTCCAGACGCTTTTCGGCCTCCTGCGCCTTCTTGCGCAAGGGCGCCAACTGGGCCCGGGCCTCGGCGGCGGCGCGGCGTTCGTCCTTGCGGCTGGCGCCGGCGCCCCTGTCCGCCGCCGCGTCGCCGCGTCGGGCTTCGCGGGCGCGCTCCAGAAGATAGGCGCGGTAAGCGGCAAGGTCGCCGTCGAACGGGCGCACCCGCCCGTCCGCCACCAGCCACAGCCGGTCGGCCACCAGCTCGATCAAATGCGGATCGTGGCTGACCAGCACGACGGCGCCGTCATAGGCGTTGAGCGCCGCCACCAGCGCCTCGCGCGAGTCGATGTCGAGGTGGTTGGTCGGCTCGTCGAGGATCATCAGGTGCGGCGCCTCGCGGCTCATCAGCGCGAACAACAGGCGCGCCTTCTCGCCGCCCGACAGGTTCTCGACCTTGACGTCGGCGCGTTCCTGCTCGAAGCCGAAGCGCCCAAGATGCGCGCGCACCTTCGCCTCGGGCAGATCCTTCATCAACTCGGCCATGTGGTCGTAGGCGGTCCGCGACGGCACCAGCTCGTCGGTCTGATGCTGGGCGAAGTAGCCGACCTTGAGCTTGGGCGGCTTGTGCATCTTGCCGGACATGAGGTCGAGGCGGCCGGACAGGATCTTGGCCAGGGTCGACTTGCCATTGCCGTTGGCGCCCAAGAGCGCGATGCGGTCGTCCATGTCGACGCGGATCGACAGGCCCTTCAGCACCGCGCGCTCGCCGTAGCCGGCAATGCCGTCGTCGATGGCGATGATGGGGGGTGACAGCGGCTGCGGGTCGGGGAAGTCGAAGACCATGCCGCGTTCCTCGACGACCGGCACCACCGGATCCATGCGTTCCAGCATCTTGATGCGGCTCTGGGCCTGCGCCGCCTTGGTGGCCTTGGCGCGGAAGCGGTCGATGAACGACTGGATCTTGCGCCGCTGTTCCATCTGCTTGGAATAGGCCTTGGCCGCCAGCTCCATCTTCTCGCGGCGCACCCGCTCGAAGGCGTCGTAATTGCCGCCATAGGCCACCAGGCGGCCCTGGTCGAGATGGATGATGCGGTCGGCGACCTCGTTCAGCAGTTCGCGGTCATGGCTGATGACGATCAGCGTGCCGGGATAGGAGGCGAGGAAGGATTGCAGCCACAAGGTGGCTTCGAGGTCGAGGTGGTTGGTCGGCTCGTCGAGCAGCAGCAGGTCGGGCCGGGCGAACAGCGCCGCCGCCAGGGCCACGCGCATGCGCCAGCCGCCGGAGAAGGACGAGACGGCGCGCATCTGGGCCTCGGCGTCGAAGCCGAGCCCGGCCAGGATGGCGGCGGCGCGCGACGGTGCCGAATGGGCATCGATGGCGGCGAGGCGCTCGTGGATCTCGGCCAGGCGGTGGCCGTCGTGGCAGATCTCCGCTTCGGCGAGCAGGGCCGCCCGCTCCAGATCGGCGGCCAGCACGCAGTCGATCAGCGTCGCCTCGCCTTCCGGGGCTTCCTGCGCCACGCGGCCGACCCGCGCCCGGGGACGCACGGAGATTTCGCCGCCATCGGGGGCGATCTCGTTCAGGATCAGGCGGAACAGGGTCGACTTGCCGGCGCCGTTGCGCCCGACCAGGCCGACGCGCTGGCCGGCGGCGACGTGCACGGTGGCCCGGTCGAACAGGACACGGCCGCCATAGCGGAACACGAGGTCGTTGATGTGCAGCATGGCGCGCTCATTAGCACGGGCAGCCGGCGGTGCCAAGCCGGGTGGGCGGCCTCGGGTCCTCGCCCGATCGGTCCCCTTGCCAGTGCGTTGCGTTGGCGTTATAACCCGCCGTCCCCGAGCGGCGGCCGCGCGGGGGCGTTTTCGCGTGCGCCTTCGCTCTGGCTGGAACCGTTCCCGGATGGCGCGGCGCGACCCAACCGCCGAAAGGAATTCGAACACCATGGCTACCGAACGCACCCTGTCGATCATCAAGCCCGACGCCACGCGTCGCAACCTGACCGGCAAGATCAACGCCCGCTTCGAGGACGCCGGCCTGCGCATCGTCGCGCAGAAGCGCGTCCGTCTGACCAAGGAGCAGGCCGAGGGCTTCTACGCCGTCCACCGCGAGCGCTCGTTCTTCCCCGACCTCGTCGCCTTCATGATGTCCGGCCCGGTCGTGGTCCAGGTTCTCGAGGGTGAGGGCGCCGTCGCCAAGAACCGCGAGATCATGGGCGCCACCAACCCCGCCAACGCCGCCGCCGGCACCATCCGCGCCGACTTCGCCGAGTCGGTCGAGGCCAACTCGGTGCACGGTTCCGACTCGCTCGAGAACGCCAATATCGAGATCGCCTTCTTCTTCTCGCAGTGCGAGATCGTCGGCTGATCGGCTGATCGTTCCGTCAGTGGAAAGGGCGTCTCGTGACTACGAGGCGCCCTTTTCCTTTCCAGGATTGAGAGCCCATGGCCGGGCTCGATCCGGCCAACCACGTGGCGCGACGCGGATCGCGAAGATGTCGGGGCATGGTGTCCGTCCGGGACGGCCGTGCGTCAGGCGGGGGCTTGCCCTTACTCGCCGGCAGCCTTGGCGGCTTCCTCGCGGGCCTCTTCGCGCGCCACGCCGATGACGTGGGCGAGCAGGTCGAGGCCCATGGCTTCGGCTTCGGCCACCAGGTAATCGAGGCAGGAGGCGATGCCCTGAAGGCGCGTCTCGGCCGATGAGGATGTCGGAAACGGTACGACCGTCACTGCCAATCCCCTCCCTGGGGTGCCGTCGAGAACCCGGCAATTGTGCCCCAGCCGGCCGAACGGCCGAACCTGCAAGAACTGTCAGGGGGCGATCAATCCCAGCATCATCGCCCTGACGACGGCATGGCTACGCGAGTTGGCGCCCAGCTTGGCCTTGGCGTTTTCGATGTGGAAGATCACGGTGCGCTCGGCCAGATGGAGGATCTGTGCGATCTCCCATCCTGTCTTGCCCTGCGCCGCCCAGGTGAGGATCTCGCGTTCGCGCGGTGTCAGCCTGACTGCGGGCTCGCGGGCGGCCTGGCGTTCGACGGTGCTGTGGTAATAGAGCGCCATCAGCTGCACGGCCTGGCGTTCGGCGGCGGCCTCGGGGGCCAGCAGCCTGGGATCGCCGGTCACCAGGCTCATCATGGCGAACCCGTCCGCGCAATGGATCGGCACCGTCATGCCGTCGCGGATGCCGAAGACCGACGCCTCGGCGAACACCCGATGCGCCGCCGGCGTGGTCTCCGGCATCTCCAGCAGCGGCTTCCAGGCAAACGGCACCGTGACCTTGCGCGCGGTGGTCATCACCACGTCGGTCTCGTCGTAGCGGCTGGCCACGTAATGGTCGCGCCATTCGTCGGGATAAGTGGATTCCAGGTGCCAGGGAGCGAAGCGGCGGCTGATGTTCAGGTAGGCGTACTTCTCGACCCCGTAGGCTTCGACGGTCCGCGCGAACAACGCCTGGCGGGCCTCGGGGCCCTCGGCCTGTTCAAGCTCCGTCGCGAACTGGCAGAGCGGGTCGGCAAAGCCAATCATCCCAAATCGATACATCTCTCTACCCCGCCAGCCAATATGACGTTATTCTTCGGTTGAATCCAACTGATCGTGGTTTGGACGTCCGGGTGGGGGGCAAGTCCGGCGTTGATGCCATGAATTGTCATCCACGCGCTCTCTTTCGCCAGAGCCTGTTCGAGGAAGTCTGAAGATGAACCAGCCCGCTCGCAAGGTTGTCGGCAGCGCATCGCGGCGAGCCAGCCGCGGCCGCACCCCGTCCGGCCGGCCCAACCCCATCGACGAGCACGTCGGCGCCCGGGTCCGGTTGCGCCGCACGTTGATGGGCATGAGCCAGGAGAAGCTGGGAGAATTGCTCGGCCTGACCTTCCAGCAGGTGCAGAAGTACGAGCGCGGCGCCAATCGCATCGGCGCCAGCCGGCTGTTCGACCTGTCGCGGGTGCTTGACGTTCCGGTCAGCTACTTCTTCGAGGACATGTCCGAGGGGATCGAGTCTGCCAGCCCGCGCCACATGGTGCGCGCCACCGAGGATCCGCCGGTGTTCGACGACAACCTGATGGCCCAGCGCGAGACCTTGGAGCTGGTGCGCGCCTATTACCGGATCCAGGATCCCGAGGTCCGCCGCCGGGTCCAGGAACTGGCCCAGGCGCTGGGTTCGCTCCCCTAGGGCAGGTCGGCATCCCGCCGGCGGTTCTTTTCCCGCAGGCCCGCCGGGTCCTGGTGGATGATCACGTCGAAATTGGGGAAGGCGTCCATGATCGCCTTCTCCACCTCGTCGGCAATGTCGTGGGCCTTGTAGAGGGGCAGGTTGGCGTCCAGTTCGAGGTGGAGCTGGATGAAGCCTTGCTGGCCCGACAGGCGGGTGCGCAGGTCGTGCATGTTGCGCACCTCGGGATGCGAGCGGGCGATGATGCGGATGCGGTCGCGCTCGGCTTCCGGCAATTCCCGGTCCATCAGCATGTCCAGCGAGCTCAGCGCGATCTGCCAGGCGTTCCAGACCAGGTAGCCGGCGATGGCCACCGCGAAGATCGGGTCGGCGAAGGTCCAATCGAGGAACATGGCCAGCAGCAGCGAGACGATCACGCTGCCGTTGATCAGCACGTCGCCGGTGTAGTGCAGGCTGTCGGCCGAGATGGCGACCGAGCTGGTCTTGGTCACCACGTACTTCTGGAAGCGCACCAGCACCAGCGTCAGCACGATCGAGAACACCATCACGGCGATGCCGATGCCGCCGCGCTGGACGCTCTGGGGATGGAAGAAGCGATCGATGGCTTCGATCAGCAGCAGGCCGCCCGAGCCGCAGATGAAGGCGGCCTGCCCGAGCCCGGCCAGCGGCTCGGCCTTGCCATGGCCGAAGCGGTGCTCGCGGTCGGCGGGGGTGAGCGCATGGCGGACCGCCCATAGGTTCATCAGCGAAGCGGCGGCATCGAGGATCGAGTCGATCAGCGTCGACAGCAGCGCCACCGAGCCGGTCATCGACCACGCCACCAGCTTGGTGACGATCAACGTCACCGCCACCGCCGACGACGCGTAGGTCGCCAGCCGCATCAACCGGGCGTTGGCGTGCTCGGCCCGCGCCGCCGCCGCTCCGTCCGTCGTCGTGCTTGCCTGGGGATTGGGGGATGGGCTCATGGGAACAGGTGCTCCAGCCGCCAATGGTCGCCGTCGCGATGATAGGCGAAGCGGTCATGCAACCGGAAGGGCCGATCTTGCCAGAACTCGATGCGGCGCGGCTGGATGCGAAAGCCGGACCAATGCTGCGGCCGCGGCACCGTTCCCAGGCCGAAGCGGGCGGTCGCCTCGGCGACGCGGCGTTCCAGCTCGAAGCGTCCCTCGAGCGGGCGCGACTGGTCGGACGCCCAGGCGCCGATCTGGCTGATGCGGGGGCGGCTGGCGAAATAGGCGTCGGCCTCCTCGTCGGACACCCGCTCGGCCGGCCCCTCGGCGCGCACCTGGCGCCGGAGCGTCTTCCAATGCAGGCACAGGGCGGCGTTGGCGTTGCCCGCCAGGTCCTCGCCCTTGCGGCTTTCCAGGTTGGTGTAGAACACGAAGCCGCGATCGTCCCAGCCCTTGAGCAGCACCATGCGGACGCTGGGGCGGCCCTCGCGGTCGACGGTGGCTACCGCCATCGCGTTGGGATCGTTGGGCTCGGATGCCTCGGCGTCGGCCATCCACTTGGTGAAAAGGGCGTAGGGATCGACCTCGGACATGGCGGTCTGACCAGTGGCAGTTGCAGGGCGGGCCGGCTAGTATGGGGCCGGCCAGGACAGTTTCTATCCCGGCACGCCGCCCTGAAAAAGTCCAAATCCCGGACTATCCGGATCATACCTCCCTCGCGCGGATGGAATGAAGGCAAGAAGACCATGAACGCACCGGCGAAATTCCTGCTCCCTGTTACCCTGGCGGCGGCCCTGCTGGCCGGCTGCGCCAACGATACCGGCCCCAAGCAGACCGGCGGCGCCGTCCTCGGCGGCATCGGCGGCGCGGTGGCCGGCGCCCAGTTCGGCAAGGGCAAGGGCCAACTGGCCGCCACGGCGCTCGGCACCCTGATCGGCGCCGTCGTCGGCTCCGAGGTCGGCAAGTCGCTCGACAAGGCCGACCAGGCCTATGCCGCCCGGGCCGAGGAGCGGGCGCACACCGCGCCGATCGGCCAGTCCATCTCGTGGAACAACCCGGATTCCGGCCATTCCGGCACCTACACCGCCACCCGCGACGGCACCGACCAGGCGGGCAATTACTGCCGCGAGTACCAGACCTCGGTGAACATCGACGGCCAGATCCAGCATGCCTACGGCACCGCCTGCCGCCAGCCCGACGGCTCGTGGCGGGTGGTGAGATAGACCGCTCGGCGTAGCGTCAGGGGCGGTTTTCTGGCACAAGAGGGGCGGCCCGAACGGGGCCGCCCTTTCTGTGTTTGGGGAAACCGGGTCGTGAAGGATCCCTACGAGGTTCTCGGCGTCGCGCGCACGGCCGGTGCCGACGAGATCAAGCAGGTCTACCGCAAGCTGGCGCGCGAGCTCCATCCCGACCGCAATCCGGGCGACCGTCGCGCCGAGGACCGCTTCAAGGACATCAGCGCCGCCTACGATTTCCTGTCCGACCCCGAGCGGCGCGGCCAGTACGACCGCGGCGAGATCGACGCCACCGGCGCCCCCAAGCGGCGCTCGCATTGGCGCGGGGGGGCAGGCGGCGGCCAGGGCTCCCGCGGCGGCTTCGGCGAGGATGTCGACGACATCCTGTCGGAGATGCTGCGCCGCAAGGAGAAGGGGCGCTCGCGCTGGGGCTTCGGCGGCGGCGACAAGGCGGCCAAGGGGGGCGATGCGCGCCATCCGGTCACCGTCTCGTTCGCCGAGGCCGCCACCGGCACCACCCGCCGCATCACCCTGGTCACCGGCAAGACCATCGAGATGCGGATACCGCCCGGCACCACCGACGGCCAGTCGTTGCGGCTCAAGGGCCAGGGCCATCCCGGCTCTCCGGCCGGCGACGCCTTCGTCGACGTCACCGTCGAGGCCGATCCGCTGTTCACCCGGCGCGACCGCGACGTGCTGGTCGAGATGCCGGTGTCGCTGCAGGAGGCGGTGCTCGGCGGCAAGATCACCGTGCCCACGGTGGACGGCAAGGTGGCGGTCACCGTGCCGCCCGGCTCCAACACCGGCACGGTGCTGCGCCTCAAGGGCAAGGGCATCGCCGTCGGCGATGCGCGCGGCGACCAGCTTGTGACGCTCAAGGTGGTGCTGCCCGACGACGACGCCGAGCTCAGGAAGTTCGTCGAGAAGTGGGGCCCCCGGAACGGATACGATCCGCGCACCAAGGCAGGACAGACCTGATCCCGGGCGCGTTCGGCATAAACCCTGAGCCCAGAAGCAATGCCGCCCCCCAACGCCCACATCGGAGTCTCCGCTCCCGATGCGAGGCGCGCATGCTCTACACCCAGTGCTATCCCCCGCTGGACGACGAGTCCCACTGGGCGATCGCGGCCATCCCCGGCGGTGAGGCCTTCCACCTGTCGCTGGTGTCGATCGTGTGCAACAACCTGCACCGGCATGCGGGCCCGGCCCGCGCGCTCGATTGTGCGTCCTGCCGCCATCGGCGGGACTGCACCCGCGAGATTTCCGACAGCCTGACCTTCGCGGCACGGCTGGTCCTGAACCGTTAGGCACTAGGGACGCAGTACCTCGGCCAGGGGCACGTCCAGCCGTTCGGCGGCGGCGGCCCGGGCGGCGGCGATGCGAGCCTCGGCGGCGGGGCGCCAGGTCGAGCAGGTGGCGACGGCATCGTCGAGTTCGAGGTCGAGGTCGAGGGCGCGGATGAGGTCGCCGAGGGTGGCCGTGGTCAGGTCTCGCGACAGGACGTAGCGCTTGCCGGTGGTCGGGGCGACGTAGCCCGCCTGAACCAGGCGCAGCAGTGCCGGCAGCAGGTCCCGCTCCGCCACGGCGGTGCGGTGGAGAAGTTCGGTGCGTGCCACACGGTTTTCGTCGGAGCGGGCCGCTTCATGGGCGATCGACAGGATTTCCAGGGCCAGGGTCAGGCGGCGGGCGCCGCGGCCGCGGCCGTCGCCCTCATGATAGCCGGCCCGCCACTCCGGCAGCGCCGCGGTGATCTCGGCGCCGATCAGCACCACCGTCCACGACAGGAACATCCAGAACAGGAAGATCGGCACCGCCGCCACCGCGCCGTAGACGTTGGTGTAGGCGCCGCTGCTGATGATGTAGATGCCGAAGCCCCAGCGCAGCGCCGCGAACAGCAGGCCGGCCACCAGCCCGCCCACCGCCGCATCCGGCAGGCGGATGCGGCGGTTGGGCACCGTGGCGTAGAGGACGACGAAGGCCAGCGTCGACAGCAGGGTGGGCAGCGGCGCGGTGATGACGGCCGGCCCGGCCGAGCCGACCGCCCAGCGGCTGGCCGCGGTGAGGTAGCCTTGCAGCGAGAAGGTCATGCCCATCAAGAGCGGGCCGAGTGTCAGCACCGTCCAGTAGACCAGCAGCTTGGACAGCGGCGAGCGTTCGCGGGCGACGCGGAACACGCAGTTGAGGGCGTCCTCGATCGTCACCAGCAGCATGATGGCGGTGAAGGCGAGGCCGACCACGCCGGCGGCGGTCAGTTTGCCGGCGTTGGCGATGAAGCGGCTGACCTGCTGCTGGACCACCTCGCCCACCGCCGGGACGAAGTTCTGGAACACCCATCCCTGGATTTGGGCACGGACCGGGTCGAACACCGGGAAGGCCGCCAGCATGGCCAGGGCCACCGCCATCAGCGGGACCAGCGACAGCAGCGAGGTGTAGCTGAGCGACGCCGCCATGCGCGATCCGCTGTCCTTGATATAGCGCTTGGCCACGTATTGGAGGAAGCGCAGCCATGCGCGCCCGCGGCCCCCGAGTGTCGTGCTCGTCATGTTTCACGCCCCCCATCCAACCTTTGCCGCATCCCATGTTTCGTGTAGGATGCGCCCGCCTTTCAAGGCCTATCCCTAGATATTACGAGAGGATCGCATGACCGCTCCCGCTCCCCTGATGGCCGGTAAGAAGGGCCTTGTCATGGGCGTCGCCAACGACCGCTCGATCGCCTGGGGCATCGCCCAGGCCGCGGCGGCCCAGGGCGCCCAGCTGGCCTTCACCTACCAGGGGGAGGCTCTGGAGAAGCGCGTCCGTCCGCTCGCCCAGTCCATCGGCTCGGATATCGTACTGCCGTGCGACGTCAGTGACGAGGCCTCGATCGACGCGGTGTTCGAGACGCTCAAGGCCGAGTGGGGCTCGCTCGACTTCGTCGTGCACGCCATCGGCTACTCCGACAAGGAGGAACTGCGCGGCCGCTACGCCGACACCAGCCTCGACAATTTCCTGAAGACCATGCACATCTCGGTCTTCTCGTTCACCTCGGTGGCTAAGCGCGCTTCGGCGATGATGCCGAACGGCGGCTCGCTCTTGACGCTGACCTACTACGGCGCCGAGCGGGTCATGCCGCACTACAACGTGATGGGCGTGGCCAAGGCGGCGCTGGAAGCCAGCGTGCGCTACCTCGCCGTCGATCTCGGCGGCCAGAACATCCGCGTCAACGGCCTGTCGGCCGGGCCGATCAAGACCCTGGCCGCCTCGGGCATCGGCGACTTCCGCTACATCCTCAAGTGGAACCAGTACAACAGCCCGCTGAAGCGCAACGTCACCCTGGAAGACATCGCCGGCTCGGGCCTCTACCTGCTGTCGGACCTGTCCTCGGGCGTCTCGGGCGAGACCCACCACGTCGATTGCGGCTACCACGTGGTCGGCATGAAGGCGGTGGACGCCCCCGACATCACGGTGGCCAAGGACTGACGTCTTGTCGGGCAACGGCTTCGGGCACAGCTTCCGCTTCACCACCTTCGGCGAGAGCCACGGCCCGGCCATCGGCTGCGTCGTCGACGGCGTGCCGTCGCTGCTGCCCCTGTCCGAGTCCGACCTCCAGCCGTGGCTGGATCGGCGCAAGCCGGGCCAGAACCGCTTCACCACCCAGCGCCAGGAGGCGGACCAGGTCCGCATCCTGTCGGGCGTGTTCGAGGGCCAGACCACCGGCACGCCCATCGGGCTGCTGATCGAGAACACCGACCAGCGCTCGAAGGATTACGGCGAGATCGCCACCACCTTCCGTCCCGGGCATGCCGACTGGGTCTACCAGCAGAAATACGGCATCCGCGACTATCGCGGCGGCGGCCGCTCCAGCGCCCGTGAGACCGCCATGCGGGTGGCGGCCGGTGCCGTCGCCCGCGTCGTGCTCGACCATCTGGTCAAGGGCGGGGTGGCGATCCGCGGCCGCATGGTGCAGATGGGCCCGCACAAGGTGTCCAAGCGCCGCTCCAAGTGGGACCAGGTCGGCAACAACCCGTTCTGGTGCCCCGATGCCGAGGCGGCGGACAAGTGGGCCGAATACCTCGACGGCATCCGCAAGGCCGGCAACTCGGTGGGCGGTGTGGTCGAGGTGGTGGCATCGGGCGTGCCGGTCGGCCTGGGCTGCCCGGTCTACGACAAGCTCGATGCCGACATCGCCAAGGCGATGATGAGCATCAATGCCGTCAAGGGCGTCGAGATCGGCGAGGGCTTCGGCGCCGCCGCGCTTACCGGCGACCAGAACGCCGACGAGATGGTGCCCGGCCGCAGGAAGGGCAGCGTCCGCTTCCTGTCCAACCATGCCGGCGGCATCCTCGGCGGCCTGTCCACCGGCCAGGACATCGTGGTGCGTCTGGCGGTCAAGCCCACCAGCTCGCTCCTGATCCCCAAGAAGAGCGTCGATCTGGCCGGAAATCCGGTCGACGTCATCACCAAGGGCCGCCACGACCCCTGCGTCGCCATCCGCGCCGTGCCGGTGGCCGAGGCCATGCTGGCCTGCGTGCTCGCCGACCATCTGCTGCGGGCGCGGTCCTACAACAAGTAATTCCCCTCCGGCGACAGCCCCCACCCCGACCCTCCCCCAGCAGGCTGGGGGAGGGGGTAATGGCGCGCATCCCAAAACTCCCTCCCCCGCCGCAGGTGGGGGAGGGCAGGGGTGGGGGCTGTTCGCCGCCCGGCGCATGGATCCCGGGTCGTGCTGCGCTTGGCCGGGATGACGTGTCGTGGGTATGGAATTCTCCCTCCCCCGCCGCAGGTGGGGGAGGGCAGGGGTGGGGGCTTAACCCTCAGTCCGGCTTTTCCACCAGCTGATAGGCCTTGCCGGTCCAGCGCATCAGGTTGCGTCCGGTGTCGATGCTGTGCCAGCCGCCGATGGTCTCGCGGCTGACGAAGACGTTGTCCTCGTCGCCCCAGCCCCAGCCGATGGGCAGCCAGCCTTTCTTGGTCCAGCCGGCCACCATCAGCGGCTTGCCGTTCTCCCCGACCCAGCTGTCCTTGTCGATCATCAGCACCAGCTCGGCGCGGCCGTCGCCGTCGAAGTCGAAGCGGCCGACCCGGATGTTGTCGCGGGTCAGCCCATGCTCGCCCGACGCATGCCAATAGGCCTTCCAGTTGGCCCCGACCAGCGCCTCGATGTCGGGTTGGTCGCCCTCGGGCAGCGGCAGCAGCGGCACCTGGCCGACATAGATCGGCTCGGCCGCCTTCGCGGGGAGGGCGGCCAGCAGCAGGGCGATGATCAGGAATGCGCGGCGCATGGCGGCGCGGAGGATAGGGAGGGCTCCCGCGCGAGTCAATGAGAGGCGCCTTATACACAAAAATGACGTAATACGCCGGCTATCCGCGAAACCACAGCGTTGATTTGTATTGAATGCCGGGGCGCGCATGGGTTATTACGGCAATCAGATGTTGATGCGAGGGATATTCCATCATGAGCGCTGTGGAAACTGGCCTGATCGAACTCGATGCCGAGACCGTCAACGCGATGCTGGCCTCGGGCGAGGCGGTGCTGGTGGACGTCCGCGAGGAAGAGGAATACGCGGTCGAACGCATCCCCGGCTCGCTGCTGGTGCCCATGAGCGATTTCGAGGTCGCGACATGGCCGATCTTTGCCGGCAAGACCGTCATCATCTCGTGCCTGGGCGGCGTGCGCTCGGCCGCGGTGGCGCGCAAGCTGCTGCAATCCGGGCATGCCTGGGCCACCCACCTCAAGGGCGGCCTCAACGCCTGGAAGGACGCCGGCCTCCCCACCGAAGGGGAATAGAGGCACCTCTTCCCTCCGTCATACTCCGTCCGCCCCCATCTACCGCCCCCGTCGTGTTGAGTGCCGAGTGGATTTCGGCGATGGTGCCGGCCCTGGCGCGGTGGCGGAACCGCGTCGGAGCCGGGAAACAGGGAGGAGGACCGGAGACATGCTGCATACCCGCCCCAACATCCATCCGGGCGAGATCCTGCGCGAGGAATTCCTGAAGCCGGCAGGGGTCGACGTCGACACGCTGGCCCGCGAACTCAAGCTTCCGCGCGACCGCATCGGCGCCTTGATCGATTGCCAGGGCACGGTGTGCGTGGACACCGCCTTGCGGCTGTCCCACTACTTCGGCACCTCCGAGCGGTTCTGGCTGGAGATGCAGATGTCCTATGACCTCGAGCGCGCCCGCCGGGTGCGCCCCCATATCGAGGCCGAGATCACCCCCCGCCACGCGGCGTGAGCCGCGTCCCCCAAAGGTCCTCCCCCGGGAAACGGGGGAGGACGCGCCTTGACCCCATCCCCGGGCGCGTCTATCACCGAGGCAGGTCCTCTCCTTCTGCGAGCACGCCATGCGCCGCCTCGGTCGCTTCCTCGTCTGGTTTCTCGCCCTTGTCGGCCTGCTGACGCTGGCCATCGTGGTGACGTCGGTGTGGGCGGTGGTCGCCATCCACAAGAAGGTCGAGCCGCCGCTGCCCAGCCAGCTGGTGATGACCCTCGACCTGGACGGGGAATTCCGCGAGGCGCCGTCCTCCGATCCCTTCGCCCGGCTGTCCGGCGAGAAGTCGTACGTCATGGGCGACGTGGTGCGCGCCATCGACCGCGCCGCCGGCGACCCCCGCGTCCTCGGCCTGTTCGCCACCCTCGGCCATACCAAGTTGGGCATGGCCAGCACCCAGGAGGTGCGCGACGCGGTGGCCCGCTTCCGCGCCAGCGGCAAGCCGGCCGTGGTGTTTGCCGAAACCATGGGTGAATTCGGCGGCGGCACGGTGGACTATTATCTCGCCTCGGCGTTCGGCCAAGTGTGGCTGCAGCCCTCGGGTGACGTCGGCCTGACCGGCATCGCCGCCGAGAGCCCGTTCCTCAAGGGCACCTTCGATCTGTTGGGCATCGACACCCGCTTTTCGGCCCGCCACGAATACAAGGGCGCCATCGAGGCCTTCACCCGCAACGGCTTCAGCGACCCGGCCCGCGACAATGTCGGCCGTCTGCTCGATTCCTTCCTGGCCCAGGCGGTCGACGGCATCGCCGCGGCGCGCAACCAGCCGCCGGAGAAGGTGCGCGCCCTGATGGGCAGCGGCCCGCTGCTGGCGTCCGAGGCCCTGTCGGCCGGCCTGGTTGACAAGCTCGGCTACCGCGAGGACGCCCTGGCGGCGGTGCGCGGCGCGGGCAAGCCCAAGGAAGTCGACCTCGCCGACTATGCCGAGCATCTGCCCAAGGGCCATGGCACCCGGGTGGCGGTGATCACCGGCACCGGCGCCATCCATCGCGGCAAGTCGGAAGGGCCGTTCGGCTCGGACGGCTTCGGCTCCGACACCATCGCCGAAGCGTTCCGGGCCGCCGTCGACGATCCGGCCGTCAAGGCCATCCTGTTCCGGGTCGACAGCCCCGGCGGCTCCTACGTCGCCTCCGACACGGTGTGGAACGAGGTGCGGCGCGCCCGTGCCGCCGGCAAGCCGGTGGTCGCGTCCATGGGCGGGGTGGCGGCCTCGGGCGGCTATTTCGTCTCCATGGGGGCCGACCGCGTGGTGGCCCAGCCGGGCACCATCACCGGTTCCATCGGCGTGTTCGCCGGCAAGTTCGTGCTGGCCGACTTCTGGAAGAAGATCGGCGTCAGCTGGGACGAGGTGCACCGGGGCGGCGACAACGCCCATCTGTGGAGCCCCAACCGCGACTTCACGCCGCAGGCCTGGGACCGCCTGAACGCCATGCTCGACCGCATCTACACCGACTTCACCGCCAAGGCGGCGCAGGGCCGCAACCTGCCGGCCGAGCGCATGGACGCGCTGGCGCGCGGCCGCGTGTGGTCGGGGGCGGATGCGCACCGGCAGGGACTGGTGGATGTGCTGGGCGGTTGGACGGTGGCGCTGTCGGAGGTGCGCGGCCTGCTCAAGCTCGCCCCCGACGCCGAGCTCGACCTCGTGCCCTTCCCGCAGGAGAAGGAACCCTGGAAACTGCTGGCCAAGGCCTTCTCGGGCGGCAGCGAGGCGCGGACGCTGGCGCGTGCGGTGGCCGTGCTGCAGCCGCTGGCCGCGCGCCTCGAGGCCCTCGATGCCGCCGGCGCCGACCTGCGCATGCCGCCCTTGACGATCGAGGGACGCCCGTGAGCACCGGCGAGATCCGCACCGTCGTCGTCACCGGCGCCAGCCGCGGCATCGGCCACGTCACCGCCCGCCGCTTCCTCAAGGAGGGCTGGCGCGTCATCACCTGCGCCCGTGCCGCCGTGCCGCCCGAATGCCGGCGCGATCCCAACTGGGCGCATCACTTCGTCGCCGACCTCGCCGATCCCGCCAGCGCCGACGCCTTTGTCGCCGACGCCATGAAGCTGCTGGGCTCGGAGCCGCTGCATGCCCTGGTCAACAATGCCGGTGTCAGCCCCAAGACTCCGTACAAGGAGCGGCTCGGCATCCTCAACGGCTCGATCGACGGCTGGAAGCAGGTGTTCGAGCTGAACTTCTTCGCGCCGCTGCGGCTGGCCCGCGGCTTCGCCAGCGCCCTCCACCGCGGCAAGGGCACGGTGGTCAACATCACCTCCATCGCCGGCCACTACGTCCACCCCTTCGCCGGCTCGGCCTATTCCACCTCCAAGGCGGCGCTGTCGGGCCTGACCCGCGAGATGGCGGTGGAGTTTGCCCAGCTCGGCGTGCGGGTCAATGCGGTGGCACCCGGCGAGATCAGCACCGAAATGATCTCGGCCGAATACGAGGCGCTGGTGCCGCGCATCCCGCTCGACCGCATGGGCACGCCCGACGACGTGGCCGGCACCGTCTTCCGCCTGTGCGGCGACGACTTCGCCTACGTCACCGGCACCGAGATCTTCGTCACCGGCGGCCAGCACCTGTATTGAGGAGGGCCATGCTTGGCCCTGCGCCTCAGCCTGCCGCGTTGGCGAGCCGGGCCTTCTGCTGCTTCTTGAAGGTGTACATCCGGCTGTCGGCGAGCTCGATCAGCTCGTCGAGGTCGGTTCCCTCGTCGGGGAAGGTGGCGGAGCCGATGCTGGCGCGCAGTTGATACATCCGGCCTTCGAACAGGAAGGGCGGCTCGATCGCCACGGACAGGCGCCTGATGGCGCCGTCGACGCCCGCCGAGCGGTCGACCGGCATCAGGATGACGCCGAATTCATCGCCGCCCAGGCGGGCGACGGTGTCGGACCCGCGCGCGACGACCTTGAGGCGCTGGGCGAATTCCGCGATCACCGCGTCGCCGGCGCGATGGCCGTAATTGTCGTTGACGGATTTCAGCCCGTCCATGTCGATCATCAACAGGCCGGCCGGACGCAATTCGCGCTCGCCCTGGGCGATGAGGGTCCTCAGGCGGTCCATGAACAGCGAGCGGTTGGCCAAGCCGGTCAGTCCGTCGTGGGTGGCACGGTGGAACAGGTCGTCGACATCGTACTTGGCGGCAAAGAACATGGCGGCGCCCACCATCTCGGACAGCAGGCCGAGCAGATGCACGTCGGCGTCGGAGAATTTGCCCGGTTGCTTGGACATGGCCTTGAGGGCGCCGATGGTCAGGCCGTTGTGCTTCAGTGGCATCACGATCATCGACCGCAGGCCGACCCGGTTGCAGGCGTCGCGGTCCACCCGCGGGTCGCTGTCGGAATCGTCACAGCGCAGGGTTTCGCCGGTGCGCACGCACAGGCCGGACAGGCTGGCGTCGAGCCTGAGGCGCAAGCCGATCTGCGGTGCCGCCGACCCCGCCGCCGCGCGGTACACCATGTCGCCGCCTTCGGCCAATTCGATGGCGGCACCGTCGGCTTCGATCAGCGACACCGTGCGCTCCACCACCAGATCCATGACGCCACTCAAATCCAAGCCCAGCTTGGCGATCTCGGTCTGGATGCCGATGACATCCATAAGTTGCTTAGTTGATGGAGACATAACTACCCTGGGTCAGAAATCTAATGTCCATCACCATGGATCGGCGATCCATCCGACCCTTAGGTGGTCACAAGGTAGACGTAATCGCAGTCTGCCGGAAAGCGGAAACCGTTGCCGGAGGGTCTACTCCCACAGCCACGCCGCCCCGCGCACCCCCGAGGAATCGCCGTGGACCGGTGGCAGCAGGCGGGTCGCCACCGCGTCGGAGAACACGTGGCGCCGCCACAGTTCCGGCACGGTGCGGTAGAGGCGGGTGATGTTGCCGACGCCGCCACCCAGCACGATGACGTGCGGGTCGAGGACGTCGATGACGGTGGCCAGGGCGCGGGCCAGGCGGTCCTCGTAGCGGGCGAGCGCCGCTTCGGCCTGGGGATCGCCGGCTTCGGCCAGGGCGGCGATGTCGGCGGCGGTGAGGCCGCCGCCGTGGTCGCGGGCAAGGCCGGGTCCGGACAGGAACGTCTCGATGCACCCGCTCTTGCCGCAATAGCAGGCGGGGCCGGGGCGCTCGGCGTCGGTGGGCCACGGCAGGGGATTGTGGCCCCATTCGCCGGCGATGGCGTTGGGGCCGCTCAAGGGTCGGCCATTGACGACGATGCCGCCGCCGACGCCGGTGCCGAGGATGACGCCGAACACCGTGGGGGCGCCGGCCCCGGCGCCGTCCACCGCTTCGGACAGGGCGAAGCAGTCGGCGTCATTGGCGATGCGGACGGGGCGGCCCAGCGCCTCGGCGAGGTCGCGGTCGAAGGGCTTGCCGATCAGCCAGGTGGAGTTGGCGTTCTTGACCAGGCCGGTCTTGGGACTGATGGCGCCCGGGATGCCCAGGCCGACCGTGCCGGTGCCGTGCTCGCCCTCCAGGTCCTCGACCAGCGCCTTGATGGTGCGGATGGTGCCGTCGTAGCTGCCGTGCGGCGTGGCGACGCGGTGGCGCGCCAGTTCGGCGTGGCTGCGACGGTCAAGCGCGATGGCTTCGGTCTTGGTGCCGCCGAGGTCGATTCCGATGCGCAGGGATTGGGGGCGGTCGTCCATGGAACCGGGGCGCGCGGCACAAGGTGCCAGCATACTACAAGCAGGCCGTGGAGTTTAGGCCGACGGGCCACGCGCGGGCGGCGCGCGGCCCGGGCCGCACCAGGATTATTCGGCGGCGCAGACCGACCCTTCGGGGATGGCGCAGTAGAGGCCGTACAGCGTGTTGATCACCGCACTCGCCTCGTGCCCGGCCAGCGAATAATAGATGGTCTGGGCCTGGCGGCGGGTCTGCACCAGGTTGTCCCGGCGCAGGCGGGCCAGATGCTGCGACAGCGCCGATTGCGACAGGCCGATCAGGCGCTCGAGCTCGCCCACCGACTTCTCGCCGGGCAGCAGCTGGCACAGGATCATGAGCCGATGCTCATTGCTCATGGCCTTGAGCAGGGTGCTCGCGCGGCGGGCGCTTTCCTGCAGCTTCTCCAATTCGACCTTATCGACCATACCAGCAACCTCTCCCGGTGCAGTTCACCGGAATATACTATACCACTGAATTTCGATATTTCAATATTTCCACACCGGAGTAAGCCGGGTGAGATCTTTGGGTCAGCGGCCTACGCCTGATGCGCTGTAGTTTAATTGGGCGGGCGGCTAGATGTCGCCGAGGCTCCATATATTTGGCTATTATTTTATTCTAATGTCCAGCGAGAGCGCCTAGGACGGTCGCACTGATCTGGGCGGCGTTAAGCCCCGCTTCGTCATACTGCGCCTTGGGCGAATCGTGCTCGATGAAACGGTCGGGCAGGGCCATCGGCCGCACCTTGAGCCCGCGGTCGAGGACACCCGCATGGGCGAGCAGGTGCAGCACGTGGCTGCCGAAGCCGCCGACCGAGCCCTCCTCGACGGTGACCAGGATTTCGTGCTCGCGCGCCAGCCGCAGGATCATCTCCTCGTCCAGCGGCTTCATGAAGCGGGCGTCGGCCACCGTGGTGGACACGCCCTGGGCCTCCAGTTCGTCGGCGGCCTTGAGCGCCTCCGCCAGCCGGGTTCCCAGCGACAGGATGGCGGCGCGGGTGCCTTCGCGCACGATGCGGCCCTTGCCGAGCGGCAGCACCTCGCCGCGCTCGGGCAGGTCCAGTCCGACGCCCTCGCCGCGCGGGTAGCGGAAAGCCGAGGGGCGGTCGTCGAGGGCGGCGGCGGTGGCGACCGCATGCATCAGCTCCGCCTCGTCGGCCGGCGACATGATCACGAGGTCGGGCAGGCAGCCGAGGAAGGCGAGATCGAACGAGCCGGCATGGGTGGCGCCGTCGGCGCCCACCAGGCCGGCGCGGTCGATGGCGAAGCGGACGGGGAGCTTCTGCAGCACCACGTCGTGCACCACCTGGTCGTAGCCGCGCTGGAGGAAGGTGGAATAAAGGGCGCAGAACGGCTTGAACCCTTCGCAGGCCATGCCGGCCGCGAAGGTCACCGCGTGCTGCTCGGCGATGCCGACGTCGAAGCAGCGGGTGGGAAACAGCTCGCCGAACTTGTCGAGGCCGGTGCCGGCCGGCATGGCGGCGGTGATGGCGACGATGCGGTCGTCGTGGCGGGCCTCGGCCACCAGCGCGCGGGCGAACACCGAGGTGTAGCTGGGGGCGTTGGCCTTGGGTTTGGCCAGGGCGCCGGTCACCACGTCGAACTTGCCGACCCCGTGGTACTTGTCGGCGGCGGCCTCGGCCGGCGGATAGCCGCGGCCCTTCTTGGTCACCACGTGGATGAGGACCGGCCGGCTGTCGGAGGCGTCGCGGACGTTCTTCAGCACCGGCAGCAGGTGCTCGAGGTTGTGGCCGTCGATGGGGCCGACGTAATAGAAGCCCATCTCCTCGAACAGCGTGCCGCCGCCCGAGACGAAGCCGCGGGCGTATTCCTCGGCGCGCTTGGCGGCGCGCTCCAGCGGCGGCGGCAGGATCGCCGCCAGGTCCTTGGCGAAGTGGCGCAGCGACATGTAGGGCCGCGACGACAGCAGGCGCGACAGGTAGGCGCTCATGGCGCCCACCGGGCGCGCGATCGACATGTCGTTGTCGTTGAGGATGACCACCAGCCGCGAGTTCATGGAGCCGGCGTTGTTCATGGCCTCATAGGCCATGCCGGCGCTCATGGCGCCGTCGCCGATCACCGCGATGACGTTGTTGGCGCCGTCGTCGAGGTCACGCGCCACCGCCATTCCCAGCGCTGCCGAGATCGACGTCGAGGAATGGCCGGCGCCGAACGGGTCGTACTCGCTTTCCGAGCGCTTGGTGAACCCCGACAGGCCGCCGCCCTGGCGCAGGGTGCGGATGCGGTCCTGGCGCCCGGTGAGGATCTTGTGGGGATAGCACTGGTGGCCGACGTCCCAGATCAGGCGGTCGGCCGGGGTGTCGAACACGTGGTGCAGCGCCACGGTCAGCTCGACCACGCCGAGGCCGGCGCCGAGATGGCCGCCGGTGATGGACACCGCCTCGATCATCTCCTGGCGAACCTCGTCGGCGAGCTGGCGCAGCTCGTCGGTCGAGAAGTCGCGGAAATCGGCGGGCTCGCGGATGCGATCCAGCAGGCGGGTCTTGGGCTTTACGGGAATGCTTGTCATGGCCTCACTTCCGCCGCTCGACCACGAAGCGGGCGGTCTCGCGCAATACATCGGCCTTGTCGCCGAAAACATCCAGATGGCGGCAGGCCTGGTCGGCCAGCATGTCGGCCTGGGCGCGGGCCCGCTCGATTCCCAGCAACGAGACGAAGGTCGCCTTGCCCTTCTCGCCGTCCTTGCCGACCGCCTTGCCCACTTCGGCGGCATCGCCCTCGACGTCCAGCAGGTCGTCGGCGATCTGGAATGCCAGCCCGAGGTCGTGGGCATAGGCCTTGAGGGCCTGGCGCAGGTTGGGGTGCGCCTTGCCGAGGACGGCGCCGGCTTCGCAGGAGAACGAGATCAGGCGGCCGGTCTTCATCTGCTGCAGGCGGGTGATGGCGGTGACGTCCATGTCGAGCTCGGCCGCCAGCAGGTCCACCATCTGGCCGCCGACCATGCCCTGGCCGCCGGCGGCATGGGCCAGCATCCACACCAGCTCGCAGCGCACCGCCGGATCGGCATGGGTGGCCTCGGCCGCAAGCACCTCGAAGGCGCGGGTGAGGAGCGCGTCGCCGGCCAGCAGCGCCGTCGCCTCGTCGAAATGCCGGTGGCAGGTGGGGCGGCCGCGGCGCAGATCGTCATCGTCCATGCAGGGCAGATCGTCATGGACCAGCGAATAGCAATGCACCATCTCGACGGCGCAGCCGACCCGGAGCGCCGCCGTCTCCGCAACGTTGAACAGGCGCGCCGACTCCATCACAAGCAACGGCCGCAGCCGCTTGCCGCCGTCGAGGCTGGCGTAGCGCATGGCCTCGTGCAGGCGCGCCTCGGGGCCGTCGCCCAAGCCAAGCAGGCGGTCGAGCTCGCTGTTGACGGCCTCTCCCGTGCGGGCCAGCGCGTCGGCCAGACGCGCCGGGGGATGCGCAGTGGTCACGGTGTGCGGACCTTATTCGATGTTCGCGGGCTCGACCGAAACCGCGCCATCGGGGCCCAGCACGATGCGGTCCACCTTGGCCTGCGCCTCCTTGAGCTTGCCTTCGCAGTGACGCTTGAGCAGCGCGCCGCGCTCGTAGGCGTTGATGGCGTCGTCGAGGCGGGTGGCGCCGGTCTCGAGCTGGCGGACGATCTTGTCCAGCTCGGCCAGGGCCTCCTCGAAGCTCATCGCGGCGATGTCGGGCGGCAGGTCAGCCATGGGGGAGGGATTCCGGTTTCAGAAAGAAGGGCGGAAGTTTACGAATCGGAAACCGGGAAAGCAAGGGCGGCGGCCGGCTTAGGCCGCCACTTCGGTGATCGCCTCCAGCAGACGGCGGTTGGCGAGGTCGTTTACGGTCAGATCGGGGCTGACCGGCGGCCTTGGCTGGTCGAAGCGGGCCAGCAGGCGCTTCGGCAGGGAATCGAAGCGCGGCGGGGCGTATTCGCCGCACACGTCCAGCCCGACGAGGCGCCGGCGCGCCGCCAGGGCGCGGATCGCCTCGACGATGTGGGCGACCCGCATTTCGCCCTGATTCCAGTTGGTTACCGCCTCGTCGGGATGGAGGACGTCCTTGTCGATGCTGACGTACACCGCCTCGGTGGGCAGGCGGCGGGCCAGATCGTCGACGAAGCCCGACCAGTCCCGCCCGGCCAGGTTGTTCCAGCGGATGGTGCGCCCCTCGCGGCGATGGGGGCCGCCATGGACGCGGCCCAGCACCTTGGACGGCGCCAGCCGCCACGGATGCAGCTCGAAGCGGTCCGAGGACAGCGCGCCCAGGTTGGCGCCCTTGAACTGCGGCCAGGTGGTGGCGTCGGCGCAGGGGCCGATGGTCACCACCTTGGCCACGTGCGGCATGTCGAGGACGCGGTTGACCCAAGAGCCGCAGTGATAGGCGGGCGGCCAAGTCCCCCAGTCGGGGTGATTGTCGAAATGCACCACCGACAGCGGGCCGGGGGTTCGGGCCACCAGCGGCGCCGTCAGGTGGTGGTAATCGCCCGAGCCGATGAAGGTCACCTCGGGGCCCTTGCCGGGGGGCGGCCCTTCCTCGGTGAGGCGGCGGGCCAGGCCGATCATGTCGGCGCGGCGGGCCCACAGGCGCAGCCGCTGGCCGTCCGGTTTGAGGTTGACCACCTGCGCCAGCCCCGCTTCGGCGAGCGAGGACAGGGTCGGCTGGGCGGTCAGCGATCCGTCGAGGTGCAGCAGGCGCAATTTCATGCGCTGCCTTGTATCCCCCGACCGGGAGAGGAGGCAAAGCCGATTAGGGGTAGTCCGGAAGAGGCAGCCTAACCATGGCCTTGATCGATCCGGCGGCAACCCCACCCTGACAGACTTATGACAAGCCCCCGCGTGTCACGCCCCTCTGCGTGGCACGACGGGGGCGACGGGAGGAAACATATGCTGACCCTGCGCGACTGCCTGGACATGTGCGACCTCGCCCCCGAGGTCGTCGAAGCCATCGCCGAACACGAGGGAATGCACAGCATCCTGGCGGCCGAACTGGGGGAATGCCTGTGCCGGACGGCCAGCGGGCAGGCCCTCATCCACCGCTTCATCCTCGACGGCGTTGCCGACGCCATGCGGCGCGGCGATCGCGGCCGCCTCGAGCGCTACGAGGACGCGCTCACCCAATTCCGGCGCACCCATCCGGGCACGGCTGTGGTGAGCTGAAAAGTTTCGCGGTAACCTCCCCTTATGACCTTCGGGGAGAACCGCCTATGACCGAACAAGATGACGTGCTGGCGTTGCTCGGCAATCCCGCCCTCTGGGGTGGGGCGGTGCCCGAGCGCGTCGACACCCACATCTCGGCGGTCTTCCTGGGGAAGGAGCGGGTGCTCAAGCTCAAGAAGGCGGTGCGTCTGCCCTTCCTTGACTTCTCCACCGTCGAGGCGCGGCGCCAGGCCTGCGAGGCCGAGGTTTCCGTCAATCTGCGGGCGGCCCCCGCCCTCTACCAGGGCGTTTCCGCCATCACCCGCGAGGCCGACGGCCGGCTGGCCCTCGACGGGGCCGGGGCCCCGGTCGACTGGGTGGTGCGCATGCGCCGGTTCGATGCCGCCGGACTGTTCAGCACCCTGGCCGCCGCCGGCAAGCTCGACCGGACACTGCTCGAGGAGTTGACCGAGGCGGTGGTCCGTTTCCATGCCGTCGCGCCGGTGCGCCGCAACCGCGGTGGCGTCAAGGGGCTGCGCTGGACCATCGACACCAATCGCGAATCCATGCTTCCGGCGGTGCCGGGCACCTTCACTGCCGAGGAGGCGGAGCGGTTGGCTGCGCATTCGGGCGGCTGGCTGCTGAAGCTCGCGGCCATGCTCGAATCCCGGCGTGAGCGTGGGCTGGTGCGCCAGTGCCACGGCGATCTCCACCTCGGCAACATCTGCATGTTCGAGGGGCGTCCGACCCTGTTCGACGCCATCGAGTTCAGCCAGGACATCGCCTGCATCGACGTCTTCTACGACCTCGCCTTCCTGCTGATGGATCTCGATTGCCGCGGCGACCGCGCGGCCGCCAGCCTGGTGCTGAACCACTATCTCGACCTCACCGGCGATTACGAGGGGGCGGCGGGCCTGCCGCTGTTCCTGTCGCTGCGCGCCGGGGTGCGGGCGCATGTCTCGGCGACCATGGGCGACCGCGACGGCGCGCGCCGCTATCTTGACGCCGCCCTGGCCTACCTGGCGCCGCCGGTGCCGCGCCTGGTGGCGGTCGGCGGCCTGTCGGGCAGCGGCAAGTCGCGCATGGGCCGCGATCTCGCCCCCTTCCTCGCCGTCCCCGGCGCCGCGGTCATCCGCACCGACGCCCTGCGCAAGCAGCTCATGGGGCGGCCGTTGCACGAGAAGCTGGGGCCCGAGGGCTACACCGACGACGTCACCGACTGCACCTACCGCGCGCTTTACGAGACCTCGGCGCGCATGCTGGCGGCCGGCCACTCGGTGGTGGCCGACGCCGTGTTCGCCAAGCCCGAGCAGCGGGCCGCCATCGAGGCGGTGGCCCGGGCGGCGGGCGTGCGCTTCGACGGCCTGTGGCTCGATGCCCCGCCGGAGGTGGTGCGCGAGCGCATCGCCAAGCGCCGGCGCAACGCCTCGGACGCCACCGTCGAGGTGTTCGAACGCCAGCTCACCTACGACATCGGCCCGCTGGCCTGGCGGCGCATCGATAGCGGCCAGCCGAAGGATGCGACGCTGGCCACCGGCCGCGCCGTCCTCGGGGTTTGATCCCCAATCCCGGGGCGGTGTGAAGGGGGTAGCCGACCGGAAGCGGTTAACAACCGTCGCGTCCCGGTGCATAATTGGACCCTGGGGTTCCAAGAGGGAGGATGGCCATGTTCACCGGCTACAAAAGCATCCTTGTGCCGATGTCCGACGCCGCCTCGGCGGTTCCGGCCCTCGAATCCGCCCTGCGAATGGCCAGCGATTTTTCCAGCCATGTGATCGGCCTGCACGTGCGTCCCGACCCCACCGCCGCCGTCCCGCTGATGGGCGAAGGCATGTCGGGCGCCATGGTCGAGGAGATGCTGTCGGCCGCCGAGAAGCAGGCGGCCGAACGGGCGGCGGCCGCCCGTCGCGCCTTCGACGAAATCTGCGCCCGCCACGGGGTGCCGCTGGTCGCCTCCCCGCCCGCCGCCGGGCTTTCCGCCGAGTGGATCGACGTGACCGGCCGCGAGGAGGAGCTGGTCGCCTGGCGCGGGCGCCTGTCCGATCTGGTGGCCATGGTCCGTCCCGAGAATGGCGCCGAGGTCCCCTCCCTGATGACGCTCAACGCGGCGCTCATGGAAAGCGGACGGCCGCTGCTGCTGGCTCCGCCCGAGCTGCCCGCCACCATGGGGACGCGCGTCGCCATCGCCTGGAACGGCAGCGCCGAATCCGGCCGCGCCGTCGCCGCGGCGATGCCGTTCCTGCAGAAGGCCGGCCACGGCGTCGTGATCCTGTCGATCGCCGAGGACGACCGCACCGCCAACGTGCCGGCCGGCGAACTGGCCGCCTATCTGGCGTGGCACGACGTCAAGGCCGAGTGCCGCGTGCTGACCGGGGCCGCCGCCCATACCGGTGAGGTGCTGCTCGCCGAATGCCGCAGCCAGGGCGCCGACCTGCTGGTGATGGGCGCCTACACCCACTCGCGGCTGCGCCAGCTGATCCTCGGCGGCGTCACCCGGCACGTGCTGCACCACGCCGATGTCTGCTGCCTGCTGAGCCATTAGACGCGCGAGATGGGCACGCCGCCGCCTTCTCGGGTGGCGACGGACGAGGTCCCTCGCTCCGCTCGGGATGACGCTCTCCCTTGCCATCCCGCCATACGCCGGACGCCCGCTCGAATGACCCTGGGACTTATGGTACTATTTCGTTCATCCCAACCCACGAGGGAGGGAAGCCATGTTGTCCCTGGTCGATTGCATCGCCTTCAGCGGCCTGACCCCAAATCAGTTGGACGCGGTGGCCTGCTTCAAGCATCTCCCGCCGATCGTCGCCGCCGAATGGGGCGAGCTGGCGCTCGAAACCAAGCAGGGCCGCGATGAGGTCGAATCCATCCTGAGGGACGAGTGCCGGTTCGCGCGCCAACACCACCTTGCCTGTGCCAAGGCGTGGAGCCGGGCGCTCAGCGACTTCCGTCGTACCCGCCTGCACTGACCCCCATCGAGTTCGTCCCCCCCGCGCAGGCGGGGGACCATGCCGGGCCGGGATCGGGTGCGTGAGGGTATTTGCCCTCTGCCGCAAGCGGGAGAGGGTTACAAGTCGCCGGACTGCCGGGACAAGTTCGGCGGAGAAGCGCAGCTCGGGAGAAACACCGCTCCCCCGGCTCAGCCGGGGGAGGGCAGGGGTGGGGGCCTGCTAGAACAGCGTTCCCTGGGCGGGGGGCCCGACATCCGCCGATCCGACATCCGTCGTCACCGCCAGCTCCCCCGCATAGGGGAGGAGCCCCCGGGATGCCGCCTCGAACGGCTGCGACGGGTCCAGCCAGGCGGCCTCCGCCTCGGGGGCCAGCACCGCCGGCATGCGGTCGTGAACGGCGGCGAGCTCGGCGGTGGGCGCGCAGGTGACCACGGTGAAGCGGTCGCCATCGACCAGACCGGCGAAGGCGAACAGGTCGCCGTCGCCGCGGGTGATCGCCATCTTGGTCTTGGTCTTGCCGTCGGGCTCCTTGCGCCACTCCCACCATCTGGTGGCGGGGATCACCACCCGGCTTCCCAGCAGGCGGCGGAAGGCCGAGCGCGTGGCCAGGGTCTCGGCGCGGGCGTTGATCAGGGGCCGTTTGTCCCAACTCACCTGCAGCCCCCAGCGCAGCAGCCGTGCCCCCTCGGGCCCGATCACCAACCCCATGTCGGTGGGACGCACCTCGGTCGCATTGGGCAGCGGCGGCGGCACCGTCAGGCCGAAGCGGCCGGCGACCTCGCGGGCGGTGGCGTTCAGTTCGTAGCGTGAGCACATGTCACTGGAAGCGGCCGACGATCAGGAATTCCTTGTTGCCCTCGGGTCCGGTGATCGGGCTTTCGCACAGGCCGATTACGGTCCAGCCCGGGCGCGAGGCCAGCCATGCAGAGATGCGCTCGCACACCTCGGCATGCAACTCGGGCTCGCGCACCACGCCGCCTTTGCCGACCCGGCCCTTGCCGACCTCGAATTGCGGCTTGATCAGCGCCACCAGCACCGCCCCAGGCCGCGCCAGGTCGAGGGCGGCCGGCAGCACCGTCTCCAGCCCGATGAAGCTGGCGTCGCACACCACCATCTCGACCGGGTCGGGGATGGTCTCGGGGCTGAGGTAGCGGGCGTTGGTCCGCTCCATCACCACCACGCGGGGATCGGTGCGCAGTTTCCAGGCCAACTGGCCGTGGCCGACGTCGACGGCATAGACCTTGGCCGCGCCGCGGGTCAGCAGCACGTCGGTGAAGCCTCCCGTGGAGGCGCCGACGTCGACGGCCACCTTGCCGGCCGGATCGATGGAAAAGCGGTCGAGCGCCTCTACCAGCTTGAGGCCGCCGCGCGACACCCACGGATGGTCCTGGCCCTTGAGCTCCAGCGGGGCGTCCTCGGGCAACTGGGTGCCCGGCTTGTCGACGCGCTTGCCGTCGGACAGCACCAGGCCGGCCATCACCAGAGCCTGCGCCCGGGCGCGGCTGTCGACCAGCCCGCGCTCCACCAGCAACTGATCCACCCGACGTTTACCCATCATAGCCCCATGCGAAAAACGGGTATGGCGTTTATCCCACCCTTGCCCGAGAATAAATGAAAACAACCGCCAAACGGTCCAAGAAAGACATGACTACGATTCTCTTCACGCACCCCGTCTGTCTGCAGCACGATACCGGCGAATATCATCCCGAATGCGCCGATCGGCTGAAGGCCGTTCTCGCGCAGTTCGAGACCGAAGAGTTCATGATGCTGCTGCGCGAGGAGGCGCCGCAGGCCACGCGCGAGCATCTGCTGCGCGCCCACGACGAGCACCACGTCGACCACATCCTGTCGATCGCGCCGGCTCCCGGGGAGCACTACCACATCGATCCCGACACGGTCATGTCGCATCATTCGGTGGATGCGTGCCTGCGCTCGGCGGGAGCGGCCATCGCCGCCGTCGACGCGGTCGCCACCCGGCAGGCGCGCAACGCCTTCTGCGCGGTGCGCCCCCCGGGGCACCACGCCGAGCGCGACGCCGCCATGGGCTTCTGCTTCTTCAACAACGCGGCCATCGCCGCCCTGCACGCCCGGGACGAGCACGGGTTCCAGCGGGTGGCGGTGATCGATTTCGACGTCCACCACGGCAACGGCACCCAGCACGTGCTGTGGGACGAGCCGGGCATGTTCTATGCCTCGACCCATCAGGAACACGCCTATCCCAATACCGGCTTCATGGAGGAAACCGGCGGGCTGGGCCGCATGGTCAACGTGCCGCTGCCGGCCGGGTCCGGGTCGGATCAGTTCCGCGAAGCCTTCGAGATGATCATCCTGCCGAAGCTCAGGGATTTCGCGCCGGACTTCATGGTGATCTCGGCCGGGTTCGACGCCCATGCCTCGGACCCCATGGCCCACCTCCGGCTCAAGACCTCGGACTTCCGCTGGGTCACCGAAAAGCTGAGCGATATCGCCGGCGAGACCGCCGAGAACCGGATCGTTTCGGTGCTGGAAGGCGGTTACGACCTCGTGGCCCTGGCCGCCTCGGTCAAGGAGCACGTGCGCGCCTTGATGGGGCACTGAGGCGGCGCCAGCCGCGCAGCAGGGCCTTGCGCAGCTCTTCGCTCGCCAGCATGGCGGCGGCGAAGGGCAGGGGCAGCAGCCAGTCGGCCGGCGCCAGCGGCGCCGTGCCGAACAGCGCGTTGCCGATCCCCGTGTAGACGATCAGCACGATCAGCGCCGCCTCGGTGGCCAGCCCCAGCGGCAGCATGGAATTGGCCAGCGGATTGTCGGCGAACACCGAGTCCTGGCGCGAGCGGCACAGGAACAGGTTGACCATCTGCATGACGACGATGGCGGCCAAAGCGGCGGTGGTCGCCCGCACATAGAGGGCGCCCTCGGCCAGCTGGCCCCATTGCCAGCCGCCCGCCAGCAGGACCGTGAAGAACGTGGCCATCGCCGCCGCCGCCTGCCATGGCCCCAGGAAGCCGTAGGCGCGGGCGAGCAGGCGCCAGTCGATCAGCCGCTCGCCACGCGGGCGCGGCGGCCGCTTCATGGCGTCGCGGTGCGGCTTCTCCACGGCGAGCGCCAGCGCCGGCAGCATGTCGGTGCCCAGGTCCACCGCCAGGATCTGGATCACCGTCAGCGCCAGGGGAACCTTGAACACCGCGAAGGCGAGATACGGCACCACCTCGGGGATGTTCGAGGTCAGGATGTAGGTCAGGAACTTGCGGATGTTGTGGAACACCGCGCGGCCTTCCTCGACCCCGGCGACGATGCTGGCGAAATTGTCGTCGACCAGCACCATGTCGGCCGCCTCGCGCGCCACGTCGGTGCCGTTCCTGCCCATGGCGATGCCGATGTCGGCCTGCTTGAGCGCCGGGGCGTCGTTGACGCCGTCGCCGGTGACCGCCACCGTCTCGCCCTTGGCCTGCAGCGCCTTGACGATCCGCCATTTCTGGTCGGCGCGGGTGCGGGCGAAGATGATCTCGCGGGCATCGAGCGCCAACTGAAGTTGGGTGGCCGACATGCGGGCCAGATGGTCGCCCACCACGATGCGCGGCTTCTTGCCGGCCACCAGGCCGATGCGCCGGGCGATCGCCTCGGCCGTGCGGGGATGGTCGCCGGTGACCATGATGACGCGGATGCCGGCGGTGCGGCACTGCGCCACCGCACCCGGGACCTCGGGGCGGGGCGGATCCTCGAGGCCGACCAGGCCGAGCAATACCAGCTCGCTCTCCCAGGATTCCTTGGGCTGGTCCTCCGGCACCAGACGGCGGGCGAAGGCGAGCACGCGCAGCCCGTCGCGGGCCATGGCCGCCTCGGCTTCGGTGACGCGGCGGCGGTCGGCTTCGGTGAGGGGACGCACCCGGTCTCCCTCGGCCACCCCGGCGCAGAGTGGCAGCAGCGCGTCGAGGGCGCCCTTGACCTGCAGCACCCGCTCGCCCAGGGCGGAGCGGTAGAGCAACGACATGCGGCGGCGGTCGGAGTCGAAGGGGATGCCGTCGAGCGGCTCGACCTTCGGCTTGCCCCCGGCCATCTCGACCAGGGCGATCTCGGTGGGATCGCCGACCAGGCGGCCGCCGACGATGCCGAGGCTCTGGCACAGGCTGGCGGTCTCGACCAGCATGCGGCCCGGGGCCCCGGCGGCGGCGAGCCGGTCGACGGCAACCTCGTCGCCGGCGACCCAGGCCAGGCGCGCCACCATCCGGTTCTCGGTCAGCGTCCCGGTCTTGTCGGTGCAGATCACGGTGGCCGAGCCCAGGGTCTCGACCGCGGTCAGCTTGCGCACCAGCACGTTCTTCTTGGCCAGGCGCTGCCCGGCCATGGCCAGGGCCAGGGTGACGGTCGGCAGCAGGCCCTCGGGTACCAGGGCGGCCATCAGCCCGATGGCGAAGATCGAGGCCTGCCACAGGGTCATGCCCAGGCTCATGCCGATGGCGAAGAAGATCATTCCCACCGCGAGCGCCACCGCTGAAATGACGCGCGACAGATGCACGACCTCGCGCTGGAGCGGCGACAGACTGGTGCCGGCGGTCTGGGTGATTTGGGCGATGCCGCCCAGGACCGTGTGCATTCCGGTGGCGAACACCACCGCCTCAGTCTGGCCGCTGACCACCGTGGTGCCGGCAGGCAGGATGTTGTGGGCGGCGGTGGGGTCGGGTGTGGGGTCGGGCCTGTCGTCGCGGCTGACCGCCACCGATTCGCCGGTGACCGACGACAGGTTCAGTCGCACGCCGACCCCACGCACGATGCGGCAGTCGGCCGGCACGGCGGCCCCCTCGTCGAGAATCAGCAGGTCGCCCGGCACCAGCGTGCCGGCCGCGACCTGGATCAGCCGGCCGCCACGGCGCACCGTCACCGCGTTGGGCAGCAGGTCGCGCAGGGTCTCGAGCGCCCGCTCGCTGCGGTATTCCTGCCAGAAGGCGAACAGGCCGTTGACCATGATGACCAGGACGATGGCCCCCGCCAGCGTTCCCATGCCTTCGCCGGGCTGGCGCCATTCCGCGACGGCGGCCAGGGCCGCCGCCGTCCACAGCACCAGGGCGAACAGGTGGGTGAAGTTGGCGAGGAAGCGCAGCCCGATCGGCACGGTGCGCACCCGCTCGACCCGGTTGGGGCCGTATTCGGCAAGGCGCCGGGCCGCCTCCTGGTCGTCCAGGCCCGCGAAGCCGCTGTTGAGGTTCTCCAGGGCGGCGTCCGCCGTCAGTTCCTGGATGCGCATGCTAACGCCACAGCTTGTCGTAGAGGCTGAGCAGGATCTCGAACACGATCAGGCCGACGATGTACCACTCGACCCTGAGCGACCGGCTGGTGTGCACGAGGTCGAGCAGGGTTTCGGCGGTGTTGCTGATGACCTCCAGCTTGTGGTCGAGGGCGCGCGAGCGTTCGCGGATCTCGTATTCGCGTTCGAGGCGGCCGAACAGGCCCTCCAGTTGCGGGACGTTCCACAGCACCTCGGGCTTCTCCAGCACCTCGGCGCGGCCGACCATGCGGTGCTGGGTCATCAGCACGTCGCCGATATGGGACAGCAATTCCCGGATGCGGAAATTGCGCCGGCCGCTGCGCCGCAATCCCGCCGCCAGCGGCTCGACGCGGTCGAAGACGCCGGAGACCCGCACCTCGAAATGCTCGAGCATCAGGTCCTTGGCGAGCACGTCGGCGACGATCTGCATGCGCTCGGGGGTCAGGTCGGACAGCACGATGGTGCCGTTGGGGTCGACGTGCTCGGCGGCATCGGCGATGACGTCGATGTGGGCCTCCTCGCGCCCCGGCTCGGGCATCGCCTCGCTGACCATCCGTTTCAAATCAGCGAGGAAATGGGCCTCCTCCTCGGCCGACACGTCGAACAGGGCGGCGACGCCGTAGCGGAACAGCACCGCGAATCCCTTCCGCCCGCACCGCAGGGTGAGGGGAGTGGTGGCCAGGGCCTGCGTCTGCTCGAAGCGCCGGGTGTCGAGGCGCTCGCCCAGCAGGAACGCCCGCACCAGCACGGATCGGCGCTGCGGCTCGGGAGAAAGGGTCATGGCCTTCGCTTCCAATGAATCGATGGTTGCGCGGGCCGGGAGGCAAAATCAAGTCCGCCGCGGTCAAAGCGACGGGGGATGAAGAGGGGGACGGTTCAGCGCCGTCCCAACAGCCTGAGCCCGAATGCGACCGACAGAGCGGACGGCAGCACCAGCAGGCAGGCGACCGCCGGCATCAGGACCGCCTTGCGCAGCGGCCGGGTCTGGTCCCCCAGCACCGCTCCCAGCACGTCGCGGGGGCGGGGGCGGTCCGGCCGTCGTCCGGCGCGGTGGAGCACGACGCGGCGGACCTGCTGGCGCCAGTCGCGCAGCACCCAGGCCTCGGGTTGCGCCGCCAGCCCCAGCCGCGCCGCGTGCTCCCGGATCAGCCCGGTGATGCGCTCGAAATAGAAGGCGTCGTCGACCACGTCGTCGACCCCGATGCGCCGACGCCAATAGGCGTTGGCTCCGTGGCCGCGGTAGAAGCCGATCGGGCGCGGTTCCGAGGTCAGGCGGCCATAGAGGGCGGCGATGGCCGACAGGTACTCGTCGCCGCCGATCCGGAAGCGGTCCTCGGGTATGGGCAGCACCTTGTCCAGGTACCAGCGCGCCCAGAAATTGCCGCTGGTCGGCACCACCTGATGCGCCCACGGGCCATAGGCCAGGGTGCGCCAGCCGAGGGCCCCCGCCGGCAGCGGGTGGTCGGGAAAGATCCCCCCGGTGGCGCGGCCCCCGGAATCGACCAGGGTGAGAGGGGCGAGGAACTGACAGATGCGACGGTCGTTGAAGGCGGCGAAGGCGCGGCGGGCGGCGTCGGGCATCAGCATGTCGTCGGCGTCGAGGAAGTTGACGACGCTGCCGCGGCTGGCGGCGAACCCGGCATTGAACGCCGATCCCTGGCCGCCGTTGTCCTTGAGGACCGCGACGACGCGGTCGCGGTAGCGCTGGATCACCGCGCGGGATTCGTCGGTGGAGCCGTCGTCGACCACCACCACCTCGGTCCCGGGCAGGTCCTGGGCCAGTGCGCTGTCGATGGCGTCGGCCAGGAAGCGGCCGTAATTGTAGTTGTTGATGATGATGCTGACCGGCGGTTCAGACATGGCGCAGCTCCTTGATCTGAGCCCACCAGCGCGAGAACGCCCGGCGGCTGGACGGCAGGATCAGCACGGCCACCGGGACCGCCAGCGCCGCCGGGCCGAGGTGCTGGTAGAAGGCGGCGGCCCCGAAGCCGATCACCCAGGTCATCGCCAGGCCGGACTCCACCTCGCCCAGGGCGGTGCGGGCAAGCCAAGCGAGGACCACATAGCTGGCGATGGCGGCGAGTTCGGCGACGCCGTAGCCGACCAGCCCCAGGCTCGGCACCGCGGCGGCCGCCGCGGCGGCAAGCACGGCCACGTGGGTGAGGTGGAACAGGGTGACGTCGCCGTTGCGCCCTAGGACGTAGAGGGCCGAGGCCTGCAGGCTGAAGGCGGCGTTGACCAGCCAGGCCAGGCACAGGAACGGGAACACCACGGCGGCCCCGCTCCAATCCTTGCCGAACGCCAGCGGCACCAGCCACGGCGCCAGCACGGCAAAGCCGACCAGCAGCGGCCCCACCGCCAGCACCTGCAGCCGCATGCCTTCGCCGACCGCCGCCGAGAGGCGGGCGGGCTCGCCCTGCAGCCGGCCCAGCGCCGACACCGAGATCCGCCACAGCACGGTTTTCATGAAGGAGAGGGATTCGGCCAGACGCACGGCCACGGCCACCCCGGCGGCGGCCTCGGGTCCGAGCAGGCGGGCGACGATCAGGGGATTGACCAGGTTGCGCAGCTGCCAACTCCACACCGACAGGGCATAGCCGGCGCCGAAGCCGGCGAGGCGCCGCACCAGCGCCGGATTCCACAGCGGGCGCGGGCGGTAGCCCGAGAAGGCGATCAGCAGCCCGGTCATGGTCACCTGCTGCAGCCACCAGCCGATCAGCGGCGCCGCCAGCTTGCCGCCGGCCAGCGCCGCCGCCACCGCCCCGCCGTAGAGGGCGAGTTGCCCGGCCAGTTCCGCCCACGCCACCCGGCCGTAGGCCATCCGCCGCTGCAGCAGCGCCGACGGGACCAGGGCGGCCATCTGCAGGGGCATGCCGAGGAAGAGGGTGGTGACCGCGGTGGCGACGCCATCGATGCCGATCCACGCTTCGGCTGCCCAGCCGGCCGGCCACGCGGCCAGGGCGCCCAGGCCCCCCAGCCCGAGGGCCAGGGTCGCGGCCTGGTCGACCTCGTCCCGGGTCGGTTCGGACGGCGAGCGGATGAGGTAGACGTCGACGCCCCACTGGAACAGCACCACCAGCCCGGCATGCAGGGCGAAGGCGCTGACATAGATGCCGTAGGCGGCCGGGCCGATCAGGCGGGCAAGGACGACCAGCCCCGCGAACGACACGGCCATTCCCGATACCTGCCGCAGCGTCAGGGTGATCCCGCCGCGCCAAGCCAGGCTCCGCAATCCGGCCATCCGACCTCCCAAGCTTGTCCCCGGCTCTTGGTAATGGCCTTCCCGGCCAATCGCCTCAAGCGGTCGCCCGGAGGGGAGGGGGCGCGCAAGCGGGGCACTCCGTTTTGCCACCCCGGCGCGCATCCTGAGTGCGTTAAGCTATATCTGGGGTCGGCTTTTGGTTTCCCGCCGAATGATTGATTTTTGCCATCGGACGAGGCATCCTGCCGCAGGGCTGCCAAGAAGCGGTATCCGACCATGTCGTTCGGCCGGTCTTGGGGGGCGAAACCGCTGAAAATGCGGTGCGATACGCGACTCACGCATTCAGCTACGGGGCGGTCATGGGCGACACGACGATCACGCGAGGCGAGACCGAGGCGCAGGCGGTAGGCTTGTCCGCAACCGAGCCCGACCTGGGCGCACCCGAGGCGATCACGCCGCCGCGGCCGCCGCGCGCCGAGTTTCCGCCGCCCGCCAGGCGCCGTGCGGGCATTCCGGTGGTCCACGTCGCCGCCGGCCTGGTCACGCTGGCCTGGCTCGCCTATTGCGGCATCTACGTCGAATCGAGCATCGGCTGGGGCAACCTGCTCTATCTGCAGCCGCAGGAGCTGGGGGGCATCGCCGGCGCCGCCGTGGTGCCGGCCGCCCTGCTGTGGCTGGTGCTCGCCTGGCTCGACCGCGGCCGCCAGTTGCGCACGGTGGCCGACCAGCTCGCCGCCCACCTCGCCAGCCTGACCTATCCGCGGGAAGGCGCCGAGGCCAACGTCAAGGCCGTCTCCGATTCCCTGCGCGCCCAGGCGCGCGAACTCGGCGAGGCCTCGGCCCGCGCGGTGGCCGACGGCGAGAAGGTGCGTGGCATCATCGCCGCCCAGGTCGAGGCGATGTCCGCGGTGGTCGGCCGCATCAACGGCGACGCCCGCCAGGCCGTCGAGATGCTGCGCGGCGAGGTCGAGCGTCTGACCCATGCCGCCGATTCGGCCACCGCCCGTGCCCGCGAAGTGGAGCAACTGCTCCGGGTGCAGACCCAGGAACTGAATTCGGTGACCGAGACTGCCGCCGGCAAGGTGCGCGAGTTCGGCGAGACCATGCATCGCCATGTCGAGGCGATCGAGACCACCTCGGCGAGCGCCGCCGGCCGCGCCGAAAGCCTCACCGGCCAGGTCGCCCGCCAGGCCGAGGCGCTGGATTCGGCTTCCAAGGCCGCCGTCGAGCGCGCCGAGCGGGTGGCGCAGCTGTTCGCCCAGCATGCCAACACCCTGGCCGACGCCGCCAACACCTCGGCCAACCGCGCCGACGAGGTGGCGTCGACCCTGTCGCAGCGGGTGCAGTCGCTGGAGGGCCTGTTCACCCGCCAGAACGCCGACCTCGACCAGGCGGCCGACCGCCTGGCCGAGCAGACCGGCCGCATCAGCGCCTCGCTGCAGCAGCAGGCCACCGGCCTCGACCAGACCACCGACCGCGTGCTGTCGCGCATCAAGATCGTCGAAGAGGCGCTTTCGGTGCAGTCGCGCGAGCTGTCGAGCGCGTCCGACCAGGCGATGAGCCGCTTCCGCGAGATGGAGGAGGTGCTCGGCCGCCATGCCGACGCCTTGAAGACTACCGCCGGCGACGCCGAGACCCAGTTGGCTTCGGTGGGCGAGCTGTTCGGGCAGCGCCGCGACGAGGTCGAGGCGGCGGTCGAGCGCGCCATCGGGCGCATCCGCGAGGTTGCCGACGGCTTCCAGGCGCAGAACCGCGCGCTGTCGGCCGCGTCCGACCAGATGCAGGTCCGTTCCCGCGAGGTGTCCGAGACGGTGCGCCTGCACATCGAGGATCTCGGCAAGGCCGCCGAGAAGGCCGCGGCGCAGGCCGAGGCGATCCGCCAGACCCTGCGCAAGCAGGCCGACGAGCTTGCCGACGCCGCCAACGTGGTGTCGACGCAGTCGCGCCTGTCGGAAGCGTCGCTGAACCAGCAGTCGCGGCACCTGACGGCCACGTCCGATCAGGTGATGACCAAGGTGAAGACCATCGCCGACACCCTGCGCCAGAACACCAACGACCTGATCGCCATGTCGAGCCGGGTCGGCGTCGAACTGGAGGCGGTGGGCGAGGGCCTGCGCCAGCGCAGCACCGAGGTCGGCATCGCCAGCACCAAGGCGGTGGACGACATCAATGCGGTCGGCGAGGTCCTCGACAAGCGGGCCGACCAGCTCGCCAACGTCTCCGACCAGGTGGCGGCCCGCTTCCGCGGCACCACCGACGCGCTGCGCAAGCAGACCGAACAGCTGGTCGCCTCGGCCGACCAGGCGCAGGCCAGCGTCGGCGCCGTCGGCGAGACGCTCGGCGACCAGGGCAAGTCCCTGCTGCGGGTCGCCGACGATTCGACCGAGGTGCTCAACACCTTCGGCCAGGCGATCCAGAAGCATGCCGTCGAACTGGGCGAGGTGGCCCAGCGCGTGTTCCACCACTCGCAGACGGCGGGCGACGCCCTCCGGACCATCAGCCGCGACTTCGAGGAGACCTCGAACAAGACCGCGGCCCAGGTCACCGCGGCCGGCGACATGCTGCGCGGCGGCATCCGCGAGCTCACCCAGTCGTCCGAGCTGATCACCGCCCAGGTCCGCAGCGCCGGCGACAGCCTGCGCCGTCAGGCGCTGGAGCTGCAGGACTCGACCGACCGCACCGGCGCCAAGCTGGAGGCCTCGTTCGAGATGATCCGCCAGAAGTCCAACGACCTCGGCATCACCGGCGACCGCCTGGCGCAGCAGGCCGAGAGCCTGGCCGCCACCTTCGCCCGGCAGGCGGAGGAACTGGTCAGCTCCTCGAAGCTGGCCGAGATCCGCACGCAGCAGCTCGAGGACAAGCGGGCCCAGGCCTCGGTCGAGCACTTCCTGCAGAACGCCGCGTTCATCGTCGAGCGCCTGCAGTCGCTGTCGGTGGACATCGGCCGCATCTTCTCGGCCAACATCGACGAAAAGGCGTGGCGCGAATTCCATGCCGGCGACCAGAGCGTGTTCGTCCGCAAGATCCTCAAGAACCTGGACAAGCACCAGATCGCGGCCATCAAGAACAAGTTCGAGGACGACGGCGAGTTCCGCAACTACGTCACCCGCTACCTGTCGGAGTTCGAGGCTCTGCTCAACCAGGCGCGCCAGTCCGACTACGCCGACGTGCTGACCGGCACCTTCACCTCGTCCGAGGTCGGCAAGCTGTACCTGGTGCTGGCCCGCTCTCTGGGCCGCCTCGAATAGACGAGGGCGATCAAAGCAGGAAGTCTTCCGTGGCCGGCACTTAGTTGCCGGCCACTTGTTCTCCGGGGTCCGAGAGACGCGCCAGCCAGCGGTCGACCGACGAGGGGGGGCGCCCGGGGTCGAGGGAGCTCCACCGGCCGCTGCCGTCGCGGCAGGCCAGGTGGCGGCTGGCGACACGATCCCTCGAGCCGGTGGATGCCAGGACGACGTCGTAGTGGCGGCACCAGCGGGTGTCGCCGTCGCGCCAGGCCCGTGCCGGCGTGATGGTGGCGAGGGTTCCGGTGGTGCGGTCCTCCCACACCAGCGGGTCGCCGATGCCGTGGCTTTCCAGCGCCACCTGGCTGGCGCTTTCCAGGCCCTTGGTGTCGGTGATGCCCGGTTTCGACCCCACCACTCCCTCCAGCAGCAGGGTTCCTGCCGTCAGCACGAAGGCGACAGCCGCAACGGCTATTCCGGTGATGTCGCGGTGATCCAAGGCCACCCTCCGTGTCGGCGGGAGAACGAAGACGACCTTAGCCGATGGGGGTGCCGCCTCGATATTCTGCTTCGGACGTAGGGGTGCGGCTCCGAAGGTCGTACCCCCAGCGGCTGGCCGTATTAATCCGTCGCCGACGGTTGCGTGCCGCGGCCGTTCCAGGGAAGCAACGAACCGGGGTGCCCCCTTTTGCCCCGCCGTCGCAAATCGGCTTAGCGGCTGGCAATCGATTGCCGTGGGCCCAATCTCAACGGCATGGCACCAGACCAGGATGAGCGTCCGTGGCGCGCCTACCGCCGGTTCCTCGAGGGCCTGTCGCCCGCCGCGGTCGACCGCCTCGACAGCCTGGCCGCCCCCGATATCCACTACCATGACCCGTTCGTCGACGCGCGGGGACTGGCCCAGGTCAAGCGCGTCTTCCGCATGATGTTCGAGGATATCGAGGCCCCCCGCTTCACCTTCACCCATAGCGCCTGCGACGGCGACACCTGCTTCCTGCGCTGGCATTTCACGTGCCGGCCCAAGAGCATCGAGCGGGGGCACCCGTGGGTGTGCGACGGCATCACCGAGATCCGCTTCGACGCCAACGGCCGGGTGATCGAGCATGTCGAGCACTGGGACGCCGGCGAACAGGTCTACGAGAAGTTGCCGGTGCTGAGGGCGGTGATCCGGCTGGTCAAGCGCCGCCTGTCGGGGTGGCGCGGCTAAGCCCCCGGCTTGGTGGCGTTGTAGGCGGCCAGCGCCCGCCGGCGGGCGGCCGCGTGGTCGACGACGGGATGCGGGTAGGTCTTGCCCAGGACCACGCCGGCCTCGGCCAGCGCCAGCGGCGGCGCCTCCCAGGGGCGGTGGATGAAGAGGTCGGGCACGCCGGCCAACTCGGGCACCCAGCGCCGGACATAGCGCCCGCGCGGGTCGAACTTCTCGCCCTGCAGCACCGGGTTGAACACCCGGAAATACGGTGCGGCATCGGCGCCCGAGCCCGACACCCACTGCCAGGACGCCGCATTGCTGGCGAGGTCGGCATCCACCAGCGTGTCCCAGAACCAGGCTTCCCCCTCCTGCCAGGGTGTGAGTAGGTCCTTGATCAGGAACGAGGCGACGATCATCCGCACCCGGTTGTGCATCCAGCCGGTGCGCCACAATTGCCGCATGCCGGCATCGACGATGGGATAGCCGGTCAGGCCCTTGCGCCAGGCGGCGACGGCCTTGCCGTCCGGCTGCCAGGGGAAGCCGGCGAATTCGGCCCGCAGCGGCGCCGAGGGCAGGCTCGGGTGGTTGTGCAGCAGGTGGTAGCTGAACTCGCGCCAGCCCAGTTCCCTGAGGAAGGTCTCGGTGCCGCCGGCGTCGTGGCGGGGTGCCACCGCATGCCACACCTGGCGCGGGCTGATCTCGCCGAACGCGAGGTGGGGGGACAGGCGCGAGGTGCCGTGCGTGTCCGGGCGATCGCGCATCACGGCATAGCCGTCGAGACCGTCGGCCAGGAAGTCGGCGAGGCGCTCTGCCGCGCCCTGCTCGCCGGGGCGCCATTCCTCGGCCAGCCCGGTGTCCCAGGGGATGGTCGGCGCGAGGTCGAGGGCTTGCAGCGGCAGGCTATGCGGCAAACGGGCGGGCGCGCGCAGGCGTGCGGGCGCCGGCAGCGGACGCGCCGGCTCGGGCAGGCCCTGCACCGCGCGCCAGAAGGCGGAAAACACCTGATAGGGGCGCAGCGCCCACGGCTCGACCAGGAACGAACCCGGGAAGTCGCGGGTCTCGATCCCCGCCGCCTGTGCCACCCGGGCTTCGCGCTCGCGCTCGTGCGGCTCGCCCCGGCGGTTCCAGAAGAGGGCGGCGGCGCCGGTCTCGGCGGCGAGGCGGGGCAGTTCCACCTCGGCGGGGCCGGCGCGCAGGACCACGGCGGCCCCCAGCCGGCCGGCCTCGGCCGCCAGGCTGGCGAGGCTGTGGTGCAGCCACCAGCGCGACGCCGCTCCCGCCGGCCACGGCCCCGCCCCATCGAGGACGTAGGCCAGCACCACCGGCCCGCGTTCGGCGGCGGCGGTCAGGGCGGGGTTGTCGGCCAGCCTCAAATCCTGGCGCAGCCAGACGATGACGGGGGCTTCATCCATTCGATGCACGGTCTCAGCTAGACGAACGGGATGTGGGAGTGCCGTCGCCGCGCTTCCAGGGCAGGTCGGCGCGCGGTGGCATAGGTTTGCGGTTGACCGCTGGAATCCCTCCCCCGAGAGGGATACCTAATTGAACGCAAGCCGACGACGAGAGCCCACACGAGATACCTCCCGGGAGCAGTCCGATGTCCGCCTTCCCCCGCATGATCGAGACCACGAACGACCGCGCCGCCATCATCGGCGCGCCGCGGGCCGCGGACATCGATGTCGGGCGCCCGGTGGAGCACGTCATCCTCAAGGACGGATTGCCCTTCGCCATCATCAACGCGACGCCCGTTCTTGCCGAACGCACCGTCGCAGGCTTCGCCCGTGTCGCCCCCGAGGCGCACTGGGTGCTGGCCCGCCCCTAGGGACGGACCAGGACTCGGTCGCGGGTTCGTTGGACCCGATCCCCGCGACCTCTCCCCTCGAAAAAACTTGAACCCCTCTCGTTCCGCGAGAGGGGTTTCTTCTGCCTATTCGTCGTCGAAGCGGCCGGGACACACCGGCAGGGGCGCGGACTCGTCGTCGGCATCGCCCAGCGCCTTGGCCTTCAGCGCCCGGCGCAGGATCTTGCCGGTGCTGGTCTTCGGCAGGCTGTCGATGAAGTGGATGTCACGGGGCGCCATGGCGGCGCCCAGCTCCTGGCGGGCATAGGTCAGGAGTTCGAGCTTCAGCGCGTCGCCGGGCTCGAAGCCGGGATTGAGCGACACGAAGGCGACCGGCACCTCGCGCACCAGCAGGTCGGGTTTGCCGACCACGCCGATCTCGGCAATGGCCGGATGGCCGAGCAGCGCCGATTCGATCTCGAACGGGCCCATGGTGTGGGCGGCCGACTTGATCATGTCGTCGGCGCGGCCGACGAACCAGAAATAGCCGTCCTCGTCGCGGCGCACCAGGTCGCCGGTGAGATACCAGCCGTCGGCGAAGGCCGCCTGGGTGCGGGTGGGATCGTTCAGGTAGGCGCGGAACAGCGAGGGCAGGTTGGCCTTGAGCGCCAGCTCGCCGATGGCGTCCAGGCCCTCCATGGGGATGACCTTGGACAGCTCGCGCGTCACCACCTGCGCCTGCACGCCGGGCAGCGGCTTGCCCATGCTGCCGTACTTCGCCTCGCCGGGCATGTTGGCGATGGCGATGGCGCCGGTCTCGGTCTGCCACCAGGTGTCGAGGAAGGGCATGCCCAGCGCCTTCTCGCCCCAGGCCGCCGCCTCGGGGTTCAGGGGCTCGCCGACGCTGGCGGCCAGGCGCAGGCTGTTCTCGCGGTAGGAGCGGGCCAGGGCGGCGCCGAAGCGCATCATCATGCGGATGGCGGTCGGGGTGGTGTACCAGACGGTCACCTTCTCGTCGCGCAGGATCGAATACCAGCGCCGCGGATCGATGTCCTGGGCGTCGACCACCGAGGCGCACCCGCTCAGCAGCGGCGCGATGATGCCGTAGGCGGTGCTGGTGATCCAGCCGGGGTCGGCGGTGCACCAGTAGACGTCGTCGGCCCTGAGGTCGAAGACCTGCTTGCCGGTGACCAGATGCGAGATGGCCACCCGATGGGGATGCACCGCGCCCTTGGGGGTGCCGGTGGTGCCGCTGGTGAAATGGATGAAGGCGGCGTCTTCCGGGCGGGTGGGCTGCGGGGCGCCGTCGGCCGGGTCGGCCGCCGCCATCAGGGCGGCGAAATCGCTGCAGCCGGCGATCTCGTGCGGGGCACCGGCTGCGTCGGCCACCAGCAGGACGTGCTCCAGGTGGGGCAGGGCCTCGCGGATGCCGGCGATCTTGCGCTGGTACAGGGCGTCGGTGGTGACCAGGACCGTCGCCTCGGCCAGTTCCAGGCGCGCCTTCAGCGGGCCGGGGCCGAACGAGGTGAACAGTGGGCAGAACACCGCGCCGGCCTTCCAGATGCCCAGCGCCGAGGCATAGAGCTCGGGGCCCCGCGGCAGCAGCACCGCCACCTGCTCCCCGGGGGTGACGCCGAGCCGGCGCAGCACCGCCGCGGCGCGGGCCGAAGCCTCGGCCAGCTCGGCATAGGTGACGTCGCGCCGCAGGTACTGGCGGCCCAGGCAGCGCAGCGCCAAGCGTTGGCCGCGGCCTTCCGCGACATGGCGGTCGACAGCCTCGTGGGCGATGTTGATGGCGCCGCCCGGCAATCCGGCCAGGGCCTTGCGGGCATCGTCCCAATCGAATTCCATCGCCGTCCCCGACGCCATGCGCCCTCCCTGTGCAGAAGTCGTTCGCAGAGTGCGCCATTCTGCTGGCGGGGCCGTTGCCAGGCAAATTCGCGAAACGCAAGGCTGCGATGCGTGACCTCTTGGCGTTCGACGCTTGCGCGCGGCCGGCTTCAGCGTCTGCGGCCGAGGGTGGCCAGCCCGATGCCGGCGAAGATCAGCCCGCCCCCCAGCGCATGGAAGGCGCGGAACTGCTCACCCAGCAGCAGCACCGCCAGCACCGCGGTGAACAGGGGGATCAGGTAGGTGAACTGCCCCGCCACCGAGGCGCCGACCACCGCCACCCCGCGGTTCCAGAAATAGTAGGCGAGCAGCGACGCGAACAGGGCGGTGTAGCCGATGGCGGCCAGCGAGCCGGGCGATACGCTCATGCGTCCGCCTTCGGCCAGTTCCCACAGGTAGACCGGCAGGATCGCCACCACTCCCACCAGGATCAAGGCGGCGAGCAGGGTGAAGCCGGGCACGGCCAGGGGGTAGCGCCGCAGCATCACCGAATAGATCGACCACGACAGGGTCGCGGCCAGCATCAGCAGGTCGCCGGCGGAGAAGGTGAGGGCGGCCAGCCGGGCGGGGTCGCCCCGGGCCACCACCGCCACCAGCCCCAGCAGCGACACCAGGATGCCGAGCGCCTGACGCGGGCGGATCGGCTCGCCCAGCCACAGGCGCGCGATCACCAGCACCATCAGGGGCAGGCAGGCGCCGACCAGGGTGGCGTTGATGGCGGTGGTGGTCTGGAGCGCCAGGTAAAGGAGGGTGTTGTAGGCGGCGACGCTGAACAGCCCCAGGGCCACCACGGCGACCCAATGGCGCCGCAGCACCGGCGCGTGCAGCTTGAGGCTGGTGGCGGTGAAGGGCAGGATCATGATCGCCGCCAGCACCCAGCGCCAGAAGCTGAGCGCCACCGGCGGGATGTCACCCACCACCGCCCGCCCCACCAGGGCGTTGCCCGCCCAGAACAGCGGCGGCAGGACCAGCAGCAGGAGCCAGCGGGTGCGCTCGGTCACGGCAGCAGGGCGTTGTCGAGGATGTGGCGCGTGATCGCCTCGGCGATGGCCTTGTTGAAACGCGGGCTGTAGTGCACGGGATCGATGTAGGCGTTGCCCTCGGCCGGTTCCAGTTCGGTCAGCCACAGCAATCCCTGCTCGGACAGCTGGCCGGCCGCCTTCATCTCGGCCATGCGGGCGTAGCCCTTGGCGGAATTGAGGTAGGCGCCCAGCGCCTCCGGCCTGACGTTGACCGGCCGCTTGGCGGCGTCGTAATGGAAGGTGGGGACCGGCTGCTGCACGAACACGGCCTTGAAGCCCAGGCGGTCGGCGGCGGCGGCGATCAGGCGGCGGTTGGTGTCGAGCCGGCGGGCGATCCGGGTGACGTCCTCGTCCGAGGCGCACAGCCGGCCGGCGCCGGGCACGGGGGCCGCCGCCTCCCGGGACGCCACCTGCCGGACCAGTTGCACCACGTTGGAGCGGTTGGCCACTTCGACGGCCAGCGGCACATGGGCGCGGGCGCGGGTCAACTGGGTCAGACGCTCGTTCCACGCGCTGACGTCGGGCAGGGTGCAGGCGGCGAAGTCGTCTAGGCCGTCGATGAACACCGCCACGTCGGGAACGACGCCAGTCGTCAGGAAGCGCTCGAGGGCAATGCGCTCCTGGGTCGAGGTCCAGCCGGTGGTGCCGAAATTGAACACCTGGGCCTGCTTGCCCTCGGCACGGATCTGTTCTTCCAGGTAGGCGGGGATGGTCTCGGTGTCGGCCGCCCCCATGCCGAGGGTGGTGGACCCGCCGAACACGAACACCTTGAGGCCGGGAGCCTTGATGTCCTGCAGGTAGCCGTTGACGCGGTAGTTGTCCTCGGTGACCGTGTAATGCTTGCCTTTGACCGGGCTCATCCGGTACTCGACCAAGGGGCTGTACATGGTTTCGGCCAGGCCCCAGGACTCGGCCAGCACGGCGCGATAGCGCGACGGGTCGTCGGTGCCGTAGAGCCGACGGATGTCGTCATCGCTGTAGACGGGAGATTCCACCGGCCGGTCCGGCCTCACCTTCTTGTGCGCGAGGCTGGCGGCGCCCTCGGCCAGGAGGACCGCGACGATCAAGACCAGCAGGGTCTTGGCGGCAATGGAAAAAAAACTGGGGCGACGGCGGCGCATGGCGGAGAAATCCCGGCTGGAACCTCGCTGGTGATAAACCGAATAGCAGGCGCTGGCAATCAGGAGGCGCGATGTTTGAGTTGCATGACCGCTTGGCGAAGGACACGGTTCCAGTGCTTGACTGGCCCCTGTGCCGGGTTCTGTTGATGAAGGATGCCAATTATCCTTGGCTGATCCTGGTGCCTCGCCGCGCCGACATCTCGGAGGTGTACCAGCTCGAGAAGGACGAGCGGGGGACGCTGATCGAGGAGATCGCCGAGGCGGCCCGCCGCCTGCAGTCACTGACCGGTGCCGACAAGATGAATGTCGGCGCGCTCGGCAACATGGTGCCGCAGCTGCACGTGCACGTGATCGCCCGGTTCATCGGCGACCCGGCATGGCCCGGCCCGGTCTGGGGCGCGGTTGCGGCGGTCGAATATGGGAAGGACGATCTGGCCGGGCGCGTGGCGGCCCTCAGGCAGGCGCTGGCCTGATCACTCGGCCGGTTCGAACCGGGCCACGCTGACGGGGACCGGCCGGCCGGGCGGGGAGACGCGCGACAGGACGTCGGCGATGGCGTCGCTTTCGCGCTGCCAGCCCCGGCAATCGGTCAGGGCCGCCCCGAGGCGGCGCGACAGGAACTGGGCCACCGTCCACGAGCGCGTGCGGCCGTTGCCGCACACCACCATCACATGGCGGATGCCCTTGGACGGCAGGGCGTCGGCGAAGCGGGCGATATCGGTCGCGTCGGCGCTCAGGAACGGGCGCCAGGGGATGTCGTGCTGCGAGAACAGGCGGTTGCCGAGGGAGACGCAGAGATCCCGCCACCGCCCCAACAGCCGGGCCAGGACCGCTTCGGTGGGACGCATGCCCTGCACCCCCACATCCCAGAAGGACAGCGACAGGGTATCGCCCCAACCGGCCTGCGCCAGGCGGTCGGCGTCGCCCGCCCAATCCTCTACCGGGTCGTAGATGCGCAGCACGGCAGCCGAACGCGACGGCGCGTAGCTGTCGAAATCATGCTTGCTGACGACGGTGATGATCATTGCCATCTCCACGGGCACCGATTTCACCATCATATAATCCCATTCCTTGTGCGGCGCAATATTAGATTTTTATTATCTATCCAGGGCGGCGGCGCGACATGTTGTGCCCCGTCGCGGGGGCAGCCGCGCAATGATGTGTCAGGGTGCGGGGCCTCTCGCCGCCGCCATCCTGACTTTCCAGGTTGGAGTTCCCACCTAGCCGGAAAGTGCCGATGGCGGGGAAACTGTTCATCGATGGCTCCATCTTTCGAACCGCAGGACGAGCACGAGAAGCTGCGCGCGCGGATCGACGAACTCGAACGGGAAGTTGTCAGGCTGAGCCGGGCGTGCGTGCGCGATCAGACCGAGATGCACGCCTCCCAGGTCGAGCTCGGCGCCAGCGAAGCGGTCAACCAACAGCTCCGTCATGCCAACGCGGAACTGGAAGCCAGCCGCGCCGCCCACCGTGCGAGTGAGGAGCGCCTCCGGACCATTCTGGAGAGCGCCACCGACTACGCCATCATCGCCACCGACCGGCGGGGACAAATCACGACCTGGAACGCCGGCGCCCGCAGGATCCTGGGGTGGACGGCCGAGGAGGCGCTCGGGCAGGACGCCCGCCTGATCTTCACCCCGGAAGATCGGCAGGCGGGGATTCCGGATCGGGAGATCGAGACCGCCTTGCGTCAAGGGCGGGCTGACGACGAGCGCTGGCACCTCCGCAAGGACGGCAGCCGGTTCTGGGCCAAGGGCTCGATGATGCGCATCGGCGATGGCGCCGGCTTCCTCAAGATCCTGCGCGACCAGACGGCCGAGCGACAGACGGCGGAGGCGTTGGCTGCCGCCAACAAGCGTGCCTTCGATATCCTTGAGAGCATCGGGGACGCCTTCTACGCCGTCGATCACGAGTGGCGCCTTACCTACGTGAACCACAAAGCCGAGGAGCTGTGGGGACGACGGCGCGAAGATTTGATCGGTCGGAATTTCTGGGACCAATTCCCCCAGGCCATCGGCAGCCTGCCGTTCGAGGCGCACCTGCGGGCGGCCCGGGAACGGCGCCCCGTCCAAATGGAGGTGCGCTCGTCCATCCTCGATCACTGGGTCGACCTCAGCATCTATCCCAGCGATGCCGGGCTTTCGGTCTACTTCCGCGACATTACCGAGCGCAAGCAGGCGGAAGGGGCCCTGGAGGAGGCCAAGCGGGAGGCTGAGCAGGCCAATCTCTCAAAGTCCAAGTTCCTGGCCGCCGCCTCCCACGATCTGCGCCAGCCCATGCAATCGCTGCTGCTGTTCGTCGAGGTGCTGGCACCGCATGTCGCCCCCCCGGGCAAGGAGGCGTTGCAGCATCTGTCCCGCGGCCTCGATGCCTTGAAGGAGCTTCTGGACAGCCTGCTCGACATTTCGCGGCTGGATGCCGGGGTGGTGCAGCCGTTGATCGAGACCCTGCCGCTCCAACCCCTGATCGACCAGATCGGGACGGCCTACAAGGCGGTGGCCAGGGCCAAGGGGCTCGAGCTCGACGTCCAAAGCTGCCCGGTGGACGTGCGCAGCGACCGGACCCTGCTGGCCCGCATGGTGCGCAACCTGGTGGAAAACGCCATCAAGTACACCGAGTCCGGCGGCGTTCGCCTTCGGTGCCGTCGGAGCGACGATTGCGTGCGGATCGAGGTCGAGGACTCGGGCATCGGGATTCCCCGCGAGCACCTGGACTGGATCTGGGAGGAATTCCATCAGGTGGGCAATCCGGAGCGGGACCGCAACCGCGGCCTCGGGCTCGGCCTGGCCATCGTCCAGCGGCTCTCCATCCTGTTGGGCCATCCCGTGGACGTGCGCTCGACGGTGGGGCAGGGCTCGGTCTTCAGCATGGAGGTCCCCGCCGGCGACGCAGCCGGGCATCCGGCGGCCGACACGCCGGCGGCGAGTGGCGGAGCGGGGCGGGTGGCGGTCATCGTGGGTGAGGATGCCACCACGCGGCAGGGACTGCGCGCCATCTTCCAATCCTGGGGGTATGACGTGCTGGCGGCGTGCTGCGCCGACGAGGCCCTGGGGCAATTGCGTGCCCAGGGACGATGCCCCGACGTGGTGGTGTCCGACCATCACTTGCGCGCAGGGGCCACGGGGATCGAGGTGATCCGGCGCATCCGTGAGGCGTGCGGGGTCGACCTTCCCGCCATCATCCTGACCGCCGCGCCCGGGGCCCCGATCCAGGAGGACGTCGCGGCCCATAATTTCGCGATCGCGGTCAAGCCGGTGACCGCCCGCCAATTGTCGGAGATCCTCAGGCAATTTGTGCCCTGACACGCGGGGAACAGGGCGGTAGCCGCGTCGATGCCGACCATCCCGATGCTCCCTTATCCCTCAAAAAACTGCTGGCATTCCGATTTGCGAGTCATTATCATCCGCAGGCATACGGGATACCCAATCCGAGGGACGCAGACGAGATGAAGCCCTTGATCACCGCCGCGGCCGCCGCGCTTCTGGTTTCCGCCCCGGCCCTGGCCGGCGAGCACCCGATCGGCGAGCCGGTCGAGAAGAACGGCATGCAGATCGGCGCCGTCTATCTGCAGTCGGTGAAGATGGAGCCCCATCACGCCGAGCACGACAACACCGACATCCACATCGAGGCCGATATCAAGGGCATCAAGGGCAACAACAACGGCTTCGGCGAGGGGGAGTGGATCCCCTACCTCGATGTCGGCTACGAGATCACCAAGAAGGGCTCCGGCTTCAAGAAGGCCGGCACCCTGGTCCCCATGGTGGCCTCGGACGGCCCGCACTACGGCGACAACGTCAAGCTCGACGGTCCCGGCAAGTACCACGTCGCCTATCGCGTCACTCCCGCCGCCAACGGCTTCCTGCGTCACACCGACAAGGAGACCGGCGTCGGCAAGTGGTGGGACCCCTTCACCGTCGAGTGGGACTTCACCTACACCGGCACCGGCGCCAAGAGCGGTTATTAACCTTCAGACCACGAGTGCGAACATGTACGTCTGTCTCTGCCACGGCTTCACCGATCGCCAGGTCCGCTCCGCCATCGAGGAGGGCGGCGCCGGCACCACTTCGGCGGTGTACAAGCACCTGCAATGCGCGCCCCGCTGCGGCAAGTGCGTGCCGACCGTCCGTGACATGGTCGGGGGTGGCACCGCCGGAGGATGTGGCGGCAACGGCGGCAAGTGCGGGTGCAAATAGGCTGATTCCCTGCCTTTCCGGTAGGCACATGCATTTCTCGCAGGCACGCCCCGCGCCCAATCCTGTTGAATTTTGCTCCATACAAATGGCATGGCTTTTGCCAAGAGAGGTAGGTTCTTAACCTTACCGGGAGCAGGGACTTGGACGGCGGCGAGGCCATGGCGGGGGCAGTTGCGCCGCAGTTGAGAGATCACGATGCCGCGGCACCGTCGGCGCCCGAGGATGAGTTCCGCTCGCTGTTCGAGAACGCCATCGAGGGCATCTACCGCACCAGTCCCGACGGCAAGTATCTGGCGGCAAACCCCGCCCTGGCCCGCATCTATGGCTACGACACCCCCGAGCAGCTGATCCGCGGGCTGACCGATATCGCCCGCCTGCTTTACGTCAATCCCGACGACCGCACGCGGTTCAAGCAGGCGCTGGCCCACGACGCCCTGGTGCGCAATTTCGAGGCGCAGGTCTACCGCAAGGACGGCTCGGTGATCTGGATCTCCGAGAACGCCCGCGCCGTCACCGACGCGTCCGGCCGCCTGACCTGCTACGAGGGCACGGTCCAGGACATCACCGGCCGCAAGCGGGCCGAGGAACGCCTGCGCCTGGCCGCCACCGTGGTCGACAACGTCGGCGAGGCGATCATCGTCACCGACGCCCAGCACCGGGTCGAGACCGTGAACCCCGCGTTCGGGCGCATGACCGGCTGGGTGGCGGACGACGTCATCGGCCGTCCCCTCGACCTGGCGGCCCAGGAATTCACCGATCCGGCGGCCATGGCGGCGGCCTGGGCCGCCGCCGCGCGCGGCGAGACGTGGTCGGGGGAATTGTGGGCCCGGCGCAAGGACGGCGAGATCTTCCCGGCGGCGGCGGCGCTGACCGGCGTCCTCACGGCAGACGGTGAGGTGGAGCGCTACGTGATGCTCTGCCGCGACATCACCCGCCACAAGAAGGACGAGCAGCAGATCCGCTTCCACGCCAGTCACGACGCCCTGACCAAGCTGGTCAACCGGCGCACGGTGATGACCTCGCTGGCCGAGGCGGTCGAGCGCGCCAATCGTGCCGGGCATCGCCTGGCCGTCCTGTTCCTCGACATCAACCGCTTCAAGGACGTCAACGACAGCTTCGGCCATGCCGCCGGCGACGCCCTGCTGGCGCAGGTGGCGCGCCGCCTCAAGTCCTGCGTGCGCGCCAGCGACATCATCGGCCGCATCGGCGGCGACGAGTTCGTGGTGGTGCTTCCGGCGGTCAACGACCATGCCGCTGCCGTCGCCTGCGTCGAGAAGGTGGTCTACGCCTTCTCCGAGCCGTTCGCCGTCGCCGACCGCGAGATCTACGTCTCGACCTCGGTGGGCATCGCGCGCTTCCCCGACGACGCCGACCGCGCCGAGACCCTGCTGACCTGCGCCGACGCGGCCATGTACCACGCCAAGCAGGCGGGCCGGACCTACCGCTTCTACGACCAGGACATGGATCGGCAGGCGGTGGAACGGGTCAACCTCGAGAACGACATCCGCCGCGCCATCGCCGAGCGCCAGTTCCGCCTGCACTATCAGCCCAAGGTCCACGGGCCGTCGGGACGCATCGTCGGTGCCGAGGCCCTGATCCGCTGGACGCACCCCGAGCGCGGCGAGGTGTCTCCCGCCCTGTTCGTGCCGGTGGCCGAACGGGCCGGCCTGGTGGGCGACATCGGCGACTTCACGCTCGCCGAGGCGTGCCGCCAGATCGCCCGCTGGCGGCGGGACGGGCTGTCGGTGCCCTGCATCAGCGTCAACCTGTCGCCGGCCCAGTTCCAGGACGTGGCACTCAAGGACAAGGTGGAGGGCGCCCTGGCCCAGAACGACCTGCGCCCGGAATGGCTGGAGCTCGAGATCACCGAAACCATGATGGCGACCGAGGTGGACCGCGCCATCGCCATCCTCACCGAACTCGGCGCCATGGGCGTGCGCATCTCCATCGACGATTTCGGCACCGGCTATTCCTCGCTGGCCTACCTCAAGCTGTTCCCGGTCCATGCGCTGAAGATCGACCGCGCTTTCGTGCGCGAGCTTCCCGGCAACGCCAAAGACGGCGCCATCGTCGCCTCGGTGGTGGCGCTCGCCTCCAATCTGGGCTTCGAACTGATCGCCGAGGGGGTCGAGACCCAGGAGCAGGCCGATTTCCTCGTCGCCAAGGGCTGTCCGGCCATGCAGGGCTGGCTGTTCAGCGCGGCGGTGGACGCCCAAACCTTCGGCCGCATGCTCGAAAGCCAGTCCGGCCACGCTTGAGGATGCCCGAAAGAGGGACGGGAATTCGGATGCCTCCCTCCCTCCGGGCTGGAAAGATCCTTGCTTCCGTATTAAACATCCCGTTCCGACCCTCTCACGCCAAGGGACAGCCGTGAAAGCCGCCGTCATCGTATTCCCCGGTTCCAACTGCGACCGCGACGTCGCGGTGGCGCTGGAGGCCAGCATGGGCGCCAAGCCGCTCATGGTCTGGCATCGCGACACCGAACTGCCCGACCTGGACCTCATCGTGGTTCCGGGCGGCTTCTCCTATGGCGACTACCTTCGCTGCGGCGCCATGGCCGCGCACTCGCCGATCATGCGCGAGGTGAAGGCCAAGGCCGCCAAGGGCACCCGCGTACTGGGCATCTGCAACGGCTTCCAGATCCTGACGGAAGCCGGCCTGCTGCCCGGCGTGCTGATGCGCAACCGCAACCTCAAGTTCGTCTGCAAGGACGTCTACTTGAAGGTGGGCTACGACCGCACCGACTTCTGCCGCTACTACCGCTCCGGCGACGTGGTGCGCTTCCCGATCGCCCATGCCGAAGGCAACTACTTCGTCGATCCGCACACCTACCGCGAGATGGAAGACAACGGCCAGATCGCCTTCCGCTACTGCGACAAGGACGGCAATGTCGACGACGCCTACAACCCCAACGGCTCGCTGGGCAACGTGGCCGGCGTCTACGACAGCAAGAAGAACGTGCTGGGGCTGATGCCGCACCCCGAGCGCCTGGCCGAGGACCTGCTGGGCGGCTCCGACGGCAAGCTGATGTTCGATTCGCTGGTGGAGGCGCTGTCGTGACCACGAAGATCACCCCCGACGTGCTGGCCTCGCACGGCATCAAGCCCGACGAGTACGAGCGCATCCTCGAGATCATGGGCCGCGAGCCCAACCTCACCGAGCTGGGCATCTTCTCGGTGATGTGGTCCGAGCACTGCTCCTACAAGTCGTCGAAGAAGTGGCTGAAGACCCTGCCGACCAAGGCGCCGTGGGTCATCTGCGGCCCGGGCGAGAACGCCGGCATCATCGACATCGGCGATGGCGACGCCATCGTCTTCAAGATGGAAAGCCATAACCATCCGTCGTTCATCGAGCCCTACCAGGGCGCGGCGACCGGCGTCGGCGGCATCCTGCGCGACGTCTTCACCATGGGCGCGCGCCCCATCGCCAACATGAACGCGCTGCGGTTCGGCGATCCCAGCAATCCCAAGACCCGCCACCTGGTGGCCGGCGTCGTCGCCGGCATCGGCGGCTACGGCAATTGCGTCGGCGTCCCCACGGTGGGCGGCGAGACCAATTTCCACAAGTCCTACAACGGCAACATCCTGGTCAACGCCATGACCGTGGGTCTCGCCAACAAGGACAACATTTTCTATTCGGCCGCCGCCGGCGTCGGCAATCCCGTGGTCTATTTCGGCTCGAAGACCGGCCGCGACGGCATCCACGGCGCCACCATGGCCTCGGCCGAGTTCGACGAGAAGTCCGAGGAGAAGCGTCCCACCGTCCAGGTCGGCGACCCCTTCACCGAGAAGCTGCTGATCGAGGCCTGCCTGGAGCTGATGGCCACCGACGCCATCGTCGCCATCCAGGACATGGGGGCGGCCGGCCTGACGTCGTCCTCGTTCGAGATGGCCTCCAAGGGCGGCCTCGGCATCGACATGAACCTCGATGCCGTGCCCATGCGCGAAGAGGGCATGAGCGCCTACGAGATCATGCTCTCCGAATCCCAGGAGCGCATGCTGATGATCCTGAAGCCGGGCAAGGAAGACGTTGCCAAGGCGATCATGGACAAGTGGGAACTGGACTTCGCGGTGGTCGGCACCCTGACCGACACCGGCCGCATGGTGCTGCGCCGCCACGGCGAGATCGTGGCCGACCTGCCGATCGACCCGCTGGCCCAGGCCTCGCCCGAGTACGACCGCCCGTGGGTGGCCCCGGCCAAGCCGGCGACCCTCAAGGCCGAGGACGTCAAGGCGGTGTGCCCGGCCGAGGCGCTCAAGACCCTGGTGGCCTGTCCGGACCTCGCTTCCAAGCGCTGGATCTACGAGCAGTACGACCACATGGTCATGGGCGACACCGTGCAGCGCCCCGGCGGCGATGCCGCGGTGGTCCGCATCCATGGATCCGACAAGGCGGTGGCCATCACCACCGACTGCACCCCGCGCTACTGCCAGGCCGACCCGCACGAGGGCGGCCGCCAGGCGGTGGCCGAGGCCTATCGCAACCTGTGCGCCGTCGGCGCGCTGCCCATGGCGGTGACCGACAACCTGAATTTCGGCAATCCCGAGAAGCCCGAGATCATGGGCCAGATCGTCGAGGCCATCCGTGGCATGGGCGAGGCCTGCCGCGAGCTGGACTTCCCGGTCGTCTCGGGCAACGTGTCGCTCTACAACGAGACTCAGGGCACCGCCATCCAGCCGACTCCGGCCATCGGCGCCGTCGGCCTGCTGACCGACGTCGCGAAGAGCGCTACGGTGCCGTTCAAGGCCGCCGGCAACGCCGTCGTGCTGCTGGGCGAGACCAAGGGCTGGCTCGGCGCCTCCCTCTATCTCCGCGAGATCTGCGGCCGTGAGGATGGCGCCCCGCCGCCGGTGGCGCTGCATCGCGAGCACCGCGCCGGCGAGCTGGTCCGCCAGCTGATCGGTGACGGCCTCGTGCAGGCCTGCCACGATGTTTCCGACGGCGGCCTGCTGGTGGCGGTGGCCGAGATGGCCATGTCGTCGGCCGGCCTGATCGGCGCCGCTCTCGATGCGCCCTCCACCCTGCCGCTGCATGCCTGGTGCTTCGGCGAGGACCAGGGCCGCTATGTGCTGGAGGTCCGCGAGGACCAGCTGGCCACGGTCATCGAGGAGGCGCAGGAGCACGACGTCGCCGTCCGCGTCATCGGCAAGACCGGCGGCCACGTCATCAGCGTCGGCGGCCGCGCCGTCACCGTCGAGGAGCTCAGGGCCGCCAACGAAGGCTGGCTGCCGAAGTACATGGGCGCCGAGATGTCCGGCCACTAAGCCGATTGGCAGGCGAAGGCTAGGGGGGCGTCGGCGTCGGCCGGCGCCCCCTTTTCGTTGGTATCATCAAGGGGCGGGTGGGAGATTGGACGGGACATCGTCTCCGAACCTCCCCCAGCTTGGCTGGGGGAGGGAAGGTGGGGGCTTAAATGTTCCGCTGGCCCCCACCCCAACCCTCCCCCAGCAGAGCTGGGGGAGGGGGTAGATTTCTTGTTGAGGATCCATGACCACGTCCACCCCGCCCTCGCGCGGCGGCGCCCCGGCCGCCCTGGCGGCCTATCTCATGTGGGGCGTGTTCGGGCTCTACTTCAAAGCCCTGGCCGCCGTTCCCGCCCCCGAGATCCTGGCCCACCGGGTGCTGGGCGGCGCCCTGTTCGCCTTGCTGCTGCTCGCCGTGCGCGGGCAGGCGGGGGCGGCGCTGCGGGTGTTCCGCAATGGCCGGCTGGTGGCCGGCCTCGGCGCCTCGGCGCTGGCCATCGCCGTCAACTGGGGGGTGTTCATCTGGGCGGTGGCGGCGGGCCGGGCCCTGGAGGCCAGTCTCGGCTATTTCCTGTTTCCGCTGGTGTCGGTGGTGCTGGCCCGCCTGTTCCTGGGCGAGCGGCTGACCCGGCGCCAGCAGGCCGCCGCGGCGGTCGTTGCCGCCGCCGTGGCCTGGCTGGTGGTCCAGGGGCACGGACTCCCCTGGGTGGCGTTGGTGCTGGCGGTGAGCTTCGGCGCCTACGGTCTGCTGCGCAAGACCCTGCCGGTCGACTCGCTGGCCGGCCTTTTCGTCGAGACGGTCCTGCTGGCGCCCCTGGCCGCCGGCTGGCTGGTGGCGGTGGGGGGCGGCACGGCGACGGCCATCGGCGGTGCGATCCCCTGGCTGCTCGCCCTGGCCGGGCCGGTCACCGCCATCCCGCTGGTCCTGTTCGCCTATGGCGCCCGCCGCATGCGGCTGTCGACCCTGGGCCTGATGATGTATGTGAACCCGACCGTCCAGATGCTGGTGGCGGTGTTCGTCTTCGGCGAGCCGTTCACCGCCACCCACGGGGTAGCCTTCGCCGGCATCTGGGTCGGACTGGCCCTCTATTCCTGGCCGGCGGCGCGACGCACTTGAATGATCGGCCGGCTCGCCCGATGATGGCGTCCCGTTCTGAAGGAGATCCGTTCATGCCCATGGAAGCCCGCGACATCGAAGCCATGATCCGGGAGGCTTTCCCCGATGCGCAGGTGGTGATCGAGGACCTGCGCGGCGACGGCGACCACTACGCCGCGCTGGTGGTGTCCGCCGCCTTCCGGGGCAAGAACCGGGTACAGCAGCACCAGATGGTCTATGGCGCGCTCAGGGGCAAGATGGGCGGCGAGCTGCACGCGCTGGCGTTGCAGACCGCCACGCCGGAAACCGCCCCCGACTTCGCCAAGGAGTGAGCCGTCGGCCGCGCTTGCGCGCGCACCGATTGACCCCCGTCAAGGCGCGTTGGGGACAAGGCGGCCAGCCTGCTTGCGTCAGGGCCGTCGCCCTCCTAGATTAAAGCAGTTCTAATCTCCACCACTGGCAGCAGATCCATGAGCAATCCCGTCTTCGACCGCATTCAGCAGGACATCACCGAGAACGAGGTCGTTCTCTACATGAAGGGCACCCCCATGTTCCCGCAGTGCGGTTTCTCCGCGGCGGTGGTTCAGGTGCTCTCCGACCTCGGCGTCAAGTTCAAGGGCATCGACATCCTGGTCGATCCGTCGCTGCGCGAGGGCATCAAGCAGTTCACCAACTGGCCGACCCTGCCGCAGCTCTACGTCAAGGGCGAGTTCGTCGGCGGCTGCGACATCGTCCGCGAGATGTACGCCAATGGCGAGCTCAAGTCGCTGATGCAGGACAAGGGCGTGGCCGTCAACGCCTGAGGCCTTGTCGCGACGTTGAAGTGATGAAGATGCCCGCGCAAGCGGGCATCTTTTTTTGTGCGTGGACTGTCATCCTGAGCGCAGCGAAGGATCTCGTGCCGTCGCGTCGGTCTGCCCGGGGCCGCCAAGATCCTTCGTCGGCGCGTTCCTCAGGATGACGCCGGGGCCTTCCAAAGAAAAAGGCCGCTCCGGGGGACCGGGGCGGCCGAGGTGTCCGAAGTCGGCGCACCATGGATTGCTCCAGCGCTGGCGGCGGTCCCGGGGGGGATGCCTTAGGCGCCATCAAACCTTAAGTCGTTTGACGATCTGAAAAAACACCCCGAGGAGGGGTGCCGACCTCCCCAAAAGAGCCAACCCGGGGCATGTTCTCCCCTCGGGATGCCTCAGGGGTCCCGGCGCGCCAGGGTGAAGAAGAAGGTCGAACCCTGGTTCCGCTTGCTTTCCACCCAGATGCGTCCGCCGTGGCGCTCGACGACCTTCTTGCAGATCGCCAGCCCCAGGCCGGTGCCGGGGATCTCGCGGCCGTGGAGGCGCTCGAACACCATGAACACCCGGTCGCGGTCGGCGCCGTCGATGCCGATGCCGTTGTCGGCGACCGAGAACGTCCAGGCATCGGGCCGTTCCTCTCCTTGGATGCGGACGCAGGGCGGGGCGTCCGGGCGATGGTACTTGAGCGCGTTGGCCACCAAATTCTCGAACAGCCGCTCAATCTGGCCGCGGTCGCCGACGACGGTCGGCATCGGCCCGATGTCAACGCGGGCACCGGTCTCGGCGATCAGGTGCTGCAGGTCATCGAGCACGCAGTCGAGGGCGTCGCGGCTGGCAAAGGCCTTGGGCGGAATGGCGCAACGGCCGACCCTTGAGAAGGTCAGCACGTCCTGGATCAGCCCTTCCATCCGGCGGGCGCCATCGGTGATGTAATGGAGGAACTCCGCGCTGTCGGCGTCCAGGCCGGGGCCGAGACGGCGCGACAGCAGCTGGGCATAGCTGGAGACCATGCGCAAGGGTTCGCGCAGGTCGTGCGACACCACGTAGGCGAATTGTTCGAGCTCGGCATTGGAGCGGCGCAAATCGGCGATCATCGCCTCGAGCGCAGCCCGGTCACCGGTGGCCGCGGCGCTCTCCTCGCCCTTGGGATCGTCCAGTTCCGACGGGCCCATGTTACCCCCCTCGCGGGTTTCCAATCCGCCTCAGCTATTATCGCCGATTGAGGAGGCGCTGGCGATACTTAACCTTCGGGGTAACCATGCGCAATAGTGGGGGCGGGCATGTTGGCTGCCTTGTACGCCTGTCGGCGGTCACGCGGCGGCCAGGCGTTCTTGCGGGATGGCGACGCGGAATACGGTTCCCGTCCCGGGGCGCGACGCCATCGTCACCTCGCAGCCGAGCACGTCGCTCAGGCGCTTGACGATGGACAGGCCGAGGCCCAGCCCCTGCGACCGGTCACGGCTGGGGTTTTCCACCTGGTAGAATTCCTCGAACACGCGGTCCGCATCGGCGGGCGCGATACCGATGCCGGTATCCCACACCTCGATCACCGTCATTCCCCCCCGCTTCCTGAGCCCCACCAGGATTCCGCCGCGGGCGGTGTAGCGGATGGCGTTGCTGATGAGATTGAACAGGATACGCTTGAGCAGGACGCGGTCGGTCTCGACCGCGGTCGGAGCCGCCCGCGAGCGGATCGCCAGCCCCTTCTGGGCGGCGACGATCGTCATCTCGGCGGTGATCTCGGCGATGACGACACCGAGATCCACCGTCTCCCTGGTCACCCGGAGTTCGCCCGCCTCCAGCTTCGCCACGTCGAGCAGTTCGTTGAGCAGCGTCTCGGCCGAGTGCATCGCCAGCCCTAGGCGCGCCAGCGCGGGCGATGGCGTGCTCTGGGCTTCGAGCACGGTGTAGAACAGGCGCATGGCCTGGAAGGGCTGGCGCAGGTCGTGGCTGGCGGCGGCGAAGAATCGCGACTTGGCCGAGTTCGCCGCCACCAGGGCGGCGTTGAGGGACCGCAGCGTGCTGGCGGCCTGGTTGGCGTAACGGACCAGGCGGGCATTCTCGATGATGAACAGGCAGCACAGCAGGACGCTGGCCAGGAAGCTGTTGGCGCGGCCGAGGTACCAGCCGAGCGCGTAGCGCGCGCCGGAATGCCAGTTGTTGACCACGTCCAGCATGAAGGCGAGCAGCGCCAGCGCCAGGTACAGGGTAAGGACCGAATGGGTGCGCCGGGACAGCGCCAAGGCGGCGATGGCCGCCAGGCACAGCCCCGTCAGCGCCGGATAAACCCGCCCCAAAAAGAACGGCGAGAAGTCGCGATCGGCGATCATCGCCGGCAGGTGGGCCGTGAACTGCGTGCAGGTGACGGTGATCGCGGCGGCGATGCCCAGGGTGACCGCGACGCCGATGGCCAAGGCCCAGGGGACCGGCATGCGGATGGTGCGCCCGACGAGCGCGAAGCCCAGGGCACTGATGGGGAAGGCCGCGTGCCAGCTCGCCCACAGCAGCGGCGGCGTCTGGTGGTCGCCGCCGATGATGCCGGACGGGGCGAACACGTTGGGAAAGCTGGCCAACTGAACGGCGGCGAGCATCGACGTCAAGAGATAGCCGCAGGCGAGGATCAGCGTACCGGCCGAGCGGGTGTCGATGAAATGATTGACGATGAGGACGGCGGTCAAAAGATCGCCAATAATAACCGCCGTCTGGTAGACGCCGACGAACATCGGCATTTCTGGACCGGGAATGTTGGCAGTGCCCCAAAGCCAGACGGTGGTGCAGATTAGAAACAGACCAAGCAGGGCTACCGCGCTCAACTGCGCCAGGGACGGCTTCGCGGCGGCGAGCTTTGCCTGTTTAAGTAGCATTCACATTCCGCCCTTTGGTTGTGCGTCACGTGCACCCTATTTCATTGGGATCGGCTGGCAAGAACACTTCCGTATTATGACCATATCCAAATGGCGGAGAGCCGGTGGCCGGGCAGCGAAAAGGCCCTGGCATCGCTGCCAGGGCCTTTCCGGAAACGATATCCGCAGCTGTGATTAGCGCGAATAGAATTCGATGACCAGGTTCGGCTCCATCTGCACCGGGTAGGGCACGTCGGCCAGCTTGGGGGCGCGGATGAACTTCGCCTTCATGTCCTTGTGGTCGATCTCGATGTAGTCGGGGACGTCGCGCTCGGGGCTGGCGACCGACTCGAGGACGATGGCCAGGTCCTTGGACTTGGCCTTGATGCTGACGACGTCGCCGTCCTTCACCTGGTAGGAGGCGATGTTGACGCGCTTGCCGTTGACCTGGATGTGGCCGTGGTTGACGATCTGACGGGCCTGGAACGGCGACACCGCGAACTTGGCGCGGTAGACGACGGCGTCCAGGCGGCGCTCCAGCAGCTCGACCAGGTTCTCCGAGGTGTCGCCGCGACGGCGCACGGCCTCGTCATAGAGCTTGCGGAACTGCTTCTCGCTGATGTTGCCGTAGTAGCCCTTCAGCTTCTGCTTCGCCATCAGCTGGGTGCCGAAGTCGGAAGGCTTCTTGCGGCGGGCGCCGTGCTGGCCGGGGGGGTTCTCCTTGCCGCGGGACAGCGGGCTCTTGCCGCGGCCCCACAGGTTCACGCCCAGACGGCGATTGATCTTGAATTTGGATTCAGCGCGCTTGGTCATCTCAAGTCCTCAAATCTGTCCCGGATCAAGCCGGTTGGTTTGTCCCGATAGGCCTGGTCCCGGCTAGCCGGGGGCGGGGAGAACACACACGTCACCCACGTTCTCGGGAATGAAGGGGAGCTTTTAAACGCTAGCGCGAGCCGGAGTCAACCCCGGAGCCTCATTGGCCGGCGCGGTCCCGCTCCTCCAGCAGCGCCACCACCGCCCGCCACAGCGCCACACCGTCGGCCACGCCGCCGGCCTTGAGGTCGGCATGGGACAGGTTGTCGAGCAGGACCAGGCTGGCCCGCGGCGCCGCCCGCGCCAGCGCCGCGCTTTCCGTCCACGGGATGATGCGGTCGTCGCGGCCGTGGATCAGCAGCAGGCGCGCCTTGAGGGCGGAAAGGTCGTGGGACGCCAGGTCGAGCGCCTTGAGCTCACCCTTGATCTTGGGCGGCAGCGCCGCGATGCGGACGGGCACCTGTTCCGGATCGGTGGTGTCGAGCAGCGCCATCACCGCGCGTCCCTGCGGCGACAGCCGGGCCCTCAGGTCGTCGATCGGGGCCGCGAGGTCGGCCATCTTGCGCTGGGCGATGGCGGCCAGCAGGGCGCGGTCGCCCGAATCGTCCATGCGCGCGGCGTTGGACTGGATGAACACCCACTTGCCATAGGCGTTGGGCGCCATGGTCCGCCAGGGCTGGCCGGGCTCCTCGCGGTAATGGCCGGTGACGAAGAAGGTCACCACCTGGGTCAGGTCGTAGGCGCCGCCGACGGCGACCACGAAGTCGACGCGGGGTTCGGCCAGCGCCGCCAGCACCGCCGGTGCGGCGGCGTAGGAGATGGCGGCGACGCCGATGGACGGCGGATGGCGTTCGCTGGCCAGCCAGCGCACCGCCTCCAGGATGGGCTCGCGGTCCGAGGCCGAAACCTCCAGCGCCCGCAGCGACGGGATGTCGGGAACCAGCACCAGGAAGCGGGCCCGCGCCAGCGTGTTGGCGAGTGCCACCAGGCGGGGATCGTCCTTGCCGGTCTTGGCCGCGCCCGGCACCAGCACGATGGCGGCGCCGGCCTTGTCGCCCGGCAGATAAAGGTCGCCGTGGCGGCCGCCGAAGCTCACCGGCCGGCGCTCGGGCGGCGGGGCCACGGTCTTGAGCAGGCTGGGACCATTCCCCGCCCCGAGGTCGGCCAGCACCAGCAACGCCTCGCCCGCATGCCACGGCGGGACGGCAAGGGCGGCGAGCGCCGCGGCGAGGAGGAGGGCGGGTATGAGGACGAAACGCTTCATGTCCTGACGCTTTGATCCGCCCGCGATGACCTTTGGCCCCTCATAGCGGCCCGAAATCCTCTTCCATCCGTTCCTTGAGGCGGTCGTGCTTCTTCTTCAAATCGGTTTCCATGCGCTTGATGCGGCGGTCGAGATCCTCGATGTGGGCGAGGCGCTCCTCGCGCTTGGTCTTCGACCAGTTGCCCATCGCCCGCTCGATGCCCCAATTGGCGCCGACCACCGCCAGGGCAAGGCCGGCGGCCAGCGAGGCCAGCGCCGCCGGGCCGCCCCAGGCGCGGTCGACGGCGACCACCGCGCCCCAGAAGCCGATGGTCACCAGCGCCGAGGACGCCACCAGGATCAGGCGTCCGACGGTGCGGTCGTGGCGGACATGGCGGCGTTCGGCGGACCGGATCGCGTTGGCGATCTCGTCGCGGGCGATGGCCTGCCAGGTGCGGAACGACATGCCGCGTACCGTGCGGTTGTCGCGGATGGTCTGTTCCAGCTTGCGCACCAGGTAGTCGGCTTGCTGTTCCGGCGTAGGCCCGTCGGTTGCGGGCATGTCATGTCCCCCAAGAATGGCTACCCGCTTGTATTCCCGTGCCCCCTGTGCTGTCTAGGCGGCCATGACTTCCGAGCTTCTCCAACTCGCCCCCTTCGCCGCGCTGCTGCTCGCCGCGGGGGCCGTCGCCGGCGTCATCGCCGGCCTGCTGGGGGTGGGCGGCGGCATCGTCGTGGTGCCGGTGCTGTTCCATCTCTTCACCCACCTGGGCGTCGACGAAATGGTGCGCATGCAGGTGGCGGTGGGCACCTCGCTGGCGACCATCGTCGCCACCGCCTGGTCGTCGGCCTCGGCGCACTGGAAGCGCGGGACGGTGGATGCCGACTTCATCAAGGGATGGGGCCCGGTGGTGATCGGCGGGGTGCTGGTCGGCTCGGCCGTCGCCGCCTGGGTCAAGGGGCCGGTGCTGACCGGCGTCTTCGCCACCGTCGCCCTGGTGGTCGCCGCCCAGATCGCCTTCGGCAATCCCCATTGGACGCTCGGCAAGGCGCTGCCCAAGGGCGGCAAGCGGGTGGCCATCGGCGGCGCCATCGGGGCGCTGTCGGCCATGATGGGCATCGGTGGCGGCACCATGACCGTGCCGGTGATGACCATGCACGGCTATCCGGTCCACCGGGCGGTGGGAACCGCGGCGGCGATGGGCTTCATGATCGGCATTCCCGGCACCCTGGGCTTCATCGTCGGCGGCTGGGGCGCCGCCAACCTGCCGCCGGGCAGCCTGGGCTTCGTCAACCTGCCCGGTCTGGCGTTGATCGCCCCCACCTCGATGCTGATGGCCCCGTGGGGGGCGCGGCTGGCGCACCGCCTCAACACCACCGTGCTGCGCCGCGTGTTCGCCGCCTTCCTCGGCTTCACCTCGCTGCGGATGTTCTGGAGCATCCTGACCTAGCGCGCCGAGCCCCGGCGCTCGGAGGGAACGTAGCCCGGACGGTCCTGGCGCCGCTCGGGGCCGGGCGGGCCCACATCGTCGCGGCGGCGGTCGGCGCCGCACCAGTTCTGGTGGGTCCGCCGGTCCTCGGCCGGGTCGACGGCGTCGCGCCACCGGCGGCGGTCGGGCCCGAAATAGCTGTCGCTGCGGATGAACACGCGCGGCTGGTGCACGAGGGCGTGCAGGCGGCTGGCCACCATGGCGGCGGTGTAGGGCTTCGGAATGAATTCGTTGGCGCCGGCGTTGATGACGCGCAGCAGGTGGCGGCGTTCCGTGAAGCCGGTGGTGACCACCACCGGCAGCATGCGGTTGGGATTGGTGAGCGCGCGCAAGGTGGCGAGGACGGAAACCGCGTCGAGGTCCTGCGACCAGTCCAGGAACATCAGGTTGAACGGCTCGTCGGCCACGCGCCCGAGCCCCTCGGCCGGGGAACTCGCTCCCGCCACGCGGCCGAGCCCCTCCCGTTCAAGCATCTGGCTGAGAAGGCGCCGGTTGGCGCGATGGGAATCGACCACCAAGGCGCGGCATCCCCGGTAATCCTTGCCGGTGGGTCCCGGGGGTGGGATCACGAAGGCCATGCAGTCCCCTCCTGTCACCGCCGTCAGTGGCGGGTGGCCGTTCCTTCGCCCATGGAAGCGAAAGCGGTGAGGGCCTTGAAGGCGGGGCCGATCCCCCGCCGACGACGCTCGATCCCAGGAACCGGCAAGTTTCTCGTTCGCCTCTCCACATAGGAACTGCCGCGCCGCCGTTCAGGCCCTTGCCAACCGTTTGCGTGGTGGCGGCGGTCGGGACCGAAGAACGATCCGCCGGCGACGAAGGGGCGGCGATCGGCCATCAGGGCGTTGACCCGCGCCATGACCGTGGCGGGCGAGAACGGCTTCAGCAGGTAGTCGGTGGCGCCGGCATCGCGCGCGTGGCGCACGTGCTCGCCGTCGGCAAAGGAGCTGAGGACGATCACGGGCAGGAAGGGCGCCGGCCCGTCGGGGCGGCGCACCGCGTTCAGGAACGTCAGTGCGTCGGTCGCCGAGGACCAGTCGACGAACACCGCGTCGAAGCGGGTGATGGGGAGGATGTCGACGGCCTGGTGGACCGTCGGCACGGTAGTGACGCTGCCGATGCCGATATCGCGCAGGATGTCGCGCATGATCCGCCGCAGCAATTGGTGCGGCTCGATCAGCAGCAAGGAGATCTGCTGCAGTCCGTCCATGGCGAGCCCCCATGATGGATGGCACCATCATACTCCCGGACCGCGCAAAAAGCCATGTCGGCCGCTAGGCGTCCGGCCGGCGGTAGGGTCCCTGGTCGGCCTGGGCCGCCATCTCCTCGGCGATGTCGCGGCGCTCATGGGCGAGGAAGCGCGCCACCGCTTGCGCCAGCGCCGGATCGGCGATCCAGTGCGCCGAGTGGGTAGGCGTCGGCAGATAGCCGCGTCCCAGCTTGTGCTCGCCCTGGGCGCCGGCTTCCACCCGGGACAGGCCGTGGGCGATGGCGAAATCGAGGGCGCGATAGAAGCAGGCCTCGAAATGCAGGAACGGCACCTCGCGCCGCGCGCCCCAGGTGCGGCCGAACAGGGTGTCGCCGCCCACCATGTTGAAGGCGGCGGCCAGCGGGCGGCCGTCGTCCTCCGCCCACACCAGCACCACCTGGTCGGCGAGGCGAGAGGCGGAGAGTTCCTCGAAGAAGGCGCGGTTCAGGTAGGCTGCGCCCCACTTGCGGTCGACGACCTGGGAATAGAAGCGGTGGAAGGCGTCCCAATGGCGCGCCTTCACATCGGCGCCCACCAGGGTCGAGATGTCGATGCCCTGGCCGGTCACCGCCTCGCGCTCCTTGCGGATCTGCTTGCGCCGGCGCGACGCCAGGCTGGCGAGGAAGTCCTCGAAGGTCCGGTAGCCGTGGTTTTCCCAATGGTACTGGAACCCCAGCCGCCGCATGTACCCCGCCTCGTCGAGGACGGCGGCGTCGTCGTCGCCGGCGAAGGTGACATGGACCGACGACGCCTTGTGCGTGCGCGCCACCTCGATCATCGCCAGGGCGAGAAGGGCGCGGTGGTGCGCATCCGCCGCCATCAGCCGGGGGCCGGTGACCGGGGTGAAGGGGATGGCGCACTGCAGCTTGGGGTAATAGCGCCCTCCGGCCCGGGCGTAGGCCTCGGCCCAGCCCCAGTCGAAGACGTATTCGCCGTAGGAATGGGTCTTGAGGTAGAGTGGGGCGCATGCGACCACCTTGCCCGTGCCGTCGCGCGCCACCAAATGCCGGGGAAGCCAGCCGGTCTCGGCCGTGGCCGAGCCCGACCGTTCCAGCGCCGCGAGGAAGGCATGGGCGACGAAGGGATTGGCGGAATCGGCGCACGCGTCCCACGAGGCGGCGTCAACCTCGTCGATCGCCGTCAGGACCGCCACCGACAGGCGGTCGTCACGGTCGGACATGGTCTTCATGGTCCTTAACGGTTTCCCCAAGGCGATGACATGGCGGTGGCAGCGACGGATTCCAAGGAGGTGACGGCTCCGAAGCCGGGTGCGCTCGACGAGGCGGCGTGGGCCGTGCGCGCCCGCGACCGGGCCGCCGAACTGCGGCGGATGCGCCTGATCGCCACCGGCCTCCTGGTGCTCATGCTGGTCGTCTTCCTGGCGGCCGGGCACTATGCCGAACGCTGGCCGCTGCTCTCCTATGTCCGCGCCTTCGCCGAGGCCGGCATGGTGGGCGCCTGCGCCGACTGGTTCGCGGTGGTGGCGCTGTTCCGCCGCCCGCTCGGACTGCCGATCCCGCACACCGCCATCGTGCCCCGCAACAAGGAGCGCATCGGCGAATCGCTGGGTGCCTTCATCTGCAACAACTTCCTCGCCCCCGAGGTGGTGGCGGCCAAGCTCGACAGCCTGGACGTGGCCGGGCGTCTCGCCCGCTGGCTGGCCGAGCCCGCCAACGCCGCGACGGTGGCCAAGCGGGCGGCGGGCGTGCTGCCGCCGGTGCTGGAGGCGCTGGAGGAGGACCACGTGCGCGCCTTCGTCCACGGCGCCATCCACCGCGGCGTCGATTCGGTCGAGGCGGCGCCGCTGCTCTCGCGGGTGCTGGCGGTGATGGTGGCCCACGGCCATCACCAGCGGCTGTTCGACCGCATGGTCGAGGGCGCCGGCCATTTCCTGATCCGCAACGAGCCGCTGATCCGCGCCAAGGTCGCCGACCGCTCGTGGAGGTGGCTGCCGCGCTGGGTCGACGAGAAGCTGGCCGACAAGGTGATGGTCGGGCTGTTCGAGACCTTCGCCGAACTGCGCGATCCCGCCCACCCCTGGCGCGGCGAGTTCCAGGCGCTGGTCGAGGATTACGTCGGCAAGCTGGCCGCCGATCCCGAGTTCCGCGCCCGCGGCGAAGCCATCAAGGCCGAGGTCATGCGCAATCCGGTGGTCGAGGAGTATCTCGATTCGGTGTGGACCGAGATCAAGGGCCGGCTGAAGGCCGACATCGCCGCCGACGACGGGGTGCTGCGCCTGGGCATCGAGCGGGCGGTGCTGGCGATGGCCGGTCGGCTCGACGCCGATCCCCGCATGCAGGCCATCCTCAACCGCTGGGCCCGGCGGGTGGTCGAGCGCACGGTCATCCCCAACCGCGGCCAGATCGGCAGCTTCATTTCGGGGGTCGTGGCCCGCTGGGACACCCGCACCCTGGTCGACAAGCTCGAACTCCAGGTCGGCCGCGACCTGCAGTACATCCGCATCAACGGCACGGTGGTCGGCGGACTGGTCGGGCTGTTGATCCATGCGCTGAGCCACGCGCTGGGGTGGGCGGTCCCATGAGCACGTAACCGTTTCCCGTCACGGTCGTTGGTGGTATGGTCCGCCCCCTCGAAATCCGGGTCCCGTCGAAGATGATCGACTTTTCCAGCCTCGCCCCCGCCGACCTGGTGGATGACGGAGGTCGTCCGCTCGACGCGCTGCTGCTGGTCGCCGCCGATGTGGCCGGCGCGGTGGCGGCTGCGGTCGCCGAGGGCTATGCCGTGATGCCCACCGGCGGCCTGACCAGCGCCATCAACTCCTTCGACTACAAGCGCGACGCGGTGGCCGGCTTCAAGGGCGTCATCGCCATCCGCCCCAAGGGGGCGCTGGCCGCCGAGATCGTCGATCCCTCGACGCCCGTCGAGCAACTGACCTCGACCCAGGTCGCCATCGACCGCGAGCGGGGTCTGGTCGCCGCCGGCGCCGGCCTGACCTTCACCCAGGTGAACGCCGCCCTCGCCGAGGCCGTCAGCCCCAATGCCCGCGTGCTGGTCGACCTCACGTCGGTGGGCTCGGCCTATGTGGGCGGCGTGGTCGCCACCGGTGCCATGGGCCCCTTGCGCATGCGGCCGTCCTCGACGCTGGAGGCCGTGGTGCTGGCCGATGGCGGCCCCGGCCGGGTGCTGTCCGGCGAGGGGCTCGACGAGGTCGAGGGCCTGCAGGGCTGGACCGGCATGGTCGCCGCCGCGGTGTTCCGCTTCTATGAGGTGCCGCCCAACGAGTTCGGGCTGGTGCTGCCGGTCCAGGGCACCGACATCGACGCGGTCGCCGGCCTGCTCGCCTATCTGGAGCCGTGGACGCGGGTCAACCTGCCCGGCGCCGGCGGCCGGCTCGGCAACGGCGACACCGTGCTGAACGGCGTCGAGCTTGTGAGCAAGGATTCACTCGAAGTCTTCGTCGAGCACGCCCAGGACCCGGCGCGCACCAAGGCGCAAGGGCTGCTGCAATCCTGCGAATACGCCGGCGCCGACATGCTGGCCTGCATCACCGGCTGGTCCGAGCAATCGGTGGATGACGTGCTGTTCAGCCTGATGGATCCCGAGACCGAGACCATCGGCGGCGTGATGATCGAGTACGGCGTCGGCTTCTCGTCCGGCGGCGAGATGGACACCTTCCGCGCCATCCGCGAGGGGGCCCCCGACCTGGCCCGCACCCGCGCCCGCGTCCGGCCCGAGGGCAAGCTCAAGCCGTGGACGACCTCGACCGACGTCAACGTCGCCGCGCCGGCCGACGTGGGCGCCATCGCCGACGTGCTGGGGGCCTATGCCGATTATCGCTCGGCCATCCGTGCCCTGGGCCGCGAGCGCGCCGCCTCGGGCCTGGCGGTCGAGCTGTCCGCCTATGGCCATCTGTCGCCGCACGGCATCGACCCGCACCACCGCGTCACCGTCTTCGCCCCCGAGGGAGCGGAAGCGGATCTGGAGGCGGTGCGCCGCCAGGTGGTGGATCTGAAGAAGACGCTGATCGTCGACCTGCTGACGGTCACCCGCCACAACGGCGCCCGCATCACCGGGGGCGAGAAGGGCATTCCGTCGCTGGTGGAGATCGCTCGCGCCGCCGGCGAAATCGGGCTGCCCGAGGATCTGGCCGGCCGTCTGGACCGTGCCTGCGCCGCGGTGCGCGCCGCCCCCGCCAATTTCACCTTCCGCGCGCCGCCCGAGCTGCGGGCCTAGGGGCAAAAAAACAAGCGGAGGCCGCATGCGGCCTCCGCGCGACGGTGCCCCGGGGAGAGGGTCTCCACCGGGGGCGCCGGACTACTTGCTCTGACCCACGCCCTTGAAGACGTCGGCCATGCTCGTGTATTCGGCTTCGGGCATCTGGCGGATGGCGTCCAGGACTTCCGAATCCGCATTGTTCTTCTGGGCGTAATCGACCAGTTTCTGCTTGTTGGCCGGGAAGTCGATGCCAGACAGGCATTGGGCGATGGTGGCCGTCGAGTGGCTGGCGAGAGGCATGTTTCTCTCCTTCGTCAGTTGCTGCCGTTCCGCTGACCTGCCAAACGCCAGGGCATGGGGAAGGTTCCCCCCGGCCGCGACCGACGCCACCCGATTCGCCTGCCTGCTACCCGGTCGACCACGCACGCGGCCGCCGCATCCCCGCGATCTTGCAGGCTTGCTGCACGTAGCCGTAGGGGAACAGCTCGAACAGGCGGTTGCGCCCGGCCCCGGTTTCCTGGGTCAGGTGCTTCATGACGTGGCGGGCGTCGGGGGCGATCTTGTGCTCGTCGAGGTAGGCGCGCATGAACCGCATCACCAGCCAATGCTCGTCGGTCAGGGTGATGCCCTCGCGGCTGGCCAGGGTGCGGGCGACCTCGTCGTCCCAATCGGCCGGATCGCGCAGATAGCCTTCGCTGTCGGTGTTCAACTCGCTCATGGGTGGTTTACCTCCAACTGAAGCGCAACCATCCTCCATCAGCTTTTGTTGCCTGTTAATTGACGGCGGTCAAGCCGAACAATCGATCCATGGTTGATTAAAGTCAAAGCGGTGGCCTGTTGTCTTGGGCAAGATACCGCCATAACCCTCGACGCAAATGCCGAACGCGCCGGGAAAAACCGGGCTCGGAGGTCCCCCCCTCCGGGCCCGTATTATTCTAAGGTAGGTCTCTCTCATCCTTTTTTCCTCTTACGCCAATTGACCACGGTCAATCTTATGCGCGGGTTCGCGCCCCATGGTCGAGGGAGCACACCACGGGAGACTGGCTGATGGAGACACTGACCGAAGACCCCGCCAGCCGGCCGGCCACGCTTCCCGGTCCCCTGCCGCACGAACTGGAAGTGCTGGGGCGGGTGGCGCTGTTCTCCGCCCTCGATGCCGACACCCTGCGCAATTTGGTGGCCGGCGGGCAGACCGTCCGTCACCCGCGCGGCGCCCATCTGTTCACCCAGGGCGGCGAAGCCAAGGCGCTGCACGTGCTGCTGGAAGGGCAGGTGGGGCTGGTCGGCGCCGCCGACGGGGTCGAGACCGTGGTCGAGATCCTGGACGCCGGCGAGGCCTTCATCATCGCCGCCGTCCTCACCGGCCAGCCGTACCTCACCGGAGCGGTGGCGTTGACGCAGTGCCGCACGCTGGAACTGCCGCGCGAGAACCTGCTGACCGAACTCCTGGACAATCCCGACCTCGCCTTGGCCATGCTGGGGTCGCTGGCCAAGCACTATCGCCAGCTGGTGCGCGAGGTGAAATCGCTCAAGCTGAAGTCGGCGGGCCAGCGGCTTGCGGTCTATCTGATGGGATTGACGCCCAAGCGCCGGGGGTCGGTCATCCTCAGGCTTCCCCACAACAAGGGGGTGATCGCCCAGCGGGTCGGGGTGCGTCCCGAGACGCTGTCGCGCGTGTTCGCCTCGCTGCGCGACGAGGGCGTGGCCATGGACGGCCATACCGTGGCGATCCTCGACCTGGCCAAGCTCGGCCAGTTCTGCAACGGCGACGAAGAGCCCTGCTAGGCCAGGTTCATAGAAATCGGTCGGCACACTTCCCCCCCGGGGCGCGCCACTCTATAGTGGAGAAGTAACTGCGGCAGGGAATTGGGAGCCAGTCGATCGTGAGTATGCGCGCCGCACCCGAATCCTTCGATATTCTTCTGGTCGAAGACAACCCGGGCGATGCCCGACTGGCTCAGGAAGCGCTCAAGGAAGGCCGGATGCCGAGCCGCCTCAAGGTGGTCGTCGACGGCGTCGAGGCCATGAGCTACCTGCGCCGCGAAGGCACCTACGCCGAGGCGCCCAGGCCGCACCTGGTCCTGCTCGATCTCAACCTGCCGCGCATGGATGGCCGCCAGGTGCTCGCCGAGATGAAGGCGGATTCCGAGCTGCGCCGCATCCCCGTGGTGGTGCTGACCACCTCGCAGGCGGACCAGGACATCATGCGCAGCTACGACCTGCACGCCAATTGCTACATCACCAAGCCGGTGGACCTGGACAGGTTCATCTCAGTGGTCCGATCCATAGAGGAATACTGGTGCTCGGTGGTGACGCTGCCGCCGCGCTGAGGCAGGGGCCGATGCACCCGTCCTTGCCCTCGACCACCCTCCCTCCGACCGTTCTGGTCGTGGAAGACAATCCGGGCGACGCCCGTCTGGTCGAACTCTTCCTGCTGGAAGATCCCGGCCGCGCTTTCAAGGTGGTGAAGGCGGCCAACCTCGCCGGTGCCCTCGAGGTCCTGGCGGCGCATCACATCGACGTCGCGCTGCTCGACCTCAGCCTTCCCGATTCCATCGGACTGGAGACGCTGGCGCGGGTGCGGCAGGCCGGCCCCTTGGTGCCGGTGGTGGTGCTGACCGGCACCAATGACGAAGTCCTGGCCCTCGAGGCGCTGCGCCAGGGGGCGCAGGACTACCTGGTCAAGGGCCAGGGCGACGGCGAGCTGGTGCGCCGGGCCGTCCGCTACGCCATCGAGCGCTCCCGCGTCGACCAGGCACTGAGGGATTCGGAAGCGCTGTTCCGCGCCGTCTTCCAGAACGCCGGGGTCGGGGTGGTGCTGACCGGGTTCGACGGCCGCTTCATCGACGCCAATCCCGCCTTCTGCCAGATGGTGGGCTACGAGCAGGATGAGCTCCGGCAGCTGACCTTCCACGACATCACCCATCCCGAGGATCTGGCCGAGAACGACCGCCTGCGCGCCGAGATGATGGCGGGCGAGCGCGACTCCTACCACCTGACCAAGCGCTACCGCGCCAAGGACGGGCGCACGGTGTGGGCCCGCCTCACCGCCAAGGCGGTGCGTCACGAGGCCTCCGGCGAGTTTCAGTTCACCGTCACCGTGATCGAGGACATCACCGACCGCAAACGCCTGGAAGACCACATGCGCCTGGCGGCGTCGGTGTTCGAGAACACCGGCGAAGGCCTGTTCGTCACCGACGCCTCGTCGACCATCATCCTGGTCAATCCCGCCTTTACCGAGATCACCGGCTATCAGCCGGAGGACGTGCTGGGGCAGACCCCGCGGGTGCTGTCCTCGGGCCGTCACGGCGCCGAGTTCTATCAGCGCCTGTGGCAATCGGTGAACGACCTCGGCAAGTGGCAGGGCGAGATCTGGGACCGCCGCAAGTCGGGCGAGATGTTTGCCGGATGGCTGAATATCTCGGCCGTGAAGAACGGCAGCGGCCAGATCACCAATTACGTGGCGGTGTTCAGCGACATCACCTCGCGCAAGCAGATCGAGGAGCGGCTGTCCTACCAGGCCAACCACGACCCGCTGACGCGGCTTCCCAACCGCACCCTGTTCCAGGAACGCCTGAGCCGCGCCCTGGCCCGCGCCCACCGCAACCAGGCGCTGGTGGCGCTGCTGTTCGTCGATCTCGACCATTTCAAGCAGGTCAACGACACCCTCGGCCATCTCGCCGGCGACCAGTTGCTGCAGACGGTGGCCGAGCGCCTGACCGGCTGCACCCGCCAGGGCGACACGGTGGCCAGGCTGGCCGGCGACGAGTTCACCGTCATCCTGGAGGACATCCAGGACGCGCGCGACGCGGCGGTGGTCGCCCACAAGATCCTGCATCTGCTGTCCGAGCCGTTCGAACTGAACGGGACCGTGGCCAACATCAGCTCGTCCATCGGCGTCGCGCTGTACCCGGCCGATGCCGGCGATCCCCAGGGGCTGGTCAAGCTGGCCGACGCGGCCATGTACCGGGCCAAGAACCTGGGCCGCAACGGCTGCCAGTTCCATTCCGAGGCGGTCAATTCGCAGGCGTTCGAGCGGCTCGCGCTGGAAAACGCGCTGCGCCAGGCCCTGGAGCGGCGCGAATTCACCGTCCACTACCAGCCGATCTTTGCCACCGCCACCGGACGCGTGGCCGCCATCGAGGCCCTGGTGCGCTGGCACCATCCCGAGGTCGGTCTGGTGGTGCCGTCGCAATTCCTGGCGCTCGCCGAGGAGACCGGCCTGATCCTGCCCATCGGCCGGCTGGTGTTCACGCAGGCCTGCCTCGAACTGGCCGAGCTCCGGCGCACCCTGGCGCCCGAGCTGCGCCTGCACCTCAACCTGTCGGGACGCCAGGTCCGCCAGCTCGATCTGGTCGAGACCATTTCGGACGCCATCGAGGCCGCCGGGCTGCCGCCCTCGGCCGTGGTGCTGGAGATTCCCGAGGGCAGCGTCGGCGACAAGGTGCAGGAATCCGGCAACGTGTTCAGCCGCTTCGCCGCCCTGGGCGTCGGTGTGGCCATCGACGAGTTCGGCGCCGGCTATTCGTCCTTCTCGTTCCTGCGCAAGCTGACCGCCGACACCCTCAAGGTGTCGCAGACCTTCGTGCGCAACGCCGCCAGCAGTTCCGACGACGCCGAGATCGTCACCGCCATCGTCGCGGTCGCGCGCGGCCTCCACATGTCGGTCGTCGCCCCCGGCATCGAATCCGAGGAGCAGCTCAGCTTCCTGTCCACCTTCGGATGCGATCTCGTCCAGGGCTTCCTGCTGGCCCGCCCCATGGACCTCGACGCCTTGCGGTCCTATCTGGCCAAGGGGGAGGTTCCCCCCGCTCTCGCCCGGAGGATCGGCCGGTGAAGCTTGTTCGTTGGGGTGCTCCCGGCTCCGAGCGGCCGGGCCTGGTGGATGCGCGCGGCCGTGTGCGCGATCTCAGCCATCATTGCACCGACGTCGACGCCGCCATGCTGGCGCCCGAGCGGCTGGCGCGCCTTGCCCATATCGCCCCCGCGACCCTGCCCGAGGTGCCCCCCGACACTCGGCTCGGCGTGCCCGTGGCCGGAATCGGCACCATCATCGCCATCGGCCTCAACTACCGCGACCACGCCGCCGAATCCGGCATGGCGCTGCCGGTCGAGCCCATCGTCTTCAGCAAGCATGCGGGATCGCTGGCCGGCCCCACCGACGACCTCGTCTATCCCCCCGGCACCGCCAAGCTGGACTACGAGGTGGAACTGGCGCTGGTCATCGGCCGCCGGGCCTGGCAGGTCGCCGAGGCCGACGCCCTGGCCCATGTCGCCGGCTACATGACGGCCAACGACGTATCCGCCAGGGATTGGCAGATCGAGCGGGGCGGCCAGTGGATCAAGGGCAAGTCGGCGCCCGGGTTCTGTCCGCTGGGGCCCTGGCTGGTCACCGCCGACGAGGTGGCCGACCCCCAGGCCCTCAGGCTGTGGACCGAGGTCAACGGCCACCGCCGCCAGGATGGCACCACCGCCGACATGGTGTTCGGGGCCGCGTCCCTGGTTTCCTATCTGTCGCGCTTCATGGAACTGGCACCGGGGGACGTCGTCCTCACCGGTACGCCGGCGGGCGTCGGCCTGGGCACCGGCGCCTATCTCCAGCCCGGCGATCGCATGGAAGTGGGGGTTGAGGGCCTCGGAAAGCAATCATGCCGCGTGGTGTCGGCTTGACGCAACGCACAGGCCCCGGCACCATCCACCTATGACCAAGTCCATACTCAGCGATCTCACCGCCCCCGCCAAGGGAGGCAAGGTTTCCGACCGTGTCGCCGACCGCATCCTCGCGCGAATCGCCTCCGGCGAGTGGGGGCCGGGCCAGCGTCTGCCGGGTGAGCGCCAGTTGGCGGAGGACATGGGCGTGTCGCGCGTGTCGGTGCGTGCCGCCCTCCAGCAGCTCAAGACCCAGGGCTTCCTGGTCGCCGTCCAGGGCGGCGGCACGCGCGTCATCTCCAGCGCGAGCACGGTCGATCCGGCGCTGGTCGAGCTGGTGCGGGTGAATTGCGAGAACCTGAACGACCTCGCCGAGTTGCGCGCGATCCTCGAAACCTGGGCGGTGCGGCGCGCCGCCGGCCATGCCGCGTCCGAGAACATCGCCGAATTGGCCGAGATCATGGCCGCCACCGAGGCCGACATCTCGCGCGGCAAGCACAAGACCGAGAACGACATCCGTTTCCACCTCGCCATCGCCAAGGCGTCGGGATCGGGCATCTACCTGCACCTGATGGGGGTGATCCGCGGCATCCTGCAGCAGATGCTCGATTACCACCGCTATGAGCTGTTCCCGACGCCCGAGGATGACCGCACCATCCTCGACCACCATCGCGCCGTGTTCGAGGCCATCAAGGCCGGTGACGCCGATCGCGCCGCAGAGGCGATGGAGACCCACCTCGGCTGGGTGGTGGCGCGCTACCACAGCCAGCGCCAGCGCGCCGCCGGCGCCTGAGCTCATCCGAAGATCCCCTTCCGCCCGCCCGATTCACTACCCGTGGTAGGGTCCGGCCCCACATAGGGTATAGGTCGCGTGCTCCCTCCCCGGGGCAGGTATGCGCGCCGCCGCCGGTCTGGTATGGTGCGGCCCAAACCTAAGGAAGGACATGCGATGAGAAGAACAAGAAACGCGAAGATCATCGCCACGTTGGGCCCCGCCAGCTCGACGCCCCAGGCCATCGAGGGCCTGTTCGTCGCCGGCGCCGACGTGTTTCGCCTGAACTTCAGCCACGGCACCCACGCCGACCACAAGGCCCGCTACGACACCATCCGCGAGGTCGAACGCAAGGTCCGCCGTCCGATCGGCATCCTCGCCGACCTTCAGGGGCCCAAGCTGCGCGTCGGCAATTTCGAGGGCGGCAAGGTCCGCCTCGACACCGGCGCCGCCTTCCGCCTCGATCTCGGCGAGGCCCTCGGCACCGCCGAGCGGGCGCCGCTGCCCCATCCCGAGGTGTTCGCGGCCCTGGCCGCCGGCACCGACCTGCTGCTCGACGACGGCCGCATCCGCCTGAGAGTCGAGAAGCACGGCGGCGACTTCGCCGAGACCCGCGTGATCACCGGCGGCGAGTTGTCCAACCACAAGGGCGTCAACGTGCCCAACGTGGTGCTGCCGATCTCGCCCTTGACCGACAAGGACATCGCCGACCTGGAATTCGCCGTCGACATGGGGGTGGATTGGATCGCGCTGTCGTTCGTGCAGCGGCCCACCGACGTGCTGGAGGCCCGCCGCCGCATCAGCGAGCGGGTCGGCAGCCGGGTGCGGCTGTTGTCCAAGCTCGAGAAGCCCTCGGCCATCGACCATCTCGAAGAGATCATCGCGCTGTCCGACGCGGTGATGGTGGCGCGCGGCGACCTCGGCGTCGAATGCCCGCCCGAGACCGTGCCGATCCTGCAGAAGCGCATCGTGCGGGCGTGCCGCACCACCGGCAAGCCGGTGGTGGTGGCGACCCAGATGCTCGATTCCATGGTCCATTCGCCGTCGCCGACCCGCGCCGAGGCCTCGGACGTGGCTACCGCCGTCTACGACGGCGCCGACGCGGTGATGCTGTCGGCGGAGACGGCTTCCGGCGATTATCCGATCGACGCGGTGACCATGATGGACCGCATCGTCAACCGGGTCGAGCACGACGACCAGTACCGCATCATCACCGACGCCTCGCGGACGCGGCCCGAGAACACCACGCGCGACGCCATCTCGGCCGCCGCACGCCAGGTGGCCTCGACGCTGAACGCGGCGGCGATCGTCACCTTCACCTCGTCGGGATCGACGACCCTGCGCGCCGCCCGCGAGCGGCCCGACCAGCCCATCGTCAGCCTGACCTCCGACATCGAGGTGGCCCGCCAGCTCGCCCTGGTGTGGGGGGCCCACAACGTGCAGACCAGCGAGGTGCGCAGCTTCACCGAGATGGTCAACAAGGCGGTCAAGACCGCCCAGGGCGAGGGCTTCGCCACCGTCGGCGACCGCATCGTGGTCACCGCCGGCGTCCCCTTCGGCCTGTCGGGCACCACCAACATCCTGCGGGTGGTGGAGATCGAGGAGGGCGGGCACGTCTGACGAGCAGGATGACGGAGGGACAAAAAAAGCCGGACGGTCGCCCGTCCGGCTTTTTTTCGTGCGATGCCCGGGAACTCAGTCGACCAGGTCGATGGTGTAGTTCTCGATCACCGTGTTGGCGAGCAGGCCCTTGCACATCTGCTCGACCTGTTCCTTGGCCTTGGCCTTGTCGGTCTCGGCGATGTCGAGCTCGATGAACTTGCCCTGGCGCACGTCGTTGACGCCGCCGAAGCCCAGCGAGGCCAGCGCGTGCTGCACCGCCTTGCCCTGGGGGTCGAGCACGCCGTTCTTCAGAGTGATGTGGATCTTGGCCTTCACAATCGTTCCCCTGCTTACTGCATCGTTGCCGGGCCCTTGAGGTCGCGGGGACCTCCTTCGGGCAGGATGCCGAGGCGGCGGGCCACTTCCTGGTAGGCGTCCTCGACGTTGCCGAGGTCGCGGCGGAAGCGGTCCTTGTCCATCTTCTCGTTGGTCTTGAGATCCCACAGACGGCAATTGTCCGGGCTGATCTCGTCGGCCAGCACGATCTGCATGTCGTCGCCGTTGTAGAGGCGGCCGAACTCCAGCTTGAAGTCGACCAGGCGGATGCCGACGCCGAGGAACAGGCCGGTCAGGAAGTCGTTGATCCTGAGCGACAGCGACATGATCTCGTCGAGATCCTGGGTGTTGGCCCAGCCGAAGGCGGTGATGTGCTCTTCCGACACCATGGGGTCGTTCAGCGCATCCGACTTGAAGTAGTACTCGACGATGGAGCGCGGCAGCGGCGTGCCTTCCGACAGGCCGAAGCGCTGGGCCAGCGAGCCGGCGGCGATGTTGCGGATCACCACCTCGAGCGGAATGATCTCGACCTCGCGCACCAGCTGCTCGCGCATGTTGAGGCGGCGCACGAAGTGGGTGGGGATGCCGATCTCGCCCAGCTTCAGCATCAGGTACTCGCTGATGCGGTTGTTGAGCACGCCCTTGCCGGTGATGGTGCCCTTCTTCTTGTTGTTGAAGGCCGTGGCGTCGTCCTTGAAGTACTGGACCAGGGTGCCGGGCTCGGGGCCCTCGAACAGCACCTTGGCCTTGCCTTCGTAAATCTGTCTGCGTCTGGCCATGGGAAACATCCGGAAAAGAAGGGCGCGCCGGGGCGCGCGGGAATGGGAGGCGGTTTCGATCGACTGCCGTCGATCGATTCGCGTTTGATATAGCAGGGATGGGCGGGGGAGACAACGTGCCGTCGCCCTTCCGGAGGCCCCATCCCCCGAAGGGTGCTCAGCCGAGCGCCAGGGGGGCATACTCCGCCCGGTCGGGGCGGCCGGGCGCGAACAACCACAACGGCTTGGCTTCGGCCTCGACCGCGGGCAGCGCCAGCAGCGAGCTCGACACCGTGCCGAACCCGTCGGGGCGGGTGAAGCACATGGCAGGCATCTCCTCGCCGTCGGTCCCGCCGCCGCCATCGGCCAGCAGCCGCGTCCACTCCGACCAGTCGCCGGTTTCGGGGGCGGGCGTGGCGGCGGCGCGGAAGCGCGGCAGGTAGGCGGCGACGCGGGGACTGGCGCGGTCGTCGAGATCGAGGGCGGTCAGCATGTGCAGGCCCTCGCCGATGGGGTGGACGTGGACGCGGGCGCCGCCGTCGGCGCGGATCCAGAAGGCGTCGCGGTTGTCGGCCACCACCATGTTGAAGGCGCGATAGGCGCGGCCATCCAACTGCGCCAGCGCCTCGGCCGCCACCACCGCGTCGGCATGGTCCAGGGCCTCGAGCACCAATTCGCCGCGCGAGCGCTTGCCGGCGGCCGGCCCCAGCGTTCCCGTCCGGTTGAGGATCGCCGCCGTCACCCCGAAATCGTTCAGCCCCATCCAGCTGCCGCCGGCCAGTTCGTCGAGGCCGGCGACGACTTCGGCGCGGTCGGGCCAGTGGCGCCCCGGCGCCCGCCAGGGACGGCCGGCCATCTCGTCGCGGTTGGCGGCGATCAGCAACGGCCAGTGGTGGTTGGTCCGACGCAGCAAAACCAGTGTGCACATGCGAGAGAATCCCGGTTCCTACCCGCCCGGTCCGCGGCTATAACACATCCGCCGCCATGGCAATGGAAAGCAACAACAACCACCTCAAGAGTGGGCAAAGGGGTGTCGCGCATCATGACAACTTTCGAGGACCGAGAGAAAGCCTTCGAAGCAAAATACCGCCTGGACCAGGAAACCGAGTTCAAGGTCCACATCCGTAGGGACAAGCTGCTGGGCCTGTGGGCCGCCGCACATTTGGGCCTCGCCGACGACGCGGCCAAGGCCTACGCCCTTTCGGTGGTGGATGCCGAATTCACCGAACCGGACCATGACGCCTGTCACAAGGTGATGCGCGACTTCGCCGAGCGCGGGGTCGGTATCCACGAGGATGAAATCCGCCGCGAGGCCCTGCGGCTGCAGGAGCTGGCGCGCGAGCAGGTCGTCAGCGAGACGTTGCGCTGACCGCGCTTCCGGGCATGAAAAGCCCCCTTCCGCCGGAAGGGGGCTTTTTTGTCGCTCCCTGTCATCCTGAGCGTGAGCGAAGGATCTCACGCCGGCGGACCATGCCGCCCGAGGCCGGGGAGATCCTTCGGTCGCCTGCGCTCCCTCAGGATGACAGTTGGGGGAGGCGCTTTCCCTGTCATCCTGAGCGTAGCGAAGGATCTTGTGCGGCCGGGCCAGGTCGCCCGGGCGCTCCCTCGGGATGACGACGCCTACGCCCGCCCGAACACGCGGGTGAAGATGGTGTCGATGTGCTTGGTGTGGTAGCCGAGGTCGAACAGATCGTCGATCTGGGCGGGCGACAGCGCCTTGGTCACCTCGGGGTCACCCTTGAGCAGGGACAGGAACTGGCCCTTGGTCTCCTTGCCCTGGCCGGCGGCGTCCCACACCTGCATGGCGTTGCGCTGCACCAGGCGGTAGGCGTCCTCGCGGCTGGTGCCGGCCTGGGTCAGGGCCAGCAGGACGCGCTGCGAGAAGATCAGGCCGCCCAGCTGGTTGAGGTTGCGCTCGACCACGTCGGGGTAGATCACCAGCTTGTCGACCACGCCGGTGAGGCGGGCCAGCGCGAAGTCGAGGGTGATGGTGGCGTCGGGGCCGATGTAGCGCTCGACCGACGAGTGCGAGATGTCGCGCTCGTGCCACAGCGCCACGTTCTCCATGGCGGGAACGACATAGCCACGCACCATGCGGGCCAGGCCGGTCAGGTTCTCAGTCAGCACCGGGTTGCGCTTGTGCGGCATCGCCGAGCTGCCCTTCTGGCCGGGCGAGAAGTATTCCTCGGCCTCGCGGACCTCGGTGCGCTGCATGTGGCGGATCTCGACGGCCACGCGCTCGATCGAGCTGGCGATGGTGCCGAGCGTCGCGAAGAACTGGGCGTGGCGGTCGCGCGGGATCACCTGGGTCGACACCGGCTCGGGGGTGAGGCCCAGCTTGGCGGCGACATGCTCCTCGACGCGCGGGTCGATGTTGGCGAAGGTGCCGACCGCGCCCGAGATGGCGCAGGTGGCGATGTCGTCACGCGCGGCGAGCAGGCGGGCCTTGGCGCGCTGGAACTCGGCATGGAAGCCGGCGAACTTGAGGCCGATGGTGACCGGCTCGGCGTGGATGCCGTGGCTGCGGCCCATGCACACCAGGTCCTTGGTCTCGAAGGCGCGGCGCTCGAGCGCGGCCAGCAGCTTGTCGAGGTCGTCGAGCAGGATGTCCGCCGACTGCTTGAGCTGCACCGCCAGGCAGGTGTCGAGCACGTCCGACGAGGTCATGCCCTGGTGCACGAAGCGCGACTCGGGGCCGACATGCTCGGCCAGTTCGGTCAGGAAGGCGATGACGTCGTGCTTGGTCTCGGCCTCGATGGCGTCGATGCGGGCGATGCGCTCGGGGGTGTAGGGCTTGGAACCGCGTTCCCACACCGCCTTGGCGGCGTCCTTCGGGATCACGCCCAGATCGGCCAGCGCGTCGCAGGCATGGGCCTCGATCTCGAACCAGATCTTGAACTTGTTGGCGGGGTCCCAGATGGCGACGGCCTGGGGCCGGGAGTAACGGGGTATCATGGCGGGGGCCTATCCCTTCCAGCGCGAAACGAAGATCAGGGGTTATGGCAAAAAACGCCTGCCTTGCCTAGCGTCCGGTGGCCCGGGAGCGACGGGCCGCGCGAGAAACGCGCAGGGCGCCGGATCGCGTTCGATCTCCGGTTGTCGAGGCGGTATATTCATAAAATTTTTCGGGATGTTGATTAAAGCAAGCGGAAAACATTCGGCAGAAGTTTACTTTCCTCGGTCCATCCTACCTTTGGTGTTTCGGTTATTGCGTATTGGTCCTCGACTTCGAAAGTGGTAGAAGTTTTCTCCAGAGGAGAGAGGCACCGGGTTGGTTCTACCCGATCCGCCCGACCTCGAAAGTCAATGCAGGCCACCCGGCCTGAGCCATAGGGGAGTTCCTACCATGCTCGCTCGCATCCGCCAGTTCATCCGTGACGACAGCGGCGCCACCGCCATCGAATACGGCCTGATCGCCGGCCTGATCTCCGTGGTGATCATCGGTGTCCTGACCACCGTCGGTACCGACCTGCTCGCCAAGTTCACCGAGGTCAAGAACGGCCTGGAAGGCGCTCAGTAAAGTCGATCACATGGCGGAGGGCCTTCCGAGGCCCTCCGTTTCTTTTTGGGGAATGGCCTTGTTCACCACCGTCGGCCTTGTGGTCTTTCTTGTCCTGCTCGCCGGTGCGGCCATCAATGACATCCGCTGCTACCGTATCCCCAACGCGGTTTGCCTAGCCCTCGCCGGGGTTTTGCCGCTCGTCCGTCTGCTGGAAGGTCAGGTCGCGGTGCTGCCGATGGCCGCGGTCGCCGGGGTCGTCGCGCTCGCGCTCGGCTACATCGCGTACGCGCGGGGACTGTGGGGCGGCGGGGATGCCAAGCTGCTCGCGGCGGTCGCGCTGTGGACCGGGTTCGCGGGGATGCCGCGCTTCATGCTGGTGACCGGCGTGGCCGGTGGCGTGTTCGCGCTGATCATGCTGATCGCGCGGAAGGCCCGCGGGGGCGGTGCCGTGCAGATTCCATACGGAGTCGCCATCGCCGTCGGCGGCATGGATTGGGCGCTGCCTCAGCTTTTACTTAAAATCCAGTAAATTTCGCCTTCCGGCGGAAGTGTTCCTTATCTTTTTATCCCCCCTTAAACTGTTCGCCCCATTATAGTAGCATGTCGATCGGTTCTACGGCTTAGTCGTAACGTCTTGTTGGGGATCATCGCGCGACATGCGGCCCATTACCTCCATCCTGATCGCCATATCGCTGGTGGCCGCCGGCGGGATCACCTATGCCGGCAAGAAGGTCCTGGAGAACTCGGCGCGCGAAGCGGCGCGCAAGCAGGACGAGCTGAAGCGCGACATCGAGGTGCTGGTCGCCGCCCGCGACCTGCCGCAGGGTCACCTGCTGAAGGGCGATGATCTGCGCTGGGACCGCTGGCCCCTGGCCACCGCCAACATGGTGCAGGTGATCACCCGGCAGGACGGCAAGGACGTCCTCGACCATCTTCCCGGCCGCACCCTGCGCCGCACCGTCATGATGGGCGAGCCGATGCCGGCGACCGCGGTCTTCAACCCGGGCAAGGCCGGACCGATGCCGGCGATGATCGCGGCGGGCAAGAAGGCGGTCGGCATCACCGTCAACGCCGCGTCGACCGCCTCGGGCTTCGTTCTTCCCGGCGATTTCGTCGACGTGATCCTGACCGTGGACCTTTCCAAGGCCGGGGGCGGCCTGCCCGGCGGCGGCCGCTACGTGGCCGAGACCATTCTGTCGGGCGTGCGGGTGCTGGCCGTCGACCAGGAGTACTCGCCGGAGAGCAAGTCCTCGGCCAAATCGACGACCAAGAAGGCCAAGGCCAAGAAAAAGCCGGAGAAGGACCCCTCCGACGAGACGCCGGAGGACGCGGCCATGGTCGGCAAGACGGTGGCCATCGAGGTCACGGCGGACGAGGCCGAACGGGTCCTGGCCGCCCAGGCGGCGGGCAAGCTGTCGCTCGCCTTGCGCAGCATGGCGGAGGGGACGGAAGACGAGGGCCGCGGCATTCCGTACGCGACCGACGTCTCCACCAGCCAGGCTCTGCGCCGCGCCCAAAGCGGCGGCGTGAAGATCATCAAGGGCGGCGAGGGGGCGCGGTAAAGGGGTGGAGAGGATGAAGCGGTTTCTGCCCGGTCTGATCATCGCCATCGCATTGGCGCTGCCCGCCGGTGCCGTCGAAGTGACGAAGAACGCGCCGGTGCCGGTGGTTCCGGCCGCACCCCAGAAGGCGGCCGGCGACCAGGCCGTGCTCGACGACATCGAGCGGACGCTCGGGGAATTGTCCGGGCACATCAGCGTGGGCGCCAAGCGGCTCCATGTGACCCCACCCGGTGGCGTCGGCCAGATCGAGGTTCCCGCCCGCATCGACCTGCCGGTCGGCAAGTCGCGCGACATCGACCTGCCGGGCGAGGCGCGCGAAGTGGTGGTGGGAGATCCGACGATCGCCGATGTGGCCGTCAGTTCCCGCCGGCGCATCTTCATCATGGGGCGCAAGGCGGGACGCTCCAACGTCTTCGTGATGGACGGCTCGGGCCGCGTTATCGCCCGCATCGACGCGGTGGTCGGCGTCGACCGCGAGGCGATCGAGGGGGCGCTGCGCGCCGTTCTCCCCGACGAATCCATCGAGGTGTCCGCCGAGGGCGCCAACGTCATCCTGTCCGGGACGGCGCGGTCCGATGCGGCGACCGGGCGAGCGGCCGCCGTTGCCCGGCGCTTCGTGGAAAAGGACGAGAATGTCGTCAACCTGGTCAAGGTGACCCGCGAACAGCAGGTCCTGATCGAGGTCAGGGTGACCGAGGTCCAGCGCAACCTCTTGAAGGAGCTGGGCGTCACCACCGGCGGGCAGGGGGGCTACGCCAAGTTCCTGTCCGACTTCGATCTGGTGGGGCGGACGAAGGCCATCGGCCTGTCCTCGACCACCTTCGCCGGCACCTTCCGCTTCACCGGCCTGCACGACCTGATCGTCAACCTCGACCTGCTGGAAAGCCGGGGCCTGGTGCGCAACCTAGCCGAACCGAACCTGGTCGCCGTGTCGGGCGAGACGGCCTCCATGCTGGCCGGCGGCGAGTACCCGATCCCGGTTTCCGACAACGACGGCATCAAGATCCAGTACAAGCCGTTCGGCATCTCGCTGTCGTTTCTCCCGATCGTCCTCGACAGCGGGCGCATCAGCCTGAAGGTCTCCACCGAGGTCAGCGCCCGCTCCAAGGCCGACCCGGTGCAGATTCCGCTGTTGACCGGGGTTTCCACCGTCGATTCCTTCAGCGTGCGCCGGGCCGCCACCACCGTCGAGATGCCCAACGGCGGCTCGCTGATGATCGCCGGCCTGCTGCAGAACGACATCCTGTCGGGGATCGGCGGCGTGCCGTTCATCATGGACGTGCCGATCCTGGGGGCGCTGTTCCGGTCCGAAAGCTTCCGGCGCAACCAGACGGAACTGGTGATCATGGTCACCTCGACGCTGGTGCGTCCGACGGCGGCGGCCAACCTGGCGATCCCCAACGACGCGGTCTCCCCCGGCGGCGACCTGGACTCCTGGCTGTTCGGCAAGCTGCAGGGGCGCTACTCGCCCGGTTTCGCCCAGGACGGCAACCGGCGCGAGGTCAAACCGTTCCCGTTCGGCTACATCATCGACGAGTTGACGCCATGAGACGCATCGCCCTCCTGTCCGTGATGCTCGCGCTGGCCGCCTGCCAGAACTCGGACCCGGGCGCCTATCACCCCGACCTTGCCCATCCCTACCGAGTTTCGGAACGATCGGTGAAGATGTCGCTGGCCGGGATGGACATCGACACCGCGACCGCGAAGGCGCTGGCTTTCGCCGGCGAGCGGCCCAACAACGGATCGAGCTTCATCGTCGCCGCGCCCATGGAGACCGCCGCCGCGGTGAAAATCGCGCTCACCCGCGTCGGCGTCGACCCGCGCGACATCCGCGTCATTCCCGAAGGCTCGCCGGCCGAGGTCATCCGCATCGACCGCCTGGCGGGGGTGGATGGCTGCCGCATGGCGCCCGAGCGCAAGGACCTGCGCAGCTACCTGTGGAACGCCGACGAAGGCTTCACCCACGACAATGCCAATGCCGACACCTTCGGCTGCGCCGTCAGGCGCAACAAGGCCGAGATGATCGACGATCCCCGCACCCTCGAAGGCCCGCAGCACAACCAGGGGCGCGACGGCGGGCGGGCCGGCAAGGTGTACGAGGCCTACGGCAAGGGCGAGTCCCCGGCGTCCAAGGCCGTGCTGCCCAACACCGGCACCTCGTCCTCCACGCTCTCGGGAGGCGGCAAGTGATCCTGAGGAACGTCAACGCGCTGATCTTCGCCGACACCGACGCCCTCGCGAGTGCCGCCCAGGACGCCACGAAGGATCCCAGGCTGTCGCGCAGCCATCTCGAGATCCACCAGGGCGGCGTCCTCGCAGCGGCGCAGTGGCTGGCCGAGCATCATTCGCCCGATATCCTGTTCGTGTCCGACCCGATCGACGACGGCCTGTGGGACCGCATGGAGCGCCTGGCCGATTCCGTCGAGCCGGGCTGCCGCGTGGTGGTGATCGGCCCGCGCGACAACATCGCCGTGTTCCGCGAGATGGTGGCGCGGGGCGTGGCGGATTACCTCGGCGGCGAGGTGTCCGCCGCCGACATCGTCGACTGCATGGCCCGGCTGTTCATCGCCGAGGAAGGCCTGCCCAAGGGGCGGCTGGTCACCGTCATTCCGGCGGTCGGCGGCGCCGGGGGATCGACTGTGGCGGCCGTGGCGGCATTCAGCCTGGCGCAACGCCTCGGCGACACCATCTTGCTGGACCTCGACCTGCCCATGGGAACCGGGGCCCTGATGATGGGAACCGATCCCCGCGATCCGCTGTCCTCGGCGCTCGCCAATCCCGGCCTCGATGCGGCGATGCTGGAACGCTTCATCTCGCGCGAGGGCAGCGTCCGCATCCTGTCGACTCCGGGGGCGCTGGGCGAGGCCCGCACCCTCGACGCCGACACCGTCGAGCGCGTGGTCTCGCTCGCCCGCTCCATGGCCAAGGTGGTGGTGGTGGACATGCCGCGCGGCTGGGGCGAGGGCTGGGAGCGGGTCGTCACCCAATCGGATGAAGTCGTCGTGGTGGCCCGCCCCGATCTCGCGTCGCTGCGCAACAGCCGCATGATCGTCGAGGACGTCGCCGGCCGGCGCATCGACGGACGGCGGCCGCGGCTGGTCCTGAACGGCGTGGGCGCGGCCAAAAAGAACGAGTACGGAGCGGCCGATTTCACCGAAGCGGCCGGGGTGGCGCCGGCAGCGGTGGCGCCGTTCGATCCCGAACCGCTGATGGCCGCCATTGCCGAGGGCCGGCCCATCGTCCAGGCCAAGGGCAAGGCGATGGCGGCGCTGCTGGCCTTCGCCGATGGCTTGCTGGAGGATGGCACCAAGCAGGCGAACAAGAAGAAGGCGGCCGGGTCCGATCCCCTGGCCCCGCTCAAGGCCAAGTTGGCCAAGCTGATGAAGAAGGAAAAGGCCTAGGGATGTTCGGGCGCAAGAACGCAGCCGCCCCCACCCCGAGCGCGCCCCGGCCGGTTGCCGAGGCGCCCAGGGCCGCTGCCGCGCCGGCGTCCGCCACCCCTTCCGAGCACAAGGGAGCCTCCCAGCCGAAGCCGGACCCGGCGCAGCTGCGGACCGACGGGGACGAGCGCCTCACCAAGATCAAGCAGGCGATCTTCGCCGACCTGATGGAATCGGTGAACCTCGCCGAGTTGGCGAAGATGGAAGCCGACCGGGTCCGCGAGGAGATCTCGGACACCATCGTCGAGATCGTGGCGATGCGGAACCTGATCCTTACCGCCGCCGAACAGCAGACGATCAGCCGCGAGATCTGCGACGACGTGCTGGGCCTGGGTCCGCTCGAACCGCTGGTGGCCCGCGACGACATCGCCGACATCATGGTCAACGGGCCCGATAGGGTCTACATCGAGACCAACGGCAAGATCATCCTCACCGACATCAAGTTCCGCGACGCCCAGCAGCTGATGAACATTTGCCAGCGCATCGTCTCGGCGGTAGGGCGCCGCGTCGACGAAGCCAGCCCGATCTGCGACGCGCGTCTGGCCGACGGCTCGCGCGTCAACGTCATCGGCCCGCCGCTCGCCATCGACGGCGCCGCCCTGACCATCCGCAAGTTCAAGAAGGAAAAGCTGACCCTCGAGAAGCTGACCGAGTTCGGCTCGATCACGCCGCTCGGGGCGCGCCTGCTGCGCATCGTCGGCGCCTCGCGCATCAACACCGTGATCTCGGGCGGTACCGGCTCGGGCAAGACCACCCTGCTCAACTGCCTCACCCGCTACATCGACACCAGCGAGCGCATCATCACCTGCGAGGACGCGGCGGAACTGCAATTGCAGCAGCCCCACGTGGTGCGCCTGGAGACCCGCCCGCCCAACCTCGAAGGGGTCGGCCAGGTGACCATGCGTGACCTGGTGAAGAACTGCCTGCGCATGCGTCCCGAGCGCATCATCGTGGGCGAGGTGCGTGGTCCCGAGGCCTTCGACCTGCTGCAGGCCATGAACACCGGCCACGACGGCTCGATGGGCACCATCCACGCCAACAACCCGCGCGAGGCGATCAGCCGCATCGAGAACATGATCGCCATGGGCGGCTACAACCTGCCGTCCAAGACGGTGCGCGAACAAATCGCCGGCGCCGTGCAGGTCATCGTCCAGGCGGCGCGCCTCAGGGACGGCAGCCGCAAGATCACCCACGTCACCGAGGTGATGGGCATGGAAGGCGAGGTGGTCATCCTTCAGGACCTGATGGTGTTCGACATCATGGGCGAGGACGCCAACGGCAAGATCATCGGCCGCCACCGCTTCACGGGGGTGCGTCCGGCCTTCTGGGACAAGGCCAAGTATTTCGGTTTCGAGCGCGATCTGGCCGAGATCCTCGAGCAAGGGGAACGCTAGGCCATGTTCGGCCTCAACCGGCGCAAGCGCAGGCTGGAAACGGTCATCGGCCGCGTCGCCGGCGAGCGCATCGCCAAGAGCGACCGGGGCAGCGAGGCCGACCGGCGCAAGGCGATCCAGCAGAAGCTCAAGGAAGTCGAGCTCAAGCGCTCGGGCCAGAAGGGGTTCCGTCTCGGCGACGCCCTGGCCCAGGCCGGCATGAGCATGAAGCCGGCCCCCTTCGTCGCCATCTGCGCCGCGGCGGGCCTGGGTTTCGGTGCCCTCATGTACATGATGGTTTCGCCGCTGCTCGGCCTGATGGGCGCCTTGTTCGCGGGGCTCGCGGTGCCGCGCTTCGTGCTGAAGTCCAAGTCGGCGCGGCGGCTGAAGCGCTTTACCGCCCTGTTTGCCGACGCCCTCGACGTCATCATCCGCGGCGTCCGCTCGGGCCTGCCGCTCGGCGAGTGCATCAAGGTGATCGGCAACGAGATCCCCGAGCCGGTCGGGACCGAGTTTCGCCAGGTCACCGAGGGCATCCGTCTCGGCATGACGGTCGAGGAAAGCCTGGTTCGCATGTCCAAGCGGGTCCCCACCGCGGAGGTGCGGTTCTTCGCCATCGTCATCGCCATCCAGCAGCAGACCGGCGGCAACCTGGCCGACACGCTCAGCAAGCTGGCCGACGTGCTTCGCGCGCGCAAGCGCATGCGCGACAAGGTCCAGGCCATGTCCTCCGAGGCCAAGGCGTCGGCGGGCATCATCGGCTCGCTGCCGCTCGCGGTGTCCGGCATCCTGGCCCTGGTGGCGCCCGACTACATCGCATTGCTGTTCACCACCTCCACCGGCAACTGGATCGTCGGCGGATGCCTGCTGTGGATGGGCACCGGCATCGTCGTGATGCGCCAGATGATCAATTTCGAGATGTGAGCCGCAGCCATGCCAGCCTTCGATCCGATGCTGATCTTCACGGCGCTGATGGCCATCGGCACGCTGGCCGGCGTCGGAGCCCTCGCCCTGACCCTGGTCCGCCGCGACAAGCAGGACGAACGCCTCAAGGCCGTCACCGAGCGGCGCCGGCAATTGGCGGTGGCCACCGCCGAGCAGATGCGCGCCAAGTCGCGTCAGCAGCCGAAAAAGAAGAAGAGCGGGATCGAGGAGCTCGTCGAGAAGCTCAAGCTGGTGCAGGCCGACCGCACGCGCGAGATCAAGCGGTCGATGCAGATGGCCGGTTGGCGCGATCCGGCCGCTCCCGCCAAGTTCGTGGCCGCCACCTTCGGTCTGCCCGTGGTCTTTGCGCTGATCAGCCTGCTCTATACCAGCGGCCCGCTGCTGGAGAACAAGCCGGGCTTCATCAAGCTGCTGGTCGTCCTCGGTGCCGCCGCGTTCGGCTTCTATCTGCCGCGGATCCTGCTGAGCAACGCGGTGACCAAGCGCCGGCAGGCGATCCAGAAGGCTTTTCCCGACGCCCTCGATCTGATGGTGATCTGCGTCGAGGCCGGTCTGTCGGCCGAGGCCGCCTTCAATCGGGTGACGGAGGAGATGATCACCGGAGCCCCGGAGGTGGCCGAGGAGTTCGGCCTGGTCGCCGCCGAGTTGGCCTTCCTTCCGGAGCGGCGGCTGGCCTACGAGAATCTCGCCGAGCGCACCGGCATGCCCGCGATGAAGTCGCTGTCGACCACGCTGCTGCAATCCGAGAAGTACGGCACTCCCGTCGCCCTCGGCCTGCGGGTGCTGGCCCAGGAGAACCGCGAGACCCGCATGGCGGCGGCCGAGAAAAAGGCGGCGGCGCTGCCGGCGCAGCTGACGGTGCCGATGATCATCTTCTTCCTGCCGGCCCTGTTCGCGGTCATCACCGGACCGGCCGGCATCCGCATCTCGAACGGCGGCGGCTGAAGCCTGAAGCGCGTCAGTCGCGGGAGGCGGTCCGCACCTCGGGCGGCAGCCGCACCAGGCTGTCGCGGATCAGGCGCAGATACAGGCTCTGCTCGGCGGGATCGCCGGAATGGTAGGCGGCGATGGCGCGGCCCCAAGACCGCTTTTCCTGGTAGAGGCGCTTGAGGAAGCTCACCCCGTACTCGGCGTTGGCCGCGGGGTCGAAGGCGTCGTCGAGGCTGGCGAACGCCGCGGGGTGATGCTTCAGATTGATCTGCATGCAGCCGACGTCGATCGAGCGGATGCCGGCGGAATTGAGCTTGCGGACGGCGATGACGCCGTCGGGGGCCGACCGGGCCCGCGCCGGCCAGCCGGCGATGTTCATGGCCAGCGGGTGATGGGAGGATTCCACCTTGCCCACGGCAAGGGCGACGGATTCCGGGACGCCATGCCGGCGCGCGGCGGCGGAGATCTCCGAGCGGCAATCGGCGGCGGCCATGGCCGGGTGGGCAAGAAGGGCCAGGCAGGCCCCCGCCAGCACTGAACGCCGGATCGCCGCCCGTCCGATCATCGCACCGGGTTCCGGCCCTTGGCCCCGTCGGCGACCCGCTTGAGCACGCCCAGCTTTTCCGTCTTGGCGTCGATGGTCTCCTGGGCGGCGATGGTCGAGGCGCGGTCGCCGTTGCCGGCCATGGCCTCCAGCATCGCCAGGTTCATGCGCACGCGGGCAGGGGCGTCCGGCTGGGCGGCGGCCCGCCGCATGAGGGCGACCGCCTCGTCGAGGCGTCCGCCCAAAGACAGCGACAGAGCCTTGTTGGAGATGACGGCCGACTTGTCGGGCGCCAGGGCGAGGGCGCGGTCGTGGTGGGCCTGCGCCTCGGCGAAGCGGCCAAGGCTGTCGTAGACGACTCCGAGGGTGGTTTCCGCCTCCCACGAATCCGGTGCCAGCTCGATCGCCGACACCAGTTGGGTCTCGGCGGCCTCGGGGCGGCCGGAGACCAGGTGGCACTTGGCGCTCTCCACCAAGGCCTCGGCATCATTGGTGGCTTTGGTCAGCATGCGGCCGACCACCGTCATGGACTGGCCGCAATTGCCGGACAGCCGAAGCGCGCGCGCCAGTGACAGCATGATCGTCCGGTCGTCGGGCTGGCGGTCGAGGGCGGCACGCCAGTCCCGGGCCGCCGCATCCCAGTCGCCGCGCCGCTCGGCGTCGGCGGCCTGGGCGTTGGCCGAAGGCAGGACCGAGCCCAGCGAATTATTAGGCGTTTCGTCGCTATTCTGCAGGCCGGCGCATCCGGCTAGGGCAAGCACGGCGAGAACGGCAGAAATTCGACAAGAAAAGCCAGGCATTTTTAACAATTTCCAAAAGTGGTAAGAGCACCATTCAGGGGCTATACTATACGCGAAAGGGATACAAGGAAACATGAACGCACGCATCCTCGCCCTCGCGACCGTCACTGCCCTTGCGGCCTCCTTCCCCTCTTTGGCCCAGGACCTCCGCATGGCGGTCGGTCAGGTCAGCGTCGTCACGCCGGGCGGCGCGATCGGGACCGTGGTCATCGGCGACCCCAAGATCGCCGACGTGGCGGTGGACGCTGACGCCTCGGTGATGGTGTTCGGGCGTGCGCCCGGGCAGACCGATCTGGTCGTGTTCAATGTCCAGCGTGAGATCGTCTACAAGGCGCGCGTGGCGGTGGCCCCGCCCTCGGGTGGCGGCGAGGTGGTGGTTCGCTCCCCCAGCGCCAACGGTGTCGCCGCCGCCAAGTGGTTCTGTGGTGCCGATGGCCTGTGCCGCAAGGAGGATGCGAAATGATCCTCGCCGTCCTCATCCTCCCGGTCGCGATCGGCTTGGTCGCCCTGGCGGTGGAGGGCGGGCTTTGGTATGCCGACCGGCATGAACTGAGGGCGATCGCCGATGCCGGCGTGATGGCCGCCGCCTACGCCCGCAAGGACGGGGAGGACGAGGCCGCCGCCGCCCTCGACGCCGGTCCCGACGTGGGGTTCGACGAGGACACCGACGAGATCGAGGTGCAGTCGCCCCCGCAATCCGGCAGCTACGAGGGCCAGGATGATGCCATCGAGGTGATCGTGCGCCGCCAGCGGCCGCTGCTGCTGTCGACCCTGTTCCTCGACGGCCAGACCATCGCGATTTCCATGCGGTCGGTGGCGATGTTGGGGCGGTTGCCCAATCCCTGCATCGAGGCGACCCACTCGAGCGCGCCGGGCGCCATCACCATTTCCGGCAACGGGCAGGTCAACCTCACCGGCTGCGGGCTGATGTCAGATTCCACCAGCAACATCGCCATCGACCTCAATGGCGGTGGCAGCCTGTCGGCCGATTACATCGCGGCGGTGGGCAATTACGACCAGAGCGGCTCGGGGACGCTCAATGTCGCCGACATCGCCATGGGCACCGCGCCGCTCGACGACCCGTTCGGCGACATGACGGTCAACCCGCCGGCCGGCTGCACCTACAACAGCACCTGGAAGGACAGCGGCGGCCATCCCAGCCCGGCCCCCCAGCCGAACAATAGGTTCTGCAACGGGATGGACATCAACGGCACCGTCAACCTGTCCCCGGGCACCTACTACATCACCGGCGGCACGCTGAACATCAGTTCGCAGGCCAAGTTGTCCGGGTCGGGGGTCACCTTCGTGGTGACCGGCACCGCCTCGGTGAACATCAACGGCGGCGCGACGGTCAATCTCACCGCGCCGCAATCCGGGGCGCTGAAGGGGATGGTGTTCTTCAGCACCTCGACCGATACGCATCCGGTCAAGTTCAACGGCGGGTCGACCATGAAGCTGGACGGTGCCGTCTATTTCCGCAACCAGGACCTGGTCTTCAACGGCAACAACGGCACGTCCGGAGGATGCCTGCGGCTGGTGGCCTCGACGATTTCCATCACCGGCGCCTCGAACATGGGGGGAGCCTGCGACCTGTACGGCTTCCCGCCCCACGGGCCGTACGACAACGTCAAGCTGGTGGAGTGACGGCCATGCGCGCCCGCCGTCTCGATGATCGCGGCAATATCGCCGTCGAATTCGCCCTGGTGGCTCCGGTGTTCATCACCCTTATCCTCGGCCTCGTCGATTACGGCATCGCGGCCCGCGAGGTCTCGACGATGCGGGCGGCGGCCCGTGCCGGCCTGCAGGCCCTCATCGCCGACAGCGACGCGACCACCACCGCCCAGACCACGGCGGAAGCGGTGGCGCCCGACGCGACCGTCGAGGTCACGGTGTCGTGCTCGTGCAAGGACGGCGCGACGGTCGCCTGCAACGGCACCTGCGTGGCTGGGGGCGTGCGCAAGATCGCCACGGTCACCGTCAGCCGCGACCTCACCCTGCTGATCCCGTGGCCCACGATGGAGGATCCGCTGCCGCTGCAGGGCATTGCCCAGGCGAGGATCCAATGACCCGCACCTTCCGCTCCGACCAGCGCGGCGTCGCGGCCATCGAGGCGGCGCTGATCCTGCCGGTCATCCTGCTGATGATCGCCGGCATCTTCGAATACAGCCGAGTCCTGCTGGCCGAGCACATGATCCGCGACATCATCGACGAGGCGGCGCGGAGCGGCGTGGTCAAGGCCCAGTCGACCACCGCGATCGAGACCTCGGTGGAAACGCAATTGGCCCAGGTCTCCGGCCTCAACGCGCACGAAGTGACGGTGACCGAAACGGTGACCGCGCTTACCGTCACGGTGGATGGAACGATGAATCTGTTTTTCGGCGACTTTCTTCCCAGCAACCTCGCGACGTTCTCGCTCACAGCTCGGTTTCCGAGGTAAAGTGGCCGGTGATGTGCGCACGGATGCGAGAACGATGAACAGCGACGGACGTGAACTGCCGGCTCCCGGCGGCGAAGGGGCCCTGTCGGAAAGCCATTCCCTGCGGAACTTCAAGCTGTTCGACGGGCTGCCGCCGTCGGTGGCCGACGATTTTTCCCAGACCGCCCACTGGCGCCGCTACCTTCCGGAAGAAATGGTCTTCGACCAGAGCAGCGACACTCTGGAGGTCCACTTCGTCTTCTCGGGACGCATCCGTCTGCTGTCGTGCCTGGACAACGGCGATACCGTCACCCTGGCGGAGGTCACCGGCGGCGACGTGTTCGGCGAGCTGGCCGCCATCGACGGCCTGCCGCGTTCCGCCCGCGCCATGGCGACCGAGGATGCCCTGGTCGCGTCGATCGACGGCGCGTCCTTCGTCCAATTGCTGGAACGTCATCCGCAGACGGCGGTGCGCATGCTCCGCCGCCTCGCCTGCATCATCCGCTCCATGGACGTGCGCCTGACCAACATGTCGTCGCTCGATCCGGCGCAACGGGTGATGGTCGAGCTGATCCGCATCGCCGAACCGGACACCCGGGTGCCCGGCGCCTGGATCATCCCCTTCGCCCCCAGCCACGCCGAGATCTCGGGATGGGCCAGCGTCGACAAGGAGGTGGTGGCGCGCACCATCGGCGAGCTGGCACGCGACGGCATCCTGCGCCGGCGCGGCGGCAGCATCGTGTTCCTGGAATGGCCGAAGCTGCAGCAGATGGCCAAGGCCAAGAGCGGCCGCGATTGGGAGCGGCCGAACGGCATCCGCGACCCCGACCAGCTGGCCGAGCCCGCCGCCGAACTGGAAGCCGAGGCGTCCTGACCCTTTAGGCCCGGGCGGGCCGCGTTAGGCCCCGAGCGGTGCTAGCCACGGGCGGGGCTCAGCCCCGCGGGCGGCCGTAATGGATGAAATCGGTCCAGGTGCGCTCGAGCCGCAGCAGGGTCTCGGCGGTCGATGCGAGGGACTGCTCGGCGGCCGCGTCGGTGCCCATGGACCGCGACAGGTCATCCTGCAGCTTGCGGACGGCGTTGCACAGGTCGAGGCCCTTGTCGGTCAGCTTGAGGCGGACGGAGCGGCGGTCGTGGGGCGAGCGCTCCTGCGTCAGGTAGCCGCACTCGGTCAGCGCCTTGATGTTGTAGGAAACGTTGGAGCCCTGGTAATAGCCGCGGTCCTTGAGGTCGCGGATCACCACTTCGTTTTCGCCGATGTTGTAGAGCAGAAGAGCCTGAACCGCGTTGATGTCCTCGATGCCCAGGCGGCGCAACTCGGTGCGCAGGACGTCGAGGAAATGACGGTGCAGACGCTCGATCAGGCGAATGATTTCGAAGTAGGGCTGGCTCATGGTCAAGTTCCTATGCCGACGCAAGGTGGACGACAACAGGAATGTAACGGAAAGTCAATGGCCTGTGAAAGCCTCGCCAACGCTGGGGGAAAGGTTTAAACTTCCCAGCCCGGCCGGCCCCAATATCGTTCATTCTCGACCTTCAGGTTCCTACAAGGACAAGGCCGCATGGCTCCGACCGAAGACGAACCGACAACCCATTCGGGACACCAAGGCCGCCCCGAGGTCGTCGTCATCTTCAATCAAAAGGGTGGGATCGGCAAGACGACGACCAGCGTCAATCTTGCCGCCTGCCTGGCGGCGCTGGGTCACCGGGTGGCGCTGATCGATCTCGACAGCCAGGGCAATGCCACCGCCAATCTCGGCATCACCGGGCCGCTGACGCGGGGCGCGCACGATTTGTTCTTCGGCACCGCCTCGCTGGCCGAGGTGCTGCGGCCCACCGATTTCGACCGCCTGTCGGTCTGCGGCGCCACCGAGGAGCTGACCGCCGCCGAGTTCCAGCTGGCGAGCGTGTCGGATCCCCAGCGATGCCTCGACCGTGCCATCGACGCCGCCCGGGGGGTCGCCGATTACGTGGTCATCGATTGTCCGCCGGCCCTCGGCCTGCCCACGGTCAACGCCCTGGTGGCGGGCGATCTGGCACTGATGCCGGCCTCGCCCGAACCGATGTCGCGGGACGGGTTGGCCAAGGCGTGGCGGCAGATCCAGCGGGTGCGGGCCAATCTCAATCACCGCCTCGACGTGGCCGGCATCCTGCTCACCATGACCGCGAGCGACGGCCTGCACCAAGCCATGGCCGCGACCATCCGCGCCGAATTCGGCGCCCGGGTGCTGGCCACGGAAATCCCCTACGATCCGGCGGTGGTCGAGGCGTCGTCGCGCGACCTTCCCGTCGTCGTCCACGCGCCCGACAGCCCGGCGGCCAAGGCCTATCTCGACGTGGCGCGGACGGTGGTCGCCCGCACTCGCGCGGCCCGTGGGACGGACCCGGCGGGGGATGCCGCGACGGCAGGGGCGGCGCTCCGGGCCTGGCATCGGCTGGAGGACTCCTACGATCCTCCCTGGGCCGACGAGCACGGCGAGGAGCCGGAAGCCGGCTGGGTGCCGCAGACGGCGCCCGCCGTGATGCCGGCCGGCTTCGGCTGGCGGGTTGGGGTCGCGGCGCTGCTGTTCCTGCTGGGAGCGGTTGTGGGCTTTGCCGCGGGCGCCGCCTGGAGGTCGTGGCCGGGTCCCACTTGACCTGCCCCTAACCTGACGGGAACTCCAAGGAGGGGAGGGGTGTTCTAGCAGGCATGAAGATAAGCAACCTGTTCGGCTCCCTTTCCAAAGCCGTGGCCTGTCAAACCGGCCGGCCGGCCGCCTTTGGCTTGGCCCTGTTGGTGATCGTGGTCTGGGCGGTGACCGGTCCGATCTTCGGTTTCTCGGATACGTGGCAGTTGGTCATCAACACCGGCACCACCATCGTCACGTTTCTGATGGTGTTCCTGATCCAGAACACCCAGAACCGGGATACGCAGGCGATCCATCTCAAGCTCGACGAGCTGATCCGAGTCAGCAAGCACGCCCGCGATTCGCTGATCGACCTGGAAGACCAGCCCGAGCAGACGATCGCCGCCGTGAAGAACGAGCTGCTCAATCACGCCAAGAAGATCGAGCTGTCCCAGGATTAGAAGACCAGCCGCGACGCCAATCCCACGAGCAGGCCCGCTACGAAGGCGCCGGCGGCGATCAGGCGCGTATGGCCGGGTTCCGTCTCCGCCGGCTCGGGCGGACGCCAGTCGTGCGCCGCCGAGTCCTGCGCCACCGGCGCATTGGCCTTGGCAACGGCCGTCCAGCCGCTGCCGCCCTGTCCCAGATGGCGCAGCCGGGGCTGGGCGGCGCGCCAGTCCCTCAAAGTGTTGAGGGCCTCCCCGCGGCCTACGGTGGCCGGCAGCGAGATCCCCCGCGCCGTCAGCCGGCGCAGCACTTCCCCCGTCGCCGTCATGTAGCCGCTCCCCGCCGCGCCGTCGGGATCGAGGACCGCGACCGGTACCGCCAGTTGCGCGGCCTCGGCCACCTTGGGGTCATGGGGGATCTCCATCGCGTAGACCTGGTCGCCGAACTCGGCGCGGATGGTGCGCGCCACGTCCTCGCTCGCCGGATCCGTCCCGCCCATGGTCAGAAGGATGCCGGCCACCGCCAGATCCGCGTTGTCGCGCTCGCGCAGGCGCTTGATCTCGTACCAGGTGTTGACCAGGCCCTCATGGGCGAAGGGATCGGGCTTGGCGGGGATCAGGACCGCGGCCGCGGCGCTCAGGGCGTTGGCGGTGATCGTGCCCAGGGCCGGCGGGCAGTCGATGATGCAGATATCGGCATGCTCCGCCAGTTGCCGACCGTCGAGATTGTCGCGCAGCTGTGCATGGCCGCGCTCGTGGGCGGCAAGTTCCAGGTCGGCGGTGCGCAACGCCACCGTCGCCGGCAGCAGCCGCAGGTTCGGGAAGGGGGTCGGCAGCATCACCTCGTCGAGGCCGGCGCGGCCGGTGATGAGGTCATAGGCCCCGGCGGGTGGGAGCGGCAGGATGCCGAAGCTGCCGGTGGCGTTGCCCTGGGCGTCGAGGTCGATCAGGAGCACGCGCAGGCCGTAGGCGCCCAGGCAAACCGCCAGGTTGCAGGCGCTCGTCGTCTTGGCGACGCCGCCTTTGTGGTTGAACACCGCCACCACCGGCGGACCGGGAACGCGCCTGCTCGCCATGGCGGGCAGGATACCAATGGGGGAGTGGGTCAGCTACCCAAAAGCAGCTTGACGACTTACGCACAAGTGGCATTGTCACACGCCTCGGGCAATGACCCGATGCCGGGCCCCTCGGCACGGGCGAAAGCCCCACCAAGAATACGGCCTACGCCGCGAGAGGAAGCGTCATGAATGGTCTCGTCGCCCGCCTGATGGACATCCGCATCGCCATCAAGGTGTTCATCGCCCCGATCCTGCTGATCGCCGCGATCCTGCTGCTGGGGCTGATCTTCAAGGTCGGCATGGACCGTCAGGGCGTCGCCCTCGACCACCTCTATTCGGTGTCCTTCGAGAAGGCGCGCTTCTCGGGCCGGATGGCCGGCGAGGTGGCGTCCATGCATGCCGACCTCTATCGCCTGCTCGGTGCCAACGACGAGGACAAGCAGGCCCGCGGGGGCGAACTGAGCGCCTCGATCGCCGCCGAACTGGCGCGCCTGCCCACCGCCTTCTCGACCTTCGAGGCCAACGTCGCCTGGGAAGAGGACGAGCGGGCGCTGACCGAAGAGATCAAGAAGAACCTCGCCGCCTACACCAAAGGGGCGGGAGAGGTTCTGGCGCTGACGGCGGCCGACCGCACCTCGGCCAGCCGGCGCATGCCCGAGGTGGAGGAAGCCTACGACAGCGTGAAGGTCATGCTGCAGGCCCTGAACGACTATGCGACGCAGCGCACCCAGATCGTGCACGACGGCGCCGTCGACGTGGGCGGCCAAGCGCGCACCCAGTTCTACGGCCTGCTCGCGCTTTGCCTGGCGGTCGGCCTGGTGGTGATGGTGGCGATGGCCCGGCTGATCTCGCGGCCGGTGGTCCAGATCACCGGGGTGATGGATACCCTGGCGCAGGGTGTCACCGAGGTCGCCATCCCCTCGCTGGAGCGCCGCGACGAGATCGGCGCGATGGCGCGGGCGGTCAAGGTGTTCCGCGACAACATGATCCGCGCTCGCGAGCTCGAAGCGCGGGATGAGGCCGAGCGCGAGCGCCAGTCGGCCGAGATGGCCCGCCGCGACCGCCTGACCGCCGATTTCAACGCCACCATGGGGCGGATGATGGCCGCGGTCATGGAGACGGTACGGCATGTCCACACCGCTTCGGACAACCTGTCGGCCACCGCCGCCCAGACCACCCAGCAAGGCGCGGCCGTCGCCTCGGCGGCCGAGCAGGCGGCCGCCAACGTCCAGTCGGTGTCGGCCTCCGCCCATCACCTGAATCAGGCGGTCGACCAGATCAGCCGTCGCATCGACGAATCCTCCGCCATCACCCGCGACGCGGTGCGCGGCGTCCAGACCGCCAACGGCACCATGGAGGGGCTGGCCCAGGCGGCCGGCAAGATCGGCGAGATCGTCAACCTGATCAACGACATCGCCAGCCAGACCAACCTGCTGGCGCTCAACGCCACCATCGAGGCGGCCCGGGCCGGCGACGCCGGCAAGGGCTTCGCCGTGGTCGCCAACGAGGTCAAGAGCCTGGCCAACCAGACCGCCCGAGCCACCGAGGAGATCGGCAACCACATCGCCGGCATCCAGGCCATCAGCCGTGACGCCGTCGACATCATCCGCTCGGTCGGCGCCACCATCGACCGCGTCAACCAGGTGGTCGCCTCGATCGCCACGGCGGTGGCGGGGCAGGCCGACGCCACCCGCGACATCGTCGAATCCGTGGGCCACGCTGCCGCCGGCAACGCCGAGATCACCCGCAACATCGCGGAAGTCTCGCGCGCCGCCGGCGCCACCGGCGAAATGGCCACCGGCATGTTCCGCGCCGCCAACGAACTGGTCGAGGAAGCCGAGACCCTCAAGACCGAGGTGGGGACCTTCCTCGACGCCATGCGCGCCGCCTAAGGGCATAGGCCTTTCCTCGCGGTCGCGCTATCCTCCAGGTAAATCATCTGGAGGACATTGTGGGGCGGATCCCTGGCGCCACGGCGGCGAGGCACAACGCCAAATGGGCGGCGCGGACCATGGCGCTGGTGGCGCTCGCCTGGACCCTCACCCTGGCCACCTCGCTGGCCATCGCGGTCACGAGCCATCATGCCCAGGTGGAGACGCTGGCACGCGCCGAAGCCCAGGCCAATCTCGACAAGGACCTGACCTTCCGCCGATGGGCGACCACCCACGGCGGCGTGTACGTCCCCATCGACGAGAACACGCCGCCGAACCCCTATCTTCACGTCCCCGACCGCGACATCACGACGCCCAGCGGCACGGCGCTGACGCTGATGAACCCGGCCTACATGCTGCGCCAGGCCATGCAGCAATTCGGCGAGCTCTACGGCATCAAGGGCCGCATCACCAGCCTGCAACTGACGAACCCTGCCAATGCTCCCGACGAATGGGAGCGTGCGGCGCTCGAGCGCTTCAAGGCCGGAGAGCGGGAAATCTCGGAATTCACCACGATGGAGGGCCAGCCAGCCCTTAGGGTGATGCGGGCGATGATGATGGAGCGGGGGTGCCTGAAGTGCCACGCCGGAACCGGCGTCAAGGAGGGCGAGGTCCGCGGCGGCATCGGCGTCAACATCCCGCTGGCGCGCTATCAGGACCTGATCGGCGAGCAGACGGTCGAATCCGCCATGAGCCATGCCGCCTTGTGGCTGGGCGGAATGGCGGTCATCGCCGTTGTCGGCCGCCGCCACATCCGGATGGCGCAACAGCGGGACCGGGCGCTGCAGGTCCTTGCCGCCAGCGAGGAACGCTACCGCACGATCGTCGAGACCGCGCAGGAGGGCGTCTGGATCCTCGACGGTCACGGCGTCACCGTCTACGTCAATGCGGTGATCGGACGATGGCTGGGACAGCCGGTCGAGGCGTTGGTCGGACGGCCGATGGCCGATTTTCTGCGGGGTGGCGGCGGCACCGACTTCGTCGCCCGCGCCCTCGCCGGTCCCGACCGCACCGAACTAAGCCTGCGCGGGGCCGACGGGACGACGCTCGACCTCCTGGTATCGGCGTCGCCCCTGCCGGCGGAGGACGGCCCCCGGCTGCTCTGCATGGTTTCGGACGTTACCGCCGTCAAGCGGAGCGAAGAGGGGCTGCGGCGGGTGGTCGACCAGCTGCTCGATACCAATTCGGACCTCGAGCGCTTCGCCCATGCGGCGGCGCACGACCTCCGGGAACCGCTGCGCACGATCATCTCGTTCTGTCAGCTGCTCGACCTGCGTCACGGGGCAAGTCTCGATGCCGACGCGCGCGAGCTGATCGGCTACATCGTTTCCGGCGCCCACCGCATGGACGAAGTCATCGAGGATCTGCGCCGTTATGCCGAGATCAGCGCCGCCGGCGGCCCGTTCGTCGCGGTGTCCCTGGGCGACGCCATCCAGGGGGCCGTCGCGAGGCTGTCCGGGGCGATCGCGGAGGCGGGGGCCCGCGTCGATGTGGCGCCGCAACTTCCCGACGTTTATGGCGACGCCGACCAACTCGCGATGATCTTCGAGGAAGTGCTGACGAACGCGTTGAAGTACAGGTCGGGCGAGCCCCCCCACATCGTCGTGACGGCTCAGGCGACGGAGGACGAGGTCGAGGTGACGGTTGCCGACAACGGCATCGGCATCGCCGCCGAATACCATGGCCAAGTGTTCGCGATCTTCAGCCGCCTGCACCCGCCGGGACGCTATTCCGGCACCGGCATGGGCCTCGCGTTGGTCCGCCGGGTGGTGGTCCGCCACGGGGGGCGCATCCGCCTGGCGTCGGAGCCCGGGCAAGGCACCGTTGTACGAATCACCCTGCCCAGGCGTCCGGCCGGCGTCTGACTGCGCCAGTTCAGGCGGCCCGTGCGTGCTCGCCCCTCAGCCAGTTCAGCATGGTGTCGGCGTCGGAGACCTGGAAGGGATCGATCGGGCAGTTATCGCCGAACCCCGGTTCCGAGAACAGCTTCCTGATCTCGCCGTCCTCGACGTACATGGAGTAGCGCCAGCTGCGCATGCCGAAGCCGAGATTCGACTTGTCGACCAGCATGCCCATCTTGCGCGTAAACTCGCCGTTGCCGTCCGGCAGCAGCCGCACCTTGTCGGCCCCCTGGGTCTTGCCCCACTGGAACATGACGAAGGCGTCGTTGACCGATAGGCAGATCACCTGATCGACGCCGAGCGCCTTGAACTCGTCGTAGACCTGCTCGTAGCGCGGCAAATGGGTCGTCGAGCAGGTCGGCGTGAAGGCGCCCGGCAGGGCGAACAGCACGATCCGCTTGCCCTTGAAGATCTCGTCGGTGGTCACGTCCTGCCAGCGGTAGGGGTTGGGGCCACCTACCGATTCGTCGCGCACGCGGGTGCGGAAGGTCACGTCGGGAACACGCATCGGATTGCCTCATGCGGAGGGTTTGCCGAGGCGAACAGGCGGGCGCGGCGGGTGTTCCGGGCTACAGCAATCCCTGACCCTTGAAGCTGACGTGGCCCTTGCGGCCGACGATGACGTGGTCGTGCAGCGCGATGCCGACCGCCGCCAGGGCGTCGCGCACCTGGCGCGTCATCTCGATGTCGGCCCGCGACGGGGCCGGGTCGCCGGACGGGTGGTTGTGCACCATGATGACGGCGCTGGAATTGAGTTCGAGGGCGCGCTTGACCACTTCGCGCGGATACAGCGGGGTGTGGTCGACGGTGCCCTTCTGTTGCAGCTCCTCATGAATCAGCACGTTCTTGCGGTCGAGGAACAGCAGGCGGAACTGCTCGATGGGCAGGCGGGCCATGGCGGCGTTGCAGTAATCGAGCAGGCTGTCCCACGAGCCGATCACCGGGCGGTCGATCACGGTGAGGCGGGCCAGCCTGAGCGCCGCCTCCTGCACCACCTTGAGCACCGCCGCCGAGGCGGGGCCGAGGCCGTCGGCGGCGGCCAGGGCGTTGGCATCGGCGGAGATCACCTCGGCGAAGCCGCCGAACCGCTCGATCAGGCCCTTGGCGATCGGCTTGACGTCCTTCTGCGGGATGGCCGCCGCCAGCAGCAGCTCCAGCAGCTCATAGTCGGGCAGCGACTGGGGGTTGGACAGAAACCGTTCGCGCAACCTCTGGCGGTGCCCCAGGTAGTGGGGCTCCGTCTTCCTGGCCTCCTTGGGGTCGGCCAGACCGGGCAGGGCGGGGATGTCGTCGGTCACAGTCGGGCGCTGAAGGCGTCCAGCCAGGCGAGCCGGCTTTCCAGGCTGTCGATCTCGTGGTCGAGCCACGCCACCAGCGGGCTCTCGGCCCCTTCGTCGCCGACGGCGTTGCCGCGCAGGTCGGCCAGACGGACCAGTTCGCCTTCGGCCACCTCGGCCAGCAGGTCGATCTGGTTGCGGCGCTCGGCCGGCTCCAGCAACTCGAGGAAGCGCATCTTGAGCGCGATGATCAGCTTGGACAGGTCGCTGGCCGGGCGGATGCGGGCGGTCAGCAGGGTGGTGAGTTCGCGGCGGCCGGCCGGCGTGATCGCCAGCAGGGCGTCGTCTTCCATGCCCTTGCCGTCGACCGCCTCGACCAGGCCCTCGTAGCGCAGCAGCTCGATGGAGGTGCCCATCAGGTCGAGCTGGGGCCCGGCGACCCGCGAGATGAAATGCCGCACGGATCCCGCAAGAGTGCTGTAGCGCACGGGCTCGCGCGCCACCATGCCGAGCGCGCACAGGCGGACGGCTTCCTTGGGGGTCAAGGTATTGTCGGCAAACATCGGTGCGGGCCTCGCAAAGACGGGTCCTCGCCGCGAATATAGTGGACGGGAGGGGTCCCGTCCACCATCCCGGCGAATTGTTGCCGTTGAGGGAACGATCTGTCGGTCTTCTGCAGGATTGTTGCTTTGGTGGTGCGAGCCATATGTTGGGAAGCACACGCCGAAAGGACGCCGACGATGACCGCCCTCTATGCCGACAGCCTGTTCCTCTCCCACGGCTCTCCCATGACCGTACTGGAGGCGACCGCCGCGACCGCCTTTCTCGCCGAACTCGGCCGGCGGATGCCGCGGCCGCGCGCGGTGGTGGCGGCTTCGGCCCATTGGACGACGGCGGCCCCCAAGGTCGGCGGCGCGGCGCGGCCCCGCACCATCCATGACTTCTCCGGGTTTCCGCCCGAGCTCTACCGCATCACCTATCCCGCTCCCGGCGCTCCGGACCTGGCGGAGCGGGTGCGGGGCCTGCTGGGAGAGGGGGCGGGGATCGCGCCCGAGCGGGGCCTCGACCACGGGATCTGGTCGGTGGCTTCGCTGATGTGGCCCGCGGCCGACATTCCCATCGTGCCGCTGTCGGTGCAGCCCGACCGCGATCCCGCCTGGCATCACGAGCTGGGACGGCGCCTGAGGCCGCTTGCGGAGGACGGGATCCTGGTTCTGGCGACCGGCAGCGCCACCCACAACCTCCAGGCCTATATGAGGGCCGGGTCGATGGAGGATGCGCCGCCGGCCTGGGTCACCGGCTTTGCCGACTGGCTGGCCGATGCGGTCACCCGCGGCGACGTCGACGCCTTGCTGGATTATCGTGCCCGCGCGCCCTACGCCGAGGCCAACCACCCCACCGACGAGCACCTGCTGCCGCTGTTCGTTGCCCTGGGCGCTGCCCGCCATGGCAAGGGCGAGTGCCTCCACCGCAGCGTCGAATACGGCGTCATCGCCATGGATGCCTACGGCTTCCGGTGAACTTGGCGTTTGCCCCCACCCCGGCCCTCCCCCACCTGCGGCGGGGGAAGGGGAAGAAGCCTCCCTCCCCCAGCTTGGCTGGGGGAGGGCCGGGGTGGGGGCCTACCGCCTACCGGCTTTCCTGGAACCGCACCGGCTTGCCGGCAGGGTCGCCGATCAGCTGGCCGTCGCGCATCACCGCCATGCCGCGCACGATGGTGGCCACCGGCCAGCCGGTGACGCGCTTGCCGTCGAAGGGCGTCCAGCCGCAGCGGCTGACGATCCACTGGTTGGTGATGACCCGTTCGGCCTTGAGGTCGACCAGGGTGAAGTCGGCGTCGTAGCCGACGGCGATGCGGCCCTTGCCCGCCATGTTGAAGATGCGGGCCGGCCCGGCCGAGGTCAGGTCGACGAAACGCTCGAGCGTCAGGCGGCCGGCGTTGACGTGGTCCAGCATGAGGGGGACCAGGGTCTGCACGCCGGTCATGCCGGACGGGCTCTGGGGATAGGGCTTGTCCTTCTCCTCGCGGGTGTGCGGCGCGTGGTCCGAGCCCAGCACGTCGACGACGCCGTCGGCCACGGCGCGCCACAGCGCCTCGCGGTGATGCGCCTCGCGAATGGGGGGGTTCATCTGGGCATAGGTGCCGAGCTGCTCGTAGCACTCGGGCGCCGCCAGGGTCAGGTGCTGCGGCGTGGTCTCGACGGTGGCGAGGTCCTTGTGCCCGGCCAGGAACGCCATCTCGTCGGCGGTGGTGACGTGCAGCACATGGACCCGGCGCCGGGCCTGCTCGGCCAGCCGCACCAGCCGCTGGGTGGCCCGCAGCGCTGTCTCGGCGTCGCGCCAGACATGGTGGACGCGGGGATGGCCGCCCTGCTCGGCGATGGCCTTGCGTTCGGTGAGGCGCTGCTCGTCCTCGCAATGGACGGCGACGCGGCGGAAGCCCTGGCCAAGCACCCGGGCCAGGGTGGCGTCGTCGGCCACCAGCAGCGAGCCGGTGCTTGATCCCATGAAGATCTTGATGCCGGCGCAGCCCGGGATGCGTTCCCACTCGGCCAAATGCTCGACGTTGTCGGCGGCGGCGCCGATGAAGAAGGCGTGGTCGGTCCAGGCGCGGCCCTCGGCCCGCTTCAACTTGTCGCGGATGGCGTCGGCGGTGGTGGTGCCGGGCTTGGTGTTGGGCATCTCGAACACCGCCACCACGCCGCCCATGGCCGCCGCGGCGGTGCCGGTGGACAGATCCTCCTTGTGCTCGAGGCCCGGCTCACGGAAGTGCACCTGGGTGTCGATCACCCCGGGCAGCACGTGCAGCCCCGAGGCGTCGATCTCCTCGGCGGCGGTCGCCTGGCCCAGATCGCCGATGGCGGCGATGCGGCCGCCCGACACGCCGATGTCGGCGACCACCGTGCCGCTGGGGGTGACGGTGGTGCCGTGGCGCAGGATGAGGTCGAAGGTCTCGGGCATGGTGGTTCCTCTTTCAGTCGTCATCCCGGGCGGAGCACGCGCAGACCCGGAATCCATCATGTGCACCGCCTTGGATCCCGGCTCGCGCTCCGCTTGGCCGGGATGACGGATTAGGGTTGCTCCAGCATGGCGAAGGCATCCCCTGCGGGCCGCTTCCCCAGGATATGGCGCTGGTGCCACAAGGCGTAGAACAGCAGGGTCCAGGCGGCGAAGCCGGTCTTCTTGCCTACGGAGGCGAACAGTTTTTCCACGGCGTCGGGGCGGGCGATCTCGGCGATGCCGGGCTGGCGGGCGACCAGGGTGCCGATCTCGGGCCGGGCGGCGATCCACTCGGCCACCGGCACGGTGAAGCCGCGCTTGGGGCTGAACGGTCTGGCGGCGGGCAGCGCCTTGTCCAGCCACTGGCGCAGCAGCCACTTGCCCATGCCCTTGTGCACCTTGTGGCGATCGGCAAGGCGGAAGGCGAAGGCGGCGACCACCGGGTCGAGGAAGGGGACGCGTCCCTCGACGGCGTTGGCCATCAGGCAGCGGTCGGCCTTGGTCAGCAGGTCGTTGGGCAGCCAGTCGGCGACATCGACCGCCTGGGCGACCTGCAGGCGCGTGCGCCCGGGCAGGCGGGCTTCGCGCTCGGCGGCGACCATGCCGGCGCGCCAGCCGGCCGGGGGCTCGCGCAGCACGTCGAGGCCGTCGAAGGTGCCGGCGCGACGCATGGCCTTGGTGAACGGCCACGGCCGCATGGCGCCGCGATAGCGGCCGTAGCCGCCGAACAGCTCGTCGCCGCCCTCGCCGGACAGAATGACCTTGACCTCCTTGCGCGCCTCGGCGGCCAGCTTGAAGGTGGGCAGGCAGGCATAGTCGGCGGCCGGGTCGTCCATGGCGGCGGCGACCCGGGGCAGCAGCGACCAGAAATCGGCCTCGGTGAACTCGACCTCGATGTGGCGGGCGCCCACCGCCTTGGCCAGCTCGCGGGCGTGCTCGCGCTCGTCGCGGGCGCCGGTGCCGGGGAAGCCGGCGGTGAAGGCCAGCACCGGGCGGGGATTGAGCCGCGCCATCATCGCCAGCACCACCGAGCTGTCGATGCCGCCCGACAGGAACATGCCGTAAGGCACGTCCGAGCGCTGGTGCAGGTCGACGGATTCCATCAGCACTTGATCCAGGCGATAGAGGAGCTGGTCGGTGTCGCCGGGCTCCGCACCGTCGGCGGGCAGGGCGGCCAGGCGGCGGCGGTCGACGATGCGGCCGCCCTCGACCACCAGCGTCTCGCCCGGGGCGACCCGGCGGATGCCGCGGAAAATGGTGTCTTGGCCGGTGGTGAACTGCATCTGCAGCAGCTCGGCCCGCGCCCGCGCGTCGACCTCAGGGGCCACCAGTCCCGCGGCGACCAGCGCCTGCGCTTCCGACGCGAAGGCCAGGCCCCACGGACCCTCGGCCACATAGAGCGGCTTGATGCCGAAGGGGTCGCGGGTCAGCACCACCCGGCCGTGGTGGGGATCGTGGATGGCGGCGGCGTACATGCCGCGCAGCCGCTGGGCGAAGCCGTCGCCGTCGGCGCCGTAAAGGTGCAGCGGCGGCTCGCAGTCCGAGCCGGTGGCGAAGCGCACCTCGGGCATCTCGGCCCGCAGCTCCAGGTAATTGTAGACCTCGCCGTTGGCGACGATGGCGCGGCCCTCGGCGTTGTGGATGGGCTGGCGCCCGCCCTCGAGGTCGATGATGGCCAGCCGCTTCTGCACCAGGCCGACGCCGTCGCGCACCGCGCGGCCCTCGCCGTCGGGGCCGCGATGGGCCAGCGCGTCGGCCAGTTTGTCGAGGACACCCTGCGCGGGCGGCGTCCCGTCGGCGGTGACCAGTCCGGCGATCCCGCACATCAGCCGGCCACCTTTTCCAGGAAGGCGCAGTAGCGCTCGACCACCGCGGCCTCGGTGAAGCGCTCCTCGTAGGCCTTGCGGCCGGCGGCGCCGATGTTCTCGGCGAGGCCGCGCTCGAACAGCATGCGGCGGATGGCGATGGCCATGGCGGCGGCGTCGTCGACGGGCACCAGCACGCCGTCGACGCCATCCTGGATGAGCTGGCTCGGCCCCTGGCTCGCGGCCGCCACCACCGGGATCGACTGCGCCCACGCCTCGATCACCACGTTGCCGAGCGGCTCGTGGCGGGATGGGCAGACGAACAGGTCGGCGGCGGCGAACAGGGCGGCGACGTCGTCGCGCCAGCCCAGGAAGCGCACCCGCGGCATCACGCCCAGGTGGCTGGCCAGCGCCTCCAGATCGGCCCGCAGCGGGCCTTCGCCGGCGATCCACAGATAGACGTCGGGGACGTGCGCCACCGCCTTGATCAGCACGTCGAAGGCCTTGTTCTTGTGCAGCCTGCCCAGCGTCAGGATCAGGGGCGCGTTGGGCGGGGTCGAGAAGGTGTCGCGCCGCACCGGCTCGGCGCGGGCCTCGGCGACGAAATTGGGGACGTGGTGGACCCGCGCCGGGTCCCAGCCCTGGGCCACGATCCAGTCGCAGATGTCCTGGGTGTTGCCGATCAGGTGATGGCAGCGGCGGTAATACTTGAGGTCGTAGTAGCCACCGAGGCGGCCGATATGGACGAACGGGCCGGTCGGGCAGAAACGGGTGGCGCGGTTCATCCAGGTCAGCACCACCTGCGGCCGGAACTCGGCGACGGCGCGCTTGAAGCCGAAGCGGGTCCTGAGGTCGAGGGCGCCGCCGAACGGCAGCTGGGCGACGTCGACACCCCCGGCCGCGAGATGGCCGGCGCGGTGGGCATTGGCGCGGATGAGCACGCGCTGCTCGACCTTGCCCGAGCGGGCCAGGGCAATGCACAGCCGCTCGAAGAACGCTTCGGCCCCGCCGTGCTCGGCCCCGGCCATGGCCTGCATCAGCCGGATCATCCCAGCATCGCCTCGAAGCGCTCGGCCGCCGCATCCCAGCTGCGCCCGCGATAGAGGGCGCGCGCCTCGGCGCTCTGCGAGCGGTAGATCTCGTCGTTCTCCAGCAGCAGGGCGGCGAGGTTGGCGAAGGCCTCGTCATCGGGGGCGACGGTGCCGGACCGGCCGTTGGCGATGCGCTCGGCGGCGGCGCCCAGCGGCCGCACCACCGCCGGCACCCCGGCGGCCTGGCTCTCCATCAGGGTGAAGGCGGTCGAATCGTCGGGGTGGCCGGGGTAGAGGTGGACGCGGGCCTTGCGCATCTCCTCGGCCATCAGCGCGTCGCCCTGGGGACGGACCACCACCACGCCGTGCTCCTTGGCGGCAAAGACCTTGGCGGCGATGGGCTCCAGCTCGGGGTCGAGCTCGCCGCCTTCGGCGGCGCGGGCGAGGCTGACGGAATGGATGTGGAGCTCGGCACCGGCGACCCGCGGCCGGATCGCGTTCACCCACAGATCCACCAGCCAGGGCATTCCGTGGGCGGGATGGGTGGTGACGATGGCGCGCGGCGGCACCGCCGGAACCAGGTCCGGCTCGGCCAGATAGTCGGGACGCAGCGCCGGCGGCAGCAGGCCGACCGACAGCCCCTTGCCCGACCATTCGGCCGCCTGGGTCTCGGACACCAGCAGCACCAGCGGCTTGTGCTCGTCGAGCAGCGCCTTGGTGGCCTTCTTGGCGAGCAGGCGGCCGGGGCCGGTGTGCCACAGCACGCGCCGGCGGGCGCCCCGGACGAATTCCAGCAGCGAGGGCTTGCGGAAGGCGACCAGGACGTCGGTGGTCAGCGGCTTCTTGGCATCGAAGGTCTCCCATTGGGCGCCCTCGATGTACATGCTCCATCGGCAGCGGTTGAAGACCTGGACGGTGTGCCCGCGCCGCGCCAGGGCGCCGGGCAGGGCGGCGAACGCCTTCTCCGGCCCGCCAAGCGGGCGGCTGGACGCCGAGTAACCGTCGAAGGGGATGGAATCGTCGACAAGGGTGATGTGCATCGTCCCTTCTTATACGATCCGGGCGGCCGGCTGCCAAGCGCGGGGTCCTTGCCAAGCCGGGCGGTTTCCCCCACCTTTTGCGGGTTCCGCCCGGACCAAGGAGAGCCCCCGATGCCCTACGTCACCCGATTGCCGAACCGTTCGCTGCTGGTGGTGGGCGGCGAGGACCGCCGCGCCTTCCTGCAGGGATTGGTCTCCAACGACGTCAACAAGGTGACGGCGGAGCGGGCGATCTGGTCGGCCTTTCTGACCCCGCAGGGGAAGTTCCTGTGGGACGTGTTCATCGCCGAGCGCGGCGACGAATTGCTGCTGGAGACCGAGGCGGAGCGCATCGAGGAGTTCCGCAAGAAGCTCTCGATGTACAAGCTGCGCACCAAGGTCACCATCGCGGTGGCCGAGGGGGTGTCGGTCTTCGCGGTGTGGGGAGAAGGGGCCGCCTCGTCCATGGGCCTGCCCGATGAGGCCGGCGCCGCCAAGGCCGGCGACGGGACTGTCGCCATGGTCGATCCGCGGCTGGCGGCGGCGGGTCTGCGCGTCTATGCCGCGGCCGCTCCGGCCGGCGCCGCCGAGGCGTCGTTCGAGGCCTGGGACGAGCACCGCATCCGCCTGGGCCTGCCCGACGGCAGCCGCGACCTGCCGGTGGAAAAGGCGATCCTGCTGGAGAACGGCTTCGACGAGCTCAACGGCGTCGATTTCCAAAAGGGCTGCTACATGGGCCAGGAGCTGACCGCGCGCACCAAGCACCGGGGGCTGGTCCGCAAGCGCCTGATGCCGGTGACCATCGACGGGCCGCTGCCCGCGTCCGGCACCCCGGTGATGCGGGGCGACGCCGAGGCCGGCGAGATGCGTTCGTCCGTGGGCGCGAGCGGCCTGGCGCTGATCCGGCTGGAGCACTTCCGCCAGGGCGGCGAGTTCCGCTGCGGCGACGCGGTCCTGGCGCCCCGGCAGCCGGAGTGGGCGGTGTTTCCGGAAGGGGAGTGACGCGGCCCCAGATCCTTCGCTGCGCTCAGGATGACATAAACCTGCCGTCATCCTGAGGGCGACCGGATGATCTCCTGGGGACGGGGCTACTCGACCGTCTGGGTCTCGCCCGAGAAGAAGCAGAAGCCGTTGCGACCGGCGCGCTTGACCCGGTACATGGCCACGTCGGCGGCCTTGCACACCTCGTCCATGCTCTCGCCGTCCTCGGGGAAGACGGCGGCGCCGATCGAGGCGCCGATCAGGCATTGATGGCCGTTGAAGTCGATCGGGCGGCCGAGCACGTCGATGATTTTGCGGGCCACCAGTTCGGCCTCGGTGGACCGGCCGATCTCCTCGACCACCACCACGAACTCATCGCCGCCGACGCGGGCGACCGTGTCGGACGAGCGGATGCAGGCGGTCAGCCGCCGCGACACCTCGCGCAGCACCCAGTCACCGGCCTCGTGGCCCAAGGTGTCGTTGATCGGCTTGAAGCGGTCGAGGTCGACATAGAGCACCGCCATGCGCCCGCCGTTGCGGCGGACGCGCGCGACCGCGTGGTTCATGCGGTCGTTGAGCAGGTTGCGGTTGGGAAGGCCGGTCAGGGAATCGTGGTGGGCGAGGCGGCGGATGCGGTCCTCGTTCTCCTTGCGCTCGGAAATGTCGCGCAGGATGGCGGTGAACAGCCGGTGGCGCCCGTGACGCAGCTCGCTGACCGCGATCTCCATGGGGAAGACCTTGCCGTCCTTGCGCCGGCCCAGGCCTTCCACGACCCGGTTCATCATCTTGTTGTAGAGGCCGGACATGTAGGCGTCGAACATGCGCTGATGGCGCTCGCCCTGCTCGGCCGGCATCAGGTCGCCGATCTCGAGGCCGACCAGCTTGCCGCGGTCGAAGCCGAACATCTTCTCGGCGGCGGGATTGGCCGACTCGATGCGCCCGTCGTCGTTGAGCGCGATGATGCCCTCGGCGACAGAGGACAGGATGCCTTGCAGCCGCTCCTCGCGCTCGCGCAGCGCCTCCGCCGACTTGACGAATTTCGAGATGTCGCGGGCTTCGATCAGGAAGGTCCCGGCAGGAGCGGGCACGGCCCGCACCCGCATCTCCGCCTCGAACGGCGTGCCGTCGGGACGCACCAGCTTGAGCGGGACGAATTCCTCTTCGGCCAGCAATTCCCAACCCGCTTCCAGCAGGAACCGGTAGTCGTCGACGATGAATGTCTCGAAGGGGGTTCCGTAAGCGTCCGAGGACTTGGAGAGCCCCAGCATGCGGGTGCCGGCCTGATTGAGGAAGACGACGTTGCCATCCTCGATAAGGCACACCAGCGCGGACACGAGCTCAAGAAGCTCGCGGTCCAGGACCACCGACGACGCGCGGGCGGCTACCAACGTCACTGAGGACCTCTCACAAACCTTGGGATAGGGTGCGGAAGCCCTCGGTCAAAGTCAATATGCAGGCGCGTTACGCACAGGACGTCCAATACCTAGGGGGAGCTCAGGCGGCGCACCACCTGTCCCAGCATATGGAAGGGGGACTGGCCGGCCGTGAGCGACAGTTCGCCGGCGCGGCGGATTCCCTCGCGGCCGAAGCGCTCCCGCACCGCCTCTTCCAGCCATTGTTGGGCCTGGGCGATGCGGGCGGCGGCGAGGCGGCCCTCGGCCCCCAGGAAGGCGGCATGGTCGTCGATGGTGCCGATCAGGCGGTCCACCCCCTCGCGGCGCATCGAGCTCACCATCAGCACCGGCACCTTCCAGCCGGCCGGCCCGTCGCCGTCGGCCAGCGACAGGGCGCCCAGCACGTCGGCACGGGCGCGCTTGGCGGCCTGCTCCATGTCGGCCTTGGTGACCACCACCACGTGCGGGATCTCGGCGATGCCGGCCTTCATGAACTGAAGCGAATCACCCGAGCCCGGCTGGACGCAGAACAGGACGGTGTCGGCGACGCCGACCACGTCGGTCTCGCTCTGGCCAACGCCCACCGTCTCGATCAGCACGACGTCGTACAGCGCCCGCATCAGCACCATGGAGGACACCGTCAGCGCGGCCAGCCCGCCCAGCCGGTCGCGGGCGGCCATCGAGCGCACGAAGATGCCCTGGTCCTCGGGGTCGGTGGTGAGCCGGGTGCGGTCGCCGAGCAGGGCGCCGCCCGAGCGGCGCGACGACGGGTCGACGGCGATGCAGGCGACGCGCTGGCCGCGGTTGCGCCAGCCTGAGATCAGGGCGTTCATCAGGGTCGACTTGCCGACCCCGGGCGGCCCGGTCATGCCCACCACGTGGGCGGTGGGCTCGGCGTAGGCGGCATCGAGCAGGGCCACCGTCTCGGGGGCGTCCGGGGAGGTTTCGATCTGGGCCAGGGCGCGGGCGAGGGCGGCCTTGCCGCCGGACCGCAGGGTGTCGATGGTTTCCATGGGCGGCAATTCTGGGGACGGCGGGCGAGGTGGTCAAGCGGGCGGCCGTTTGCTATCGTCGGCCGCCATGATCCGAAAAATCCCCTCCCATTTGGTCGCCCTGTTCGTCCTCGCGGTGAGCGTCGTCGCGCTCGCCCTGGCCTTCGTCGCCGAGTATGGGTTCGGGCTGAAGCCGTGCATCCTGTGCCTGACCCAGCGCGTGCCGTTCGCGGTGGCCGGCGCCTTGGCGACGCTTGCCCTGCTGTCGCCCCGGTTCGCGGTGCGGCGCGTGCTGCTGGGCGCGGCGGCACTGGGCTTCCTGATCAATTCCGGCATCGCCGTCTACCATGTCGGCGTCGAACAGAAGTGGTGGGCGTCGAGCTGCGCCAAGGCCGAGACCGCCATCGACCTCACCGATCTCGCCGGTGCCATGAACCGGCCGGTGGAGGTGCGCTGCGACGAGCCGGCGTGGCAGTGGCACGGCATCACCATGGCCACCCTCAACATCTTCTTCTCCGGCGGCCTGGCGCTGGTCACCCTGGTGCTCGTCCGCCGCATGGAGGCCCGGAAATGACCGCCGAGCGTCCCCGTCGCCGCACCGCCGAGGACCGTATCCCCGGCGACCTCACCAAGGATCAGCTCATCGCCCGCATGCTGCGCGTCGACCAGGCGGGAGAACTGGGCGCCGTCCGCATCTATCAGGGCCAGCGGGCCATCCTCGGCAGGGGCCGGCATGGCGCCCTGCTGGCCAAGATGGCCGAGCAGGAGAAGCACCACCTCGCCACCTTCAACCGCCTGATCGGCGAACGCCGGGTCCGGCCCACCGCCCTGGCGCCGGTGTGGCACGTGGCCGGGTTCGTGCTGGGGGCGGGCACGGCGCTGCTGGGGGAGCGGGCGGCCATGGCCTGCACCGTCGCCGTGGAAGAGGCCATCGACGAGCATTACGCCGACCAGGCCGCCAAGCTGGGCGACGATGAGGGCGAGCTGAAGGCCATCATCGAGGAGTTCCGCGCCGACGAGCTGGAGCACCGTGACATCGGCCTGGCCAACGACGCCGAGAAGGCACCCGCCTACCCGCTGCTCTCGGCCGCCATCAAGGGCGGCTGCCGTCTGGCCATCTGGCTGAGCGAAAGGGTGTGATGAAGCGCCCCGCGCTCGACCCTGCCGAGCTGCCGGTCCAGGATGGCTCCACCTATCCCGACGAGTTCAAGCCGCTGGTCGCCGGCCGCAGGCGGCGCCGCCTGGGCGACGCCCTCGGGCTCACCGATTTCGGCGTCAACCTCACCGAGCTGGCGCCCGGCGCCCAATCGGCGCTGCGCCACTGGCATCACCGCGAGGACGAGTTCATCTGGGTCGTGGACGGCGAGCTCACCCTGGTGACCGATGCCGGTCCCCAGATCCTGCGCGCCGGCCAGTGCGCCGGCTTCCCCAAGGGCGTTCCCGATGGCCATTGCCTGGTCAACCATTCGCAGGCCCCGGCCGTCTATCTGGAAATGGGCTCGCGCCATCCCGAGGAAGTCGCCGAGTACCCGGACGTCGACCTCCGCTACCGTCGCCCCGAAGGCTTCACCCGCAAGGACGGGTCGAAGGTCTAGGCCCAGCCCTATCCACACACCCTCTTCAAGGCCTGCCACTGCTCGGGTTCCAGGGCGGGGGCGGTCGCCTTTGCCCGCGCCGCCGCCTCGACCGCCCGGGCGCGCGCCTCGGGGTCGGGATGGGTGGAGATCCAGGCGGGGATGACGGTTTGGCCGCCGATGCGGCGGAAGAAGGCGGCAAGGCCGTCGGGAGCGATGCCCGCCGCCGCCAACAGGCGGGTGGCGCCGGCATCGGCGGCGGCCTCATCCTCCCGGGAATAGGCCCCGGCCAGCACGGTCGCCGCCCCCGAGGCCGCCAGGCCCGAGGCGTCGCCGGTGATCAGGGTGACCAGCAGTCCGACGCCGAAGCCGCGGATCATGGCGGCGGCGGCGTGGCGCTCGGAGACATGGGTCATTTCATGGGCCAGGACGCCGGCCACCTCGTCGGCGTCGCGGGCATCGTCGAGCAGGCCGCGGAACACCAGGACGGTGCCGCCGGGCAGGGCCACGGCATTGACCATCTTGACGTCGACCACCGCCACCCGGCCCGGCCGCAAGGGCGCCGGCAGCGGCCCCGCCAGCCGGCTGGCCAGCATTTCGAGGGCGGCGTTGCCGGCCGGGCCGCGGCAGGTTCCCCATTGGCGCTCGAGGCCCTCGGCCAGCCGGGTGCCCCATTCCCGTTCCACCGAGGGCGGCACCCATGCCGCCACCTGCCGCGAGGCGGCAGGCAGGCCGAACACCACCGCAGCCATCAGTGCCGCCGCCCCCGCCGCCGCCAGTGCCAGGGTGCGCCAGCCGGAGGACGGCTTGGCGGTCGCGGTTACGGCGGGGGCGATCACTTGCACGAATGCGGAATCAGAGACGACCAGCCGAGCGTCGGGCTCGGCGGTGCAGCGCAGGCGCACCCCTCCGGTGGGGCCCGGCACCTGGCCGTCGGAACGCACGTCGCCGAGATGCCACGCCGCCACCAGCAGGCCGTCGCGGTCGCGTAGTTCGAGCATGCCCGTCCCAAGCCGCACCGTCACCGGGCGGCTGGCGGCGGTACGGCCGTCGTTGAAGCGGGCGGGAACGTCTGCCATGGCGGCGATGGGATCAGAAATCGCCGGCACCGTCCAGCACGGCCACCAATCCTTCGCCCGAGCGCGGCCGCTCCGCCTCGCTCTGGCGGATGGCGGCGAAATCGGGCTGTCCGTGGATGTTGAGCACGCCGCAGACATAGCGGAAGGTGCGCATCGTCGCCACCGGGCGCAGGATGCCGAGCGACAGCAGCGAGATCATCCAATTGCCGAAGCCAAGCTTGATCATGCCCCAGGTGGTGATCTCGGAACTGAAGCGGGTCGCCCCGAAGGTCAGCCCCGCCGCCAGTTCGCGCACCATGCAGGCGCGGTAGGCCGCGTAAGGCAGCACCAGGAGCAGGGCGGCGGGCAACCCGATCATCGCCGCGGTGCCGGCGGCCAGTCCGATCCGCGACTTTTCCTCGAGGATGGCCGCGCCTTCGTACATGAAGGACGAGCCGATCACCACCGCCAGCACGGCGGCCACCGAGCCGGCCCACAGCATGGAAAACGACAGGTACAGCGGGGCGATGCGGGGATTGCAGGCGAAGGATTGCGTGCCGAAGCTGGTGTGGTCCCAGCGGTAGCGGGCCAACCGCATCTCCAGCCTGGGCCACCACCACCCGAGCGTCAGGGCGCAGAGGATGCCGCCCTGGAAGACCAGCATGGCGTAGCGCCAGGCGCTTCCGCCCAGGCCGCCGCGGATGCCGCGCCACTGGGTGCGGGACAGCTGGTAGCGCCGCGCGCGGTACAGCCCCGCCGGAATCAGGAGCATTACCAGGACGTTGAGCAATTGTGTGGCGATGACCTGGTCCTGGCCGTCGAGCGTCAACCGGATGGTCGTCTGCGCCGCCGCCAGCGGCAGGAACACCACCAGCATCACGACGAGGACACCGACGAACAGCTCCTTGCCGGTGCCGGTGTATTCGATGGGGTCGCCCCAGGCGGCGGTGTTGCCCCACAGCAGCCGGCGCAGGTTGGTCTTGGCCCAGAACCTGTACACGCCGAGGGTCAGCACGGTGAGAAGCAGGTTCTTTACCGCGAGCGATGCGGCGGCGCCGTTTCGCCCGTGATGGACCAGGGCGGATTGCCCGACGATCCCGTCATCCATGCACGTACCCCTGCCAGCCAGCCGAAAACGAAATGACGCCCCGGTCGCGTCAGCGTGCGGGGCGCAACCATTGAGCGTAGCCGAAGCAGGCGCCGGCGCCAACGTATTTCATGGCCGGCAGGACTCGGCGGATGGCGTGTCGCCGTTCCACCGCGTGGCTGATAGACTGCCCGCCATGGACGAACGTTAAGGGAGGCTCAGGTGAGCGATTTTACCGCGCTGATGCTGCACGAGACCGACGGCAAGGTGGTGCCTTCGATCCGGCCGCTGTCGGATGCCGATCTGCCGGCCGGCGACGTCACCGTCCGCATTGACTATTCGACCCTCAATTACAAGGACGGCCTGATCCTCAATGGCCTCGGCAAGCTGGTGCGGCAATATCCGCACGTGCCCGGCATCGATTTCGCCGGCACCGTCGAGGCCTCGGACAACCCGGCCTGGAAGCCGGGCGACAAGGTGATCCTGACCGGCTGGCGGGTCGGCGAGATCCACTGGGGCGGCTATGCCCAGAAGGCGCGGGTCAGGGGTGACTGGCTGGTGCCGCTGCCGGCCGGGCTGTCGACCCGCCAGGCCATGGCCCTCGGCACCGCCGGGCTCACCGCCATGCTGGCGGTGATGGGCCTCGAGGAGCATGGCCTGTCGCCGGACCAGCCGGGCGAGGTGCTGGTCACCGGTGCCGCCGGCGGCCTGGGCAGCGTGGCGGTGACCCTGCTGGCCCGGCGCGGCTACACCGTCGCCGCCTCGACGGGACGCGCCTCGCAGCACGACTACCTGCGCCAGTTGGGCGCCAAGGTCATCGTCGACCGCGCCGAACTGTCCGGCGGCGCGGCCAAGCCGCTGATGTCCGAACGCTGGCTGGGCTGCGTCGACAGCGTCGGCGGCCCGACGCTGGCCGCCGTGCTGGCGTCGATCAAGCTGCACGGATCGTGCTCGGCCTGCGGCAATGCCGGCGGCATCGAGCTCAATACCACCGTGCTCCCGTTCATCCTGCGCGGCGTCAACCTGCTGGGCATCGATTCGGCCCAGTGCCCGACGGCGCGGCGCCTCGCCGCCTGGGACCGCCTGGCGCGCGAGATGCCGCTCGATCTGCTGGACGCGGCCACCACCGAGGCGCGGCTGGTAGACCTCCCCGATTTGGGGCGGCAGATCCTGAAAGGCGAGGTGAGGGGCCGGGTGGTGGTGGACGTCAACGGCTGACGCCACCCATATGTGGATCAGCAGCACCGGGAGGTTCGCATGCTGATCCACCAGTCCCCCGACATCCGCGAAGCCGAGGTCACCGACCGCGCCCTCTATCTCGACCGCCGCCGCTTCCTGGCCATGGGAGCGGCGGCGGCCGCCGCCACCCTGCTGCCGGTCGGGCGGGCGGGGGCCGTGCCGGTGACCGGCTATGTCGAGAAGGCGGTCACGCTCGACGAGAAGCCGACCCCGCTCGACGCCATCACCGGCTACAACAATTTCTACGAGTTCGGCACCGACAAGGGCGATCCGGCCAGGAACGCGCCCGGACGCCTCAAGACCAGCCCGTGGTCGGTGGCGGTCGAGGGCGAATGTGCCCGGCCGGGGATCGTGGCGCTTGAAGACCTGATCAAGCCCCACCGGCTGGAGGAACGGATCTACCGCATGCGCTGCGTCGAGGGCTGGTCGATGGTCATCCCGTGGATCGGCGTGCCGCTGGCCGACGTTCTCAAGCGCTTCGGGCCGACCGGCAACGCCAAGTTCGTGGAGTTCACGACCCTGGCCGACCGGGCGCAGATGCCCGGGCTGTCGTCGCGGGTGCTGGAGTGGCCCTATGTGGAGGGCCTGCGCATGGACGAGGCCATGCACCCGCTGTCGCTGCTGGCGGTCGGGCTCTACGGCCAGGAGCTGCCGGCCCAGGACGGCGCGCCGGTGCGCTTGGTGGTTCCCTGGAAATACGGGTTCAAGTCGGCCAAATCGATCGTGCGCATCCGGTTCGTCGAGACCCAGCCGGTGACCACCTGGGTCAGGCAGAACCCCGCGGAGTACGGCTTCTACAGCAACGTCAACCCCGAGGTGGACCATCCCCGCTGGAGCCAGGCGAAGGAGCGGCGCATCGGCGAGTTCTTCAAACGCAAGACCCTGCCGTTCAACGGCTACGGCGAGCAGGTGGCCGGCCTTTATGCCGGGATGGACCTGAGAAAGGATTTCTAGCCGTGGGCAAGCGGGCGCAGCGAGGATTGCCCCTCAAGCCGTTCGTGTTCGCGGCGGCTCTGCTGCCGCTGGTGTGGTTGGCCTGGCGGGGGGGGGAGGGCAGCCTCGGGATCAACCCCATCGAGACCGTCATCCGCTTCCTGGGCGACTGGGCGCTGCGCTTCCTGCTGATCGCGCTGGCGGTGACGCCGCTGCGCAAGGTCTCGGGGTGGGCGGGCGTGGCGCGGCTGCGCCGCATGCTCGGCCTGTTCGCCTTCTTCTACGCCTGCCTGCACGTGGCGGCCTACGTGGGCGTCGACCAGTTCTTCGACTGGCATGCCATCGGCAAGGACATCGTCAAGCGCCGCTTCATCACGGTGGGGATGGCGACGATGCTGATCCTGCTGCCGCTGGCCGTCACCTCCACCAATGCCATGGTCAAGCGCCTGGGCGGCCGGCGCTGGCGGGCACTGCACCGGCTGGTCTACGCCGCCGGCGGCTTGGCGGTGCTGCACTACTTCATGATGGTGAAGGCCGACGTGCGGATGCCGATGCTGCACGCGGCGCTGCTGGCGATCCTGCTCGGCTATCGGGGGGCGGCGGCCTGGATGGAGAGGCGGCGGCGACCGGTCGCCGCCGCCCTGCGAGGCTAATAGGTCAGCGGTTCTCGCTGGGAGCCGTCTGGCTTGGGGCCGGGCTGGGGGTCTGGCTGGGCGCGGTGCTCGGGGCTTCGCTCGGACGGTTCTCCGGCGGAGTCGCCGACGGAGGGGTCGAGGGAGCCGTCTTGGACTGTGTCCGGTCGCTGGGCTGCTGAGCCTGCTCCTGCCCGCCCTTGTCGCAAGCGGCCACGCCCAGGCCCATAACAAGGGCGGAGACGGCCAGGATTCGCATGAGCATCGAAATCCTCCAGTCTGGGGGAAGTTAGTGCACTGCAAGATGGAACGCGCGGTTGCCGCCAAGGTTCCCGGTTCCGTGCGGAGGCGGGCCGGGTCATAATGGGGCGATGTCGTTCCGATACCGAGCCCGGCCATGATCCGTCCGGCTGCCGCCCTCCTTCTGGCGATGGTCGCCGCCCTGCCGCAGGCGGCCCTCGCCCAGGGCAAGGCCAAGCAATGCCTGACGTCCGCCGAGGCCCAGGCCGACCGCCTGGTGCGCCACGGCGTGTTCCTGCGCGAGGCCGCCAACCGCTGCGACGAGATCGTCCCCGGCCTGCGCGAGAAATGGACGGCGTTCGACAAGGCCAACGGCCCGCGGCTGCGCCAGCAGACCGAGCGGCGCATGAAGGTGTTCCAGCGCGAGTTCAAGGACGAGTGGAAGCAGGCGATGACCTACTTCGACGCCCGCCTGGTGACCTACCACCGCCACATGCCGCTGACCAAGCCGTTCTGCGACAACGTGGCGGCCCTGTTCGCCGAACTGGACCGCAAGGGCTGGGGCGCCCTGGTCAAGCAGTCCAAGGCGGTCCAGGACCAGGTCACCATCGATTACAAGGTCTGCCAGTAGGAGGGGGAGGGGCTGCCCCGCCCCCCCCCTGCCTGCGTCCCGTCACTGGCCGGCCCGCTCCTGCAGCGGGTGCACCGCCTCGCTGGCGACGCTGCTGGTCAATTCCAGCACCTTGGCGCTCTCCTGCAGGAAGGTGTCGACGCTGTCGCGCACGAAGTCGCGCTGAAGCTGCATCATGTCCTCGACCGACCGGCACGCCATCATGTCGTTGGCGGTGCGCATGGACATCCTGAGCGAGCGCTGGGTGTACTGCATCAGTTCCCAGCCCACATCCTGCATGCCCTTGGCCAGCCGGGCCCCGGTCTGCATGATGACGTCCATGTCGTCGCGCGACACGTCGGACATCTCGCGCACCGCGCGGCTGGAGGCCCCCATCAGGGCGCGCAACTGGTCGGACTGGTTGCGGCCGAAATCCATCATGCCGGACATGCCCCGTTCGGCCATCTGCCCGGCCTGCGCCGCCCCCTCCTGCGCCGCCCGCGCGACCCCGCCGTCGCCCATGCCTTTCTCGTCCTTTTTCGCCATTTTGCCGGTCCCTCTGCTGGTTGCCCCTCGTGGAAACGCCCGCAGGGCAGCCGGTGGCAGGCGACCGCTGGCGGGCGGCCTCATCCTATTCATGCCGCCGGGGCGGGTCTGTAGGCGTGACGGGGGAGGCGGCGGGGCAACGGAGGCATCGCCTCGGGCAGATCCTATGCCCGAAGTGGTGCCCGAATAATGCCGGCGTTGCATGGGCCCCAAAACAATTCGCCCCGGCTCTCGTCGGGAGAGCCGGGGCGAACCTGCGGAACGCTTTCGGGCGAGGATTACTCGGCGGTGCCGCCGGTGCTCGCCAGGAACATGACGCCGCCCAGGAACACCGCGGTCAGCAGCAGGCCCAGGTAGATCATGAAGCTCATCGGATTGACAGCGGCGCTCGGAGCGGCAACCGCGCCGCCGAGGGCGCCCACCACCGACGCGCTGAGATAAAGGACGATGACCAGGACGCCGGCCACGGTCAGACCCAGAACCTTCGGAAGAACGCTCATCACAGGCTCCTTGAATTCCAATCGCCGGCTCAGAACCGCCGGCCCCCTCGCGCATTCCTGTACCAGATCTGGGGGGATTCCAAAAGACGATTTATAAAAATTCGATATTTGGGGTGCCCCTTGCGTCCCTTCCGGATGATTGAAGTCATCCCCCGCAAACGAAAGATGGGAGGGGGGATGGACGTCCGAGGGAGCAGGGCCGGTGAATGGCGGTCCCAGGATCTATAACCTCTTCCCGCTTCTGGCCGGTTCGGTGGCGCAATGGCAGGCCGAACTCCCGCGCATCAAGGCCATGGGGTTCGACTGGGTCTACCTCAACCCGTTCCACTACCCGGGCTTCTCCGGCAGCCTGTACGCCGTCAAGGATTACCACCGCCTCAATCCCCTGTTCCAGGGCGACGCGGACGCGCCGCCCCAGCGCCTGCTGTCGGGCTTCACCGCGGCGGCGCGGGCGAACGGTCTGTCGGTGATGATGGACCTGGTGATCAACCACACCTCCAAGGACGCCCTGCTGGTCGACGAGCACCCCGAGTGGTATGCGCGGCTCCCCGACGGCGCGCTGAAATCGCCCGTGGCCGTCGATCCCGTCGATCCCACCAAGGTCACCGAATGGGGCGACCTTGCCGACCTCGATTACCGCGATGCCGCCCGCCATCCCGAGATGATCGCCTACTGGCGCACCCTGGTGTGCGAGTATGCGGGGCTGGGCTTCAAGGGCTTCCGCTGCGACGCCGCCTACCAGGTGCCGGCGCCGGTGTGGTCCGGCCTGATCGCCGGCGTGCGCCGGGACTTCCCCGACGTGGTCTTCGCCGCCGAGACGCTCGGCTGTACCACCGACCAGATCGCCGCCCTCGGCGAGGCCGGCTTCGACCTGCTGTTCAACAGCGCCAAGTGGTGGGACTTCCGTGCCCCCTGGCTGCTCGAACAGTACGACCTGCTGCGGGCGATCGCGCCCTCCATCGCGTTTCCGGAAAGCCATGACACCGAGCGGCTGGCCGCCGAGGGAGGCGGCGAGGTCGAGGCCCGCCTGACGCTGTGGGCGCAGTTCGCCGCCTTCTTCTCGGCCGGCTGGATGATGCCCATGGGCTATGAGTGGGGCTACCGGCGCAAGCTCGACGTGGTCGGCACCCGCCCCGACCAGCGCGAGGCCACCGGCATCGACCTCTCCGCCGTCATCGCCCGCATCAACCATGCCAAGGCGGCCAACCGCGCCCTCAACGAGGAGGGGCCGCAGGTCCGACTCACCGATCCCTCGGCCGCCGTGGTGGCTCTGCTCCGGGTGACCCCCGATGGCGACGAGGCGGCGCTGCTGGTGATGAACACCGACGCCCACCGCAGCCACGACATCGACCCGGCGCGCTGGCTGGCCGATTCCGGTCACGATCCCAGCCGCTTCGGCGCCGTCGCCGGGCGGCTGGCGCCGCTGGAAACCGCGCTCTACCTCACCGAGCAGGTGCGCGAGCCGGCCGGGGTGCAGGAGGAGGAGGATGCCGTCCGCCCCGGCATCCTGATCTTCGACGTCCAGCCGGTGGTCGAGTGCGGCCGCCATCCGGTCAAGCGCGAGGTGGGCGACACGCTGGAGGTCACCGCCGACATCCTCAAGGACGGCCACGACCGGCTGGCGGCCCGGGTGCTGTGGCGGGCCAAGGGCGACGCCGCCTGGCAGGGCGAGCCCATGGCCTTCCAGGACAACGATCGCTGGATCGGCCGCGTGCCCCTGACCCGCAACACCCGCTACCAGTTCACCGTCGAGGCGTGGACCGACACCTACGAGACCTGGCGCGACGACATCGGCAAGAAGCGCGCGGCCAACCAGCCGGTGCCCATCGAGGTGGTCGAGGGCCGCATCCTGCTCAACGGGGCGCTGCCGCGCATCCATGGCCAGGACCACGAACGGCTGGAGCGGCTGTTGCTCGAACTCGACGAGGCCGGCGGCGACGACGACAAGGCCGAGCTGATGGCCTCGTCGCTGGTGCGCTCGATCATGGCGCGCTGGCCCGACCGCTCACGCGCCGTCCGGCATTCCGGGGTGTTCGAGGTGGTGGTCGACCGTGTCGCCGCCCGCTTCTCGGCGTGGTACGAGATCATGGCGCGCAGCCAGGGCAGCGATCCCGGGCGCTCGGCCACCTTCAAGGAATGCGAGCGCCGCCTGCCCGAGATCGCCCGCATGGGCTTCGACGTGGTCTACCTGCTGCCGATCCACCCCATCGGCCGCGTCCACCGCAAGGGGCCCGACAATACCCTGGTGGCCGGGCCCGACGATCCCGGCAGCCCCTATGCCATCGGCAGCGTCGAGGGCGGGCACGCGGCGATCCATCCCGATCTCGGCACGCTCGACGACTTCCGCCACTTCGTCGCCGCGGTGCAGCGGCACGGGATGGAGGTGGCGATGGATTTCGCCATCCAGTGCGCCCCCGACCATCCCTGGATCCGGGAGCATCCCGAGTGGTTCGTGTGGCGGCCCGACGGCACCATCAAGTACGCCGAGAACCCGCCCAAGAAGTACCAGGACATCGTCAACGTCGACTTCCATGGCGCCGGCGCCGCCGAGCTGTGGCACGAGTTGAGGGAGGTCGTGCTGTTCTGGGTGCGGGAAGGGGTGCGGATCTTCCGCGTCGACAACCCCCACACCAAGCCGATTCCCTTCTGGGAATGGATGATCCGCACCATCCAGGACGAATATCCCGACGTCCTCTTCCTGTCGGAGGCCTTCACCCGGCCCAAACTGATGCGGGCCCTCGCCAAGGCGGGGTTCAGCCAGTCCTACACCTATTTCACCTGGCGCAACTTCAAGCGCGAGATCACCGACTACATGAACGAGCTGGCCCAGGGCGAGGCGCGCGACTACATGCGTCCGCATTTCTGGCCGACCACCCCCGACATCCTGCCGCCGTTCCTGCAGACCGGCGGCCGGCCGGCCTTCCGCATCCGGCTGGTGCTGGCGGCGACGCTGTCGAGCCTGTACGGCATCTACAACTCCTATGAGCTGTGCGAGAACGCGGCGGTGCCGGGCAAGGAGGAATACCGGCACTCCGAGAAGTACCAGTACAAGGTGTGGGACTGGAACCGCCCCGGCCACATCAAGGACGACATCGCCCGCATCAACCGCATCCGCCGCGAGAACCCGGCGCTGCACGAGTTCGAGAACGTCCGCTTCTTCGAGGCCGACGACGAATCCGTGCTGTTCTACGGCAAGGCGACCTACGACCGCTCCAACATGATCTTCGTGGCGGTGACGCTCGACCCCTTCGACGTGCGCGAGGCGGTGCTGACCTTCCCGCTGGAGGCCATGGGGGTGCCGCCGGGCGAAACCTTCGAGGTCGACGAATTGCTGAGCGGCGAGCGCCACCTGTGGCGCGGCCCCCGGCACCGCATCCGCCTCGACCCGCACGTCAACCCGGCCGCCATCTTTCGCGTCACGGTGTGGAGCAGCGTCGACTACCGGACGCCGTGTTTTTGAGGAGGCCGACATCCTGTCATCCCGACCGAGCGTAGCGAGCGGAGGGACCCCTGCGGCGCCGTCCATCGGGTGGCCGGGAACGAGGTCCCTCGCTCGCGCTCTGGATGACAGCCCAGCAAGAGGCTCGCCATGGATCCGCTCTGGTACAAGGACGCCGTGTTCTACCAGCTGCACGTCAAGGCGTTCTTCGACGCCGACGACGACGGCATCGGCGATTTCCGCGGGCTGACCGAGAAGCTCGACTACATCCAGGCGCTGGGGGTCGACACCCTGTGGCTGCTGCCGTTCTATCCGTCGCCGCTCAGGGACGACGGCTACGACATCTCGGACTACACCAACGTCAACCCCGCCTACGGCACGCTGCGCGACTTCCGCGCCTTCGTGCGCGCCGCCCATGCGCGCGGGCTGAAGGTGGTGACCGAGTTGGTGGTCAACCACACCTCGGACCAGCATCCCTGGTTCCAGCGCGCCCGGGCGGCCCGCCGCGGCAGCGCCGCGCGCAACTTCTACGTCTGGTCCGACACCAATCGGAAGTACCAGGGCACCCGCATCATCTTCACCGACACCGAGAAGTCGAACTGGGCCTGGGACGACGTGGCCAAGCAGTACTACTGGCACCGCTTCTTCACGCACCAGCCCGACCTCAACTTCGCCAATCCCCGGGTGATGCGCGAGATCATCCGTACCATGCGCCACTGGCTCGACCTCGGGGTCGACGGCATGCGCCTCGACGCGGTGCCCTACCTGTGCGAGCGCGAGGGAACCAACAACGAGAACCTGCCCGAGACCCATGCGGTGCTGAAGCACCTGCGGTCGGCGCTCGACGAGAGCCATCCCGGCGCCTTCTTCATCGCCGAGGCCAACCAGTGGCCCGAGGACGTCCTGCCCTATTTCGGCGACGGCGACGAATGCCACATGGCCTTCCACTTCCCGCTGATGCCGCGCATGTACATGGCCATCGCCCGCGAGGACCGGCACCCGATCACCGACATCATGCGTCAGACGCCCGAGATCCCCGCCAACTGCCAGTGGGCGATCTTCCTGCGCAACCATGACGAACTGACGCTCGAGATGGTGACCGACCGCGAGCGCGATTACCTGTGGAACACCTATGCCTCCGACCGGCGCGCCCGCATCAACCTCGGCATCCGCCGCCGGCTGGCGCCCCTGATGGAGAACGACCGGCGCAAGATCGAACTGCTCAACTCGCTGCTGCTGTCGATGCCGGGGACACCGGTGATCTACTACGGCGACGAGATCGGCATGGGCGACAACATCTATCTCGGCGACCGCAACGGCGTGCGCACGCCCATGCAGTGGAACGCCGACCGCAACGGCGGGTTTTCGCGCGCCGACCCCGCCGGCCTCTACCTGCCGCCGATCATGGATGCGGTCTACGGCTACGAGGCGCTCAACGTCGAGGCGGAATCCCGCTTGCCGTCCTCCCTGCTCAACTGGATGCGCCGCATCATCGCCGTGCGGCGGGGCCGGCGCTGCTTCGGCCGGGGCAGCCTGCGCTTTCTCTATCCGTCCAACCGCAAGGTGCTCGCATACTTGCGCGAGTACGAGGACGAGACGGTGCTGTGCGTCTGCAACCTCGCTCGCACCGCCCAGGGCGTCGAGCTCGATCTCGCCGAGTTCCGCGGCCGCGTGCCGGTCGAGCTGTCCGGCCCGTCGCCGTTCCCGCCGGTGGGCGAGCTTCCCTACTTCCTGACCATGCCGGGCTATGGCTTCTACTGGTTCCAGCTCTCGGCCGAGACCGAGGCCCCCGCCTGGCACGTCCATCTCCCCAATCCCATGGAGGAGCTGGTGCCGATCGTCGTCCGCGAGGGCTTCGCCGATATCATCTCGGGGCCCGGCCGACGGGCGCTGGAGACCGAGGTTCTGCCGGCCTACATCCAGCTGCGGCGCTGGTTCGCCGACAAGGATGTCGGCCTGCAATCGGTGGAATTGCTGCGCTGGGCGGAGCTGGCGACCAGCCGGGGGACCTGGCTGATGACCCTGATGGCAGCCCGGCGGTCCGATGGCGGCATGAGCGTCTACCAGTTGCCGCTGTCGACGCGCTGGGGCGAGGAGCACAGCGGCCCCCATGGCCTGGAACTGGCGCGCCTGCGCCGGGGGCCGCAGGTGGGCGTGTTGACCGACGCCTATTGCGAGGACGAGTTCGTGCTCGCGGTGGTCGAGGCGATCCGCGAGCAAGCCCGGTTGCCGGGGCAGGACGGCACCGTCGCCGGCCATGCCACCCGGGCCCTGGCCGAGGTGGACCTGCCCGAGGGGCCGGTGGTGCGCCGGCTGACCGCCGAGCAGACCAACAGCAGCGCGGTCATCGGCGACGCGGTTATGCTCAAGCTGCTGCGCCGGCCGGTGGAAGGGGCCAATCCCGAGGTCGAGATGGGCCGCTATCTCACCGAGACCTCCCGGTTCGCCGCCACGCCGCCGCTGCTGGGCTGGCTGGAGACCGCGGATGCCGCGGGGGGCACCATGGTGCTCGGCGTGCTGCACGGCTTCGTGCAGAACCAGGGCGACGCCTGGCAATGGACGCTGTCGCAGCTCGGCCGTTTCCTCGACGACGCCGGGATGCTTCCGCCGGAAGAGGTCGGCGGCCGCCTCGACCAGGGGATGATGGACGATTTCATGGCGCTGGTCCGGGTGATCGGCCGACGCACCGCCGAGATGCACAGGGCGCTGGCGGCCCCCACCGAGGATCCCGCGTTCCGCCCCGAACCGGTGACTCAGGCCGACCTCGACAATTGGCGCGAGCGGGTGAGGGCGCAGGCGCGCCAGGCGGTGGAGTTGGCCACCCGGAGCGATCCCGCCGAGGCCGGATGGCTGGCCGCCGACGCCGACCGCCTGTTCGCGCGGATCGACGCCTCGCTCCCGACCCGGCCGTTCGGCGTGACCATCCGCATCCACGGCGACTACCACCTTGGACAGTTGCTGGTCGCCAGGAACGACATCTACGTCATCGATTTCGAGGGTGAGCCCAAGCGGACCATCGAATCCCGCCGCGGCAAGGATTCGCCCTGGCGCGACGTCGCCGGCATGCTGCGGTCGTTCGATTATGCCGTGTGGAGCGAGCTGATGCGCCTCGGTTCGGGGCGGCCGGCGGGGCCGGCACAGCTGGAGGGCCTGGCGCGCGGTTGGCGGGACCGGGTGGCGCGGGCGTTCCTGTCCTCCTACGTGGGTGCGATGCAGGAGGGAGGAGGGCTCCATGCCGACCACCCGGAGGCCAAGCGGCTGCTCGACCTGTTCCTCATCGAGAAGGCCTGTTACGAGGTTGCCTACGAGGCCTCGCACCGCCCGGCCTGGCTGCCCATCCCGCTGAGAGGGTTGATGGCCATGCTTGAGGCGAGTGAAGGATGAGCGCTTGTCATCCCCGGTTTGGCGGGTAATCCTCGCGAGGGTGTGGTCAGGGAGAGGGGTGAATGGCAGCCAAGAAACAGACAGCCCTGGTGGCCCCGTCGGACGCCGACGCCATCGCCGGCGGCAGCCACGGCAACCCCTTCGCCGTGCTGGGGCCGCATGCCGGCCGGACCGGCACGATCATCCGCACCTTCCAGCCTCACACCCGCCGCGCCTGGGTGCTGGCCGCCGCGGGCGAGGTCGAGATGACCCGGGTCCATCCGGAGGGGCTCTACGCGGCCGAGATCGCCGATCCCGGCCACTACCGCATCCGCCTCGAATATGGCGACGGGCGGCTGGAGACCATCGAGGACCCCTATCGCTTTCCCCCTGTGCTCGGCGACCTCGACATCCATCTGCTGATCGAAGGCACCCATCTCAGGACGTTCGAGAAGCTGGGCGCCCATTGCGTCACCCTCGACGGCGTGGCCGGCGTCAACTTCGCGGTGTGGGCGCCGAACGCCAAGCGGGTCTCGGTGGTCGGCGACTTCAACGGCTGGGACGGCCGCCGCCACGTCATGCGCCTGCGCCACGACGCGGGCGTCTGGGAGATCTTCATTCCCGGCCAGGCGAGCGGCTGCCATTACAAGTACGAGATCATCGGCGCCGGCGGCAACCTGCTGCCGCTCAAGGCCGACCCCTATGGGCTTTACGCCGAGGTGCCGCCGCGCACCGCCTCCATCGTCTGGGACCTGGGGCAGCGTCAGTGGCGGGACGGCGAGTGGATGGAGCGCCAGCCCACCGTCTCCGACCGCCATTCCCCGGTCAGCATCTACGAGGTCCATCTCGCCAGCTGGCGCCGCGTGCCCGAGGACGGCGGACGGCCGCTTTCCTACATCGAACTGGCCGACCAGCTGGCCGCCTACGTGCGCGACATGGGCTTCACCCACGTGGAACTGCTGCCGGTCCACGAGCATCCGTTCTCGGGGTCGTGGGGCTACCAGCCGGTCGGGCTGTTCGCGCCCACCAGCCGCTTCGGCACGCCCGAGGACTTCCGCACCTTCGTCGAGCGCATGCACCAGAACGGCGTCGGCGTCATCGTCGACTGGGTGGCCGGGCACTTCCCCAGCGATCCGCACGGCCTGCACTACTTCGACGGCACCCACCTGTACGAGCACGAGGATCCGCGGCTCGGGTTCCACAAGGACTGGAACACGCTGATCTACAATTACGGCCGGCGCGAGGTGACCAACTACCTGGTGTCGAACGCGCTCTATTGGCTGGAGCAGTACCACGTCGACGGCCTGCGCGTGGATGCGGTGGCGTCCATGCTCTACCTCGACTACTCGCGCGAACCGAACGAGTGGATTCCCAACAAGTTCGGCGGCAATGAAAACCTCGAGGCCATCGACTTCATCCGGCGCATGAACGAGGTGGTCTACGGCGAGCACCCCGGGGCCATGACCGTTGCCGAGGAATCCACCGCCTGGCCGATGGTGTCGCGGCCCGTGTACATCGGCGGCCTCGGCTTCGGCTACAAGTGGAACATGGGCTGGATGCACGACACGCTCCGCTACATCTCCAAGGAGCCCATCCACCGCCGCTACCACCACGACGACCTGACCTTCGGCCTGCTCTACGCCTTCCACGAAAACTTCGTGCTGCCCTTGAGCCACGACGAGGTCGTGCACGGCAAGGGCTCGATCTTCGGCCGCATGCCGGGCGACCGCTGGCAGCGCTTCGCCAACATCCGCGCCTACTACGCCTTCATGTGGACGCACCCGGGCAAGAAGCTGCTGTTCATGGGCTCGGAATTCGCCCAGGAACGCGAGTGGGACGCCGAGGGCAGCCTGGACTGGCACCTGCTCGACGATCCCATGCACCAGGGCGTCCAGCGGCTCATCCGCGACCTCAACCGGGCCTACCGCGAGCAGCCGGCCCTGCATCAGCTCGACACCGATCCGCAGGGCTTCGCGTGGATCGATTGCAACGACCGCGACAACTCGGTGCTGACCTACCTGCGCAAGGCCAGGGAGCAGGAGGACATCTGCGTGGTGGCCTGCAACTTCACGCCGGTGGTGCGCGAGGGCTATCGCGTCGGCGTGCCGCATCCCGGCTTCTATCGCGAGATCGTCAACACCGACAGCGAATGGTACGGCGGGTCCAATGTCCACAACGAGGGCGGACGGGCCGCGGAGGACGTGCCGTGGCACGGCCATCCCTACTCGCTGAGCCTGACCCTGCCGCCGCTGGCCACCTGCATCTTCAAGCGGGAATGGTGAGCCTCTAGATGCCCTCCCGCCACCGCATCCTGTCCGGCTCGCCCTATCCCCTGGGGGCGACCTGGGACGGCAACGGCGTCAACTTCGCGCTGTTCTCGGCCCACGCCGAGAAGGTGGAGCTCTGCCTGTTCGATCGCCGCGGCACGCACGAGGTCGAGCGGATCGAACTGCCCGAATACACCGACGAGGTCTGGCACGGCTATCTGCCCGACGCCCGCCCGGGGCTGATCTACGGCTACCGGGTGCACGGGCCCTACGATCCCCATGCCGGGCACCGCTTCAATTCCCACAAGCTGCTGATCGACCCCTACGCCAAGGCCCTGGCGGGGACCTTCCAGTGGTCGGACACCCATTTCTCGTTCCGCCAGGGCTCGCCCAAGCACGATCTAATGATCGACCGCCGCGACAATTCCCGCTTCATGCCCAAGGGCGTGGTGCTGGACACCGCCTTCACCTGGGGGGAAGACCGCAGGCCGTCGGTGCCCTGGTCCGAGACGGTGGTCTACGAGCTGCATGTGCGCGGCTACACCATGAAGCATCCCATGGTGGCGCCCGACCATCGCGGCACCTTCCTGGGTCTTGCCGACCCGATCGTGATCGACCATCTGGTCCGGCTCGGCGTCACCACGATCGAGCTCATGCCGGTGCACGCCTTCATCGACGAGCATCACCTGGTCGAGAAGAACCAGCGCAATTACTGGGGCTACAACCCCATCAACTTCTTTTCGTGCGCGGCGCGCTACTACACCTCCAGCCCGCACGGCGACTTCAAGTCGATGGTGAAGCGCCTGCACGACGCCGGGATCGAGGTCATCCTCGACGTGGTCTACAACCACACCGCCGAGGGCAACCACCTGGGGCCGACGCTCAGCTTCAAAGGCATCGACAACGCCAGCTACTACCGCCTGGTTCCCGGCCAGGAGCGCTGGTACGAGAACTATTCCGGCTGCGGCAACACCCTCAACCTGCGCCATCCCCGCGTGCTGCAGATGGTGATGGATTCCTTGCGCTACTGGGTCACCGAGATGCACGTCGACGGCTTCCGCTTCGACCTCGCGGCGGCGCTCGGGCGCGAGAAGTCGGGTTTCGACATCGGCGCCGGCTTCCTCGACGCGGTGCGGCAGGACCCGGTGCTCTCCCAGGTCAAGCTGCTGGCCGAGCCCTGGGACATCGGCGGCGACGGCTACCGCCTCGGCGGGTTCCCGCCCGGCTGGACCGAGTGGAACGGCCGCTACCGCGACACGGTGCGCCGGTTCTGGCGCGGCGATGGCGGCCTGATCGGCGACCTCGCCTCGCGGCTGACCGGCTCGTCCGACCTGTTCGGCTGGGGCGGGCGGCGGCCGTGGTCCAGCCTTAACTTCATCACCTGCCACGACGGCTTCACCCTGGCTGACCTCGTCAGCTACGACCGCAAGCACAACGAGGCCAACCACGAGGGCAACCGCGACGGCACCGACGCCAACTATTCCTGGAATTGCGGCATCGAGGGCCCGACCGACCAGCCGGTGATCCACAAGCTCCGGCGCCAGCAGATGCGCAACCTGCTGGCCACCCTGTTGCTGTCGCAGGGATTGCCCATGCTGCTGGCCGGCGACGAGTTCGCCCGCAGCCAGGGCGGCAACAACAACGCCTATTGCCAGGACAACGACATCGGCTGGGTCGACTGGAACAACATCGACGTCGAGACGTTGGAGTTCGTGCGCGCCCTGATCCGCCTGCGCCGCGAGCATCCGGTGTTCCGCCGTCCGCGGTTCTTCGAGGGCCATCGGTTCCCGGGGTGTGCGCTCAAGGACATCACCTGGGTGACCCCGGAAGGGCGCGAGATGACCCACAGCGACTGGACCCTGCCGTACGCGCGGTCCCTCGGCTTCATCCTGGGGGGCGAATCCTGCCGGCGCGACCGCCGCGACGGAGGCGCCGACGACACCTTCCTGGTGATGCTCAACGCCTACACCGAGATCATCTTCTACACCCTGCCGCCGGCCCAGGCCGGCGCGGCGTGGGAGGTGGTGATCGACACGGCGAGGCCCGATCCGATCACGCCGCGCGAGGTCATCGAGGCCGGTCAGCGCTTTCCCTTGAAGCCGCGGTCGCTGGCGGTGCTGCGCCGGGCCGGCGAGGAGAGGCCCCGTTGAGGCGCCGCCATGCCATGCCCTTCGGCGCCGAGGTCGAGGCCGGGGGCGTGCGCTTCCGCCTGTGGGCCCCCGACGCGGAGGCCGTCGCGCTGCATATCCCCGGCCGCCCCGATGTCCCGCTGACGCAAAATGGCGAGGGCTGGGTCGAGGCGGTGGTCGCCGATGCCGGTTCCGGCACCCGCTACGGCTTCCGGGTCGGCGACCTGGTGGTCCCCGATCCGGCGTCCCGCCATCAGCCCGAGGACGTGCATGCGCTGTCCGAGGTTATCGACCCCGCCGCCTTCGACTGGAGCGATGGGGCGTGGAGCGGGCGGCCGTGGGAAGAGGCGGTGGTCTACGAGCTGCACGTCGGCACCTTCACGCCCGAGGGCACCTTCCGCGCCGCCATCGCCAAGCTCGATTACCTGGTGTCGCTGGGGGTGACCGCCGTCGAACTGATGCCTCTGGCCGAATTCCCGGGTGCGCGCGGGTGGGGCTATGACGGGGTCCTGCTCTATGCGCCCGAGGCCAGCTACGGCCGGCCCGAGGACCTCAAGGCCTTGATCGACGCGGCGCACGCCAAGGGCCTGATGGTGTTCCTCGACGTGGTCTACAACCACTTCGGCCCGGAGGGGAACTACCTGCACGCCACCGCCCGGCGTTTCTTCACCGATCGCCACCACACCCCCTGGGGGCAGGCGGTGAACTACGACGGCGGCGATGCCGGTCCGGTGCGCGAGTTCGTCATCCACAACGCCCTCTACTGGCTCGAGGAATTCCATTTCGACGGCCTGCGCCTCGACGCCGTGCATGCCATCGTCGACGACAGCCCCAGGACGGTGCTGATGGAACTGGCCGAGCGCGCTCGCGCCGCCTTTCCCAACCGCCACATCCACCTGGTGCTGGAGAACGACGCCAACGACGCCGGCCTGCTGGAACGCCTGCCGGACGGGCGGCCGCGCTACTACACCGCCCAGTGGAACGACGACGTCCACCACGCCTTCCACCGCGCCCTGACCGGCGAGGCCGGCGGCTACTACCGCGATTACGGGCCAGAACCGGTGGCGCATCTATGCCGCTGCCTGGCCGAGGGCTTCGCCTATCAGGGCGAGGCGTCCGAGCACCGGCGCGGCGACCGGCGCGGCGAGCCGTCGGCGCACCTGCCGCCGGCCGCCTTCGTCTCCTTCCTGCAGAACCACGACCAAATCGGCAATCGCGCCCTGGGCGACCGGATCGACCATCTGGTCGCGGACGAGGCGGTGCGCGCCGCAATCGCCGTCCTGCTGCTGCTGCCGCAGCCGCCGCTGCTGTTCCAGGGGGAGGAGTGGGCGGCCTCGACGCCTTTCCTCTATTTCTGCGATTTCGGTCCCGACCTCGCCAAGGCGGTGCGGCAGGGGCGCCGCCGCGAGTTCGAACACTTTCCCGAGTTCCAGGGGCCGAACGCCCGCAAGATCCCCGATCCGGTCGATCCGGTGACGTTCGCGCGCTCCAAGCTCGACTGGTCGGAACCGGGGCGGGAGCCGCACGCCGGGCGGCTGGCGCTGGTCCGGCGTCTGCTCGACATCCGGCGCCGCGAGATCGCCCCCCGGCTCAAGGGGATGACCGGACGCGAGCACGCCGCCTGCACCACCCTGGCCCCCCGCGCATTCCGCGCGGAATGGCAGATGGGGGACGGCAGCCGCCTTGCGGTGACGGCCAACTTCACCGACCAGCCCCTGCCCGAGTACGTTCCGGGCCAGGGGCGGTTGCTGTATTCTACACACGGGGGAGGGCTGCCCCTGGCGGGGTGGGGCGTCGCCTGGATTCTCGACGACAGGGGAATTGCATGACCGACACGCAAGCGCTCGACCGCTTGGCGGCTGTGGCCGGGATCGAGGACGGCTGGTGGGACTTCTTCGGCAACTGGCGGCCGGTCTCGGCCGAGACCAAGAAGGCCTTCCTCGCGGCCATGGGCCTCGACGTCGCCGACGACGCGGCCGTTGCCGCCAGCCTGCACGAGCTGGAGACGCGGCCGTGGCGGCGCTGGCTGGAACCGGTGGCGGTGTTCGACGAGACCTGGCAGGACACCCCCTCGGTGCCCCTGACCGTGCCGGCCGACCGCGACCAGGAGACCATCGACTGGGTGCTCGAAGAGGAATTGGGCATCACCCATTCCGGCTGCTTCCGGCCGGCGGAGCTCGAGCTGATCGAGGAACGTGAGGTCGACGGCGCAGTCTGTCGCCGCCGCCGTTTCCATCTGCCGGGCATGCCGCCGGTCGGCTATCACCGGCTGCGCATGACCGCCGTGGACGGTGCCGCCGCGTCCATGGTGGTGGCCATGGCCCCGGCGCGCTGCTTCGTACCCGATGGCATGGACGACGGCCGCAAGGCCTGGGGCATCGCCACCCAGGTCTACGCCCTGCGCTCGCCCACCGACTGGGGCGTCGGCCATTACGGCGCCCTCAAGGACCTGGCCGCGGGCATCGGCCGGCTGGGCGGCGCGACGGTGGGGGTCAACCCGCTGCACGCCCTGTTCGGCAGTCAGCCCGACAAGTTCAGTCCCTACGCCCCCAGCTCGCGCCGCTTCCTCAACACCACCTATCTGGACGTCGAGGCGATCCCGGAATTCCGCGAGAGCAACGAGGCCAAGCGCATGTTCGCCTCGCCGGGCTTCCAGGCCGGGCTGGCGCGCATCAAGGGCTATCCGCTGGTGGATTATGCCGAGGTGGCGCAGGCGCAGCGCCCGCTCCTGGACGCCCTCTACCGCACCTTCCGCGCGCGCCACCTGGACGAGGACGACGAGCGCGGCCGCGCCTTCCGGGCCTTCCAGCAGGCGGGCGGGCGCTTCGCCGAGCTGTTCTGCACCTTCGAGGCGCTGCAGGAGAAGTATGTCCGCGAGGGCAACGGCTACTGGCGCCACTGGCCCGAGGCCCTGCGCCATCCGGAGTCGCCCGAGGTGGCGCGCTTCGCCGCCGACAACCGCGACCGGGTGGAGTTCCACTGGTGGCTGCAGTTCGTCGCCGACGAGCAGCTCGAAGCCGCGCAGGCGGCGGGCAAGGCCGCCGGCATGGATATCGGCCTTTACCGCGACCTCGGCGTGGGCATCGCCGGCGACGGCGCCGAAGCCTGGCTGGAACAGGACAGCCTGGCCCTGGGTGTGTCGGTGGGGGCGCCGCCCGACCCGCTGGCGCCCAAGGGACAGGATTGGGGATTGGTGCCGTTCAATCCCCTGGGCCTGCGCGAGGCCGCCTATGCCCCGTTCATCGGGGTGATGGCCGCCAACATGAGCCACGCCGGCGCGTTGCGTCTCGATCACGCCATGAGCCTGCAGCGGCTCTACTGGGTCCCGGCCGGTGCCGCCGCCGACCAGGGCGCCTATGTCCGCTATCCCGTGGACGACCTGTTCCGCCTGGTGGCGCTCGAAAGCCGCCGCCACCGGTGCCTGGTTATCGGCGAGGACCTGGGAACGGTGCCCGAGGGCTTCCGCGACCGCATGGACCGCGCCGGCATCTTCGCCTATCGCGTCATGGTGTTCGAGAAGGCCGGTGACCGCTTCAAGGCGCCGGGCGAGTACGACCGCCAGGCCCTGTGCACGTTCTCGACCCACGACCTGCCCAGCGCGCGCGGCTGGTGGAACGCCAGCGACATCGTCCAGCGCGAGAAGCTCCACCTCTATCCGCGCGACGGCATGGGGGGCGAGGAACGCGAGGCCCGCGCCGCCGACCGCAGAGCGATCATCGCCGCCCTGGTGGCGGAAGGTCTGTTGCCTGCCGACTTCCCCGAGGCCGGGCCGCTGAGCGATCCCCAGGCGGCGGCGCTGGCGGAGGGCGCGCATGCCTTCCTCGAACGCTCGTCGTCGCGGCTGATGATGGTGCAGATCGAGGACGTTCTCGCCGTCGACACCCAAATGAACCTGCCGGGAACCACCACGCAGCACCCCAACTGGCGACGGCGCTTTCCTCTGGACGTCGACGCCCTGCTTGCCGATGCCCGCCTGAAGGACCTTGCCGCGCGCCTGAAGGCCAGCCGCGGGAACGCGCCCATCTAGCCTCCGTTTGTCTTGCTGACCCGGAGCGCCGGGCGGCGAGACAGGCGAGGGGCCATGCGCATTCCCCGTGCGACCTACCGGCTGCAGTTGCACGCCGGGTTCACGTTCGCCGATGCCGAGGCGATCGTCCCGTATCTCGCCGAGCTGGGGGTGAGCGACCTCTACCTGTCGCCGTTCCTCAAGGCGCGGGCGGGGTCGATGCACGGCTACGACATCATCGATCACGGCTCGCTCAATGCCGAGATCGGCGACATGGCGGCGCTGGAGCGCCTGCACGCCGCCGCCCGCCGTCTCGGCATGGGCATCATCATGGATTTCGTGCCCAACCACATGGGGGTGGGCGGCGCCGACAATTCCTGGTGGCTCGACGTGCTGGAATGGGGCGAGGACAGCCCCTATGCCCGCTTCTTCGACATCGATTGGGCCCCGGCCCGCCGCGAACTCAAGGGCAAGGTGCTGCTGCCGTTCCTGGGCGACCATTACGGCGCCATCCTGGAGCGCGGCGAACTGGTGCCCCGCTTCGACCGCGGCAGCGGCACCTTCAGCGTGTGGTATTGGGAGCACCGCTATCCGATCGCGGTGCGCGACTACGTCACCCTGCTGGAGCGGGTGCCGGGCGACGCCCTGCACGACCTCGTCCTCGACTTCCGGGGCTTTGCCCGCGGCCACGGGGCGGGGCGCACCATTGCCGCCCGGCGCGCCCGGGCCGCCGAACTGAAGGCGGCACTCGCCGCCATCCCGGCAGAGTCCGCAGACGCCATCGACGCCGCGCTGGCCGGCCTGCCGGCCGCCGATCTCCACCAATTGCTCGAACGCCAGGCCTACCGGGTGTCGTTCTGGCGGGTGGCGGCCGACGAGATCAACTACCGCCGCTTCTTCGACATCAACGACCTCGCCGCGCTCCGCATGGTGGAGGAGCCCGAGCTGTTCGAACTGGCGCATCGCTTCATGCTCGAGCTCATCCGGCGGGGATTGGTCGACGGGGTGCGGATCGACCACGTGGATGGCCTGTTCAACCCGGCGGAGTACTGCCGGCTGCTGCAGCGCCGCGCCGGCGAGGTGCTGGGGCGACCGCCCGCCGATCCCATGGACCAACCGGTCTGGCTGGTGGTGGAGAAGATCCTCGCCCACCACGAACAGGTGCGGCGCGACTGGCCGGTGGCCGGCACCACGGGCTACGAGTTCATGAACCAGGTGGCCGGCCTGTTCGTCGATCCGGCGGGGGAAGCGTCGCTGACCGCCGCCTACGGCCGCTTCATCGGCGTGCCCATGAATTTCGAGCGCGAGGTCATCGAGGCCAAGAAGCGCATCATTGACGAGCACATGGCCAGCGAACTCCGGGTTCTGGCGGTGCGGCTGGGCCGGATCGCGCTGTCGCACTGGCGGTCGCGCGACTTCACGCTGTCCGTCCTCTATACCGCCCTCAAGGAGGTGGTGGCCTGCCTGCCGGTCTATCGCACCTACATCACCTCGCGGCGGGTGACCGACACCGACCGCCGCTACATCGGCTGGGCGGTGGAACTGGCGCGGCTCGGTGGTGCCGGGGACGCCTCGGTCTGGGACTTCGTGGAGGGGGTGCTCACCACCAGGCTGGCCAGGGAGGCCGAGGCCGGCTATGCCCGCCGGGCCATCATCGACTTCGCCATGCGCCTGCAGCAGTACTCCGGACCGGTGATGGCCAAGGGCTTCGAGGACACCGCCCTCTATCGCTTCAACCGTCTGCTGGCCCTCAACGAGGTCGGCGGTGATCCGACGCGGTTCGGCATGAGCCCCGGCAGCTTCCACCAAATCGGCCGCATCCGGCTGCGCTCGCATCCCCATGGCTTGCTGGCCACCGCCACCCATGATTCCAAGCGCGGCGAGGACGTGCGCGTGCGGATCGCGGCGATCTCGGAGATGCCCGACGAGTGGCGCCAGCATGTGGAGCGCTGGAGCCAGCTCAACGCCCCGTTCCGCGCCCAATTGGCGGCGGGGCCGGCCCCCGAGCCCAACGACGAATGGTTCCTTTACCAGACCATGGTCGGCGCCTGGCCGCACGGCGGCGACAGCGCGACGGTCGAGGGCTTCGTCGAGCGGCTGGTGCCGGCGATGCTAAAGTCGGTGAAGGAGGCCAAGCGGCGGACGTCTTGGGCGCGCCCCGACGAGGCCTACGAGCAGGCGGTGGACCGGTTCATCCACCGCATCTGCGAGACCGATCGGCGGAACCCCTTCCTCGAGGACTTCCTGGAGGTGCACCGGCGGCTGTGCATCGTCGGCATGGTCCACAGCCTGGCCCAGACCCTGCTCAAGCTGACCGTGCCCGGGGTGCCGGACCTCTACCAGGGGACGGAATTGTGGGATCTGTCGCTGGTCGACCCCGACAACCGCCGGCCGGTCGATTACGGGAGTCGGATGCGGTCGCTCGGGTCGCTCGCAGGGCCGTTGCCGGCCGACGTCGGACAGTGGCGGGACGGTGCGGTCAAGCAGGAGCTGATCCGGCGCACCCTCGCCCTCAGGGCCCGCCATGAAGAGATGTTCCAATCCGGGAGTTATCGGCCGCTCGCCGCGCGCGGCCCCCGCGCCGACAACGTAGTCGCCTTCGCCCGCCAGAATTCCGAACGCGTGGTGGTCGTGGTGGTGCCGCGCCTGCTGGCGGGGATGTGGCCGGAGGGGCAGGAGGGGCCGCCCCTGGGGGCCGCCTGGCGGGGGGTGACCATCGATGCGCCGCGGCGGGGCCCGACCGGCCAGGGCCGCTTCACCAACCTGCTCACCGGCGAGGCGGTCGTCGCGGCCGAGCGTCGAGGCGTTCCGGTGTTCGTCGCCGCCGACCTGTTCGCCAGCTTCCCGCTGGCGCTGCTCGAACAGGCGTGACGCGGCCCTAACCCAGCAGCGGCGCCACCGCGTCCAGCAACTGGGCGTCGGGCTGCTCGCCGGCCTCGGCGCAGGCCTCCAGGTACTCTTCCCGGAGACGCTGGGCCAGCACCTCGTAGGCGGCCGGGTCGCCGGCCGACAGCCGCAGCACCACCGACAGCGCCCGCCGGCAGCTGTCCGCCGCTTCGGCGTGATCGCCGAGATCGGACAGGATCTTGCCGCGCGCGCCGAAGGCGACCGCCAGTTCGTGGCTCGGCGTGTGGATGAGCTGGCTGATCAGATCTTCAATCACCGCCAGCGGATTTGTCGTTGAGGTCTGCATGGCCGCGACCATAACATCAACCGCCGGTGCGGTCACGCGACTGCGCGCGAAAGGGGTGGGGCGCCTGCGCGAGGGTGTACCTAAGCATCTCCGACCTCAATGACCTTGACTCGGGGAGCGCGCCGGGCCACCCCTAAGCGATAGTACTTTGGCGGGAAGGAAGAGGTATGCGCCGAGTGGGTCCCCCGGTCGTGAGGCTGCTCGACGACGACGTCGAAAGCATCAAGTACAGCCTGGCCAGCCACCTCCTGTATTCGGTGGGCAAGGAGCCGGTCAGCGCGACCGCGCGCGATTGGTTCATGGCGGCGGCCTACACCGTCCGCGACCGTCTGAGCGAGCGGTGGATGCCGACGCTCAGCCGCTACTACACGGAAGAGACCAAGCGGGTCTACTACCTGTCCATGGAGTTCCTGATCGGCCGCACGCTGACCAACTCCATGATCAACCTCGGCATCTACGACACCGTCAAGCAGGCGATCGGGGACCTCGGCCTCGACTTCGACGAGATCGTCGGTTGGGAAGTCGAGGCGGCGCTGGGCAACGGCGGCCTTGGGCGCCTGGCGGCCTGCCTGCTCGATTCCATGGCGACCCTGGGGGTCGCCGGTTTCGGCTACGGCATCCGCTACGATTACGGCATGTTCACCCAGCACGTGGAGAACGGCTGGCAGGTCGAAAGCCCGGAGAACTGGCTGCGCTACGGCAATCCGTGGGAATTCCCGCGGCCGGGCGTCATCTACCCGGTGCGGTTCGGCGGCCGCGTCATCCGCTACAAGGACGTGCTCGGCCAGACCCGGGCGCAATGGATCGACACCGAGGAAGTCATGGCCATGGCTTACGACATTCCGGTGCCGGGGGCCGGCGGCGAGACGGTGAACAACCTGCGCCTGTGGTCGGCCAAGTCCACCCGCGAGTTCGACCTCAAGTACTTCAACGCCGGCAACTACATCGAGGCCGTGCGCGACAAGAACGAGTCCGAGACCCTGTCCAAGGTGCTCTATCCCTCGGACATGACCTCGCGCGGCAAGGAACTCCGCTTCAAGCAGGAGTACTTCTTCGTCGCCGCCTCGATCCAGGACATCCTGGCGCGCTTCCGCAAGGCCCACAGCGACTGGGACCTGCTGCCCGACCGCGTCGCCATGCAGCTCAACGACACCCACCCCGCCCTGGTGGTGGCCGAGCTGATGCGCGTCCTCGTCGACGAGCACCAGCTCGACTGGGACCGCGCCTGGGACCTGACCCGGCGCTGCTGCGCCTACACCAACCACACCCTGTTGCCGGAAGCGCTGGAGACCTGGCCGGTCGAGCTGGTCGAGCGCATCCTGCCGCGCCATCTCGATATCATCTACCAGCTGAACCATGAGTTCTTGCAGGAGGTGCGCCACAAGCACCCCGGCGACGTGGAGCTGCTGCGCCGGGTGTCTATCATCGGCGAAGAGGGCGACCGGCGGGTGCGCATGGCCCATCTGGCGGTGGTCGGCAGCCACAAGGTCAACGGCGTGGCGGCCATTCACACCGGCCTGATGAAGAGCACGATCTTCTCGGACTTCGAGCACCTGTCGCCCGGCAAGATCAACAACAAGACCAACGGCGTGACCCCGCGCCGCTGGCTGGTGGCGGCCAATCCCGGCCTGTCGCGCCTGATCACCGAGGCGGTGGGCGAGGGCTGGGCGACCGATCTCGACCGCCTGCGCGAGCTCGAACCGCTGGCCGACGATCCCGAGTTCCGCCGTCGCTTCGCGGCGGTGAAGCTGGCCAACAAGGAACGTCTGGCCGACGTCATCGGCCAGCGCCTCGGCGTGGACGTCCATGTCGGGTCGCTGTTCGACGTCATGGTCAAGCGCATCCACGAATACAAGCGCCAACTCCTGAACGTGCTGCACGTGGTCACGCGCTACCAGCGCATCCGCTCGAACCCGGCGGTGGATGTGGTGCCGCGCACCGTCATCATCGGCGGCAAGGCGGCGCCCGGCTACGTCACCGCCAAGCTGATCATCAAGCTGATCAACGACGTGGCCGACGTGGTCAACAACGACCCGCTGGTCGGCTCGAAGCTCAAGGTGGTGTTCGTCCCCAACTACAACGTCTCCACCGCCGAGCTCATCATGCCGGCCGCCGAGCTGTCCGAGCAGATCTCGACCGCCGGCACCGAGGCCTCGGGCACCGGCAACATGAAGATGTCGATGAACGGCGCGCTGACCGTCGGTACCTGGGACGGCGCCAACGTCGAGATCTGCGAGCAGGTGGGCGAGGAGAACATGTTCCTGTTCGGCCTCACCGCCGCCGAGGTGGCCCGGCTGCGGGTCGACGGCTACAATCCCCTGGCCGCGCTCGATGCCAACGAGGAGCTGCGCAAGGCGCTCGACCTGATCGGCAACGGGTATTTCTCGCCGGACCAGCCGGATCGCTTCAAGCCGATCGTCGACCTGCTGACCACCAACGGCGACTTCTACCTGCTGACCGCCGATTTCCCGCTGTACCTGGCGGCGCAGGAGCGCGTCGACGCCCTCTACCGCATGCCCGACGAATGGACCCGCAAGGCGATCCTCAACGTCGCCCGCATGGGCAAGTTCTCGTCCGACCGCACGGTGCGGGAGTACGCCGAGGAAATCTGGCACGTGCCCACCCGCTCGCGCTGAGCGGCACCTTCATCCCGAGCGGACGCGAGGGACCTCGTACGCCGACACCCTTGACGGGCGGAGCCAAACGAGGTCCTTCCTTCCTTCGGTCGTCGGGATGACTTCGCGCCCTCGCGGTCGCGAGGGGATACTTCACACCACCCGGCGGGGCTTGTGGTCGAACGCCCGCAAGGCCTCGGACAGCGAGCCCGACCGCGCCAGTTGCCGGTCGCCGGCGGCAACGATGAAGTCGCCGCCGCGCGACCGCGCCGCCGCCTCGGGCCCCAGCTTGGTGATGGTGAACAGCGGCTGTTCCAGGGTGTGGCGGTAGATGGCAAACACCGCGCGCTCCGGCCCCTGGTCGATGGCGTAGTCACGCCATTCGCCGCCCGCGACGCGGCGGGCGTACAGGTTCAGCAGCAGGGTCAGCTCGGTCCGGTTGAAGTGGACGAAGGCGGGCTTCGTCCGGTGTTCGGCCAAGCGGATGAGTTTCGCCATCGACATTGCCCGGCAGGTCTGGGCCCATTGTTGAACAGGCGCCAAGCCCAGGTCCAGCCTCTTGGCGGGAGGAGGTCGCGTGCGAAAGCGATACGCCGGTCAGCGGATGGGCGTGGGAGCCGGGACGAAGCCGATCAGGCGGTCGTTGCCTTCGTTATAGGGCTGGGTGTAGCAGCTCGGCCGACCCAGCGACGAATAGCAATACACCTGCGCCGGCGGCGGCGGCGGCGCCGGCCAGTCGACGCACCAGACGCCCTCGCGCTCGGCGCGGGGAGTCGAGCAGTCGCGTCCGGTGGCCCAAGTGGCCACATGGTCCGTCAGCGTCTTGCGGGTATTCACCAGCGAGACGACCTCAAGGTTCACCAGGGCGGCCCCGGCGTTCGGCGGCATCACGCCGCCATCGAACCCGACTTCGTGGTCGACCCACATGCACCCGGTCAATAGCAGGATTCCTGCCAGGGGGGCGAAGCGCCAAGTCATTTCTATGACCCCTTCTACCGATAACGTATATTCTCATCCAACTGAGGATGCGGAATCAATTGCATTCTGCGTTCGGGTGGCGGCGCGCATCGATTGGAGAAGGCCCATGGCGGTGGAGACCCCGATCTGCGATTTCGGTTGGCAGGCTCCCGACTTTGCCCTTCCCGGCATCGACGGCCGCCAATGGGCCTTGGCCGATGTGCGCGGACCCAAGGGCACGCTGGTGATGTTCATCTGCAACCACTGCCCGTACGTGAAGGCGGTGGTCGATCGCCTGGTCCGCGACGTGCGCGAGCTGCAGGCGCTGGGGATCGGCGTTGCGGCGGTGATGTCCAATGACACGGCGCAATATCCCGAGGATTCGTTCGAGAACATGAAGGAATTCGCCGCGCGCCACGGTTTCACCTTCCCCTACCTCTATGACGAGTCGCAGGCGGTGGCGCGGGCCTACGGGGCGGTGTGCACCCCGGATTTCTTCGGCTTCGATGCCGGCCTCGGCCTGCAGTACCGCGGCCGCCTCGACGCGTCCCGCCGCGAGGCTGGGCCGGCGGATACGCGGCGCGAACTGTTCGAGGCCATGCGCGAGGTCGCCGGAACCGGCCGCGGGCCCGCCGATCAGGTGCCGTCCATGGGGTGCAGCATCAAGTGGCGCGACGGGGCGTAACCCACCACGCCGGGTTTGCCAACGCCGCTCCCACGGACTATGTTACGCGCGGTTTTCGGCTTTGGAGACGCCTTTGACCCACAAGCAAGATGACGCCGCCGCCGACCTTCTGATCAAGGAGGTGGACGAGGAGCTGCGCCAAGACCAGATGAAGGATCTGTGGTCGCGCCACGGCAATGCCATCATGGCGGCCGCGGTTTCGCTCGTCGTCGCCGTGGCCGGCTGGCAGGGATGGACCGCGTGGCAGACCACCCAGCGCCAGGAGGCGAGCCGCGGCTACCAGGCGGCGATGCGCTTGGTCGAGCAGGGCAAGCGCGACGAGGCCTTCCAGTCCCTGAGCAAGATCGCGACGGACGGCGCTTCGGGCTACCGCGTGCTCGCCGACCTCCAGCGTGCCCAGGTCAAGCAGCAGGCGGGCGACACCGCCGCCGCGGTCGGGATCTACGAGGCGATCGCAGCCGGCAGCGCCGACGCGCCCTACCGCGACCTCGCCCGGCTCAAGGCCGCCTATCTGAAGCTCGATAGCGGCGACGCCGGCCAGATCGCCAAGTCGGTCGAACCGCTGGCGGCCGAATCGAGCCCGTGGCGCCACTCCGCCCGCGAGGTCATCGCGGTGGCGGCGCTCAAGACCGGTGACGACGCCAAGGCCACCGAACTGTTCCGCAAGCTCGCCGACGACGCCGCCGCGCCCCAGGGCGTGCGGGCTCGCGCCGCCGAGATGCTTGCCGCCCTGGGCGGCAAGGCCAAGGGCTGAGGAGAGCCACCGAAATGACGCTGCGCCGTAATGCCTGGCTGGCCCTGGTCGCGCTGGCCCCCGTCGCGCTGGCCATGTCCGGCTGCTCCTGGTGGGGCGACGGAGCTCCGCCGCCGCTGCCGGGCAAGCGCATTTCGGTGCTGACGCGCGACAAGATGCTGGAACCCGAGGTCAAGGGCGCCGGCGGCGAGATCCGCCTGCCGCCGCCCGAAGCCAACGAGGATTGGCCGCAGGCCGGTGGCTACGCCAACCATGCCATGCACCACATGGAGGTCGGCGACAAGCTGGAGCGCGTCTGGCGCACCGGTGTCGGCACCGGCGCCGGCAACCGGGCCCGCCTGCTGGCGCAGCCGGTGGTCGCCGGCGGCAAGGTATTCAGCATGGATTCCGAAGCGGAGGTCTATGCCGTCGACGCCAAGACCGGCAGCACCCTGTGGCATGTCGACCTCACCCCCAAGGACGAGGACGGCACCGCGAGCGGCGGTGGCCTCGCCTACGAGGACGGAGTCGTCTTCGCCTCGACCGGTCTCGCCCAGGTGGTGGCCCTGGCCGCCGACAGCGGCAAGATCCTGTGGCGCCAGACCCTGTCGGGCCCCATGCGCGGCGCGCCCACCGTGCGGGCCGGCCGCGTGTTCGTCGTCACCGTCGACAACCAGACCCACGCGCTCTCGGCCGAGGATGGCTCGACCCTGTGGACCCATCAGGGCATCAGCGAGACGGCCAGCCTGTTGGCGGGATCGAGCCCCGCCGTGGACGGCAATGTGGTGGTGGTGCCCTATTCCTCGGGCGAATTGTTCGCACTCCGCGTCGAGAACGGCGCCGTGCTGTGGCAGGATTCCCTGGCGATGGTGCGCCGCACCGACGGCGTCGCCTCGCTGATGGACATCCGCGGCCTGCCGGTGGTCGATCGCGGCCGTGTCTATGCCATCGGCCACGCCGACATGCTGGTCGCCATCGACCTGCGCTCGGGCCGGCGCCTGTGGGAGCGCGAGATCGGCGGCCTGCAGACGCCGTGGGTGGCCGGCGACTATCTGTATCTGGTCACCAACAACAACGAGGTGGTGGCGCTCGAGGGCAAGACCGGCCGCGTCGTCTGGATTACCCCGCTGCGGGTGTGGAAGGACGAGAAGGCGCGTGAAGGCCGGGTCGTGTGGGCCGGCCCGGTGCTGGCCTCCGATCGCCTGATCGTCGGCGGGTCGCATGGCAAGTTGGTGTCGCTGTCGCCCTATACCGGCGAGTTGCTCGGGCAGATCGACATTTCCGATGGTGTGACCTTGCAGCCGCTGATCGCCAATCGCACCATGTATCTGCTGACCAACGACGCCGATCTCGTCGCGTTCAGGTAGGCCCATGCCCTTCACCGTTGCCATCGTCGGCCGGCCCAATGTCGGCAAATCCACCCTTTTCAACCGTCTGGTTGGCCGGCGGCTGGCGATCGTGCACGATCTGCCCGGCGTCACCCGCGATCGCCGCGAGGGCGCGGCCACCCTGCTTGGCGTCGACTTCCAGGTCATCGACACCGCCGGCTTCGAGGATGCCGGCGGCGACAGCGTCGAGGCGCGCATGCGCCAGCAGACCGACCGCGCGGTAGGGGACGCCGACGTCGCCCTGCTGCTGATCGATTCCCGGGCGGGCATCACCCCGCTGGATCGCCACTTCGCGGACCATCTGCGCCGCCAGAAGACGCCGGTGATCCTGGTGGCCAACAAGTGCGAGGGCAAGGCGGGCGAGCCGGGCCTTTACGAGGCCTACGGCCTGGGCCTCGGCGAACCGGTGCCGGTGTCGGCCGAGCACGGCGAAGGCATGGCCGAGCTGTTCGACGCGCTGCTGCCTTACGCTCGCGCCGCCGGCGCCCTGGACGACGAGGATGAGGAGGAGGAGCCCTTCCCCGACGAGATCGTCGAGGAGGAGGGAATCGAGCCCGAGCCGGAACCCGAGCGTCCGCTGCAACTGGTCATCGTCGGCCGCCCCAACGTCGGCAAGTCGACCCTGGTCAACCGCCTGCTCGGCGAGGAGCGCATGCTCACCGGCCCCGAGGCCGGGCTGACCCGCGACGCCGTCTCCTCCGAGTGGGAGCACCGCGGCCGCCGCATCCGCCTGGTCGACACCGCCGGCCTGCGCAAGAAGGCCAATGTCGAGAATCCCATCGAGAAGCTGTCGGTCGCCAACACGCTCGAAGCCATCCGCATGGCCGAGGTGGTGGTGCTGGTGCTCGATTCCTCGCAGATCCTCGACAAGCAGGACCTCACCATCGCCCGCATGGTGGCCGACGAGGGCCGCGCCCTGGTGATTGCCGTCAACAAGTGGGACGCGGTCGACAACCCGCAGGAGGCGCTCAAGCGCCTCAAGGACCGGCTGGAAACCTCGCTGCCGCAGGTACGCGGCCTGCCCACCGTGACCCTCTCGGCGCTGACCGGCCGCGGCCTCGACCGCCTGATGGACGAGGTTCAGGACGTTCACGCGGTGTGGAACCGCCGCATCCCCACCGCCCAGCTCAACCGCTGGCTGGAAGAGGTGATCGCCCACCACCCGCCGCCGGCGCTCCAGGGCGGGCGGCGCATCAAGATCCGCTACATGACCCAGGCCAAGGCGCGGCCGCCGACCTTCATCATCTTCGTATCGAAGCCGGAAGAGCTGCCCGAATCCTACACCCGCTACCTGGTCAACGGCCTGCGCGACGTCTTCAAGCTGGCCGGCGTCCCCATCCGCCTCTATGTCCGAGGCGGCCGCAACCCTTACGCCAACAAGGACTGAGGGCCTCCGGGCCCACCAGCCAATGCCCCCACCCCGACCCTCCCCCGCCTGCGGCAGGGGAGGGAGGCGCGTATTCCTTCTCCCTCAGCTCCGCTGGGGGAGGAAGTCGCTAGTTCCCCCTCCCTCAGCCTTGCTGGGGGAGGAAGTCGCTAGTTCCCCCTCCCTCAGCCTTGCTGGGGGAGGGCTGGGGTGGGGGCCTCTGTCCGCCGACGGGCTGTCCTCCGCCCAGCTTGTGCCGACGCACGCCCGACCCAATCGTCAGCAGCAGGTCGATGCGACGGCGAGGGTGACGATGCGGGTAGTGGGGGACATCCTTGCCACCATCAGCCTCGCGCTGTTCGCCATCCCCCTGGTCATTGTGGTGATCCGGCTGATGAAGGTGCCGCTGCGCCGGTGGATCCCCGTCCTTGTCGGCCTGGCCATCCTGCTGACCATGCAATGGCTGGTCGCCAACGTCGATCCCGCCGTCTGGTTTTGGCTGATGGAGAAGGGGCCGCGCTAAGGTCCGGCCCTACACCGCCACCCCGGCGATGGCCGCTGCCGCTTCCTCGAACGCCGCTTGCGCCGGCGCCATCAGGCCGATGGCGGTTTGGGCGTCGCCCCTGGCGCAGGCCGCCTCGATCTCGGCCATCAGGCGGCCGAAGCGGTGGCAGCCGGCCGAGCTGCCGGCACCCTTGGCGGCGTGGGCGGCCTCGCGGGCGGCGGTGAGGTCGTCGTCGGTGAGCGCCTGGGCCAATGCCCCCACCAGGGGGCGCGTGGTCTCGACGAACAGGTCGAGCAATTGCCGCGCGTCCGGTCCGATCGAGCCGAAGATCTCGCGCATGGGGGCAAGGTCGAGCACCGGCGGCTGGCCGGCTGGGGCGGCTGGGTGGCCCTGCGGCATGGCCTCGGCCGGCCGGTTGGGCAGCGGGCGGCGGCGGCGCAGTTGCACCGCAGCGGGCAGCAGGCGGCGGATGGTGGCGTCGAGCTGCGCCAGGTCGACGGGCTTGGCCAGGAAGGCGTCCATCCCGCACTCCTGGCATTTGCTGGCGGTCCCGGCCAGGGCGTCGGCGGTCAACGCGATGATCGGCATGTGCCGCAGCGTCTCCTCCTCCCACTCCCGTACCCGGGCGGTGAGCTCGTAGCCGTCCATCTCGGGCATGTGGCAGTCGGTCAGCAGCAGGCCGTAATCCCGGATCTGCATCCGCTCCCACGCCTCGACACCGTTGGCCACCAGGTCGATGGCGTAGCCCAGGCGCTCCATCAGGCGGCGGATCACCACCTGGTTGGTGGGATTGTCCTCGGCCACCAGGATCAAGGCGCCGGCCGCGGCGGCCTCCTCGATCGAGGGCGGCTGATATTGTTCGTCGGGACCGTCCGCCTCTTCCTTTTTCTCGACCGGCAGACAGCGCCCGACCGCGGCGCCGACCGTACGCCACAGGGCGGCGCGGCGGATGGGCTTGGCGATGATGTCGGCGAGGCCGGCGGCGCGGATGTCGGCGGCGGCGGCGGTATAGCTGGAATTGGGAACCAGCATAATTATTCGGGTGGCAGCGCGCTCGCCGGCGGTGGCCAGCAGCGTGCGGGCCACCGACAGGCGCAGCCGGAAGTCCGGGGCTCCATCCATCAGCACCACGTCGTAGTGCCATCCGGCCAGCGTGGCGGCGCGCACGGCGGCGACGGCACCGTCGGTGGAGGCCACCACCGCCACCTGGGCGCCGGCATGGCCGAGGTACTGACGGATGACGTCGGCGGCGATGGGGCTCTCGGCGAGCACCAGGATCGCGACGTCTCCCAGGTCGGGAACCGCCTCCGGGGTGTCGTCGGCGGAGTCGAGCGGCACCTCGAACCAGAAGGTCGATCCCTCGCCGCAGGCGCTGGTCACGCCGATGTCTCCGCCCATCATGGCGACCAGATGCCGGCAGATGGAGAGGCCGAGGCCGGTGCCGCCGTAGCGCCGTGAAATCGAGGCGTCGGCCTGCATGAACGGCTCGAACAGCCGGCTTTGCTGGGCGGCATCGAGGCCGATGCCGGTGTCGGCGACGGTGAAGCGGACCCGCCCGCGGTCGGCAGGTCCGACCGCGATTCGCACATGGCCGCGGTCGGTGAACTTGACGGCGTTGCCGGCCAGGTTGGTGACGATCTGCCTGAGGCGCACCGAATCTCCCAGCAGGTGGGCGGGCAGGCGCGGGTCGATGTAGGTGACCAGCCCGATGCCTTTTTCCTGGGCGCGCGGGTAAAGGAGGTCGGCCACGCCCTCAGTGAGGTCGGCGATGGAGAATTCCACCGTCTCGAGCTGCAGCTTGCCGGACTCGATCTTCGAGAAGTCGAGGATGTCGTTGATGATGGTGAGCAGGGACGAGGCCGAATCGCGGATGACGCGCGCCATCTCCTTCTGCTCGGGCGGCAGGTGCATGTCCTCGAGCAGGTGGGCCATGGTCAGCACCCCGTTCATGGGAGTGCGGATTTCGTGGCTCATGGTGGCGAGGAACAGCGACTTGGCCTGGCTGGCTTCCTCGGCGACCTTCTTGGCGTCGGACAGCGCGTATTCCTGTTCCTTGCGCCGGGTGATGTCGGCGGAGGAGACGATGACGGCGGGCTCGCCGTCGACCTCGATGGCCGCCGCCGACAGCATCGCCCAGAACTCGCCGCCGTCGCCCCGCCGCATGCGGCTCTCGTAGGCGGCGACGTAGCCCTTCTCGCGCACCAGCTCGACGATGCGGTTGCGGTCGGCGGGATCGGCGTAGAACTGCGACGCGTTCGTCCCGGCCGCTTCGTGTTCAGGGACGTTGTAGAGCTCGCACCAGCGCGGGTTGACGTAGTGCAGCGTGTTGTCGGCCGCCAGGCTGATGCCCAGCGCCAGCGGTGAAGTGTCGAGGATGGTCCGCAGGCGCCGCTCGCTTTCCTTCAGCGCCGAGGTGCTGTCGCGCAGCTTGGCCATGGCGTCGCGGAAGACCACCAGCGCCCCCGCCATGTCGGTGATCTCGTCGTTGCCGCTTCGCACGATGGGCGCATCGTAGTCGCCGGCGACGATGCGATGCATGGATTGGGCGACGCTGGCCATGCGCGCCACGATGCTGCGGCCGACATAGATCCACACGAACACCAGCGGCCCGAAGAAGGTGGCGATCGCGATGACCAGCATGATGCGCCGGCCGTCCGACAGCGCCCGCTCGGCGCTCGCCTCGTTTTCGGCCGCCGCCGCCTCGGCCATCCCTACGAGGCGATTGGCGGCCGAGGTCGTCCGGGCCAGCAGGTCCAGGCCCTCGTCATGGGCGGAGGCCAGCCGGGCGTCGGTGACGATCTGCTCGGCCCGCACGTCGAAGATGTTTTGGGCGCTCGTACCCAGGTCGAGGGCCCGCCGGGCCACCGTGCGCAGTTGCTGGTCGCGCGCGGCGCCCTCGGCCGCCCCGGCCATCTGGCGCGCATGTCCCTGGAAATCGTGGCGGAACTGGTCCACCTGGTCGAGGTCGGTCGCCGAGCCGGCCCGGCGGATGGAGGCCATCGCGTTGATCACCGCGCCCAGGGCGGGGTCGTCGACCCTGCGTTCCAGCAGCTGGTGGACGTTTTCCTCCAGCAGCGCGGTTTCCTGGTGGTGGCCGCGCATGAGTTCCGCCAAGTCGAGGCGCTTCTCGACCATCGCATTGCGGTGGGCGACGTTCTGGCCGATGCCAGCCATCACCGCCCGCAACTCCTCGACCCGTGCCGGCTCGATGGCGTTGTTGGAGATCACCTCGATCAGGGAGCGGAGCCGCTGCGCCTGCTGCTGCAGCGCCAGCAGGTTGGCCTGACGCTCGCCGGTCGTTTTCGACCCGTCGAGGGCGGGCGCGGCGGCGGCGAGGCGGGCGGTGGCCTCCGACAGCTTGAGCGCGTTGGTTACCGAGGGCAGGTTGCCCCGCGTCACCGAGGCGAGTAGGCGTTCGACTTCGGAATAGCTGTGCCAGCTCAGCGTGTTGGCGAGCATGGTCGTCGCCGCGACCGCCGTGACCGCCACCAACAGCTTGGCGCGGATGCCCAACCGCCAGCGGTGGGCCCAACCGGCGGCGGGCGCGGCAAGGGTTTCCCCGGACCCTTCCGGCTTCGACGGCGCGTTCAAATAGGCGAACTCCCCGATGCAGCGCCATCGATCATGCCCGAGATACGGGCATCCGACAATGCCACATGGCGAGCGTCAGGGCCCGATGGTAGTATCCGCCGCCCATCGAGGAGGTTCCCATGACCGCGACCCGGCCGGCCGCTCCCGCCCCCATCCCGTCGGCCCTGCTGAACGAGGCCCAGCGCCTTGCCCAGCATCAGCGCACCGAGGAGGCCGTCGCCCTGCTGGCCCGGAGCTCCCACCCGGAATGCGACTTCCGGCGGGGCAGCCTGCTGACCGTGCTGGAGCGCTGGAGCGAGGCCGAGGCCGCCTTCCGGCGCGCCAACGCGGCGGTGCCCGGGCATCCGGAACTGATGATCGGGCTGGCGCAGACCCTCGTGCAGTTGAACCGGGCGGCCGAGGCCGTTCCCCTGCTGGCCGCCGTGGCCGCCGCCCAGCCCAATTCCGGGCGGGTGCGCTACCTCCATGGCGTGGCCCTGGACGAGGCCGGCCTGACCGACAAGGCGGCCGTGGAGCTGAAGGCGGCGCGCGAGATCGTTGTCCGTCCGGCCGAGAACCGCAGGCTGCTGCCGTGGGAGGTCTACGTCCAGATCTCGCGCCGCTGCAACCTGCGCTGCGCCATGTGCGGCCACGAGGTGTGGAAATCCAACTCCGGCTTCATGGAGCAGGAGGTCTTCGACCGCGTGATCGCCGAGTGCAAGCGCACCGGCGTCGAGACGATGCACATCCTGGCCGGCCAGGGCGAGCCGTTCCTGCATCCCCAGGTGTTCGAGATGCTGGAGCAGGCGGTGGCGGCCGGGCTCAAGGTGGGCATCGTCACCAACGGCACGCCGTTCAACCAGGCCCGCATCGACCAGCTTGCCAACATCGGGCTCGCCTATGTCCAGTTCTCCTTCGCCGGCTGGGACAAGGAGAGCTACGAGGGCGTCTACGTCGGCTCCAAGTTCGAGCGGACGCTGGAAAATTTGAAGGGCATGAACGCCGCCTTCCCGCCGGGCGGCCGCACCGCCTTCGCCGTCAAGGCGGTGGCGTCGGGCGACTGGAAGGCGACCATGAAGAAGACCCAGGACTTCCTGGCCGGTCATGGCATCGACCGCATCTTCACCTTTGTCGCCAACAATTTCGGCGGCACCGTCCAGTGCGGCAGCTTCCACGAGAAGCATGGCGTGTGGTCCAACAAGGACCTCGACCACCAGCGCCGCATGCCTTGCCGGGTGTTGTTGAAGGCGGTGGGCGTGTTCTGCGACGGCACGGTCACCGCCTGCGGCTGCTATGATTCGAACGCTGAACTGCGGATCGGCAACATCATGGAGCAGGGCCTCGACGAGATCCGCCAGGGCGAGGCGTTCGGCCGCATCCTCGCCGCCTTCAAGGACGGCGACATCTCCAAGGTCCCGATGTGCGGGAAGTGCGACGATCCGTTTGGTTGATTGGCCCTTCGGCTGATCAGTTCCCGCGCCGGGACTTTTCCATCTCGCGGCGGAAGGCGACCACCTCGTCCTCGGGATCGAGGGCGACGTCGGCCCAGGTGAGCACGCGGCCGGCCTCCACCGCCCGGACGACGCGCACCCCGCGCGTCAACCCGATCGGCAGCGCGTCCATCTGCACCGCCGCCGCCGCCGGCATCAACCTGGCGGAGACGGTGAAACCGCCCGAGCCATCCAGTTCGTCGCCGGGTCCCAGATCGCGCTTGGCCACCGCCACCGCGTCGGCGACGAAGGCGACGGGGCAGCCGGTCGCCTCGCGCCGCAAGGCGACGCTGGCGACCGAGACGCCCATCTCCATGCCGACCAGATGGAAGGGCCGCCACAGGGCGGCGTAATCCCCCGACTCGTCGGTGACCAGGCCGTATTCCGTGAAGCAGCTGGCGGTCTGGAAGCCGGGCGCCCGCACGGTGACGAAGACGCCCCAGCGCAGGTCGCCGACCACGTGGCGGCCGTCGCGTTCCTCGCTGGACACCACCTCGACCTGTCCCATGCCCTCCAGCAATCCGCCGGCCGACCGGGGCTTCATCAGGCGGGCCAGGTCGTGGACGCCGCAGGGGGCGAAGGACAGCCCGTCGGTGGGGGGCTCCAGGCCGGTGGCGTTGGCGACGGACGCCATCTCGATCGCCGCCGTGGTGCCGTCCAGTTGCGCGGTGAGCACGCGGGCGTTGACGCCTCCCATGCGGGCGCGCTCCTGGGACATGCCGTAATGGCTCCACACGGTCTCCGGCGTGGCCACGCGGTAGCCGGGGAGGTATTTGGTCCCCTTGCCGGCGGCGGCCACCTCGAAGCCGCAGGTCCGCGCCCAATCGACAAGCTCGCAGATCAGTGCCGGCTGGTCGCCGTAGGCGAGGGAATAGATCACGCCGGCCGCCTGCGCCCGTGCCGCCAGCAGCGGGCCGGCCAGGGCGTCGGCCTCGGCGGTGGCCATGATCACGGAAACGCCGCAACCGATGGCGGCCAGCGCGTGACGGGTGGCGGCAACGGCATCGCCGCTGGCCTCGACCACCACGTCGAGGCCGGGTTGGCCGAACAGGTCCTCGGCGTCGCGGGTCACCCAGGTGGAGCCGCTGTCCAGGGCCTGGGCCAGCGAGCGCGCCACCACCTTCAGCGGCGGCCATTGCGCCAGCGCCAGCGCGGTGTGGGCCCGCTCGGGGTCGTGGTCGACCACCGCGGCCACGTGCAGGCCGCGGGTCCAGCGGGCTTGCGCCAGGACCATGCTGCCGAGCTTGCCGGCACCGATCAGCCCCACCCGCACCGGTCGGTCCTGGTCGTGGCGGTTGGACAGCAGGCGGCTGAGAGTCACGGCATGCCTCTGGACAGGGGTGGCTGGCGTTTCAGGCTAACCTGCTTTGCCATTCCAGGGAACAGCGGCGGTAACTCACCCGGTCGCGCGGGTTGTTTCGGTCCGTCGGCGGCCCAACATGTTGCTCCGCAGGGGCGACCACGGGCGGATTTCCGTCATTCCTTCGCGCCTTCCCACACCGGCCGCTTCACGCGGCGGGACGCAAGGATGATGACTTCGCTTCCGGCCGCGGAGGGTCCCTGGCCACTGGGTTACCAGCCAGCGGGATGTGAATGGAGCGCATTGGCATTAGGCCGAACGAAGCCCTTCTGACGACCTTTGGCCATCTATCCGCCGCCCTGGCCGCCGTTTGGCTTGGCCGGGGAGGGGTAGCGACAGTGCCGGTCGGTGGGATGGCGGGCGCGCGGCGCAATGTCATCTTGGAAAGGCTGGTACGGGCCGATGAATTGCGCGCGCCCAGTGATCATCTGAGTGGAATGGGCGATTGGGCTCTTGTCCGGGGCACACCCTCCGGCTGGTTCGCAATGACCCTCAGGATGGAGTGAGACATGTACGCGGCCGACGATATCTTCTCCCGCTACGCGCGGGCCTATGAGGGTCGCAAAGACGTCGAGATGACCCTTCTCGAATATCTTGAGGGCTGCCGCAACGACCCGATGATGTTCGCTTCGGCAGCTGAACGCATGATCGCCGCCATCGGCGAGCCCGAAATCATCGACACCGCCCGGGACGCGCGGCTGTCGCGGGTGTTCATGAACCGAACGATCAAGGTCTATCCCGCCTTCGCGGACTTCTTCGGCATGGAAGAGACCATCGAACGCATCGTCGGCTACTTCCGCCATGCGGCGCAGGGGCTGGAGGAGCGCAAGCAGATCCTCTACCTGCTGGGGCCGGTGGGCGGCGGCAAGTCGTCGCTGGCCGAGCGGCTGAAGGCGCTGATGGAGCGCCACCCGATCTATGTGCTGAAGGCCGGCAAGGAGGTCAGCCCGCTCTACGAGAGCCCGCTCGGGCTGTTCGATCCCGACACCATGGGGGCGGAACTGGAAGACCGCTACGGCATCCCGCGGCGCCGCCTGCCGGGGCTGATGAGCCCGTGGGCGGTCAAGCGCCTGGAGGAGTTCGGCGGCGACATCTCCAAGTTCCGGGTGGTGAAGGTCTTCCCCTCGCGCCTCAAGCAGATCGCGGTGGCCAAGTGCGAGCCTGGCGACGAGAACAACCAGGACATCTCGACCCTGGTCGGCAAGGTCGACATCCGCAAGCTGGAGATGTTCAGCCAGAACGATCCCGACGCCTACAGCTTCTCGGGCGGCCTCAACCGCTGCACCCAAGGGCTGATGGAATTCGTCGAGATGTTCAAGGCCCCCATCAAGATGCTGCACCCGCTGCTGACCGCAACCCAGGAAGGGAACTACGCCGGCAGCGAGAACATCGGCGGGCTGCCGTTCCAGGGCATCGTGCTCGCCCACTCCAACGAGGCCGAGTGGCAGACCTTCAAGAACAACAAGAACAACGAGGCCTTCATCGACCGCATCTGCGTCATCAAGGTCCCGTACTGCCTGCGCGTCGCCGAGGAGCAGAAGATCTACGAGAAGCTGATCCGCAATTCCGAGCTGTCGGAGAGCCCCTGCGCGCCGGGCACGATGGAGATGCTGGCGCGCTTCTCGGTGCTCAGCCGGTTGAAGGAGCACGAGAACTCGAACCTGTTCTCGAAGATGCGGGTCTATGACGGCGAAAACGTCAAGGACACCGACCCCAAGGCCAAGCCCATGCAGGAGTACAAGGACGCGGCCGGCGTGGACGAGGGCATGGAGGGCATCTCGACCCGCTTCGCCTTCAAGGTGCTGTCGTCGACCTTCAACTACGACACCACCGAGGTGGCGGCCGATCCGGTGCACCTGATGTACGTTCTGGAGCAGTCGATCCGGCGCGAGCAGTTCCCCGAGGACACCGAGAAGAAGTACCTGGAGTTCATCAAGGGCGAGCTCGGTCCGCGCTACGCCGAGTTCATCGGCAACGAGATCCAGAAGGCCTACCTGGAATCCTACCACGATTACGGCCAGAACCTGTTCGACCGCTACGTCGACTACGCCGACGCGTGGATCGAGGACCAGGACTTCAAGGATCCCGACACCGGGCAGCTGCTCAATCGCGAGCTGCTGAACCAGGAGCTGTCGAAGATCGAGAAGCCGGCCGGCATCGCCAACCCCAAGGACTTCCGCAACGAGGTGGTCAAGTTCGCGCTGCGCGCCAAGGCGGGCAACCGCGGCCGCAACCCGTCCTGGACCTCGTACGAGAAGGTCCGCGAGGTCATCGAGAAGCGGATGTTCAGCCAGGTCGAGGATCTGTTGCCGGTGATCAGCTTCGGTTCGAAGAAGGATTCCGAGAGCGAGAAGAAGCACCACGAGTTCGTCGAACGGATGATGACCCGCTCCTACACCGAACGGCAGGTTCGCCGGCTGGTCGAGTGGTACATGCGGGTCAAGCAGGCGGGCTGAGGGGGCGCGAAGCCCTCACCCCGACCCTCCCCCGCCTGCGGTGGGGGAGGGGGCGGCGGAGCAAGCGACGCGAGAACCGGGCCCGGCATCTGAGGGAGACCATATGAACATCATCGATCGCCGTCTCAATCCCAAGGGCAAGAGCCTGGCCAACCGCCAGAGGTTCCTGCGGCGGGCGCGCCAGCAGATCCTCAAGGCGGTGCGCGAGGCATCGGGCGAGCGGTCGATCACCGACATCCAGAACGGCGAGCGCATCTCCATCCCCATGGACGGGCTGCGCGAACCGACCTTCCGCCGCTCGATGCACGGCGGCGTGCGCGACCACGTGGTGCCGGGCAACCGCGAATACGTCGAGGGCGACCTGATCCCCAAGCCGCCCGGCGGCGGGGGCGGGGACGGCGGCTCGGAAGGCTCGCCGTCGGGCGAGGGCGAGGACGATTTCCGCTTCCTGCTGTCCAAGGACGAATTCCTCGACATCTTCCTCGACGACCTGGAGCTGCCCGACCTCCAGAAGAAGAAGATGCGCCAGTCGGAATCCTACACCCTGACCCGCGCCGGCTTCACCGTCACCGGCTCGCCGTCCAACCTCAACCTGCTGCGCACCATGCGCAACTCGCTGTCGCGGCGCATCGCGCTCAAGCGGCCGCGGCCGGCCGAGCTCGGCGAGCTGGAGGCCGAAATCCGGCAATTGGAGGAAAGCGGCGAGGACCCCGAGCGCCTCTCGGCGCTACGGGTCGAGTTCGACCGCCTCTCGGCCCGCTCCAAGCGGGTGCCCTACATCGATCCGCTCGACGTCCGCTACAACCGCTTCGAACACGTGCCCAAGCCGGTGACCCAGGCGGTGATGTTCTGCCTGATGGACGTGTCGGGCTCGATGACCGAGCACATGAAGGACCTGGCCAAGCGCTTCTTCATGCTGCTCTACCTGTTCCTGACCCGCCGCTACCGCCACGTGGACATCGTGTTCATCCGCCACACCCACGAGGCCAAGGAAGTGGACGAGGAAACCTTTTTCTACTCGACCGAGACCGGCGGCACGGTGGTGTCGACGGCGCTCACCGAGATGAAGAAGGTGATCGACGACCGCTATCCGCCCGGCGACTGGAACATCTACGCCGCCCAGGCCTCGGACGGCGACAACACCTCTTCGGACAACGCGCTGTCGGCGGCGTTGCTGGAGGACGGCATCCTGCCGCTGTGCCAGTACTTCGCCTACATCGAGGTCGGCGCCGAGTACAAGGACTGGCTGGGCCGCGAGACCGACCTGTGGCGCACCTACAAGGCGGTGGCCAAGCCGGGCGGCAACATGGCGATGCGCAAGGTGCGGGTGCGCAGCCAGATCTTCCCGGTGTTCCGGGACCTGTTCTCGAAGGACCGTGCCCATGCCGGCGGCTGATCCGATTGGGGGGGACCGCATGACCGAGCTGCTGTTCGACGGCGCCGATTGGGATTTCGAGAAGGTGCGCCGCACCTTCGACGCGATCGAGGAGATCGCCAAGGGCGAACTCGGCCTCGACATCTATCCCAACCAGATCGAGGTCATCACCTCGGAGCAGATGCTGGACGCCTACTCGTCCATCGGCCTGCCGCTGATGTACAAGCATTGGTCGTTCGGCAAGCGGTTCGCCTCCGACGAGGCGCTCTACCGCAAGGGCATGCGCGGGCTGGCCTACGAGATCGTCATCAATTCCAGCCCCTGCATCAGCTACATCATGGAGGAGAACTCCATGGCGATGCAGACGCTGGTGCTGGCGCACGCCGCCTTTGGCCACAACCACTTCTTCAAGCACAACGCGCTGTTTCGGCAGTGGACCGACGCCCGCGGCATCCTCGACTACATGGAGTTCGCCAAGAGCTACATCACCCATGCCGAGGAACGCCACGGCCACCAGGTGGTGGAGCGGGTGGTGGACGCCGCCCACGCGCTGATGAACCACGGCGTCCACCGCTATCCCCGCAAGCGGACCTACGATCTCCGGCTGGAGCAGGAGCGCGAGAAGGAACGCGCCGCCTATTTCGAGCAGACCTACAACGATCTGTGGCGGACCGTGCCCAAGCCGGCCGCCACCTATTCCGGCTCGCGGGAGCTGGCCGAGCGCAAGAAACGCCTGCGCCTGCCCGAGGAGAACATCCTCTATTTCCTGGAGAAGAACGCGCCCAAGCTACAGCCGTGGCAGCGCGAGATCCTGCGCATCGTCCGCAACGTGTCGCAGTACTTCTATCCCCAGAAGCAGACCAAGGTGATGAACGAGGGCTGCGCCACCTTCGTCCACTACCACATCGTCAACCGCCTGCACGAGAAGGGCCTGATCAGCGACGGGGCGCTGTTGGAGATCCTGCATTCGCACACCAACGTGGTCTTCCAGCCGGATTTCGACGATCCGCGCTTCTCGGGGCTCAACCCCTATGCCCTCGGCTTCGGCATGATGAAGGAAATCGAGCGCATCGCGGTGCATCCCACCGCCGAGGACCGCGACTGGTTCCCGGATTTCGCCGGCAACGGCGACCCCTACGGCACCCTGCGCGAGGCGTGGGCCAATTACCGCGACGAGAGCTTCATCCTGCAGTTCCTGTCCCCGGCCCTCATGCGCAAGATGCGGCTGTTCAAGATCCACAACGATGCCGAGGCCTCGGACTACCTGGTCAGCGCCATCCACAACGAGCGCGGCTACCGCGAGGTCCGCAAGGCGCTGGCCGCCAGCTACGACATCGCCCACCAGGAGCCCGACATCCAGATCGTCGACGTCGACCTGGCCGGCGACCGCCGCCTGATCCTGCAGCACCGCGTCGAGAACGGCGTATTGCTGGACGAGGACGAGGCCATCCTGGTGCTGCGCCACATCGCCAACCTGTGGGGCTATGAGGTCCGCCTCATCGAGGTCGACTCCGAGACCGAGATGACGCTTCGCGAATACGACGACGTGGCGCCCAGCATCAATCTCGGTTGAGCGGGCCCCCCCGACCCTCCGGCTCTCTCCTACCGCCGCCGCTTGCCCGCCGCCATGGCCCACAGGGCGCAGCCGACCCGGCCGATGGCGTGGTCCCAACTGCCGTCGATGGCCTGACGGAACACCCGCATGGTCGGGTACCAC
>JBLNCP010000038.1:0-48813 GCA_050260775.1 Solirubrobacterales bacterium | reverse complement strand
ATCAGGATGTCGGGCTCGTTCGCCAAAGCCATGGCGATCATGACGCGCTGGCGCTGGCCGCCCGACAGCTCGTGCGGCAGCGCGCCCAGCCGCTTCTCCGCTTCGGGAATGCCGACCATGCGCAGCAGCTCCAGCACCCGGGCCCGGATGGCGGCGCCCCTGAGGCCCTTGTGGATCTCCAGCACCTCGCCGACCTGCTTCTCGATGGAATGCAGGGGATTGAGCGAGGTCATCGGCTCCTGGAACACCATGGCGATGCGGTTGCCGCGCACCGCACGGAGCGCCGGCTCGGCGGCACCGAGAAGCTCCTCCCCGGCGAGACGGATGCTGCCCGAGGGATGCCAGGCGCGGGGATAGGGCAAGAGCTGCAGCACCGACAGCGCCGTCACCGACTTGCCCGACCCCGATTCGCCCACCAGCGCCAGGGTCTCGCCCCGGCCGAGTTCGAACGATACCCCTCTGACGGCACGCACCTCTCCGGGGCCGCGGCCGAACGACACGGCGAGGTCGGAGACTTCCAGCAGCGGGTGGGAGGTCCTGGGCGTCATGTCGTGGTCTTCCGGGGGTCGAAGGCGTCGCGCACCGCCTCGCCGACGAACACCAGCAGCGACAGCAGCACCGCCACCACCAGGAAGCCGGTGAGGCCGAGCCAGGGGGCCTGCAGGTTCTCCTTGCCCTGGCGGATGAGGTCGCCCAGCGAGGGCGACCCCGGCGGCAGGCCGAGGCCGAGGAAGTCGAGCGCGGTCAGCGAGATGATGGAGGCGTTGAGGATGAACGGCATGAAGGTCAGCGTGGCCACCATGGCGTTGGGCAGCACGTGGCGCGTCATCACGCGGGCGTCGCTCATGCCCAGCGCCTTGGCGGCCCGCACGTAGTCGAAGTTGCGGGCGCGCAGGAACTCGGCCCGGACCACGCCGACCAGGCTGGTCCACGAGAACAGGGTCAGCACCGCCAGCAGCGTCCAGAACCCCGGCGTGATCACCGAGGCGACGATGATCAGGATCAACAGGTGCGGCAGCCCGCCCCAGATCTCCAGGAAGCGCTGGCCGGCAAGGTCGGCCCAGCCGCCGAAATAGCCCTGCATCGCGCCCACCGCCACGCCGATCAGCGAACTGACCGCCGTCAGCGCCAGCCCGAACAGGATCGAGAGCCTGAGGCCGTAGATCAGGCGCGCCAGCACGTCGCGGCCCTGGTCGTCGGTGCCCAGCCAGTTCTCGGCGCTGGGCGGCGCCGGGTGCGGCCGGGTCACATCGTAGCCGATGGTGCCGTACGAGAACGGGATCGGCGGCCACAGCGCCCAGCCGTTGTCGGCGATCTTCTTGGCGATGTAGGGGTCGCGGTAATCGGTGTAGGTAAGGAAGTCGCCGCCGAAGGTGACCTCGGGATAGTCCCTGACCACCGGCACGTACAGATGGCCCTGGTAGCTGACCAGGATGGGCCGGTCATTGGCCACCAGCTCGGCGAACAGCGTCAGCACGAAGACGACGAGGAACAGCGCCAGCGACCACACGCCACGGCGATTGCGCAGGAAGGCGTCGAGGCGGCGGCGGGTCAGCGGCGACAGGCGGGATTTCACCTCACACCTCCCGCTTCTCGAAGTCGATGCGGGGATCGACGAAGTGGTAGGTGAGGTCGCTGATCAGGTTGAGCACCAGGCCCAGCAGGCTGAACATGTAGAGGGTGCCGAACATCACCGGATAGTCGCGGTTCATCACCGCCTCGTAACCCAGCAGGCCGATGCCGTCGAGCGAGAAGATGATCTCGATCAGGATCGAGCCGGCGAACAGGATGCCGACCAGGGCGCTGGGAAAGCCGGCGATGATCAGCAGCATGGCGTTGCGGAACACGTGGCCGTAGAGCACCCGGTTCTCGGGCAGGCCCTTGGCGCGGGCGGTGACCACGTACTGCTTGTTGATCTCCTCCATGAAGGAGTTCTTGGTCAGCATGGTCAGCCCGGCGAAGCCGCCGACCACCAGGGCGGTGACCGGCAGCGCCAGGTGCCAGAAATAGTCCTTCACCTTGGCCGCCCACCCCATCTGCGCCCAGTCGGGGCTGGTCAGCCCGCGCAACGGGAACCACGCCAGGTACTTGCCGCCGGCGAACATCACGATCAGCAGGATGGCGAACAGAAAGCCGGGCACCGCATAGCCGACGATGATCGCCCATGAGCTCACGAGGTCGAAGCGCGAGCCGTCGCGCCGCGCCTTGGCGATGCCCAAGGGGATCGACACCAGGTAGATGATCAGCGTGCTCCACAGCCCCAGCGAGATCGAGACCGGCATCTTCTCCAGGATCAGCCCGACCACCGAGGTGTCGCGGTAGAAGCTCTTGCCGAAGTCGAAGCGGGCGTAGCTGGCGATCATCTGGACGAAGCGCTCGGCCGGCGGCTTGTCGAAGCCGAACTGCTTCTCGATCTCCTTGATGAAGGCGGGATCGAGCCCCTGGGCGCCGCGATAGGCGGTGTTGGCGGGGGCCTGCATGGTCTGGGCGGCGCGGCCCATCTGGCGCTGGATGTCGGCACCGCCACCCGAGATGCGCGAGGTCGCCTCGCCCCCCTGGCCCTGCAGGCGGGCGATCATCTGCTCCACCGGCCCACCGGGCGCCAGCTGCACGATGACGAAATTGATCAGCATGATGCCGAACAGGGTGAGCGGGATCAGCGCCAGGCGGCGGACGGCATAGGCGAACATCGGTCAGTCCTTCCGCTCGGCGGCTTGGCCTGCCGTCTTCGACCACCAGGCGAACAGCTGGTAGCCGCGCATGGGCGTCACCGAGGGGCGGCCGAACTTGTCCCAGAACGCCACCCGGTCCCAGCCGATGTGCCATTGCGGGATGACGTAGTGGTTCCACAACAGCACGCGGTCGAGCGCCCGGGTGCGCGCCACCAGGTCGTCGCGGTCCTTGGCGGAGATCACCAGGTCGACCAGGGTGTCGACCGCCGGGTTCCGGATGCCGACCACGTTGCGGCTGCCCGGCTGGTCGGCGGCCGCCGAGGTCCAATACATGGCCTGCTCGTTGCCGGGCGACAGCGACTGGCCCCACGACTGCACGATCATGTCGAAGTCGAATTCGCGCACCCGGTTGACGTACTGGGTGGGGTCGACGGTGCGCACATGGGCGGTGATACCGAGGCGGGCGAGGTTGCGCACGAAGGGCAGCGTGATGCGCTCGAACGCCGGCTGCGCCAGCAGGATCTCGAATTCGAACGGGCGGCCGTCCTTGACCAGCAGGCCCTTCTCCACCTTCCAGCCCGCCTCCTCCAGCAGCCTCATGGCGATGCGCAGGTTGGGGCGGATGCCGTCGGGCCCGGTGGCGGGGGCGTGGTACTCGGTGGTGAACACCGGGGGCGGCACCTGGGCGCGCAGCGGCTCCAGCACCTTCAGTTCGGCCGGCGACGGCTGGCCCTTGGCGGCCAGTTCGGAATTGGACCAGTAGCTCTCGCTGCGGATGTACTGGCCGTAGAACAGGGTGCGGTTGGTCCACTCGAAATCGAAGGCGTAGGCCAGCGCCTCGCGCACACGGTCGTCACCCCACAGCGGCCGGCGGAGGTTGTAGGCGAAGCCCTGCATGCCGGCCGGCACCTCGTTGTCGAGGCGGATCTTGAGCGCGCGGCCATCGGCCAGCGCCGCCCAGTCGTCGTAGCCGGTGGCCCACTTCTTGGCCTCGGTCTCCTCGCGGAAATCGTACTCGCCGGCCTTCAGCGCCTCGAGCGCCACGGTGGAGTCGCGGTAGTAGTCGTAGCGGACGCGGTCGAAGTTCTCCTGGCCCTTCCTGACCGGGAGGGTCTCGCCCCAGTAATCCTTGACCCGCTCGTACTCGATGAAACGGCCGGGCTCGAAGCGGGCGACGCGGTAGGGGCCGCTGCCCAACGGCGGCTCCAGGGTGGTGGCGGCGAAGTCGCGGCCCTGCCAGTAATGCCTGGGTAGGATCGGCATCTCGCCGACGATGAGGGGCAGTTCGCGGTTGTCGCCGGGCTTGAACGTGAACTTGACGGCCCGCTCGCCCACCTTCTCGGCCTTGTCGATGCCGGCGTAGTAGAAGCGGTAGTTGGGCTCGCCCTTGGTCTTCAATGTCTCCAGCGAGAAGATGACGTCCTCGGGAGTCACCGGCTTGCCGTCATGCCAGCGCGCTTCCTTGCGGAGCACGAAGGTGGCCGACGAGCGGTCCTCGGGGGTGTCGACGCTTTCGGCCAGCAGGCCGTACATGGAAAAGGGCTCGTCGGCCGAGGAGGCCATCAGGGTCTCGAACGGCATGGTGGCGCCCGACGCCGGCACGCCCTTGACGATGTAGGGGTTGAGGCTGTCGAAGGTCCCCTGCGCCGCCAACTTGAGTTCGCCGCCCTTGGGCGCGTCCGGGTTGACGTAGTCGAAGTGGGCGAAGTTCGCCGGATACTTGGGCTCGCCATGCATGGCGATGCCGTGGCGCGGTGCCGCCCAGGCGGGCGCGGCGGCCAGCAGGGCGGCGCACAAGAAGATCGCGAGGCGGGGGAACGTCCGTCTGGTCACGAGGCTCTACAACTCTCCCGAAGGTGGGGCAGAGTGTGGCCCGTTCGGCGGGCGAGGACAAGCCTGCCATGGGGAACGCCCCAGTTGGCGCCACCTCGCACCACCTAATTGATGCTCCGGGGTATGGACCGGCATGGGGCGGCGCCCGGACCGGGGGCAGAGTTGACAACCATGCGTTGCTCACCGAGCATGCTACGGCACCTCAAGCGAACGACCCCAGCACGACAAGACGACTATGCCGCGCCAGTTCCGATCCCTCGCCATGTTGCTGCTGCTGTGGAGCACTACCGCAGGCGCAGGGGAGGTGGAAAGCGCACTCGAACAGGCCAGACGGGCGAACATGGATGGGGATAACCCGCGCGCGCTGGATATCTACTACCGCCTGGCCGAGCAAGGCCGTAGCGCAGAATCATGCGCAGGCGGCCGTCAATCTGGGACACATGTATCGGAACGGGGACACCATCCCCAAGGACAGGGCCGCAGCGGCACGCCTGTACAGGGCCGCCTGGAAAGGCCGGCGACCGGAGGCCCCGTTCTTCCTGGGGAGGTATTACTACACTCAGGCTCTCGACGCCGAACGGCGCCAAATCCGGCAGGGACCTGGTGTTCAGGCGATGTATTGGCTGTCCATTGCCTACAAGATCGATCCCGTACCCGAGAACCGCAGCGAAGCGATGAAGCTTGCCCAACTGCTCAACAACTTGGACCCCGGGCTGAACGTCTCGCTGAACGAGTGGCTGGAGACCAGCAAGGACCCTCCTCCCCTCAACGAATGAGGATGTCCTACCCCGCCAATACCTCCAAAGCCTGGGCGTGCAGGCGGGAATCGCCGGCGGCACAGACGCGGCCGTCGGAGTGGATGGTCAGCGCCCGGCCTTGCCAGTCGGTGACGGTGCCGCCGGCATTGGCGATGACGGGGACCAGGGCGGCGAAGTCGTAGGGCTTCAGGCCCGCCTCCACCACCAGGTCGACGAAGCCCGAGGCCAGCAGCGCATAGGCGTAGCAGTCGCAGCCATAGCGCGGCTGCTTGACCCGGGCCCGCACCCGCTCCCAGGCCGGCAGGGTGTCGGCGTCGAAATGCTCGGGGCCGGTGGTGTAGGCATAGGCCTTGGAAAGGCTGTCGCAGGCCCGCACCCGGGCGGGACGGCCGTTGAGCGTGGTGGCATGGCCGTCGCCCCCCATCCAGCGCTCGCCCAGGATGGCCTGGTCGATGACGCCGAGGATGGGGCGGCCGCGATGGGCCAGCGCGATCAGGGTGCCGAAGCTGGGCTTGCCGGTGATGAAGGCCTTGGTGCCGTCGATGGGATCGAGGACCCACACGTACTCGGCCTCGGTGTTCTCGCGCCCGTGTTCCTCGCCCAGGATGCCGTGGTCGGGGAAGCTGTCGCGGATGATGGCGCGCATGGCGGCCTCGACCTCGCGGTCGGCGATGGTCACCGGTGAGGCATCGTCCTTGTCGTCCACCGCCACCGGGGTGCGGAAGTACTTGCGGATGACCGGACGGGCGGCCTCGGCCAGACGGTCGGCCAGGGCGATGAACTCGGCGGGACAGGGGGCGGTCAAGGAATCCTCCACGGCGCCTCGAACGACGGGCGCCCGAGGAGTTTTACCGGAAAGCCGAACCGGCGCCAGCCCCGAAGGGGGAGGATGGGGACTGCCCGCCCCAGACCACACCTTCCGTCATCCCGAGCGGATGCGAGGGGCCTCGTACGCCAGGCACCCCCGAAAGACGGCGCCGCACGAGGTCCCTCCTCGCCTGCGCTCGTCGGGATGACACCGAGCTTCAACCTGTCATCCTGAGGGAGCCTGCGACCGAAGGATCTCAGGCGGACCCGGGCACCAGTGCCCAGCCCCGAGAGATCCTCCGCTCCGCTCAGGATGACAGGTTGGCGTCGGCTCCGGCCCGTTATAGACTCCGCGCCCACGCCCCATCCGCCGGAGGTCCCGCAATGCCCGCGCTCAATCCCATCGTGGTGATCCCCGCCCGCCTGCACGCCACCCGCCTGCCCGGCAAGCCGCTGGCCGACATCCATGGCGAGCCGATGATCGTGCATGTCTGGCGCCGGGCGGTGAAGGCCGGCATCGGGCCGGTGGTGGTGGCCTGCGCCGAGCAGAGCATCGCCGACGCGGTCGAGGCCCACGGCGGCACCGCGGTGCTGACCGACCCCGACCTGCCCTCGGGCTCGGACCGGGTGTGGCAGGCGCTGGAGAAGGTCGATCCCGAGCACCAGTTCGGGGCGGTGGTCAACGTCCAGGGCGACCTGCCGACCCTCGACCCCGAGATCGTGCGGGCGGTGTTCGCCCCCCTCGACAACCCCAAGGTGGACGTCTCGACCCTGGTGGCCGAGATCACCGTCGAGGAGGAGCGCCACAATCCCAACGTGGTCAAGGCGGTGGTCGGCCTCGCGCCCGGCGCCCGGGTGGGGCGCGCCCTCTATTTCAGCCGTTCGACGGTGCCGTGGGGCGACGGCCCCCACTACCACCACATCGGCCTCTATGCCTATACGCGGGACGCCTTGACCCGCTTCGTCGCCCTGCCCCAGGGCGTGCTGGAGCGGCGCGAGAAGCTGGAGCAGCTGCGGGCGCTGGAGAATGGCATGCGCATCGATGCCGCCTTGGTTGACACCGTTCCGCTCGGTGTCGATACTCCCGCCGACCTCGACCGGGCGCGTGCGCTGATCGCGCAGGGCGCCTAATTTCCCGGACGATCATGACCAACCAGCCCGATCCCAGCCGCGCTATCGCCTTCCAGGGCCTGCCGGGTGCCTATTCGCACCTCGCCTGCAGGAACGCCTATCCCGCCATGGTGCCGCTGTCGTGCATGACCTTCGAGGACGCCTTCGCCGCCGTCCGCGAGGGCCGGGCCCGCTACGCCATGATCCCCATCGACAATTCGCTGGCCGGCCGGGTAGCCGACGTCCACCACCTGCTGCCCTATTCCGGCCTGCACATCATCGGCGAGCACTTCGAGCGGGTGAACCACCACCTGCTGGCGGTGCCGGGCGCCGCCATCGAGGACATCAAGGTGGTGCGCAGCCACGTCCACGCGCTGGGGCAGTGCCGCAACCTGGTGCGCCAGCTGGGCATCAAGGCGGTGGTCGCCCACGACACCGCCGGGGCCGCCTCGGAAGTGGCCGCCGCCGGCGACAAGAGCGTCGCCGCCATCGCCTCCGAACTGGCCGGCGAGACCTACGGCCTGGTGTCGCTTCGCGCCAACATCGAGGACGCCGAGCACAACACCACCCGCTTCGTGGTCGTCGCCCGCGAGGCGGTCGAGCCCAATCCCAACCAGCCCAACGTCACCACCTTCGTCTTCCGCGTCCGCAACGTGCCGGCGGCGCTGTACAAGGCGCTGGGCGGCTTCGCCACCAACGGCGTCAACATCACCAAGCTGGAAAGCTACCTGGTGGGCGGCGAGTTCGTGGCGGCGCAGTTCTACGTGGACGTCGAGGGGCACCCGGCCCACCGCAACCTGCGCCTGGCGCTGGAGGAACTGGAGTTCTTCAGCCACGAGGTCCGCATCCTCGGCGTCTATCCCGCCCACACCTTCCGGCTGGCGCAGCGGGCCGCCGGCGAATAGGCCGGACTCAGCGCACCATCATCTTGATGACCAGCACGTCGACGGTCGACTCGCCGACCTCGGGCTCGCGCCGCAGCACGTCGTAGGCGATGGTCTTGAGGGTGACGGCGGGGTTGCCCTTGATCACCTCTTCCCACGGCATGGACGACAGCACCTTGGCGATGCGGTCGTTGGCGCCCTTGGAATACTTCACGCCTTCCTTGGCGATCACCACCGTCAGCTCGGCGTGGATCTGGTGGAACATCCCCTCGCTGTCCCAGAACTCGACGGCGATCGGCTGCAGCTTGAGGTAAAGCTCCTTGCCGGCACCGCCGCCTTTCGACCCCGAGGCCAGGGCCGGGCCGACGGCGAGCATGCCGAGGACGGCCTGGAGAAAGACGCGGCGGCTGGTCATGCCCCGGTCTCCTCGAGCAGCACGCGGGCCTCGGCCAGTTCCGCGCCCATCAGGCGGATGTTGCCCAAAAGGGCGCCGACGATGACCTGCACGCCCTTGGGGGCGATCTTCAGCTGTTCCACCAGCCGTTCCTTGGCAATGACCACGCAGGCGGTCTCCTCCTCGGCCTCGGCGGTGGCCATGCGCGGCTGGTCGTCGATCAGCGCCATCTCCCCGAAGATGCCGCCGGGCAGCACCTCGCCAAGGTCGACGCGGCACTCCTGTACCGTCTTGTAGATGGCGACGCGCCCGTACTCGACGACGTAGGCCTCGTCGCCGCGCTCGCCTTCCTCGAAGATGGTGGCACCGGCGGCAAAAACCCGCCGGCGCGTGTTGCCGGGCTCGCTCATGCGCCGAGATTACGCGCGCGCAAGCGGGGCCTCAAGCGGGCGCGCTCGCCGAGGAGCGCCGGGGCGAGAAGTTCTTGGGCACCAGGATGGTGTTCTGCGGCGGCGCGATGGGGTCGGGCTCGGGGAAGTCGATGGTGTAGTGCAGGCCGCGGCTCTCGCGGCGCGACAGCGCCGAGCGCACGATCAGGTCGGCCACCATGGCGATGTTGCGCAGCTCCAGCAGGTCGTTGGTCACCCGGAAGCTGCCGTAGTACTCGGCGATCTCCTCGTGCAGCAGCTTGATGCGGTGCTTGGCGCGCTCGAGGCGCTTGGTGGAGCGGACGATGCCGACGTAATCCCACATGAAGCGGCGCAGCTCGTCCCAGTTATGGGCGACCACCACCTCCTCGTCGGAATCGGTGACCCAGCTCTCGTCCCAGGCCGGCAGTTCCGGCGGCGCCGGGATGGCGTCCCAGCGGCCGGCGATGTCGCGGGCCGAAGCCGAGCCGAACACCAGGCATTCCAGCAGCGAGTTCGAGGCCAGGCGGTTGGCGCCATGCAGGCCGGTGCAGGTGACTTCGCCGATGGCGTAGAGGTTCTCGACGTCGGTGCGGCCGTGAGGGTCGGTGAGGATGCCACCGCAGGTGTAGTGGGCGGCCGGCACCACCGGCAGCGGCTCCTTGGTCATGTCGATGCCGTATTTCAGGCACTCGGCGTAGATGGTGGGGAAATGGCTGGTGATGAACTCGGCCGGCTTGTGGCTGATGTCGAGATAGACGCAGTCGCAGCCCAGTCGCTTCATCACGTCGTCGATGGCGCGCGCCACAACGTCGCGGGGGGCGAGCTCGCCGCGGGGGTCGTACTCGTCCATGAAGCGGGTGCCGTCGGGGCGCAGCAGCTTGCCGCCCTCGCCGCGCACCGCCTCGGTGACCAGGAACGATTTGGCCTTGGGATGGAACAGGCAGGTGGGGTGGAACTGGCTGAATTCCATGTTGGCGACACGGCAGCCGGCGCGCCAGCCCATGGCGATGCCGTCGCCGGTGGAGCCGTCGGGGTTCGAGGAATACAGATAGACGCGCGAGGCGCCGCCGGTGGCCAGCACCACCGCGCGCGCCGGGAACAGCCGCACCCGCCCCGCCTTGCGGTCGAGCGCATAGGCGCCGACGCAGCGGCCCAGGCGGCCGGATTCCTCGCGCTCGCGGATCAGGTCGATGGCGTTGTGGTCCTCGAACACCGCGACGTTCTTTTCCGCCAGACGCTGCAGCAGGCCGGTCTGCACGGCGCGGCCGGTGGCGTCGGCCGAATGGATGACGCGCCGGTGGGAGTGTCCGCCCTCGCGGGTGAGGTGGTAGGCGGCGCCGCCCTGCTCGCGGTCGAACACCACGCCCTGATTGATGAGCCAGTCGATGGCCTCGCGGGCGTGCTCGACCACGAACCGGACGCTGTCGACGTTGCACAGGCCGGCGCCGGCCACCAGGGTGTCGGCGACGTGGGCCTCGGTCGAATCGGCGGCGTCCAGCACGGCGGCGATGCCGCCCTGGGCATACATGGTGCTGCCCTCGGACAGCGGGCCCTTGGCCAGGATCCCCACCCGGGCACCGGGCTTCATGTCGAGCAGCTTGAGCGCCAGCGACAGTCCCGCCGCGCCCGAGCCGATCACCAGCAGATCATAGACCTCGGCCATCGTCCGCCCCCTCCCCTACGACCAGTCGAGCCCGATGTCGACCGCCGGGGCCGACTGGGTGATGCGGCCGACCGACACGTAGTCGACGCCGGTCTCGGCGATGGCGCGGATGGTCTCCAGGGTCACCCCGCCCGACGCCTCGGTCTTGGCGCGGCCGGCGACCGCGGCCACCGCCGCGCGCAGCTGGTCGGGGCCCATGTTGTCGAGCAGGATGATGTCGGCACCGGCTGCGGCCGCCTCCTTCACCTGGTCGAGGGTGTCGCACTCGGCCTCGACGTTGGGCAGGCCCGCCGCCTTGGCGGCACCGACCGCGGCGCCGACGCCGCCGCACACGGCGATGTGGTTGTCCTTGATCAGCACGCCGTCGTAGAGGCCCATGCGGTGGTTCTTGGCGCCGCCGCAGCGGGTGGCGTACTTGGACAGCTTGCGCAAGCCCGGGATGGTCTTGCGGGTGTCGAGCAGGGTGCAGCCGGTGCCGGCGATGCGCTCGGCGTAGTGGCTGGTGGTGGTGGCGATGCCCGACAGCAGCTGCAGCAGGTTGAGGGCGGTGCGCTCGGCGGTCAACAGGCCGCGGGCCGGCCCCTCGATCTCGGCCAGCACGGTGCCGGGGGCCACCTTGTCGCCGTCGGCGACACGGGCGGTGAAGCGCGCCTCGGGCACCACCACGGCGAACACCTCGGCGGCCACCGGCAGGCCGGCGACCACCATGGCGTGGCGGGCCTGCATTACGCCCTTGAAGCGCAGCTCGGCGGGAATGACGGTGGCCGAGGTGATGTCACCCGGGCCGACGTCCTCGGCCAGCGCCGCCTCGATGACGCGGCGCGCGTCGGCGAGATCGAGCTCGGGCGGGGGCGCGCTGTTACGCGGCATTGGCCGGCGCTCCCGACGACATGGGCACCGACGTCGACATCTCCAGCATGCGCTCCAGCGGCTTCAGGGCCTGGACCCGCAGTTCCTCGGGGATCTGGATGGCCGGCGCCTGGTTGACCATGGCCAGGTAGATCTTCTCCAGCGTGTTCTTGGCCATGAACGGGCAGTCCGAGCACGAACAGCCGCCGTCGGCGCCGGGGGCCGGGATGAAGGTCTTGCCCGGCGCCGCCTTCTCCATCTGGTGGATGATGTGCGGCTCGGTGGCGATGATGAACTCGCGGGCCTCGGAGTTCAGGACGAAATCCAGGATGCCGCGGGTCGAGCCCACGTGGTCGGCGTGCGCCAGGATGGTCTCGGGGCACTCGGGATGGGCGGCCACCAGCGCCTCGGGGTGGCGCACCTTGAGCTTGACCAGCTCCTTCTCGGAGAACTGCTCGTGGATGATGCAGCTGCCCGGCCACAGGGTCATCTCGCGGCCGGTCTTGCGCGCGATGTAGGCGCCGAGGTGGCGGTCGGGCGCGAACAGGATCGGCCGGTCGGCCGGCAGGGCCTTCACGATGGCCTCGGCGTTCGACGAGGTCACGATCACGTCGGACAGCGCTTTGACCTCGGCCGAGCAGTTGATGTAGGTCGCGGCGATGTGGTCGGGGTGCTTCTCGCGGAAGGCGCGGAAGGCGTCGGCGCGGCAGGATTCCTCCAGCGAGCAGCCGGCCTCGGCGTCGGGGATCACCACAATCTTGCCGGGCGACAGGATCTTGGCGACCTCGCCCATGAAGCGGACGCCGCAGAACACGATCATGTCCGCGTCGGTGGCGGCGGCCTTGCGCGACAGATCGAGCGAATCGCCGACGAAATCGGCGAGGTCCTGGATCTCGCCGTCCTGGTAGTAGTGGGCCAGGATGATGGCGTTCTTCTCGCGGCGCAGGCGATTGATCTCGGCCTCGAGGTCGAGGGTCGGATCGATGTCGGCCTCGGTGAGCGCGCCGGCGGGCGGCAGCACGACGGTATCGGTCATGGACGGATGGGTCCTCTTTCCGGGGCAGCGGGCCCCATGCACGGAAGGTGAAGTAAAGGCGAATTTTCCCGCCCAGCGCAACACTCGACGGTGGCCTGAGGTCACAACACCGTCGATTCACGGCAATCGGGATGCCAGCGAAGGATATAGTGCCTTATACCAATAGAACGAGTTCCCCTGCCAAGCGCGATCCAGCATTATCCGATTGGAGGGGTTCGCAGTGGCGGTTGAGGAAATGGCTGAGGCTGGTGGTGCGTTGATCGTGGTGGTCGAGGACGAGGCGATCGTGCTGGCCGGCTATCAGATGCTTTTCGAAAGCTGGGGCTACCGGGTGGTGGCGGCGGCGTCGGCGGCCGACGCCATGGCCCAGTTGCAGGAGGTCGGCGAGGCGCCCCGCTTCATCCTGGCCGATTACCGCCTGAAAGACGGCGAGACCGGCTCGGACGCCATCGAGATCCTGCGCAAGACCTACGGCCAGATGATCCCCAGCGTGCTGGTCACCGGCGACACCGCGGTCGACCGGCTGCGCAACGCCGCGGCGTCCGGCCTGCCGATCCTGCACAAGCCGGTCAACGGCCGCCAGTTGCAGGACATCCTGAAGCGGACGCTGGCGCCCGCCCTGGCGTGACCGCCGCCCCGGTCATTCCGGGCACACCAGATCCACGGTTTCGCGCGCCACGGCGATCTCCGCCGGCAGGCGCGCCACGATGTCGCCGTCGCCCTGGACCGGGCCACCGCGGGGGCCGGTGATGGTGACGCTGGAGGCCGAGATCATCTGCACCTCGGGCAGGCTGGGCAGGCGGCCGAGCGGCAGCGCCAGACCATACCGCACCAGGCCGGCGGCGCCGCCCCGCGGCAGGATGCAGATGTGCAGGCTGGCGTCCTCGAGGCTGGCGTCCGGCGCCGCCACGAACCGGCCGCCGTAATGCCGGCCGCGGCACGCCACCGCCATGCCGCCGTGATAGACCTGCCCGCCGGCGCGGATCTCCAGTGCCGGCGCCTCGCCGCCCAGGGCCTGGCGCATCCCTTCCCATAGGTAGGCCAGGCGCCCGGCGCGGCGCTTCAAACCTTCGCTCACCCCCTCGACCACCTGGGCGTCGAGGCCGGCGCCGGCCATCACCACGAAGTGGCGGCCGTTGGCGGTGCCGAGATGAATGGTGCGGGCGTTTCCCAGGGCGACGGTGCGGGCGATCCCCTCGGCGTCCCTGGGGTCGATGCCGATTTCGCACGCCAGGACGTTGGCGGTGCCGAGCGGGATCACCGCCAGGGGGATGCCGGCACCGCCGGTGACCAGGCCGTTGACCACCTCGTTGACGGTGCCGTCGCCGCCGGCCACCGCCACCGCGTCGAACTCGCCCGCGGTGGCTTCGCGGGCCAGCCGCTCGGCGTCGCCGCGGCGGCGGGTCTCGCGCAGCACCACGGCGCAGCCCAGGCGGTCGAGGCGGTCCAGCACGTCGGATAGCCGCTTGCGGCGGCCGTGCCCGGCTTCCGGGTTGTGGATGACCAGGATGCGCCGCCGGCGCGCCGGCGCGCCCTGCCGGAAGGGGGAAGAAGTCGTCGCCGAGGCCGCCATGCCACTAGCCTTGCACCAGAATCGACGTGGGGGGATGAGGGGTGGGGGGATGAGGGTTCGGTGGAATCCTCCCTTACGGTGGGCCGTCCGCCGGCCCGTGGGAATAGGCCGGACGGCCAAAGCCCCGGGGGATCGGTCTTATCCGCTCGGGTAAGGCCCGGCCGAACCGCATGGCGCCATCCCCGCTTGAGCCTTGCGCCGTCTGGAACTAAAACCACGGATCAGCAAGGAGGGTCTCCATGAAGGTCTTGGTGGTGGGCGGCGGTGGCCGCGAGCATGCGCTGTGCTGGAAGCTGAAGCAGTCGCCGCGGTTGACCCGGCTGTGGTGCGCCCCCGGCAATGCCGGCATCGCCAATGTGGCCGAGTGCGTGCCCATCGGCGCCGAAAGCGTCGACAAGCTGGTGGCCTTCGCCCAGGAGCACGCCGTCGACCTGGTGGTGGTCGGGCCCGAGGCGCCGCTGGTGCTGGGGCTGGCCGACCGGCTGCGCGAGGCCGGCATCCGCGTGTTCGGCCCCTCGGCGGCGGCGGCCGAGCTCGAGGGCTCCAAGGGCTTCATGAAGGACGTGCTGGCGCGGGCCGGCATCCCCACCGCCTGGTACGGCCGCTTCACCGACATCGAGGCCGCCAAGGCCTTCATCCGCGAGAAGGGCGCCCCCATCGTGGTCAAGACCGACGGCCTGGCCGCCGGCAAGGGCGTGGTGGTGGCCATGACCCTGGCCGAGGCCCTCAAGGCCGTCGACGACATGATGGGCGACAAGATCTTCGGGGCGGCGGGCGATGAATTGGTCATCGAGGAATTCCTCGAAGGCGAGGAGGCCAGCTTCTTCGCGCTGTGCGACGGCGACACCGCCGTGGCCTGCGGCGCCGCCCAGGACCACAAGCGGGTGGGCGACGGCGACACCGGCCCCAACACCGGCGGCATGGGCGCCTATTCCCCGGCGCCGGTGGTGACTGCGGCGCTGGAAGCCGAGCTCATGGACCGCGTCATCCTGCCGGCGGTGCGCACCATGAAGGCCGAGGGCAAGCCGTTCACCGGCGTGCTGTTCGCCGGGGTGATGATCGGCAAGGACGGCCCCAAGCTGCTGGAGTTCAACGTCCGCTTCGGCGACCCGGAATGCCAGGTGCTGATGGCGCGCATGAAGTCCGACCTGCTGCCGGTGCTGGTGGCCGCCGCCGAGGGGCGCCTGTCCGAGGTGGAGATCGCCTGGAAGGACGAGGCGGCGATGGTGGTGGTGATGGCGGCCGAGGGCTATCCCGGCACCTACAAGAAGAACACGATCATCCGCGGCCTCGACCAAGCCGGCCAGGTCGACGGGGTGACGGTGCTGCATGCCGGCACCGGCCACAGCCCCGAGGGCGACATCGTCGCCACCGGCGGCCGCGTGCTCGGCGTCACCGCGACGGGGCGCACCGTCAAGGAGGCGCAGGCCCGCGCCTATCAGGCGGTCGACCTGATCGACTGGCCCGAGGGCTTCTGCCGCCGCGACATCGGCTGGCGCGCCATCGCCCGCGAGGAGTAGGCCCCCCAATCCGTCATCCCGAGGCCCGGCGAGGGACCTCGGACGCGAGCCTCCCGGCTGGGCGGGACCGTACGAGGTCCCTCCTCGCCATGCTCGTCGGGATGACGGTACTGATGCGGCCGCCGTCTCACGCCGGCTCGGCGCGCTCGGCCTTGGCGGCGGCGTGCTGGTCGTAGGCCTCGACCGCCAGGGCGGCGTACATCAGCGACGGGCCGCCGCCCATGTAGATGGCCATGCCCAGCACCTCCATCAGTTCCTCGCGGCTGGTGCCGAGGTCGAGCGCGGTGCGGGTGTGGAAGGCGACGCAGCCGTCGCAGCGCGCCGCGACCCCGATCCCCAGCGCCACCAGCTCCTTGGTCTTGGCGTCGAGCGCCCCGTCGGCGGCGGCCGCCTTGGCCATGGCCGAAAAGCCCTTCATCACCTCGGGAATGCCGCCCCGCACCTGCCCGAGCAGGGCGGACAGATCCTTGGCCAGCGCCGGCCAGTCATGCACCATGATGGTGTCCTCCGTGGGTTTGCCAACGAAGGGATTATGACCGCAAGCGCTCAGTCGTACCAGTTGGCGGCGGCCTCGATGACCACCGGCGCGGTGCCGAGCTGATCGAGGCCGATGGCCCGCGCCGCCGCGTGCGACAGGTCGATGCCGGCCCGGCCCGGGGCGCGGTCATTGATCCGCACCACCACGGTGCGGCCGTCGGCCGGGTTGCGCACCGCCAGGCGGGTGCCGTAGGGCAGGCTGGGATGGGCGGCGGTGTAGTCGGAGGGGTCGAAGCGTTCGCCGCTGGCGGTCGGCTTGCCGCGGTAGGCTTCGCCGTACCACGTCGCCAGCATGCGAACCCCGTCTCCGGCCAGTGCCGGCAGCGCCGTCAGGACTGCAACCATGGTGCCGACCGACCAGGTAACCTTCGTCCGCATGGCACTCCCCCTCCGGCAGGCCCGATCCCCCGAAAGGAAGCGTAGGCCAGGCGGCGGCCGGGATCAACAGTTTGTAAATGATTTGTTAACCAGCGGTAATTGGCGCCAATCTCAGCGGCGTTCGCGGAAAAATGCGCGCAGCAGCTCGGCGGCCTCGGCCTCGCCGATCCCGCCATAGGTCTCGGGAGCGTGGTGGCAGGTGGGCTGGGCGAAGAAGCGCGGGCCGTGCTCGATGGCCCCGCCCTTGGGATCGTAGGCGCCGAAATAGACGCGGCGCAGGCGGGCGAAGCTGATGGCGGTGGCGCACATGGCGCAGGGCTCCAGGGTGACGTAGAGGTCGCAGCCCTCCAGCCGGGGATCCTTCGCCGCCGCCGCCGCGGCGCGGATGACCAGGATTTCGGCGTGGGCGGTGGGGTCCGCCAGCTCCTCGACGCGGTTGCCGGCGGCAGCGACGATGCGGCCGTCGCGGACCAGCACGGCGCCCACCGGCACCTCGCCGCGGCGGGCGGCGGCTCGGGCTTCGGCGAGGGCGGCGTCCATGAATTCAGTCATGCCATCGATCTAACACATTGCCGCCGCGATGGCAGGATTCTATACGAGACCCCGAACCCAATCCGAGGACGACGATGAGCGCGAGACCGGTGATCGGCATCACCCTGGACAGCGAGGATTCCGGGGGCTACTCCCGATTCCCGTGGTACGCGCTGCGCGAGAATTACTGCGGCTCGATCGTGGCGGCCGGCGGCCTGCCGCTGCCCTTGCCGCACGAGGCCGACCTGGTCGGCGAGTACCTGGCCCGCCTCGACGGCCTGCTGGTCACCGGCGGCGCCTTCGACGTCGACCCCGCCCTGTTCGGCGCCACCACCCGCCACGCCACCGTCAAGGTCAAGGCGCGGCGCAGCGGCTTCGAGCTGGCGATGATCCGCGGCGCCCTCGCCCGCGACCTGCCGCTGCTCGGCATCTGCGGCGGCCAGCAGCTGCTCAACGTGGCGCTGGGCGGCACCCTGATCCAGCACATCCCGGACGAGGTGGCCGACTGCCTCGCCCATGAACAGCCCAACCCGCGCAACGAGCCCGGCCACGAGGTCGAGCTGGTGGCGGGCACCCGCCTGGCCACCCTGGTGGGGCGCGGCCGCATCTCGGTCAACAGCGCCCACCATCAGGCGATCAAGGACGTGGCCCCCGGCTGCGTCGCCAACGCCTACGCCTCCGACGGCGTGATCGAGGGGGTCGAGGACCCGCGGCGGACTTTTTGCATCGGCGTGCAGTGGCACCCGGAATTCATCATCAGCCCGGCCGACGCGGCATTGCTGCGCGGCTTCGTGGAGGCGGCACGCAATGACGGAAGCAAGCGACGGTAAGGATCCCGAGAAGGGCGAGCGCATCGCCAAGCGACTGGCCCGGGCCGGCCTGTGCTCGCGCCGCGAGGCGGAGCGCTGGATCGCCGAGGGCCGGGTGACGGTCGACGGCAAGGTGCTGGCCACCCCGGCGGTGGTGGTCACCGAGGAGTCGCGCATCAGCGTCGACGGCAAGCCGCTGCCCGACGCCGACCGGGCGCGGCTGTGGCGCTACCACAAGCGGGCCGGCCTGGTCACCACCCACAAGGACCCCCAGGGCCGCCCGACCGTGTTCGAGAAGCTGCCCGAGGACATGCCGCGGGTGATCTCGGTGGGCCGGCTCGACCTCAATTCCGAGGGCCTGCTGCTGCTGACCAACGACGGCGAGCTGGCGCGCCGCCTGGAGCTGCCCTCCAACGCCTGGGTGCGCCGCTACCGGGTGCGCGTGCACGGCACCCCGGAGATCGAGCGCCTGGCGGCGCTGGAAAAGGGGATCACCATCGACGGCGTCAAGTACGGGCCGATCAAGGCCCAGCTCGACCGCCAGCAGGGCTCCAACGCCTGGCTCACCGTCTCCATCCACGAGGGCAAGAACCGCGAGATCCGTCGGGTCATGGAGCATCTGGGCTGGACGGTCACCCGCCTGATCCGCGTGGCCTACGGCCCCTTCCAGCTCGGCAACCTGCCCGAGGGCGCCGCCGAGGAGGTGCCGGGCAAGGTGGTCAAGGACCAGCTGGGCGCACGACCCACACCGGGGGCAGCGAAGAAGACCGATGAGAATCGTCGCCGGAAGCCATAGGGGACGGCGTCTCGCCGCACCGCCGGGGCGCGTCGCCCGCCCCACCGCCGACCGCACCCGCGAGGCGGTCTTCAACATCCTGGCCCATTCCGCCGAAGTCGAGCTGGACGGGGCGGTGGTGGTCGACTGCTTCGCCGGCTCGGGGGCGCTGGGGCTGGAGGCGCTGTCGCGCGGCGCCGCCCACGCCTATTTCATCGAGCAGAATGCCCAGTCGCTGGCGGCGCTCAAGGCCAACATCGAGGCCCTGGGCGAGGACGCGCGCGCCCGCGCTTTCCGGGCCGACGCCGCCCGGCCGCCGCCGGCGCCAGGTCGGTGCACGCTGGCCTTCCTCGATGCCCCCTACCACTCGGACCTGTCGGGCCCTTGCCTGGAGGCGCTGGCCCGCGCCGGCTGGCTGGCGGCGGGCGCGCTGGCGGTGGTGGAAGTGGCGGCCGACGAGGACTTCGCCGCGCCCGAGGGGTTCGAGGCGGTGGACGAGCGCCGCTACGGCGCCGCGAAGGTCATTTTCGCCGTCTACCGAGGGTAACCGTCATCCCGACGAGCGGACGCGAGAAGGGACCTCGTACCGCGCCACCTGACAGGTCGCCGGCGGACGAGATCCCTCGCCGAGGCTCGGGATGACAACCGTCACGCCGGCTGCCGCACCGCCCGCTCGGCCAGCGGCCGGTCGCCGATCGGCAGGTGGATGAGGGAGGCGGCGATGCCCAGCAGCACCGTGGTGATCCACATGGAATCATAGGACAGGGTGCGGTCGTAGACGATGCCGCCCAGCCACGAGCCGACAAACGCCCCGACCTGGTGCGAGAAGAACACGATGCCGAACAGCGCGCCCATGTGCTTGGGGCCGAACACCGAGGCGATCAGCCCGCTGGTCAGCGGCACGGTGGACAGCCACATCATGCCCAGCGCGGCGGCGAACGCCATCATGGTCAGGTCGGTCTTGGGGCCGAACACGAAGGCGGTGGCCGCTACCGCCCGCAGCAGGTAGGTGGCGGCCAGGACGTACTTGGGCCGAAAATGGGTGCCAAGTTGGCCGGCCAGCCACGTCCCCACCACGTTGAAGGCGCCCAGCACCAGCAGCGCGGTGGCGCCGGCGCTCTTCGGCATGCCGCACAGCGCCAGGTAGTTGGGCAGGTGCACGCCGATGAAGGCGATCTGGAAGCCGCACACGAAGAAGCCGACCGTGAGCAGGCGGAAGCCGGTGTGGCGGAGCGCATCGGCCAGCGCCTCCGCCAGGGTCTGGCCGACGGCGAGATGGACGGAGGGATGGGCGGTGCCGCGCTCGGCGCGGGCGATGATCGCCGCGAACGGCACCGAGGCCAGGCAGAGGACGGCCAGCACCCACACCGTGGTGGTCGGGCCGTAGGCCGGGATGAGGTTGGAGGCCACCGGGATCATGCCGACCATGCCGAGCGAGCCGGCGGCACTGGCGAACCCCAGGGCGGAGGAGCGGCTTTCGGGACCGACGGAGCGGCCGACCGCGCCCAGGACGACGGCGAAGCTGGTGCAGGCGATGCCGAGGCCCGAGACCACGCCCAGCCCTGCCACAGCCGTCCACGGGCCGCCGAGCGCCACCATGGCGAGCCCGAGGGCGTAGGCCAGGGCACCGACCACCGCGACGCGGGCCGAGCCCCAGCGGTCGGCGGCCGCCCCCGAGAACGGCTGGAAGGCGCCCCACAGCAGGTTCTGCAGCGCCACCGCCAGCGAGAAGGTGGCGAGCGGCCAGCCGCGCTCGGTCGACAGCGGCCCGATCAACAGGCCCCAGGTCTGCCGCGCGCCCATGGACACGCTCATCATGGCGGCACCGGCGGCCACCAGGGTGAGAACGCCAGCGGTCATCCAGACGGGTCGGCGCATGGGGGCCTCACTCCTGACCAAGAAACACCCGGTACACTAGGGGGCGCCACAACCGTTACGCAAACGAGGTTCTCGCAGCCTCTCCATTAGAAAATCTAATCGGCACTTTAGGGCATCCCACACTCGCCCCCTCCCCCGTCATCTCGGAAGCCGCGCAGCGGAGACCCGGGATCCATGGTGCCGCCGGACAGATGGCTCCCGGCTCTCCGGCAGCGCCTCACGCCACCAGCAGATGGCCGGACGGCAGCAATTCGTGCAGGACCCACGAGCGGTGGGCATTGGCGGCAAGGTGGAAGCGGCAGGCGGGGTTGGCCAGCGCCTCGGCCGAGGTGATGGTGCGGGCCGCGGTGGACAGCCACTCGGTCCATTGCTGGCCGCCATAGGGCGGGATGGCGCCGCCGGGAAGCTCGCCCGACTTCACCGCCGCCATCCACGCCGCCGCGCGCTCGTCCTTGTCGCCGACCACCGCCAGGATGCGCCGGACCACCGGCTCGATGGCATCGAAAGGCACGCCGTCCTTGGCGTCATGGGCCGTCGACTGCGCCAGCTTCTGGAACATCGCATGCAGGGCGCGGGCGCCGGCGAGGAAGTCGGCGGGGTTGTCGCGCGGGCACGGCTTGCCGGGCGGGAACTCGTAGCGGAACGACCACCGGAGATAAGGCAGGTCGGGATAGGTGGCGACGGCGCCATGGCCCAGCGCCCCCGACAGCGCCTCGGCGGCCGCGCTCTGCACTTGGGCCGCCTCGTGGACCAGCCACGGCTTGATGTTGGCGAACAGCCGCCGGAAGCGGCCGCCGAAGTCCTTGAACATGGCGGTCAGCTTGGCGGCGAGCGCGTCATCGTGGTCGAAGGTGAAGGAGTCGCCGTCCACCCGGTTGCGCCGCGAACTCACCCCGGAAAAGCCGTGGTGGGAGAAGGTGTCGGCGTAGACGTGGGCGGTGATGCCGGCGCGCTCCAGGATCAGCGGGTCGGAGCCGGCGCGGCCCAGCATCTCGAGCACCATCGCCCGCGCGGTGTCGCTGTCCCTGCCGCAGCGCAGCAGCTCGGTGTAGTCGCGATCGCCGCTGGCGGAAGGCTGGATGGCCGGCAGGAAGTGGAACGGCACCCAGACCTCGCGCTGGTCGTTCTCGTCCACGTTCTCGATGTCGTCCATGTGGTGGGCGGTGGCCCGCCGCAGCAGGCGGGCGCCGTCTTTCAGCACCAGCGGCCCGTTGGCGACGTTGTCGTCGACGTACTGGGCGGCGGTGGCGATGGCGGTGGCGGCCTCACCCGTCAGGCCGGCGGCCCGGGCCATGGCCCAGGTGCCGTAATAGTGCATGTCGATTTGCATGGATCCCTCCCCGTTGGTCGGGGAAGGATATACCGCAAGGGGAAATTCTCAACCGGCGAAGAACTAGCGCTGGCTGTGTTGCTCCAGCGTCTCGATATAGGCCACCACGTCGTCGATCTCGCGGGTGGTGAGATTGAAGCCGCGCATGGGCCGCGCGTGGGGCTCGGCCAGGAAGCGCTTCAGCTCGGCCGGCGAGCGCCGCGCCGCGATGGCGGCGAAGCTGGGAGCGGCGTCGGTGCCCGCCCCCGAGGGTGAGACCACGTGGCAGGCCGCGCACCAGCGCGCCGCGATCTCGGCGCCGGCATCGGGGGACGGCGCCACGGCGCCGGCCGGGCCGGCGCTCAGCCAGATCGCCAGCCCCAGGACGCCCATACCGGCGACGACAGCCCACAGCCCACGCATCGCACACCCTCGCTTTACCAAAGTCAAAAAAGGATGAGCACCATGGCCTCCCGGGTGCGACGGGGCAAGTGCGGTTTGCGCATGCCTCTTTGATGTCACGGCAGGGATGCCGCCGTCCCATTTGGGGTCGCGAAAGGGGGGAAAAAGCTCGACAGCCGGGGTAGGCCGGACGGGGCGCGCGGCTAGCGCCGGCCGAACAGCTTCTCGACGTCGGCCAGCTTCAGGGTGACGTGGGTGGGCCGGCCGTGGTTGCACTGACCCGACAGCGGCGTCGCCTCCATCTGGCGCAACAGCGCGTTCATCTCGGCGACCGACAGCCGGCGCCCCGAGCGCACGCTGCCGTGGCAGGCCATGGTGGCGGCGACGTGCTGCAGGCGGTCGGTCAGCGCCAGCGCCTCGCCCCACTCGGCGAGGTCGTCGGCGAGGTCGCGCACCAGCGCCTGGACGTCGGTGTCGCCCAATAGGGCCGGAACCTCGCGCACCACCACCGCCCCCGGCCCGAACGCCTCCACCACCAGGCCGAGGGCGGCGAGGTCACCGGCGCGGTCGGCGACGCGGGCGGCCGCCGCCTCGCCGAGGTCGACCACCTCGGGCAGCAGCAGCACCTGCGATTGGGGCCCGCCCTCGGCCAGCGCCGCCTTGAGGCGCTCGAACACCAGGCGCTCGTGGGCGGCGTGCTGGTCGACGATGACGAGGCCGTCCGTGGTCTCGGCGACGATGTAGGTGTCGTGCAGCTGGGCGCGGGCGGCGCCCAGCGGGAACTCGGTTCCCTCTTCGGCCACGGCGGGACCCGGCTCGGCCGGCGCCGCTGGCGGCAGGGCGAGGTTGGGCAGGGTTTCGTTGAGGCCCCACGGCGCCTGGGCGGCGGCGGCCTCGCGCACCTGCCCCGGCGAGGGCCGGAAGGCGGCGGGCCCGCCCCAGGCCGGCCGGGTCGCGGCGGGGGCGGCATAGGCCCCCAAGGCGCCGAGGGCGGCGGTGGACACCGTGGTGGAGGCGCGATGGCCGGCCTCGGCCAAAGCGTGGCGGATGGCCGAGACGATCAGGCCGCGCACGAGGGCGGCGTCGCGGAAGCGCACCTCGGCCTTGGCGGGATGGACGTTGACGTCGACGGCGTCGGGCGGCAGGTCGAGGAACAGCGCCACCACCGGATGGCGGTCGTGCGACAGCACGTCCTGGTAGGCGCCCTTGACGGCGCCGATCACCAGACGGTCCTTCACCGGGCGGCCGTTGACGAACAGGTATTGGTAGGCCGAGGTGCCGCGGTTGAAGGTGGGCAGGCCGGCCCAGCCGGTAAGGCCGACCTCCTCGCGCCGGGCCTCGAGGCGCACCGCGTTGCCCTCGAACTCGCGCCCGACCACCGCGGCGATGCGGGCCAGCCGCGCCGCCGCCGCCTCGCCCCGCTGCGCCGCCAGCTTGAGCACCGAACGGCTGCCGTCGGCCAGCGAGAACGCCACCGCCGGATGGGCCATGGCCAGGCGTTCCAGCACGTCGACGGCATGGCCAAGTTCGGTGCGCGCCGCCTTGAGGAACTTGAGGCGCGCCGGGGTGGCGAAGAACAGGTCGCGCACCTCGACCCGGGTGCCGACCGGGTGGGCGGCGGGAAGCGGGCTGCCCTTGGCGCCGCCCTCGACGGTCAGGCTCCAGGCGCTGTCCTGGCCCCGGGGCCGCGAGGTGAGCGTCAGGCGCGCCACCGAGCCGATGGAGGGCAGCGCCTCGCCGCGGAAACCGAGATGGCGGATGTGGACGAGGTCGTCGCCGTCGAGCTTGGAGGTGGCGTGGCGCTCCACCGCCAGCGCCAGCTCGTCGGGAGTCATGCCGCCGCCGTCGTCGGTCACCGAGATCAGCGCCTGGCCGCCCTCGACCAGCACCACGTCGATGCGCGACGCCCCGGCGTCGAGGGCGTTCTCGACCAGCTCCTTGACGGCGGAGGCGGGACGCTCGACCACCTCGCCGGCGGCGATCTGGTTGACCAGGGTGGGGGGAAGCAGGCGGATGGGCATCGGCGGAGTCTAGCGGGGCCGGGCGGCGAAGCCAAGTTCACGGATTCTTCACCATTGTGCGCATCTAATGGCAGGTAGACGGACCAGCAGAGTTGTTCGCCATGGTCAAGCCGATGACACCCGCCAGACCCCCGGTCCATGCCGGCCCGCATCCGGCGGTCCACGCCGCCACCCACGGGCACCCGCACTCCAAGGCCCACCTGGCCAAGGCCAAGACGGGCGGCAAGACGGGCGGCAAGTCGTGGTGGTGGGTCGGCGCCGCCGCCCTGGTGGCGGCCGGCGCGTGGGCGTGGCAGACCTTCGGCCCCGGCGATGCGCTGACGCCGGAGGAGAAGCTGGTCGAGCAGATGACGCTGGCCGCCTCGGGCACCGTCTATCCCACCCACGCCTTCGGCGGCGAGCTCTCCATCCAGCGCGGCGAACGCGGCCTCAACGTCATCGCCCGCAACCTGCCGGCCAAGGCCTGCGTCACCGTGGGCTGGCGCCTGGCCAAGAGCGGCACCATCATCGTCAACGGCAACATGCCGGTGCGGCTGTCGGCGGCGCGGCTGTCCGAGATCTGCGCCGAACCCGACGCCGACGCCACCGGCGCCACCCTGACCTGGGTGCCCGACACTCAATAATTGCCTGTCATCCCGAGGCGAGGCCGAGGGACCTCGTGCGGCCCCGTCCGCACCGGCGGCGGGACGCGAGGTCCCTCCTCCCGATGGTCGTCGGGATGACAGGAATTAGGCCCCCCGCATCTCCTTGATGGCGGCGATCAGGCCATTGGTCGAGGCGTCGTGGCCGGTGGCCGGCTGAGGCGAGGTCAGCTCGGGCAGGATCTTCTTGGCCAGCTGCTTGCCGAGCTCGACGCCCCATTGGTCGAAGCTGTTGACGTCGAACACCACGCCCTGGACGAACACCTTGTGCTCGTAGAGCGCGATCAGCATGCCCAATGTCCGCGGATCGAGCAGGCGGTAGAGCAGGGTGTTGGTGGGACGGTCGCCGGAGAACACCCGGTGCGCCACCTCGGCCTCGGACAGGGCCGGGTTCTCGGCGCGGACCTCGTCGGCGGTCTTGCCGCGCATCAGCGCCTCGGGCTGGGCCAGCACGTTGGAGAGCAGCATCAGGTGGTGCTCGCCCACCGGGTTGTGGGTCAGCGCCGAGGCCAGGAAGTCGCAGGGGATCAGCTTGGTGCCCTGGTGGATCAGCTGGTAGAAGGCGTGCTGGCCGTTGGTGCCGGGCTCGCCGAACACGATGGGGCCGGTCTGCCAGGCGACCGGCGCGCCGTCGCGCGCCGTGCCCTTGCCGTTGCTCTCCATGTCGAGCTGCTGAAGGTAGGCGGGCAGCCGGTGCAGGTACTGGTCGTAGGGCAGCACCGCGTAGGCCTGGGCGCCCTGGAAGTTGTTGTGCCAGATGCCGAGCATCGCCAGCACCACCGGCAGGTTGGCCGCCAGCGGTGCGGTGCGGAAGTGCTCGTCCATGGCGTGGGCGCCGTCGAGCAGCTCCTCGAAGCGCTCGAAGCCGATGGCGATGGCGATGGACAGGCCGATGGCCGACCACAGCGAATAGCGGCCGCCGACCCAGTCCCAGAACTCGAACATGTTGGCGGTGTCGATGCCGAAGGCGGCCACCGCCCTGGCGTTGGTCGACAGCGCCACGAAATGCCTGGCCACCGCCGCCTCGCCCAGGCGCTCGACCAGCCACGCCCGCGCCGTGGTGGCGTTGGCGATGGTCTCCTGGGTGGTGAAGGTCTTGGAGGCGACGATGAACAGCGCCGTCTCGGGGTCGAGGCGCTTCAGGCATTCGGCGATGTGGGTGCCGTCGACGTTGGAGACGAAATGCACCCTGAGGTCGTCGCGCTGGTAGGGCTTCAGCGCCTCGGTCGCCATCACCGGCCCGAGGTCGGAGCCGCCGATGCCGATGTTGACCACGTCGGTGATGCGCCGGCCGGTCGCCCCGGTCCACTGGCCGCCGCGGACGCGCTCGGAGAAGCCGCGCATCTTGGCGAGCACGGCATTGACCTCGGGCATGACGTCCTTGCCGTCCACCAGGATGGGACGGTTGGCGCGGTTCCTCAAGGCCACGTGCAGCACCGAGCGGTGTTCGGTGGAGTTGATGGCCTCGCCGGCGAACATGCGCTCACGCCAGTGCTCGACCCCGGCCTGGCGGGCAAGGTCGGTCAAGAGCGCCATGGTCTCGTGGGCGACCCGGTTCTTGGAGTAGTCGAGCAGGAGGTCGCCGAGCCGCAGCGAGAAGGCCTGGAAGCGTCCGGGATCACGCGCGAACATGCCGCGCATGTGCTCGGGCGCCATCGCCCGGGCATGGGCTTCGAGCGCCCGCCAAGCCGGAAGCTGCGTCGGATGCGGCATGTGGTTCTCCCTCCCTGTGACCCGAGGGCGAGTCTAACAGAGGCGATGGAGTCCGACTACAGCACCATCAGGGCGGTGCCCAGGGTCGCCACGACGCCGCCCGACAGGCGGAGCAGCAGGCCGGCCCGGGCCGCGATCGCCACCCGGGCGGCGGCGATGCCGAACAGCAGCAGGATGGCGCTGGCCGTGAGGAAGCCGGCGGCGTAGAGGGCCGGCTGGGCCGCCGACGGCAGTTCGGCGCCGTGGGCATGGCCGTGGAACAGGGCGAACAGGCCGGCCAGTACAGCCGCCGGGGCCGGCCGCGGGCGGGCGTCGAGCGCGACCAGGAGCCCGAGCACCAGCAGCGAGGCCAGGATCATCGGCTCGACCCCGACCAAGCCGATGCCGGCCATTCCCACCCCGGCTCCCGCCGCCATGGCGGCGAGGAAGGCGCCCGGCACCGCCCACAGGGCGCGGCCGCCGAGGCGCGCCGCCCACAGGCCGACCGTCACCAGGGCCAGCAGGTGGTCGAGGCCGCCGACCGGATGATCGAGGCCGGCAAAAAAGCCGCCGCCGCCGTCCACGGCATGGGCGGCGGCGGGAACCGAGATGCCCGCCGCCAGGGCGGCAAGCATCGCAACCTCGAAGAACCGGCGGCGCATCAGCCGCGGTTCTTGGACCACCACAGGCCGAGGCCGGCGGCGGCCAGCAGCACGCCGAGGATCAGCGAGGAATCGAGCGCGGTGTGGCTGTGCGCGACCCCGATATCGTGGGCGGCGGCCGGCAGGGCCGCCAGGGCCAGCAGGGCGGCGGGGAGGAGGCGGAACAGCTTCATCGGGAGATCCTCTCTCAAGACGGAGATCGTTGGACGGCGGATGGCGCGGGGAGGCGGAGCCGCCCGGGCCGCAGCCTGTCGTGCGGCGCGATTATGCGACTGCGTAGGGGGCGGCGCAACCTCGAAAGTGGCAGGCATGCCACGAAATGCGATATATTCCGCCGGCCACAGCGACGAGGCAGGGTCCCATGCACGGCAGCCACCACGGCAAGAACAGCCCCGAACACAGCCCCCAACACAGCCACGAGCACAAGCACACCCACTCGCACGAACACACCCACGTGCACACCCACGAGCATCGCCACGGCGACATGGCTCATTCGCATGCCCATGCCCACACCCATGCGCACGACCACATGCATCAGCACAGCCACCCCCACGAGCACCAGGAGGTGGAGGGGCACGACCACGGGCACGCCGATGCCAAGCACGCGTGGAAGCCGCACGAGCATTCCCATCCGCCCGAGGAATTGCTTGAACACGAACATATCCATTGATTAGTTGCCGCGGCAGCCTTTCGGGATAAACTAGCGATTGCAGGCGCTGGGGGGATCCTTGGGGGAAGGTATGCCGTCGTCACTAAGGCCATGGATCGTCGCCGCGCTGGTCGCGGCCCTGGCCGTGGGCACGTTGCTGATCGTCGAGCGGATGGAATGGACGCGGGTGCGCCAAGAGGCGCGGCTCGACACCCTGAACCGCCTGTCCACCATCCGCGCCCGCCTGGAAGGGGAACTGAACGGCACCGTCCTGCTGGCCCGCTCGCTGAGCGCCATCATTGCCGTGCGCAAGGACATCAGCGCCGAGGAATTCCAGGCCATCGCCCGCGAGATGATGGCGGAGAAGCGCCACATCCGGAACGTCACCCTGGCCCGGGGGACGGTGATGACCTACGTCTACCCGGCGGAGGGCAATTCCGGCGTCATCGGCGTCGACTATCGCAGCCTGCCCGAGCAATGGCCGACCGTCGAACGCAGTTTCCGCACCGGCGCCCCGGTGCTGGCCGGCCCGGTCGCCCTGGTCCAGGGCGGGCTCGCCATCATCGGGCGCACGCCGGTATTCACCACGCCGGCCGGCGGCGAGCCGGCCAGCGGCCCGGTGTGGGGCCTGATCAGCATGCCGATCATGCTGCCCAGCCTGCTGGAATCGGTCGGCGTCGACGCCCCCGACCTCCCCATGGTCATCGCCATTCGCGGCAAGGACGGCCTGGGCGCCGCCGGCGACGTCTTCCACGGTGACGAAACCATTTTCCGCCGCGACCCCGTGCTGCTCGACGTCACCATGCCCGGCGGCAGCTGGCAGATGGGCGCCATCCCCAGGGGCGGCTGGAGCGCGGTGACCTCGTTTACCATCCTGCAGGTGCGCACCCTGGGCGGCGGCCTCGCCCTGCTGTCGGGCCTGCTCGCCTTCTTCTGGGTCCGGCGCATGGAGGAGCAGGCGGTGGCGCAGCGCCTGCTCGCCGGCAGCGAGAACCGGCTGGCCGCCATCCTGTCCTCGGCCCCCTTCCCGCTCGCCGTGCTGCGGCGGTCCGACGGGGCGGTGCTCTACGCCAACCAGCGGGCACTCAGGCTGGTCGGCGCAAGCGAGGGGGCGCTCGATGGCCGGCCGCTGCCGGCCCGCTGCATCCGGCCGCGCGACCGCGTGCGCATGCTGCGCATCATGGAACAGCGCGCCCTGGTCGACGATTACGAGGCCGGTTTGCGCACCCTCGACGGCCGACCGTTCTGGGGCCTGGTGTCCATGATCCCGCTGGAGGACCAGGGGGGACCGGCCCTGCTGGTCGCCTGCAACGACATCAGCGCCCGCAAGGCGGCGGAAGGCGCGCTGCAGGACCAGCTGGCGCTGCACCAGACGGTGATCGACACCATCCCCAGCGCCATCTTCTACCGCGACACCGAGGGCCGCCACCTCGGCTGCAACAAGGCCTTCGTCGAGATGGTCGGCCTGCCGCGCGAGCAGATCATCGGCGCCGACCTCAGCGTGCTGGCCCGCACCGGGGGATTGGCCGACAAGGCGGGCGAGAGCGACCGCGAGCTGATCGAGGGCAGCGCCCGGCTGCACGTCTACGAATACGCCTTCCGGCACCCGGACGGCCGCCCCGTGCAGGTGATCATCCAGAAGGCCGCCTTCCGCAACGCCGGCGGCCGGGTGGTCGGCATCGTCGGCGCGGTGACCGACATCACCGAGCGCGCCACCGTCGAGGAGGCCCTGAAGCGCGCCAAGGAGGCGGCCGAGGCGGCCAGCCGCGCCAAGTCGGAATTCCTGGCGGTCATCAGCCACGAGATCCGCACGCCGATGAACGGCATCCTCGGCATGGTGCATCTGCTGACCGACACCGCGCTCGATCCGCAGCAGCGTGACTGGCTGGGCACCATCCAGACCTCGGGCGAGGCCCTGCTCACCATCCTCAACGACATCCTGGAATTCTCGCGCCTCGAGGCGGGACGGGTGGCGGTCGAGGCCGAACCCTTCGACCTGCCGCAGGCGCTCGACGACGTGATCGCCCTGATGGTGCCCCGCTCCCGCGAGAAGGGGATCCAGCTGGCGCTCGACGTCGCCGCCGACATTCCCCGCACCCTGGTCGGCGACGTGGCCCGGCTGCGCCAGGTGCTGCTCAACCTGGTCGGCAACGCGGTCAAGTTCACCGAGAAGGGCGGCGTCACCGTGTCGCTGTTCAACGTCGGTCGCCGCGACGGCAAGCTCGCGCTGCGGTTCGAGGTGCGCGATACCGGCGTCGGCATCCCCGACGACGCCAAGGACCGCCTGTTCCAGTCCTTCTCGCAGGCCGATTCCTCCATCACCCGCCGCTTCGGCGGCACCGGGCTGGGCCTGGCCATCTGCAAGCGCCTGGTGGAGCTGATGGGGGGCGAGATCGGCATGGACAGCGAATCCGGCCGCGGCAGCTGCTTCTGGTTCACGCTGGCGCTGGGCACCTACGACGATTTGCCGGCGGTGGCCGCCCAGGCCGCCCCCATGCCGCAAAGCCGCCGCCCGCTGGCCATCCTGCTGGCCGAGGACAACCCGGTGAACCAGAAGGTCGCCACCGCCCTGCTGTCCAAGGCCGGCCATCAGGTCATCGCCGTTCCCAACGGCCGCGAGGCGGTCGAGGCGGTGGCCAGCCGTCCCTTCGACCTGGTGCTGATGGACGTGCACATGCCGGAAATGGACGGCTTCCAGGCCACCCGCCACATCCGCCTGCTGGCCGGCACGGCGGCGCGCACGCCGGTCATCGCCATGACCGCCAACGTCCTGGCCGGCGACGAGGAGAAGTGTCTGGCCGCCGGCATGGACGACTACCTCGGCAAGCCGTTCAAGCCGGCCGAGCTGTTCGAGAAACTGGCGAAATGGGGAGAGGGCGCGAACACCGTTTAAGGCGTCCATCCAGCATTGTCATCCCAGGGCGCAGCGACGAGGGACCGCGTACGCGGGACCGGACGAGATCCTTCGCTTCGCTCAGGATGACAGACGGGCGGCTTACACGTTGAAGCGGAAGTGGAAGATGTCGCCGTCCTGGACGACGTATTCCTTGCCTTCCAGCCGCATCTTGCCCGCCTCCTTGGCTCCGGCCTCGCCGCCGCAGGCGATGAAGTCGGCATAGGCGATGGTCTCGGCGCGGATGAAGCCCTTCTCGAAGTCGGTGTGGATGACGCCGGCGGCCTGCGGCGCCTTGGCGCCCACCTGCACCGTCCAGGCGCGGGCCTCCTTGGGGCCCACCGTGAAGAAGGTGATCAGGTGCAGCAGCTCGTAGCCGGCGCGGATGACGCGGGCGAGGCCGGTCTCCTCCAGCCCGAGGGTCTCGAGGAATTCCTGCCGCTCCTCGTCGCTGCCGAGCTGGGCCACCTCGGCCTCGATGGCAGCCGAGATCACCACGGCGGAATTGCCCTCGGCGGCCGCCATCTCGAACACCCGCGCCGACAGCGCGTTGCCCGAGGCGGCCGAGGCTTCCTCGACGTTGCAGGCGTAGACCACCGGCTTCGAGGTCAAAAGGCCCAGCTGCTTCATGATGCGCCGTTCGTCCTCGCCGTCGAACTTGACGGTGCGGGCCGGCTTGCCGTCCCGGAGCGCAGCCAGGATCGGGGTCATGACGTCGACCTGGGCCTTGGCCTCCTTGTCGCCGCCCTTGGCCTTCTTCTCCAGCGGCACGACGCGGCGCTCGAGCGACTCCAGGTCGGCCAGCATCAGCTCGGTCTCGATGATCTCGGCGTCGCGCACCGGATCGACCGAGTCCTCGACGTGCTTGATGTCGTCGTCCTCGAAGCAGCGCAGCACGTGGACGATGGCGTCGACCTCGCGGATGTTGGCGAGGAACTGGTTGCCGAGGCCCTCGCCCTTGGAGGCGCCGCGCACCAGGCCGGCGATGTCCACGAACTCCAGCTGGGTCGGGATCTCCTTCTGGCTCTTGGCGATCTTCACCAGCTGGTCGAGGCGCGGGTCGGGCACCGCGACGCGGCCGACGTTGGGCTCGATGGTGCAGAACGGATAGTTCGCAGCCTGAGCCGCCGCCGTCTGGGTCAGCGCGTTGAACAGGGTGCTCTTGCCCACGTTGGGCAGGCCGACGATGCCGCAGTTGAAGCCCATGTCTAATCCTTCTTTCGCTCCAGCGCCGCCTTCAGCGCTTCGGCCAGCGTGCCCGCCGGCCCCTCTTGTGTCTTCGGTTCAGCCGCCGGTGCCGGTTTGGCCGGCCCGGGTTCGGACTTCTCTTTCTTCGCCTTCGGCGGCTGGGTGAGCAGGGTCACCCGGTTCATGAAGCCGCCGTCGTCGCCCTTGGCCAGCATGGGGAAGGCGTCGGCGACGGCGTCCAGCAGCGGATCGATCCAGGCCTGGTCGGCCTTGGCGAAATCGTGCAGCACGTAGCCGGCCACGCGATCCTTGTCCCCGGGATGGCCGATGCCGATGCGGATGCGGCGATAATTCTGGCCCAGGTGCTGGTCGATGCTTTTCAGGCCGTTGTGGCCGCCGGCCCCGCCTCCCCTTTTCACCCGGATGCGGCCGGGGGGAAGGTCGAGCTCGTCGTGCAGGACGACCACGTCCTCGACCGGGATCTTGAGGAACCGCGCCGCCTGCGCCACCGACTGGCCGGACAGGTTCATGTAGGTCATCGGCTTGATCGCCAGCACCTTCTCGCCGGCGATCACCCCTTCGGCGATCTCGCCCTGGAACTTGGCGCGCCAGGGCCCAAAGGAATGGCGGCGGACGAGTTCGTCCGCCGCCATGAAGCCGATATTATGCCGGTTCCTGGCGTATTCGGGGCCGGGGTTGCCCAGACCTACGACCAGGATCATCGTCAGCCGGCGGCAGGCTCGGTGGTCTCAGCCTCGACGCGCGCCACGGTCGGCGGCGCGATGGTGACCACGGTCTGCTCGGTGCCGATGTGGTAGGGCTTGACGCCCGCCGGCAGCTTCAGCTGGCTGATGTGCACGGCATCGCCGATGTCGAGGCCGGTCAGGTCGATGGCGAGCTCGGTCGGGATGACGTCGGGGGCGCAAGCGACCTCGACCTCGTGCAGCTCGATGGTGACCACGCCGCCGCGCTTCACGCCCGGCGACTTGTCCTGGTTCACCACATGCACCGGCACCTTCACGTGCACGACATGGTCGGCCGAGACGCGCATGAAGTCGACATGGACCGGCTGGTCGGTCACCGGGTGGAACTGGACGTCGCGGGCCAGGCAGCGATGCTTGCCGCCCTTGCCGAGGTCGACGTCGAACAGCTTGGTGGTGAAGCCCGGCTTGTGCAGTTCGGCCCAAAGGACGCGGGGATCCAGGGCGATGCACACGGGGGCTTGCTTGGCGCCATAGATGACGCCCGGCACCTTACCCTCGCGGCGAGTCGCCCGGGCGGCCCCCTTTCCGGCCCGGTCGCGCAGCTCGGCGACGATAGCGGAGATCTCGGTCATAGGTCTGCTCCAATCGAATAACGCGGAAAGGCGCGGCCTCCAGGGGTGCCGCGCCGAAGGTCCGTCGTTTACACCCGGGCGCGGGGGATTTCAAATGGATTCCGACCGCCCCATGCTGTCATCCTGAGCACGGCGAAGGACCGTCGACCGCACGGACAGAGATCCTTCGTCGCTCCGCGCCTCAGGATGACAGCCATGCCCTCGGACCGCCTTTCGCAGCAGCTCGCCTTCGTGCTGGAACTGGACAAGCTGAAGACGGTGCTCCGTCAGACGCTGCTCGCCGATTCGTCGCGCCGCGAGAACGATGCCGAACATTCCTGGCACGTCGCCACCATGGCGATGCTGCTGGCCGAGCACGCCCCCGCCGGCGCCGATCCGGTGCGGGCGGTCAGGATGCTGCTGCTCCACGACGTGGTGGAGATCGACGCCGGCGACACCTTCATCCACGACGACGCCGGCAACGCCTCCAAGGCCGAGCGCGAGCAGGCGGCGGCCGAGCGCCTGTACGGCCTGCTGCCGGCCGACCAATCCGCCGACCTAACCGCCCTGTGGCAGGAATACGAGGAGCGCGCCACGCCGACGGCGCGCTACGCCGACGCCCTCGACCGGCTGCAGCCGATCATGAACAATTTCGCCACCGAAGGCGCCACCTGGAAATCCAACCACGTCACCGCCGACAAGGTGTTCCGGCTGGTGGAACGGATCGGCGCCGGCGCGCCGGCGCTTGGCGAATACGCCAAGGGATTGGTGACCGAGGCGGTGGCGCGGGGGTATCTGGCCCCGCCTCCCCGCTGAGACCGAAAGCGAAGGACCGCGGGGGCGGTCCTTAGCTCCCTCCAGGGATCAGCCCTTGGACGGCACCATCAGGGTGGCCTCGCCGTCCAGCACGACCTTGCCGGCGACGGTGCAGGTGGTCTTGAAGGTGACGAACTTCTTTTCCGGCAGGGTGGAGAGCACCTCGACCCGGGCGGTGACGGTGTCGCCGATGCGCACCGGCGCCTTGAACTTCAGCATCTGCGAAACATAGATGCAGCCCGGCCCCGGCAGCTTGGTGCCGAACACGGTGGAGATGAAGGCGGCCGACAGCATGCCGTGGGCGATGCGCCCCTTGAACAGGGTGTCCTTGGCGAATTCCTCGTTGATGTGGACGGGATTGAAGTCGCCCGAAACGCCGGCGAAGGCCATGATGTCGGCCTCGGTGACCGTCTTGGCGAAGGCGGCCGACATGCCGACATCCAGCTCCTCGAAATAGTACCCGTTCAGGTCGCCGTTCATCTCGTTCTCCATCTGTGGGCTGCCGCGCCTGCGCGGGCCTATGGTGCGGTGCAGTATAGACGGTGCCTCGGCCATCGACAACGACACGCCCGCCGTGCCACAGCATTGTCAAATTTCCCATCCTGTGTCGGAATGCGCCCATCTTTCGGAGAGGATCATCGTGAAGCGCCTGACCATCGTCCTGCTGACGGCCGCGACCGTGTCCGGCTGCGCCGCGTCGTCGGTCCCATGGATGCACCCGAGCGAGCCCAAGAGCCGCTGGGCCAGCGACTGGAGCTCGTGCCGCCGCTGGGCGGAAAATCAGATCGGCTACAGCGATTCGGAGGGCAGCAGCCAGTTCCGTGACTTCGACCGCGCCGCCGCCAAGAGGCAGGCCGACGCCCTGGCCGGCAGTTGCATGCGCGACCGCGGCTACGTTCCCGCCAAGTCCAAGTGAGAGGCTCCATGCGCCCCGTCCTCACCGCCCTGCTGCTCGCCGCCCTGGCGCTGCCCGCCGCCGCCCAGGAGCTGCCCAAGTTCCCCAAGGCGGCCCCGCCGGAGCCGACGCCCGACCCCATCTGCGACACCGCCAAGCCGAGCGGCGGCGACTGGCTGCTCGGCCGCTGGGTGGCCCCCAACACCAAATGGAGCTTCGAGCGGGCCGGCGGCGCCATCGGCTGGACGCTGGAGCGCAAGGGCTCGATCAACCAGGATTTCGGCTGGCAGGACGGCGCCACCATCACCGGCACCGTCGACAAGGTCAGCGGCTGCACCGTCAGCCTCAAGGCCGGCCAGGGCGATTTCCTGTTCGACGGCGTCCTGACCGAGGACGGCAAGCTCTACGGCTACGCCGTCAACAAGGCGGGGCAGACCGTGCGTTTCGTGCTGAGGCGCGAGCGTTAAAGGCCCCCACCCCGACCCTCCCCCACGCGAGGGCGCGGGGGAGGGAGAAGGATGAACGAGGCTCCCTCCCCCGGCTCAGAGGGTGGGGTGGGGGCAGCCACGCTAATCCCAGTACTCGTCGGGCGGGCGGACCACGCCGTCGCCGCCGAAGCGGGCGGCATGGGCGGCGGCCTCCTCGGCGTCGGCGACGAAGGTGCGCACCGCCGACAGCGCGCATTCCTCGGGGCTCTTCTTCAGTTGGGCCGCCACCTGGCGCAGGCGCCGCTCCAGTTCGCCGTCGATGGTCAGCGCGATCATCCCCGTACTCCCTGAAAGCACTTGATTTAAGCTCCGCTTAAGGGGAAAACCGCCCCCATGAACGCCCTTGTAGACTCGTTTGCGCTCCGGCGCACCTTCGCCATCATCTCCCACCCCGACGCCGGCAAGACCACGCTCACCGAGAAGCTGCTGATGTTCGGCGGAGCGATCCAGATGGCCGGCGCCGTGCGCGCGCGCGGCGAGCAGCGCCGCACCCGCTCGGACTGGATGGCGATCGAGAAGGAGCGCGGCATCTCGGTGTCGGCCTCGGTCATGACCTTCGAGCACGAAGGCCTGACCTACAACCTGCTCGACACCCCCGGCCACGAGGACTTCTCCGAGGACACCTACCGCACGCTGACCGCCGTCGACTCGGCGGTGATGGTGCTGGACGCCGCCAAGGGCATCGAGACCCAGACCTTGAAGCTGTTCGAGGTCTGCCGCCTGCGCGACGTCCCCATCGTCACCTTCGTCAACAAGGTCGACCGCGAGGGCCGCGAGCCGTTCGAACTGCTGGACGAGGTCGAGAAGACCCTGGCCCTCGACGTGGCGCCGGTGACCTGGCCGATCGGCATGGGACGCGACCTCAAAGGCGTCTACGACCTGGTACGCAATCGCGTGGTGCTGTTCGATCCCGGCCGCGGCGACCACATCGCCGAGATCGCGGTGGACGCCGAACTCGACGATCCCCGCCTCGACGAGGCGGTGGGCGCGGCCGCCGCGGCGAGGCTGCGCGAGGAGGTCGAGCTGGTGCGCGCCGGCTATCCCGAATTCGACCTCGACGCCTTCCGCGCCGGCCACCTGACCCCGGTGTTCTTCGGCTCGGCCTTGAAGACCTTCGGCGTCGCCGAGCTGCTGCGCGGCGTCGGCCACTTGGCTCCGGCGCCGCTGCCCCGCAAGGCCGACGTGCGCATTGTCAATCCGGCCGAGGAGAAGGTCACCGGCTTCGTGTTCAAGGTCCAGGCCAACATGGACCCCAATCACCGCGACCGCATCGCCTTCTTCCGCATCTGCTCGGGCCGCTTCCGCCGCGGCATGAAGATCAAGCACGTGCGCTCGGGCAAGGTAATGGCGCTGGTCAACCCGGTGTTCTTCCTGGCCCGCGAGCGCGAGCTGGCGGAAGAGGCCTTCCCCGGCGACATCATGGGCATTCCCAACCACGGCCAGCTGCGGATCGGCGACACCCTGTCGGAGTCCGAGGACCTCAACTTCCTCGGCATTCCCACCTTCGCCCCCGAGGTGCTGCGCCGCGTCCGCCTCGACGATCCCATGAAGGCCAAGCAGTTGAAGAAGGCCCTCGACGACCTCGCCGAGGAAGGCGTGTCGCAGGTGTTCAAGCCGGTCGACGGCTCGACCTGGATCGTCGGCGTGGTGGGCCCGCTGCAGTTCGACGTTCTGACCACCCGCATCGAGGCCGAGTACAACATCAAGGCCGGGTTCGAGGACGGCGGTTTCGTCACCGCCCGCTGGGTGGCCTGCGACGATCCCAAGGAGCTGGAGCGCTTCGCCGCCGCCCACAAGTCCAACATGGCCGAGGACCGCGACGGCTCGCCGGTCTACCTGGCGCGCAACTCGTGGCAGCTGGGCCGCGCCCAGCAGGACTTCCCCGCCGTCAAGTTCTCGGCGACCCGCGAACAGCACTAGAGACACCGTCAGCCGTCACCCCCGCGCGAGCGGGGGTCCATGGCTTCCGAGTTCACGGACTCCCGCGGCGCGCGGGAATGACGGGGGCGCGGTTCAGCGCAGGGCGATCAGCTTGCCTTCCGGGCGCTCGGCCGGCTCGGCGCCGACATCGTCGTAGGCCCGCATGTGGTCGAGGCGGTAGAGCACCGCGACCAGCACGACGGTGGAGCCGATCATCAGGTCGGGCCCGAACAGCCACAGCACCAGCGGCACCAGGAAGAAATAGGTGCGCATGCCGAACCAGTAGAAATGGCCGGCCCGGTTGAGCTGGGCGATCACCAGCTTGGGCGGCACCCGGCCGTGGATGGTGGTCAGCGGCACGTTGATCATGTAGCCGACGTGGTGGAACATGCGGATGGCCATGGTGAAGCTGAGGAAGGCCCCGAACAGGTCCACCAGCATGGCCAGGATCTTCAGCAGCCACACCTCGGGGCCGCCGCCGCCGGTGACGTTGAGGGCGTGCCACAGGCTCTCGAGCTTGTCGCCCTGGCTGCTCAGCGTCAGCACGCCGGTGATCAGGAAGATGGCGGTCGAGGCGAGGAAGGTCGCCGCCATGGTCGAGTTGCGCAGCGTCTGGACCGCCAGGATGTCCTTGCCCTGTTCCATCACGGCATGGATCCAGGCGGCGCGCGAGCGGGCCATCACCAGCTGGAAGCTGTAATTGCGGTCACGCCGCCCCATGACCACCAGGAACACGTGGTAGGCGACGAACAGCCCGATGCTGGCCAGCAGCATGACCGCGTCGTAGCGGATATGGTCCCAGACCGTCCCGTTCATGGCTTTTCCCCGGAAATTATTCGCCGAAGAAGGGGAAGGGGCGGTCGAGCGGCTGGCGCCGGGCGGCGGTGCCGCGCACCAGGGTGTTGACCGAGGCGGCGACGGCGGCCAGCAGCAGGGCGGGCTTGGGCACCAGGAAGGCGATGCGGGCGAGGGCGTACACGGGAACACTCCCCTTTGATGGAGACGGTACCCATGCTACGCCGCCGAGATGACAGGCCTCTGGCAGCAAGATGAACAAGTTGTCAGGTTCTCGCCGGAGCGCTGTCAGGATCCATCGGGAGTATCAGCGACACCCGAAGGCCGGGGGCATTGTCGTCCAGCACGAGGCGGGCGTGGTGGTGGCGGGCCACGGCGTCGACCACCGCCAGGCCGAGGCCGTTGCCCGGCTGGTGGCGGCTGGCGTCGAGGCGCACGAAGCGCTTCAGCACGTCGGCCCGCGATTCGGCGGGAATGCCGGGACCGTCGTCGGCGATGACCACCGCCGCCCCCCCCTCCTGCTGCCCGAGGCGGACCGCGATGTGCCCGCCTTCCGGGGTGTAGCGCACCGCGTTGTCGACGATGTTGGACAGCGCCTGGAACAGCAGATTGCGGTCGGCACGGACAGCACCGCCCGCACTGGTGTCGGCCGACAGCTCGAGGCTCTTTTCCTCGGCCAGCGGCTGGAAGTAGTCGACGAGGTCCTCGATCAGCGGCGCCAGCTCGACCGTGGCGAAATCGGGCGAGACCCCGTGTTCCAGCCGCGCGATGGCCAGCAGCGATTCGAAGGTGCCGAGCAGCGAATCCACGTCATCGACCGAGAGGGCCAGCAACTCCTCCAGTTCGTCGCGCGGCATGCCGGTGACCAGGGCCAGCTCCATGCGGTTGCGGATGCGCGACAGCGGGCCGCGCAGGTCGTGGGCGATGTTGTCGGTGACCTGGCGGGTCGCCGCCATCAGCTCCGAGATGCGGTCGAGCGACTCGTTGAGGTTCTCGGCGAGGTGGTCGAACTCGTCGCCGCTGCCCGAGACCGGCATGCGCTCCTTGAGGTCGCCGTGCAGCATGCGGGCGGCGATGGCGTTGAAGCCGCCGAGGCGCCGCAGCACCGCCCGGCTGGTCACCGCGCCGGCCCCCAGCGCCAGCAGCACCGTCAGCACCACGGCGATGGCCAAGGTCTCCTCGATCACCAGGCGGAACTGGTGTTCCTCGGCGAGGTCGCGGCCCAGCACCAGCGTCAGCCCGCTGGGCAGCCAGACGGCCAGCAGGCGGGCCGGCACCTCGGCGGAGCCCCGCCTGGCGGTGACGTCGGCGAAGGCGCCCGGCCGCGGCAGCAGCTCCTTGGCCAGGTTGAAATTGGCGACCAGCACGTCGCCGGCCTCGTCGGCCAGCAGGTAGAGCCGCGCGCTGCCGCGTTCGGCGACGACGCGGGCGTGCAGGGCGTCGATCACCTCGGGCCGCTCGGCCGGCTGCAGGTCCTCGACCAGGCGCTGGCGTTCGGCGGACAGGCCGGCGTTGACGCGCCGGTCCATGATGGCATGGGTGTTGACATAGACGAAGGCGAGCAGGGCCCAGCCGGCCGCCAGGAACAGCGGCACCGCCAGCAAGGTGAGGCGGAAGGTCGCCGAGCGGAACGGGCTGGTCCGGTCGCGGCCGGGCGGCCTGGTTCGCTCGGGGCGGGGAAAGCTACTCGACATTGCGCAGGCAGTAGCCGGCACCGCGCACGGTGTGGATGATCTGGCCGGGAAAACCCTTCTCGATCTTCTGGCGCAGGCGGCTGATGTGGACGTCCAGCGTGTTGGTCTGCGGGTCGAAATGATAGTCCCACACCGCCTCGCGCAGCATGGTGCGGGTGACCACCTGGCCGGCATGGCGCATCAGGTATTCCAGCAGCCGGAACTCGCGCGGGTGCAGCGCGATGGGCTTGCCGGCGCGGCGCACCACGCGGGCGGGGACGTCCATCTCCAGGTCGCCGGCCTTGAGGATGGCGGCGCCCTGCCCGCCGTCGCGGCGGCGCACGATCGCCTCGAGGCGGGCATGCAGCTCGGCCAGCACGTAGGGCTTGGTGACGTAGTCGTCTCCGCCGGCCTTGAGGCCGCGGATGCGCTCGTCCACGTGGGCGAGCGCCGACAGGATCAGGATGGGAGTCGACACCCCCTCACCGCGCAGTCGGCGGATCAGCTCCAGCCCGTCGAGGCCGGGCAGCATGCGGTCGACGACCAGGGCATCGTATTCGGGGCCGCGCGCCATGTGCAGGCCGTCGAAGCCGTCGCCGACGCAATCGACGACCACCCCGAGCTCCATCAGCCCGCGGCGCAGATAGGCCGCGACCTCGCGGTCGTCCTCGATCACCAGAACCCGCACGAGCCGGCGCCTTCCTCGTTATCGCGCCGGGAATATTAGAAGCCTGTGCGCCCTCGGGCAATGGCGGCATTGCGCCATTTCGCCACCATCTTGTCACGGCTCAGAAGCGGATGCGGGAATAGGCGCCGAAGATGGTGCCGATGTCGATGCGCACCTGGCCGGTGGCGACGTGGCGGACGACGCTGGCCTGGCCCAGCCGCCCCAGCTCGCGCTGGCGCACCAGGGCGGCGGGATAGTCGGGAAACACCTCGGTATGCAGGGGGTTGGGCCGGCCCTCGGCGCCCAGCCACACCAGCGAATGCGGCTCACCGTCGCAATCCGACTGCACCGCCGGCGGCTCGATCGGCGGCCCGAACTGATGGCGCCAGCGCACAGCCGCCGACAGCGCCGCCGCCGCCACCGATCCCGCCGCCACCAGAAACCCGAACGCAGGCATGGCCCCGGCCCTCCCCGCATCACGCCTTCAGCATGCGCCCGAAAAGGTGGTCGGCAAAGGCCGGATTGGAAAGGCCCCCCTCGGTCGGATACGCCCCTGCCTTCAGGAGGAGCGCCGCTGCGCGGAACGGAGGAAACGAGGGAGAGCGAGGGGAAAGTGCGGTATTATGTAGCAAACGCCACCAAGGCCAATTCCGTTTTTGCCCAGCGTCCGCATAAGCTCTTGCCGGTCAAGACTGGGGGCGTTGGCAATGACGGCAACGACGCAAGAGTTTGCGCTGAATATCCTGCTAAAGCGGCGGGATGAGTTGATTGCCGCAGTGGCGGATGCGGAAGCTGCTGCAGAGGCTAGGCGTCAGGATGTCGAGCACATCGACGCCACCATAAGACTGATCGCCGAGCCTAAGCCGGAAGTGATTGCGCAGGTCCGGCGCCGTGGTGACCTGAGTCGGCTATTGAGGAAAATCCTCAGGGACGCGCCAAAACCACTGTCTGCGCAGGTGATTGCGGAACGCTACCTCGTCCTCCTAGGCGCGCCGCCCCCAACCCGTGAACAGTTTCTGATCCTGATGCAGGCAGTGCGGCGTTCGTTGGCCAAGTTAAAGGGCCGCGGCGTGGTCACACAGATCCGCGGCCCCGGCAATCGTTATATATGGCAACTCAACGAACCGGCGCCTTAGCCCCTCCCGACTTAAACGCAGGATCCGGGCCACATGTCAGCGCCAGGTGAAGGATCAGCATCGTCAGTTCCAGTTGGGATAGCCGCCGATGGTCCTCCCGGAACGCAACCTCTATCGCATAGCGCTGGAGGTACGGCCCCGCAATGTGGTGATGCTGCCCCCGTTCTAGCTTCCGGTATCGGGAGAAGAGGCTTTCCGCGGCATTCGTGCATGCGCCAGCATGAGAATAGGCCTCCTGGTGATTAATCCTCAGTACCTCGTATGATTTGTCGAGATCGTTCCACGACGCCGCTTCATCGACGTGTATCGTGGTGCCAGGAAGAATGTACCTGGCAAGGTGTTCGACACTTCCGGCTTCTGTCGGGGCGACATTGAGGATTGTCCTTCCGTCATCTCCAAGCTCCCGTGCGATTGTAACAACCTGCCTTTTGTCACTGCGGTTTCTGGCAGGCGACGATCTCTCCGGTTTTTTCGGTAATTTGCGGGCCGCACATGTCCGCCGGTGTAGACTCCATCCATCGCGCACTCTTTGCCGTCGCCGCCGATTTTTCGACCGGCACATTCAATGAGAAGGCCATAGCGGAGCTTGTGGCAGAGGATGTAGGCAGTCCGATGCTGGACGTTCAGTAGGCGCGCCACCTGCAGTGCGGACGTCCCTTTAACCGCACCCGCCCATATGAAGACGGCGAGTATGAGTTGGCGCAGAGAGAGCTTCGCCCCATGTAGGGCCGTACCGCTCGTTAGCGTGAAGTGGCGGCGGCACCATTTGCATTTATATCGCCTGCGGGTATCTGGGCCGGTCCCTGGCATATTGCACCATGGACAAACAGCAGCGCCCTGAGTGTCAGGCCATTTGGCGCGAGAGCAAAAATCGACGACCTCCGCATCGGACATCGCCATTATCTGCATCAAACCGAAACCCCGGCTTGCGGCAGTCAGCAAGAAGTGAGCGGACATGAGTCCTCATGTTGGGTAACACCCCATCGGGCATCACTCAGGCATTGATAAGGACCCGGCGATCTGGCATGCTGCGAGGTGCGTTTGTTTGCGCAGCATGCATCAGATCGTCGGGTCGATTGAGTTCGGCCTAGGGATCAGCATCGAAGCCCCGCCGGTCGCACGGCGGGGTTTTTCGTTGGGCAATGCCTACGCCAGTCAAAAATTCACTTATCTGGCGGCACTCTCCTTCGTTCAGTTTGGACATCCCAATAGTCAGCGACACGCCCGCGACTCGCAAGCCGTTTTTGGGGCGCGTGAAGAAGTGTGCTTGAGCATGGTTTTGATTTTCACGCCATCCAATTTTTATTTATTGGATTTAGCACGCAATCCACTTTCTGATTTCAAGTTTAAACGCGGCATTATTTAGATATAACAATGATTTATGCTTGCTGGTGTTTGTCATGCCACCCGGATTTGACGACATCATCGCCCCCTCCGTTGAATTTTCGACTCCACGCAGGCCATTTTTCTCCGAAGTCAGGAAGCTCTTCGGATTGCACCCTAGACAGCATGGCCAATCAGCTGGAGGCTTCGAAAGCCGACGGGAGGAGTCCGATGGACCAGCAATTAGGACGCGACAGACGTGTGCCCATGACGTTCGAAGCCTGGATGGCGATCTGCCAGGCGCATCCGAGCAATGCTGCTGCCCTCCAAGGGCAAGCATGTCTGTGTGACGGCACTTGGCCTAACGCGCTGTCGGCTACCGTTCTTTGGCGCGCGTGGCGGGTGATGAACGCCTCCCGAACAGACGCGCTGTCGCAGCGCTTAGTTCAGGCTGCCGATCAAGCGTTGGCATTCCGCGCGACGCTGACGCCCGAGCAGTATGTCTGGGCTTCAGACGCAGCGGCGCGCGTACCCAAGCACTGGCGGAACGCATGCCCAGAGGTGGATGTCCTCGCGCGTCGGCTTGAGGCTTCGGAAGGCAGAGAGCAAGAATGACTGACTGGTTACGGCAAGCTGGTTGAGCGCCCTGCGAGATAGGGTATTGCGACCGAGGGGCGATCGCGCACTTAGAGTTGCGGTTTGCGGAGAACGCGCCCATATTCACCGCAGAACATGCGGTGAAAGAGGGCTAAATGGCTCGCTACATATGGCAGCACCCGACCTGGCCATCATTCCGCTGGGATGCAAACAAGCTGCTGCCGGCGTTAACTGAAGCTCGTTTCAGGCAGGGGCAATTCCTCGGGATCATGCGTGATCTCGGGATCGACGCGCGCCTGCAGTCCGAGCTTGAGGCGACCTCGGAGGATGTGGTCAAGACCAGTGCCATCGAGGGGGAAGTCCTCAACCCCGCCAGTGTGCGGTCCTCGATCGCGCGGCGCCTCGGTATGCCCGACGGGGGCCTGGCAATCACCGACCGCAAGGTCGAGGGTGTGGTGGACATGATCCTGGACGCCACCAAGAACCATGGCGCTCCGCTGACCGAAGAGCGGATCTTCGGGTGGCATGCAGCACTTTTCCCGACCGGCTACTCGGGGACCGACAAAATCGACGTCGGCCAATGGCGGACCGATCGCCACGGAGCCATGCAGGTGGTTTCGCAGCATTATTCTCCGCAGCCTAAGATCCATTTCGAGGCTCCCCCGGCTGCCCGGGTGCCAGAGGAAATGGCGAAGTTCCTTGCTTGGTTTAACGTCGGTCGGGGCGCCGACAGAATGGACCCGCTGATCAGGGCCGGCATTGCTCATCTCTGGTTCGTCACGATCCACCCAATGGACGACGGGAACGGACGCATTGCGAGGGCGATAGCGGACCTTGCGGTCGCCCAGATGGAGAACAGCGGCCAGCGCTTCTACAGCATGTCGAGCCAGATCGCGGTCCACAGAAGCCGGTATTATGAAATCTTGGAGGAGACGCAAAAGGGCGATCTCGATATCACGGACTGGCTGTCATGGTTTTCCCAGTGCTACACGCACGCCATCAGCGCGGCCGAGGCGACTGCCGACAAAGTCATCGCCAAGGCGAAGTTCTGGCACGAACACACGGCGCATCCGTTCAGCGATCGCCAGAGAAAGGTGCTCGGAAAGCTTCTTGACGGCTTCGAAGGCGCCATGACCACCAAGAAGTGGATGGCGATTTGCGGGTGTTCCGCCGACACGGCCCAGCGCGACATCAATGACCTGATTGGCCGGGGACTGCTGGCAAAGAACCCTGGTGGAAGCAAGAACACTAGCTATCAGTTCGTTTGGCGCGAGGAAGCGCACCATGGAGTGCCCCGCAGCGCCACAGCGTCGGCACCGCACGCCCTTTCAATAGCTGAGCAGCCGCACCTCTCCCAACAAGCCCGAGCCCAGGCATTTTCCCGTCTGGTGGAGCAGGCCAGTTCCCCGCAGGCACTGACCCATCCTCTTCCCATCTACCAGGACGCCTGTGAGCAGATTGGCAACGCCGCGGTTGCCGGGGTGTTTGAAATGGCTGAGGGCCGGGAGGCGGCCCTGGAATGGACAACACGGATGCAAGCGGAGTTGGAGCAGGTGAAGTACCTCGCCGCAGTCCAGGTGCTGCGCTCTCCAGATGCCCGTGAGGAAGCGATCCAACAAGGATTGCTGCCGGCAATCACGGCTCTCGTTGAAACACATCAGCGTGCATTAAATGGGGCCCCGTCAGCGTCGACCGATGAAGAGCGCGGAGGCCCTGACATGGAAATGTAGGAGCAATCAGATCCGAACACCTTTCCGCCTAGCCGTCATAGTTAGGCGATCCCAGGCATCCTCGATCATCAAATTCAGGGGTTCTTCGTTCATCTCTATCCAAGCGTGAACGTCATCTTTTAATTCCGGGTACGAGAGATAGTTTATTCGGCGCCACGGCACCTGACACACAACCATGTCATCGCCGACGCCCCAGCGTACGTCTGCCCAGAGGTAGCGCGGTACGAGAGGGAATTCTAACGGCGACAGGTCTCCGCGGTGTCGGAACATGTCCAGCGCCAAATCCACAACTTGGACGCGGGGCCAATCAATCAAAATGATCCATGAGTGGAAGGCGCCGCCGAGGAGCGTTGCCTTCTCACGGGAGCAGCCAAGATCTCGCGAACCGAGGGTTGGAGGCACCAGCCTTAATAAGGGTACAGAAACCCCGCCAACCCCCCACTGCACCTTCGTTGAATGCCCCTTAAGCAACCGTTGAAGCACCACCGTACCGACATGGGTGTGCCAAAGACACGTGCCGCCAAATGCCGACAGACTAGGCAGGATTGCTGCCCGGATGGCCCTAATGGCCAGCCGCTTGACTTGGCTGGTCAATATATCTCCTGTCACCGCTCCCCCCGGTTCCTGCGCTGGATAGACACCGCTGCCACACGGACCGTCAAGGGTGACGGATCCGTCCTTGGCAGATAAGGACGCCGGTCACTGGAGATCGTCCACCATCCGGTCGTAGGCGAACTGATCGCGCGGGACTAATGGCCGGTATTTCTGTTGGTCCGTCATCCCCGCGAGGCTGGAATGAAGAAACATTCTGCTGTTCAGGTACAGGAGCATCGCTTTGCGTACTCTGTGCGTCAGCGCGCCTCCTTCGAACGCGTACTCCCTCATGACCATGTGCTGTTGGTCAGGCGAAAGCGAAGGGTTCGGGATTAGATCCAGGTCTATTATCTCGAACCAATCGACATCGGCGTCGATATCCACTCCACGCTTGCGGCGACCGTGCACGCAATCGATCCTCCCCAAGACGAAATCCCCGAAGCTTCCCCGCTTGTGGTCAAAGGCGCGGACGTGAAAGCGCATCCCATCGTGGGCGAAGGCGTGTGGTGCGAGCCATCTCCTCGACGCGCCTGACGACAGGGAGACGTAGTCGACCTGCACCTCGTCTCCATTCACAACGGCGTTTACCAGGGCTCGGGCCACCTCGACGGGCGCTAGGCGAGCCGGGGGAAGCATTTCCGCGACGTCAAGGATCGTCCCTGTAGCTACCTCCTCTTGCCGAGCTATGGCGAGGAATCGCTCGAAGCTCTGCCCTGCCAGGATCGGGGCAAGGTTTGGCGGGGCGAGGAATACCTTGTCACCGGGTTCGTAGAGGATTTGGACGCCGCGCTCTGCCTGCATATTGCGGTAGCGCCCGATGTCCTGGGCAGCTTGCGCCCTGGACACGTCGAATCGAATGCGGATGGAGCCGTTGCCTACGCGCCCCGTCCAGAACAACAGGTCCTCGATGAACTGCAGCCGTTCAATTTGGCTGCGGGTCAACTGATCGGTCATGCCCATACGCCCCGAAATGCCGGTCCCAGTCTATAGCATGCCGCGCAGCTATTGACAACGCTGCGCCCTTCCGGCCTACTGCGTCTAGTTACTGGACTCAATGCAGGAAGGGTGCCCGTGTGACCTGGCGTTCATTTCTCGGCTGCGCTTCCTCATTGGTGTCGCTGCATGACAGTGATGTGATGCCCGGGGAAACTCGAAAATCGGCGCGCGAGCGGGAAAAGCCCACGAAGACCAATGCTTATTGGCTTGATCTTGGGGTGTGCCTGCTGACCTTCCTTCAGGAAAAGGAGGAGCGCGACAACGAGACGATGGTGCCTCTGGAATCAATCCTGGACCATTTCCGGGCCGTCGGGCACGCCGACGTAACCCTCGAAGATGTTCGCTATGTCGCGCATCGACTGAGCCAATCCACCACAATCATGTTCCTTTCCCCTTCCGGGGCGGTTGACCCGGTGGAAACGGCCCTGCTGCTGCGTCCGCATGACTCCCTCGCCGCAGTGCGCCTGTCTCCGGCAGGACGAGAGGCGCTGGGGTATTCCATTTCTCTGGCCGACACCGAGTTCGCTGATCTCGACGCTCAAAAGATGCGGCGGCTCATTGAGGATGGGCAATATGTCCGCGCCCGAGAAGCCTGCAGTGCGCTACTTAGCCGCCTCCGGAGCACCGGGCATGCAATCACAGAAGCCGACGAGCGGTTAGGTGCAAATGACCTCCGGGACCATTTCATCCGCAGCGGCACGTCGTATGCAGCCTCCATCGCCAAGACGCAGGGTATCGTTCATGAGATTTTGGCGTTTGTTGAACTGCAGCTGGACGAAAAGCTGAAGAACGAGAGCTATCTGGCCCTTTTAGGGCTGCAAGAAGATATGCGGACACTGTTAACTGCTTGCCAACGGCTGGATCGCCACCTCGCGCGTCTTCTCCGGCGGCTAAATGAGCGGCCCGCGGCTTCGACCAGGATGTTCCGCTTCGACCACCTCCTGGCCCACTGGCTTGTCAGTGCCGTCCCAAATGATGAAGTGGTTGCCGCAATGGCTGATGTGACCGCTCCCTCGCAGCTTGAGATCGTGCCATTGGATGTCGCGCTGTTGCAGGGGGTTGTCCCGGTCCCGCCAGCACCCGCGGCCCCGGAGACAGTCGTGTTGCGACCGCTCACGCCCCCTCCTGATGGCGTCTCGGAGGCCCGTCTAGCGGCGCTGGTTGACGCCTATACCCAGCATGTGTCGGAGAACGTCAATGGGGCTCCGCTGTCCTTGTTTGCGCTGTTAGCCGGAAATCTGCCGCTTCCGCCGCTTGATCCATCCGAAATCGCGGTTCTTTACGGAACGACGCTTGCACCGCCTTCGGGATCTTCCCTTGCTGCTCTTGAGGTAAGTCGCGGCCCTTCCGTCACCAGCGTCGCCAATTCAGTCGGCCTGACCATCAGGGGGCATGACATCATGATCGCCAGGAGTGATTCGCATGGACCCGGTTGACATCGGATTGGTGCAGCGTGCGCTCATAACGTATCGCCTGATCGAGACCAAGCCATCGGGATCCAGGTCAGCGATGCCCGGGGAAATAAAAGCAGCAACCCTGTTGGACGAGGCGCCCGATGAGGATTACGCGTTCATTCGGAACCTTCTTCTCGGGCAGGGTCTTCACCTGTTTCGCTATTCGCAGATGGATATGCCCGGGATTAAAGATGTCGCGTATGGGGTGGTGCACATTGACCAAAGTTCCGGTGCGCCTGGATTGCTGACATCAAAGACGTTTTTTGAAGCGCTTAAACAACGGCGTGCGTTTCGGGATCTCCCATCGAACACCGCCTTGGCCGCATGGTGGATGGTGCTGTGGTTGACCGCGATGGGCCGCCTATACCAGGACCGCCACTGGGGCGAGGTGTCCAAGTTTTCACTGGCTGTCCTTGATGGCGAGGTTTTCGCGGCAGACGTCCATGCAATCCTTTCCCGTGCCCAAGAAATGGTGGTGCGTGGCACTGGTACATGGCTGTGTGCCGCGTTGGTTGGGGATGATGGGACACGCCGTCCCTC
>JBLNCP010000037.1:0-58578 GCA_050260775.1 Solirubrobacterales bacterium | reverse complement strand
GGCTGGCGTAGCGCGGCTCGTTGAGGCGCAGGTCGGTGGTCACCACCGCCGGCAGCGTCAGGCTGACCGTCTCCAGGCCGCCGTCCACCTCGCGGGTGACCTCGGCCTTGCCGCCGTCGATGCCGACCTTCGAGGCGAAGGTGCCCTGCGGCCAGCCCAGCAGCGCCGCCAGCATCTGGCCGGTCTGGTTGGAATCGTCGTCGATCGCCTGCTTGCCGAGAACCACCAGCTCGGGGCCCTCCTTGGCGACCAGGGCCTTCAGCAGCTTGGCCACCGCCAAGGGCTGAATCTCGGAACCCTCGCCGCTTTCGGGGGTCTGCACCAGGATGCCGCGGTCGGCGCCCATGGCGAGAGCGGTGCGGATGGTCTCCTGCGCGGCCGCCGGGCCGATGGACACCACCACGATCTCGCTCGCCTTGCCGGCTTCCTTCATGCGGACCGCTTCTTCCACCGCGATCTCGTCGAAAGGGTTCATGGAGAACTTGACGTTCGCCGTCTCCACGCCGGAACTGTCGGCCTTGACCCGGATTTTGACGTTGTAGTCGATGACGCGCTTGACGGCGACCAGTACCTTCATGGTCAGAGCTCCTTGGCCTTCTGGCGCAGCATGAACTTCTGGATCTTGCCGGTGGAGGTCTTGGGCAGGGCGCCGAAGACGATGGTGCGCGGCGCCTTGAAGTGGGCCATGTGGCTGCGGCAGAAGGCGATGATGTCGGCCTCGCTGGCCTCGGCGCCGTCCTTCAGATTGATGAAGGCGCAGGGCGTCTCGCCCCACTTCTCGTCGGGGCGGGCGACCACGGCGGCCTCGAGCACGTCGGGGTGCTTGTAGAGGACGTCCTCCACCTCGATGGACGAGATGTTCTCGCCGCCCGAGATGATGATGTCCTTCGAGCGGTCCTTGATTTCGACATAGCCGTCGGCATGCCAGACCGCGAGGTCGCCGGTGTGGAACCAGCCGCCCTTGAAGCTCTCCTCGGTGGCGGGCAGGTTCTTGAGGTAGCCCTTCATCACGTTGTTGCCGCGCATGAAGATCTCGCCCATGGTCATGCCGTCCTTGGGGCAGGGCTCCAGCGTCAGCGGGTCGGCGACCATCAGGCCTTCCAGCATCGGGCCGCGCACGCCCTGGCGTGCCTTCAGGGCCGCCTTCTCGTCGATGGAGAGATTGTCCCAGCGGTCGTGCCAGACGCAGACGACGGTGGGGCCGTAGCACTCGGTCAGGCCGTAGACGTGGGTGACCTCCCAGCCCATGCGCTCCATGCCGGCGATCACCGCGGCCGGCGGGGCGGCGCCGGCGGTCATCACCTTGACCGGGTGGGAGATCCCGGCCTTCAGCGCCTCGGGGGCATTGTTGATCATGTTGAGCACGATCGGGGCGCCGCAGAAATGGGTGACCTTCTCGTCGCGCACCGCCGCCAGGATCGCCTCGACGCGCACGGCGCGCAGGCAGACGCTGGTGCCGGCGGTGACCGCCATGGTCCACGGGAAGCACCAGCCGTTGCAGTGGAACATCGGCAGGGTCCACAGGTAGACCGGGGCGTCGCCCATCTTCCACGACAGCGCGTTGGAAACCGCGTTCAGGTAGGCGCCGCGGTGATGGTAGACCACGCCCTTGGGATTGCCGGTGGTGCCCGAGGTGTAGTTGAGCGCGATGGCCTGCCACTCGTCGCTCGGCATGGTCCAGGGATGCTCGCCGTCGGCCTCGGCCAGCAGGGCCTCGTAGTCCTTCTCGCCGATCAGCGTGCCGCCGGAATATTGCGGGTCGTCGATGTCGATGACCGGGATCGCCTTGCCCAGGCTCGCCAGCGCCTTCTTGGCGACGCCCGAGAACTCGCGGTCGACGATCAGGATCTTGGCTTCGGCGTGGGTGAGGATGAAGGCGATGGCCTCGGCGTCCAGGCGGGTGTTGATGGCATTGAGCACGGCGCCGGCCAGCGGCACGCCGAAATGCGCCTCGAACAGCTCGGGGGTGTTGGCGGCCAGCACGGCCACCGTGTGACCCTTGCCGATGCCGCGCTGCGCCAGGGCGGCGGCGAGCTTGCGCACGCGGGAGAAGGTCTCGGCCCAGGTGCGGCGCACCGGCCCGTGGACCAGGGCCACGCGCTCAGGCCACACCGCGGCGGCACGCTCAAGGAACGTGAGAGGGGTCAGCGCAACGAAATTGGCGTCGTTCTTGTCGAGTCCGAGTTCGTACGGATCGGTGACGGTCATGGACCTTCTCTCCCCTTGGCGTCTTGGCGTGGGCGTCTTGGCTGCCCGCCCTTGGTGCGGCGTTGGGAAGAGGATGTAGCAATCCAGCTTTTCGGAAGTTTCTCCGGATTATGACCAATTGTTACGCGGGCCGGGTCACACCCAGGCGACGTCGGCGGCGAACAGGTAGCCGGCGCCGTAGACCGTCTTGATCAAGCGAGGCTGCTTGGGGTCGGTCTCTATCTTCTTGCGTACCCGCGACACCCGCACGTCGATGCTTCGGTCATAGGGAAAGTCGTCGCGGTCCATGTCGGGTCCCTGCAGCTGCTCGCGCGACAGCACCCGCTTGGGCGCCTTGACCAGGGCGAGCAGCAGCGCCGCCTCGGCGGCGGTCAGGCTCTCGACGCGTCCATCGTCGGCGGTCAGCGTCAAATTGCCGACGTCGAAGGTCCATTCGGCGAAGCGCGCCCGCGCCGTCCCGGGCGTGCCGGCGGCGGCGACCAGCTGGTCGCGGCGGCGGATGACGCTGTTGACCCGGGCCACCAACTCGCGCGGCTCGAACGGTTTGACGATGTAGTCGTCGGCGCCCAGTTCCAGCCCGAGCACCCGGTCTGAGGTGCCGCCGCGCCCGGTGAGGATGATGACCCCGAACCGCACGTCTTCCCACAACTCCCGCACCAGGGTGAGGCCGTCCATGTCGGGCAGGCCGAGGTCGACGATGCAGAGGTCCGGGGCCTCGAGGCGGATGGCCTGTCGGGCTTCGCGGCCGCCGCCGAACGCCGTCACCTGATAGCCGTAGCCCTCGAGCACCCCGGCCACCAGCTTGCGGATGTCGGGATCGTCCTCGATCAGGTAGATGCGCTTGCCGTTGACCATCCGGCGTTCCCTCTTCAGTCCGGCGAGCGGCCGATCGCCGCTATCAGGTCCCGTTTTTCCCACGGTTTCCGCAGGATGACCACACCTTCGTCGACCTCTGCCTGTTCGACCGAGAACCCGCTGATCAGCACGACCTTCATCGCCGGCCGGCTGGCCCGCACCCGGGCCGCCAACTGGAGGCCCGACAGGCCGGGCATGACGATGTCCGAGACCAGCAGCGACAGGTCCTCGATCTGGTCGGCCAGTTCGGCGGCTTCATCGCCGCTGGCCACCTCGACCACCGAGAAGCCGAGCTCGACCAGCTGCTGGCGCATGATCTGGCGGACGTCGTCGTTGTCTTCCGCCACCAGGGCAAGCTGGCCATGCCAGCGCATGTCCGGGGTGGCCGGAGCCACCGTCACCCCCGGCTCCGCCGCCAATTGCGTCGGCTCGGCGCGCGGCAGCAGGATGGTGATGACGCTGCCGGCCCCCTCTGCGCTGTCGATGTGGATGAAGCCGCGCGACTGCTTCACGAAGCCGTAGACCATGGACAGGCCGAGGCCCGAGCCCAGGGTCTTGGTGGTGTAGAAGGGCTCGAACGCCCGCGCCAGCGCCTCGGGCGCGAAGCCCTGGCCGGTGTCGGCGACCCGGATCTCGAGATAGTCGTCGGGGGCCACCGGCTCGTCGAACACCAGGGGCTGGGCGACGGTGCGGGTGGCGACCTGGATGGAGAGGCTGCCGCCCTCGGCCATGGCGTCGCGGGCGTTGAGTGCGAGGTTGACCAGCGCGTTCTCCAATTGGGCCTGGTCGGCGATGGCCCAGCAGCGCCCGTCCTCGTCGGGGACGGCGATGTCGATGGTGCTGGGGAACGAGCGCCGCAGTAGCACCGCGATCTCGCGCACCAGCCCGCAGACCTCGATGGGCTCGGGCTTCAGGGGATGCTGGCGCGAGAAGGCGAGCAGGCGGCTGGTGATGTCGGCGCCCCGCCGTCCCGCCCGCTGGGCCGGCTCAAGATAGGCGTCGAGGCCGTCCACTTCGGCGAACTTCTCGCGGGCCGCCGACAGGTTGCCGAGGATGATGGACAGCAGGTTGTTGAAGTCGTGCGCCAGTCCGCCGGACAGCTGCCCCACCGCCTTGAGGCGCTGGGCCTCCATCAGCTGCTTCTCGGTCTCCTTCTCGTCGGTGATGTCGAGGGCCAGCACGAAAAGCCCCACCGTCTCGCTGCCGCCGCAGCACAGTTGCGGGATCAGCATGTTCTTGGTGACCACGGTGCGGCCGCCCCGCGGGAAGGAATACTCGAACGTCGCCTCGGCGCCCGAGCGGGTGCGCTTGAGGAAGGGCAGCAGATGGGCGTAGGCGCGGCGCCCCACCAGCGCCGCCAGCGGCTCGCCGATCACCGAGTCCTTGTCGCGCAGCACCAGTTCGGCCCAATGGCGGTTGGCGAAGCGCACCCGCTCGTCGCGGTCGAGATAGGCGATGGAGGCGGGGATGGCGTCGAGGATGAGGCGCTGGCGGGATTCCGCCTCGGCCAGGGCCGCCTGCACCTGTTCCTGGGCGGCGATGGCGTCCTGCAGCGCCTTGGTGCGCTGGTGGACGCGGCTGTCGAGGGTGGCGATGTTGTCGCGCACCCGGTGGATCATGCCGTCGAAGGCGGCCGCCAGCACGCCGATCTCGTCGTCGCGGACGATGCCGCTTTCGGCCTCGAGGTCGCCGGCCCGCACCTGGGCGGCAGTCTCGGCCAGCCGGCGCAGGGGCTGCACCAGGCGACGGGCGGCGACATAGCCGAGGCCGCAGCCGAGCAGCAGCACTGCCACCGAGATGGCCAGGATGCGGTTGCCCAGCACCGTCGACGACCGCCTGAGTTCCTCGACGTAGACCGACGAGGCGATGTACCAGTCGAAGCCGGGGAAGTGCCGCACCCAGCTGATCTTTTCGTAGGCGTAGTTGCCGGGGTCGCTGGGCTTGTCCCACAGGTAGGTGAGGTGGACGCCCTTCTCGGCCGCGACCTTTAGATCCTCGCTGATCGGCCGGCCGGTGGTGGGATTGGCCAGGTTGCCGAACGCGGTACCCTCGATGTTGGAATTGGGGTGGATGATCATGTTGTTGGCCGCGTCGAAGATGTAGACGTAGCCGGTGCGCGCGATGCGGATGTTGCGTAGCGCCTCGCGCAGGTTGGCGGTGGCGGCCTCCTTGCGCCGGTTCACCTCGGCGTCGATGTCGGCCATGTAGGCGCCGGTGCCGACCACGATGCCGCGCTGCGGCAGGTCCCGGAAATACGAGATCTTCTGGATCGGCAGTTCGCTGTTGAGGCGCTGCCAGGGATAGGTGTGGAAGCCCTCGCCCTGGGCGCGGGCCATGGCGATGATGGTGGGCACGATGGGCTGCCCGGCGTCGTCGCGCAGGTCGGCGGCGCTTTTTCCTTGGAAATTGCGGTCGGGGTGGGAGAGCAGGACGGAATTGTAGTCGCTGACCCAGACGTAATCGTCCTGCCCGTACTTGAAGGTCTTCAGGCCCTCGAAGACCAGCCGCCGGGCTTCCGCCTCGGAGATCTCGCCGCGGTCCATGCGTCCGAACACGTATTCGATGTAGCCGGCGGCCAGCGACACCACGTTGCGCATCTGCGCCTTGTAGGACTCGACGGTGATCGCCCGCTGCTCGTCGAGGCCGCCGCGGATGGTGCTGACCAGCTCGAACACGTTGTCGAGGATGGTGCGGCTGGCATCCAGTTCGATCTCGTAGGCCTTCTCCTCGATCAGCGGCACCGAGAACAGGTAGGCCGCGGAAGAGAACAGCCCGAGGATCAGCAGGATGGTCGAAAACAGCCGCAGAAACAGTTTTGACCTGAGCATGGGTCGGGCCGGGCAAGGTGAGTATGGATGGCCCAGGGTACAGAGCCGGGCGGAGAGGCTCAAGAAAACTCGCTGTAACAATTGGATACAATTGGGGCAGAATCAAGAAAAACTGTTGTGATAACGGGTTCGGTAACGCTCGCCAAAAGCGAGGACTTGGCTTTCGCGGCCTTTCCCGCGGGCGGCCCAAGGAGAACAGGATCCCGACCTCCGGGGTCCCATCATTCGGAGGAACAATGTCCGATCCCGTCTACGAAAAGGTTCGCCAGAACCCGAAGTTCCAGGAGTTGGTCCAGCGCCGCGGACGTCTCGCGCTGACGCTGTCCGGCATCGTCCTGGTGTCCTACTACCTGTTCATGATGGTCGTCGCCTTCGCGCCCGACATCCTGCGCGCCCCGCTGTCCGAGGGATCGACCCTCACCGTGGGTGTGCCGGTGGGCGCCACCATCATCATCGTCTCCTGGCTGCTGACCGGCATCTACTCGCATTTCGCCAACGGTCCCTTCGAGGAGCTGAATGCCGATCTGGTGCGGGAGAGCCTGAAATGAGAACCCGCATTCTCGCCTCGCTGGCTGCCGCCCTGGTGTTCGCCGTGGCGCTGGCCGCCCCCGCCATCGCCGCCCCCGACGTGGGCGCCGCCGAGAAGCAGCCGGTCAACCTGACCGCCATCGGCATGTTCCTCGCATTCGTGGTGCTGACGCTCGGCATCACCTACTGGGCGGCCAAGCGCACCCGCTCGGCCAGCGACTTCTATACCGCCGGCGGCGGCATCACCGGCTTCCAGAACGGCCTCGCCATCGCCGGCGACTACATGTCGGCGGCGACGCTGCTGGGCCTGTCGAGCCTGGTGTTCGCCAAGGGCTTCGACGGCTTCATCTACACCATCAGCTTCTTCGTCGGCTGGCCCATCATCCTGTTCCTGCTGGCCGAGCGCCTGCGCAACCTGGGCCGCTACACCTTCGCCGACATCGCGTCCTACCGGCTCGACCAGTCCAAGATCCGCACCTTCGCGGCGCTGGGCTCGCTGACCGTGGTGTGCTTCTACCTGATCGTGCAGATGGTCGGTGCCGGCCAGCTGATCAAACTGCTGTTCGGCCTCGACTACGCCGTGGCCGTGGTGGTGGTCGGCGTGCTCATGGTCATCTACGTGACCTTCGGCGGCATGATCGCCACCACCTGGGTGCAGATCGTCAAGGCGGTGCTGCTCTTGGGCGGCGGCTGCCTGCTGACCCTGCTGGCGCTCAACCACTTCGGTTTCAGCCTGGAAACCATGGCCAAGAGCGCCGTGGCCTCGCACAAGGAAGGCGTCAAGATCATGGGCCCCGGCTCGCTGCTGGCCGATCCGGTCTCGGCGGTGTCGCTGTCGCTCGGCCTGCTGTTCGGCACCGCCGCCCTGCCGCACATCATGATGCGCTTCTTCACCGTCCCCAACGCCAAGGAAGCGCGCAAGAGCGTGTTCGTGGCCTCGGGCTTCATCGGCTTCTTCTTCCTGCTGGTCTGCATCCTCGGCCTGGCGGCGATCACCATCGTCGGCACCGACCCGCAGTTCTTCGAGGGCGGCAAGGTCGGCGGCAAGCTGCTCGGCGGCGGCAACATGCCGGTGATGCACCTGTCGAAGGCGCTGGGCGGCGACCTCTTCCTCGGCTTCCTGTCGGCGGTCGCCTTCGCCACCATCCTGGCGGTGGTGTCGGGCCTGGCCCTGGCCGGCGCCTCGGCGATCTCCCACGACATCTACGCCCGGGTGATCCGCAAGGGCCGCGCCACCGAGCGGGAGGAGATGCGCGTCTCCAAGCTGTCCTCGCTGGTGCTCGGCGTGGTCGCGGTGGTTCTCGGCATCATGTTCGAGAAGCAGAACGTGGCCTTCCTGGTCGGCCTGACCTTCGGCATCGCCGCCTCCGCCAACTTCCCGGTGCTGATCCTGTCCATGTACTGGAAGGGTCTGACCACCAAGGGCGCCCTGGCCGGCGGCATCGCCGGCCTGGTCTCGGCGGTCACCCTGGTGGTGCTGTCCAAGGCAGTGTGGGTGGTGGTGCTGGAGAACCCGGCGCCGATCTTCCCCTACGAGCATCCGGCCCTGTTCTCGATGACGCTGGCCTTCGTGGTCACCATCCTGGTGTCGAAGCTCGACCGCAGCCCGGCGGCCGCCAAGGAGCGCGAGGCCTTCGGCGACCAGTACGTCCGGTCGCAGACCGGCATCGGCGCGGCGGGCGCGGTCAACCACTGACCGCCGTCAGCCACTAACCATCAAAGGGCGTCGCGCATGCGGCGCCCTTTTTTTGTCCGCGTCAAAGATTGTGGGGGAGTTCAATTCATCCATCGCCGATCCGTCTTAATGGGGCGGCAAACATTAGCCCAATTTTATTCGAATTTTCCGAACGCCACCTTTGGATAAAGATCTTTATCGAAAGTGGTCCCTGGCGCAAAATGAGCACGGGATGGCCTACTATTAGACGTGGTGACCAAGCGGTGGCGATCAACGGTACGACCTCGACCGAGACCCTGACCGGAACCTCGGGCGACGACACCATCAGTTCGTGGGGCGGCAACGACGTCCTTTACGGCCTCGGCGGGAACGACAGCCTCTACGGGAACTACGCGTCCAACGCGGTCGGCGGTGATCACGTCACCATGTACGGCGGCGACGGCAACGATTTGCTGTCCGGTCAGAAGGACTCCATCGTCGCCTTTGGCGAGGCGGGCAATGATCGCCTCGAAGGCTATGTCGGTGACAATTACCTCGACGGCGGCATTGGCGACGACAGCATCTGGGGCGGCACCGGCTCGGACACCATCCTCGGCGGCGCCGGCTCCGACACCGTCTGGGGCGGATCAGGCGCCGAAACCATCGCGGCCGGCGACGGCAATGACACCATCTATTCGGGCTCGGGTGCGGAGTCCATCTGGGGCGATGGCGGGGCCGACCTCATCTTCGGCGACACGCACACCGGCGGCAACACCATCACCGTCTCGGGGGGCGATGGTGACGATCACATCGAGGCGCGCCTGTCGAAGCTGCTCGCCGACGGCGGTGCCGGCAACGACGTGATCTTCAGCAGCTCGTACAACGACGTCATCTGGGGGGGCGCCGGCAACGACCACCTTTACGGCGACACCACGGAGACGGGGGGCAATACGGTCACCCTGTACGGTGACGACGGCGACGACTACATCTCGGCCGAGCACTCCAAGCTGGTGGCGTCGGGCGGGAACGGGGTTGACACCATCTGGGGGGGATCGTCGGCCGACGTTCTCGACGGCGGGGCTGGCGCCGATTCGCTTTACGGCGGTGGCGGCAACGACACCCTCGACGGCGGCACCGGCGGCGACACCATGTCCGGCGGGCTCGGCGACGACCTCTATTACGTCGACGACATCAACGACGTTATCATCGACAGCGGCGGCAACGACAGCGTCATCGTCTCGGGCGACTTCGTCTATGTCTCGCCGGACATCGAGACGGTGACCTACCTGGACGGTGTGCGGCAGCTGCCCTACTTCGTCTCAGCGCTGATCTCGGGCACCCATTGGGGCAGCACCATCGGCGCCGCCAGCACCATCACCTACAGCTTCATGACGCAGGCGACCGAGAACGCCACCCAGTACGGCGCCTCCAACTTCGCGGTGATGACGTCGTCGCAGCAGGATGCGGTGCGGCAGGCGCTGGCGGTCTGGGCGGCGGTGGCCGGCGTGACGTTCACCAAAGTGACCGACGGCTCCGCGGTCGACATCCGCTTCGGCAGTGTCGACATCCCCGGCAATGTGGAGGGCTACGCGCTCTATCCCACCAACGGTGACGTCTACATCGATCGCGACCAGACCGGCACCGACCTCCACGTCTTCATCCATGAGATTGGACACGCCCTCGGGCTCAAGCACCCGGGCAACTACGACAGCGGCTCGCTCGGCCCCTACCTGCCGGATGCCGAGGACACCGTCGCCAACACCCAGATGTCCTATTCCACCTACGATCCCAGCATCGGCGGTGTGCTGGGGCTGTACGACATCGCGGCGATCCAGTGGATCTACGGGCCCAACACCGCGGTGCGCACCGGCGATGACACCTACGCCCTGGGCGGCTCGGCGGTGCTGTGGGATGGCGCCGGCTGCGACACCCTGTCCGCGGCCGCGCAGACGCAGGCCTGCGTCGTCGACCTCAATGCCGGGCACCGCAGTTGGATCGGCTCGTACACCGAGAGCCTCAATGCCACCGGCCAGGAATTCGTCGGTTTCGGCACCGTTCTCGAGAACGCCACCGGCGGCAGCGGCGACGACACCCTGATCGGCACTGCGGGCGGCAACGTGCTGGTGGGCGGCAGCGGCGACGACACCCTGATCGGCGGCGGCGGCCAGGATACCGTGGCCGGGGGGGCCGGCAATGATGTCTTCCAACTGACCGCCGACGGCAGCACCGTGACACTGACCGATTACTCGCTGGGCGAGTCGATCAAGGTCGCCGGGGCCAGTTTCGCGTCGATCACGGCCGCCAATGGCGCAACCGTTGGGCAGAACCAGATCCAGCTGTCGGTGAGCGGCGGGTTGACGACCCTTTATCTCGGCACCGATACGGTGGCGGGAGCCGACCTGAGGGTGGTTCTCAATGGCCAATATACGGCCGACAACTTCGCCTTCAGCGGTGGCGCGCTGGTTCTAGATAACATGCCCGAGATCACCATCCGCCCCACCCGCGTCAACCTGTCCAAGGACGGTGTGCAGGGCAACGACGACGCCCGCGACCCGGTGGTCGCCGATTCCAGTGGTTCAGGCGTCAATCAGCGCGGCCCCGAGGTCACCAACGACGGCCGCTACGTGGTCTACACCGCGTTCGGCACCGCCCACGGCTACGACAAGTCGCTGGTCGCCAACGTCTACCTGAAGGACCTGGTCACCGGCGATCTGAAGATCATCTCCAAGCCGGCGACGGCGCTGGCCAACGAGACGTCCTACAACGCCTCGATCACGCCGGACGGCAAGTACATCATCTACAGCAGCATCGCCTCCAATCTGGTCGGCAGCGACACCAACAACAAGCAGGACATTTTCAAGTACGACGTCACCACCGGCGTCACCACCCGCGTCGACACCAAGGGCACGACGCAGGGCGACGGCCGCTGCGATTTCGGCTCCCTCTCGGACGACGGCAAGACCGCCGTCTTCTATTCGGGCTGGAACACCGCGTTCGGCGTCAAGAGCGGCGACTACCAGGAACTCCTCAAGAAGAGCGACGGGACCCTGGTGCAGATCAGCACCACCGGCAGCGGCGTTTCCGCCGACAAGCCCTCGAAGATGGGCACCATCTCGGGCGACGGCAAATATGTGGTTTTCCAGAGCGAGGCCGACAATCTCGGCGTCGACACCAATTTCACCGAGATTTGGCGCAAGAACATCGCCACCGGTGCGGTGGACCTTGTCAGCAAGACGGCTGGCGGAACGGTTTCCAACAACTACGACCGCTCACCGGACATCTCGTACGACGGCCGCTACGTCGCCTTCACCTCGACCTCCACCAACACCGGGGGCAACGGCTGGCAAAGCGTCTTCGTCAAGGACATGGTGACCGGCACGCTGACGCTGGCCAGCTCGTCGGCGTCGGGTGCCTTGCCGGACGGCGTCTCCTACGTGCCGGTGCTGTCGGGTGACGGCCGCTATGTGGTGTTCTTCAGCGACGCCACCAATCTGGTCGACGGCGACACCAACGACAAATTCGATGTCTTCGTGAAGGACATGGTGACCGGCCAGATCGCGCTGGTCAGCAAGGCTGCGGACGGGGCGCTCGGCGACGGCGACAGCATCACCGCCAGCATCTCCGCCAATGGCCGCTGGATCACCTTCTACAGCAGCGCCACCAACCTGGTGGACGGCGACACCAACGGCAAGCAGGACGTCTTCATCGTCGACAACCCGCTGGATTCCTATTCCTCGTCCATCGAGGGAACGTCCGGCAATGATACGCTGACCGGCTTCGAAGGCAACGAGACCCTGATCGGTCTTGCCGGCAACGACAGCCTTGACGGCGGCGCCGGCAACGACCGCATGATCGGCGGTGCCGGCGACGACACCTATGTGGTGGACAGCGCATTGGATACGGTCGAGGAAGACCCCGATTGCGGCACCGATACGGTGCGGTCCTCGGTCAGCTCCGTCCTCGCCGACAACGTCGAGAACCTGGTGCTGCTGGCCAAGGCCAAGATCGGCGCCGGCAATGCCCTCGACAACGAGATCACCGGCAACGCCGAGGCCAACACTTTGACGGGCGGGGCCGGCAACGACACCCTGGACGGCGGCAGCGGGGCCGACACCCTGGATGGCGGGCTGGGGAACGACGTGTATGTCGTCGACAACGCCTCCGACAAGATCCTGGCCGATGCGGGCGGCCGCGACACCGTCAGCACCACCCTGGCGACCTATACGCTGGCGGCCGGCCTGGACAATCTGCAGTACACCGGCTCGGCGGCCTTCGCCGGGACCGGCAACGACGACGTCAACGTTATTACCGGCAGCACCGGCAACGACACGCTGTCGGGGCTGAAGGGCGACGACACCCTGGTCGGCGGCGCGGGCAACGACGTGCTGAAGGGCGGCGATGGCAGTGCCGACGTGGCGGTGTTCTCGGGCAACCTCCTGGGGTTCACCGTCACCCGCATTTCGGCCGCCGAGCTGCAAATCGTCGGCGAGGGGACCGACGTGGTGTCGGGGGTGGAGGTCTTCCGCTTCGGCAACGGCGACCTGACGCTGGCGCAACTGACCGCCAAGGTGGTCAGCGATTTCGACGATGCGGTGACCTTCGGGTCCGGTACCGAGACCCTGGCCGGCGGCAAGGGCAACGACACCTACACGGTGGTCGATTCCCACAACGTGGTCAGCGAGGCCGCCTCGGCCGGCACCGACACGGTGCGGACCACGCTGGCCAGCTATACCCTGGGCGCCAACGTCGAGAACCTGGTGAACACCGGCGGCGGCTCCTTCGTCGGCACCGGCAACGATCTGGCCAACGCCATGACCGGCGGCGACGGGGCCGATTCCCTCTCCGGCCTGGATGGTGCCGATACCCTGACCGGCGGGGCCGGCAACGACACCCTGGACGGCGGCAGCGGCGCCGACACCCTGGACGGCGGGCTCGGTAACGACATCTACGTGGTCGACAACGCCTCCGACAAGATCCTGGCCGACCTGGGCGGCACCGACACCGTCCGCACCACCCTGGCGACCTACACGCTGGCGGCCGGGCTGGACAATCTGGTCTACCTGGGCGGAGCCGCCTTCACCGGCACCGGCAACGATCTGGGCAACAGCCTGACCGGCGGCGCCGGCAACGACGTGCTCGACGGCGGCAAGGGCGACGACACGGTGTGGGGCCTGGGCGGCGTCGATACGCTGAAGGGCGGCGACGGCAATGACCTGCTGCTTCCCGGCGCCGGCAACGGCTCGGTGGATGGCGGTGCCGGCGACGACACCCTGGTGCTGTCCGCGACGCGCGCCGAATACGCCTTCGGCCGCACCGGCACGACGGGTGGGACCGGCACCGTGATGGGTGCCGACGGCTGGATCACCTTCTCGGGGCTCGAGTACGTGCGCTTCGGCGATGACGAAGTCGTGGCGGTGAGCGACCTGCTCACGCTGGCCGCCTCGACGGGTGCCGACTCGCTGACCGGCACCGCCGACGTCGACGTGATGATCGGCCTGGCCGGCAACGATGTGCTGGACGGCGGGGCCGGCGCCGACACCATGGCCGGCGGGGCGGGCGACGACACCTATGTGGTCGACGATGCCGACGACGTGGTGATCGAATTGGCCAAGGAGGGCGTGGACACGATCAAGACCACGCTGGCCGCCTATACGCTTGCCGACCAGTTCGAAAATCTGGTGTTCGACGGCACCGGCGATTTCACCGGCACCGGCAATGCCGCCAATAACAGCATCATGGGCAAGGACGGCAACGACGTCATCGACGGCAAGGGCGGCACCGACACCTTGCTGGGTGGTGGCGGCGACGACACCATCACCTACCAGGCCGCCGGCACCCTCGACGGCGGCACCGGCAGCGACACGCTGGTGATCAAGGGGGCCACCGCGGTCACCGTCACCCTGACGGCGGCCGACCAGGACGGCACCGCGGGTGCGGTGCTCAAGGGCTTCGAGCACGTCGATGCCTCGACCGCCACCGGCAAGATGGTGCTGACCGGTCTGGCCGCCGCGACATCCACGCTCACCGGCGGCAGCGGTGACGACACCCTGACCGGTGGCAGTGCTGCCGACGTGCTGACCGGTGGCGAGGGCGCCGATACCCTGTCAGGCGGTGGCGGTGACGACACCCTGTCGGCCGGCAACGGCGCCGACCGCGTGGTCTACCAGATCGCGGGCACCCTGGATGGCGGGAGCGGCAGCGATTGGTTGGTGATCAAGGGCGCCTCGGCAGTGACCGTCGATCTCAGTCAGTCGGCCGACCAGGATCTGCTCGCCGGCGGCGTCGTCGCGGGGTTCGAACACGTCGACGCGTCGGCGGCGACGGGAGCCATGGTCCTCACCGGCCTAGCCGCCGCCTCGTCCACCCTGCTAAGCGGCTCGGGTGCCGACACCCTGACGGGAGGCGCCTCCGCCGACTACCTGTCGGGCAACGATGGCAGCGACACCCTGGTGGGCGGCGCCGGCGCCGATGTGCTGCTGGGCGGCAAGGGCAACGACAAGGTCACATACACCTCCACTGCCGCCACCATCGACGGCGGCGACGGCAGCGATACCCTGGTGGTCACCGGGGCCGCGACCATCAGCCTCGCCCTGGCCGACCAGGACGGCATTGGCGGTGCCGCCGTCAAGGGCTTCGAAAACGTGGACGGCAGTGGGGCGTCGGCCGGCTTGACGCTGACCGGTGTGGCTTCTGCCGCCAGTACGCTGCTGGGCGGCAGCGGCGACGACGTGCTGACCGGTGGGACCGCCGCCGATTCGCTGAATGGCGGCGCGGGCGACGATGTGCTTGACGGCAAGGGCGGCGTCGACATCGTGCGTGGCGGCCTTGGCAGCGACCGCGTCGTCTATCAGGCGACCGGGACCCTGGATGGCGGCGACGGCGAGGATTGTCTGGTGGTCAAGGGCTCGACCGCCCTCAAGATCGATCTGACGCAGGCCGACCACGATGGCAGTGCCGGTGCGGCGGTCGGCGGCTTCGAGGACATCGATGCGTCGGCGGCGACCGGCGCCCTGACCTTGACCGGACGGGCCGGCGCCTCGTCGGTCCTGCTCGGGGGCAGCGGCAAGGACGTGCTGGTCGGCGGCTCCGCGGCGGACACGCTGAGCGGCAATGCCGGCGACGACACCCTTGACGGCGGTGGCGGTGCCGACGTGATCCTGGGCGGGGCGGGCAAGGACCGCATCACCTACGGTGCGGCGGCGGCCACCCTCGACGGCGGCGACGGCATCGACACCCTGGTGGTGTCGGGGAGCGCGACGGTCACCCTCGATCTGTCCCAGACCGACCACGACGCCGGCAGTGCGCTGGTCGGCAACTTCGAGGTGATCGACGGCAGTGCCGCGACCGGCACCCTGGTGCTGACCGGTCAGTCGGTCGCCACCACGCTGACCGGCGGCAGCGGAGCCGACCGGCTGTACGGTGGTGACGGAGCCGATACGCTCACCGGCAATGCCGGCGACGACACCATCTTTGGCAACGGCGGGGTGGACGTGATTGCCGGCGGCACCGGCGACGACCGCATCGGCTACCAGTCGACCGGCACGCTGGACGGCGGCTCGGGCAGCGACACGCTGGTGATCACCGGCGGCGCGGCCGTCACCATCACCCTGTCCGCCGCCGATCAGGATGGCTCGACGGGAGCCACCGTAAAGAACTTCGAGAACGTCGACGCCGGCGCTGCCACCGGCGATTTGGTGCTGAACGGCGGAGCCGGCGATAATGTGCTGGTCGGCGGTTGGGGCCTCGACAAACTGACCGGTGGCGCGGGGACCGATACCTTGACCGGCGGCGACAGCAGCGACCTCTTCATCGTCAAGGCCGGCACCGGCACCGACATCATCACCGACTTCGATCACGACCAGTTCGACCGGATCGACCTCACCGACTACAAGCTGTCGTGGGCTTCCAGCGCGCAGTGGATGGTCGAGGACGGCGGCGATACCAAGCTCCTGCTGGGAACCGACGTGGTGGTGATCCGGGGCGTTACTCCGGACGGCTTGGTCAGCGGCGACTTCCTGGGCGTAACTCTGGCCGGCACCACCAGCACCTACACCGGGACGGCGATCGACTGCCTGACCGGTGACCAGACCCACCAGAGCACCAGTGCCACCACCAGCAACACCTACATTTTCCACATCGGCAAGGACGGCCACGACACCATCGTCGACGGCGGTGGCAGTGCCGACGTCCTGACGATCGATGAGAAGCTGATCGCCAACGCCGACGATACCGACACCACCTGGCTGGAACGGGTGGGCGACGACCTCGTCCTCACCTTCCTCACCGGCGAAAGCGTGGTGATCAAGGACCAGTACGTCGGCAGCAAGGGCATCGAGACGGTGACGTGGACGGACGGCACCACTTCGGACAGCTTCACTCTCGCCGCCACCGCCGACAAGTCGGCGGATTCCAGCCACAACTGGATGCTGGTCGGCTCGTCGAACGCCGACCAGCTCAAGGGCGGCGACGCGGGCGATGTCTTCTACGCCAACGGCGCCGACGATACCGTTTGGGGCAATGGCGGCAGCGATTACCTCGTCGGCGGGGCGGGGGCCGACACCCTGTATGGCGGCACGGGCAACGACGTGCTCGTCGGCGGTACCGGCAGCGACAGCCTCGACGGCGGGGACGGCCGGGACCAGGCGTGGTTCGGCGACATCGACGGCCACGTGGTGGTCAATCTGTCCGGCCAGTCCATCTCCTATGACGGAGAGACGATCGCCGACGGCACGGCGCGCGCGGCCAGCGGCGACATCGACGTGCTGGTGGGCCTGGAACGTCTGGTCGGCAGCGCCGGCGACGACGTGTTCGACCTCAGGACCATCGGCGAGATCGACGTCGAGGCCGGCGCCGGCAACGACGTGATCATCGGCGACAGCGCGCACTGGGACTGGGCGCAATATTTCGGCGCGTCGGGGGCGGTGATCGTCAACCTGTCGGCCATCGACCACACCGTGGCCGGCCACACGGTGGCGGGCGGGACGGTGTGGGACGGCTACGGCACCACCGACACCCTCACCGACGTCTGGCATGTCGGTGGCTCCCAATACGCCGACGTGTTCTACGGCGCCGACGCCGCCGACAGCTGGTTCATGGGCGGCAATGGCGCCGACACCCTGATCGGCGGCTCAGGAACCGCGGACATCGCCGACTTCCTTGAGGACGCCGCAGGGGTGACGGTCAACCTGTCCGCCGCCAAGGTGGGCACCCTCGATGCGTACCGGGCGAAGGACGGCTGGGGCAACATCGACCTGCTGAACGGCATGGATGGGGCGCGGGGCTCGCGCTACAACGACGTCCTGACCGGCAACGACGGCAATAACATCTTCTTCGGAATGGACGGCAAGGACACCATCGGCGGAGGTGCCGGCAACGACACCCTGCAGGGCGGCACCGGCGCCGACACCCTGACCGGCGGGGCGGGGGACGACCGCTTCGACGTGCTCGCCGACCTGTTCGGTGCCAACTGGGACAGGGTGGCGGACACCATCGCCGACTTTACCCACGACCACGACGAACTGTGGCTGCAGGCCTCGCAGTTGGGCCTCACCCCCGGAGACGATGCCCGCGACGTCTGGGCGGTGGGCACCAAGGCGGCGACCGCCGACCAGCGCCTCATCTGGGATTCGGGCGCCAAGACCCTGTGGTGGGACGATGACGGCAGCGGGGCCCACGCCAAGGTTGCCCTGGTCAAATTCACCGCCGCCCCGACCGGGTTCGACGGGACCGACATCGTCCTATTCTAGCGGGCACGGAGAAGCCCTGAACGGGATCGTTCAGGGCTACCTCCTGGGGCCCCTAAGCGAGCGAAGCGATGTCGATGACGAAGCGGTATTTGACGTCGCTCTTGACCATGCGGTCGTAGGCAAGATCGATCGCTTGCGCCGGGATCATCTCGATCTCCGAGACGATTCCCTTCTCGGCACAGAAGTCGAGCATCTCCTGGGTCTCGGCAATGCCGCCGATCAGCGAACCGGCAATGGACCGGCGGCCGAAGATCAGCGGATGGATGCTGGGGGTCGGGTGGGGATGCTCGGGGACGCCGACCAGGCACAGCGTGCCGTCGCGCTTCAACAGATTGGTGTAGGCGTCGAGGCTGTGGCTCGATCCCACGGTGTCGAGGATGAAGTCGAAGCTGCCGGCGTGCCTGGCCATGTCGTCGGCGTCCTTCGAAATGATCACCTCGTGCGCTCCCAACTGGCGTGCATCTTCACGCTTGGAGTCCGAGGTCGTGAAGGCGACGGTCTGCGCACCCATGGCTGCCGCCAGCTTGATACCCATGTGGCCGAGGCCGCCGATGCCGACGATTCCCACCTTCTTGCCCGGGCCGGCCTTCCAGTGGCGCAGCGGCGAATAGGTGGTGATGCCGGCGCACAGCAGCGGCGCCACCGCCGCCAGCTGCTCCTTGGGATGGCGGATCTTGAGGACGAATTTGTCGCTGACGACGATGCGCTGGGAATAGCCGCCCAGGGTGTGGCCGGGCTTGTCGGCGGAGGGGGAGTTGTAGGTGGCGGTCCAGCCGTTCTCGCAGAACTGTTCCAGGCCTTCCGCGCACGGGTCGCAATGATGGCAGCTGTCCACCAGGCAGCCGACCCCCACGGTGTCGCCCACCTTGAACCTGCCCACCTCCGGCCCGACGGCGCTGACGTGGCCGACGATCTCATGGCCGGGAACGCAGGGATACAGGGTGCCCGCCCATTCGGACCGGACGGTGTGCAGGTCCGAGTGGCAGACACCGCAATAGGCGATCTCGATCTGGATGTCGTGCGGGCCGGGCCGACGGCGCTCGATGTCCATGGGCTCCAGCATCTTGTCGGCGGCGTGGGCGCCATAGGCTTTGATAGCCATGGGGGTCTCCTTCATTGAGGGCCAGGGGTTTCAGTGCCCGGTCATGCGTTCCAGGTTTTCGGGATAGCGGGCGCCGTGGACGGTGATTGCCGACGCGGCGGCGTCGATTTCACGAAGATCCTCGGCGGAGAGGTCGAGGGCGGCCGCCTTGATGTTCTCGTCCAGGCGCCCGAGCTTCGTCGTGCCGGGGATCGGCACGATCCACGGCCTTTGGGCCAGCAGCCAGGCGAGCGCGATTTGCGCGGGAGAGGCGTTCTTGCGGTCCGCGATCCTGCCGAGCAGATCCACCAGCCCCTGGTTCGCCTTGCGCGCTTCGGGGGCGAAGCGCGGCAGGCTGTTGCGGAAGTCGGACCCGTCGAACTGCGTGGTCTCGTCGATCTTGCCGGTGAGGAATCCTCGCCCGAGAGGGCTGTACGGCACGAAGCCGATCCCCAATTCCTCAAGGGTCGGCAGGACCTCCGCTTCCGGCGTCCGCGTCCACAGCGAATACTCGCTCTGGACCGCGGCGACCGGGTGGACGGCGTGGGCGCGGCGGATCGTCTGGGCTCCGGCTTCGGAAAGGCCGAAATGCTTGACCTTGCCCTCCCTGATCAGATCCTTCACGGCGCCCGCCACCTCTTCGATGGAAACCTCCGGGTCGACGCGGTGCTGGTAGAACAGGTCGATGGCGTCGATCTTGAGGCGCTTGAGCGAAGCCTCGGCCACCCGCCGGATGTTCTCCGGCCGACTGTCCAGCCCCACCCAGCGACGCTCGCCCCCGGGATCGAGCTTGAACCCGAATTTGGTGGCGATGGCGACCTGATCACGCAGCGGCGACAGCGCCTCCCCAAGCAGTTCCTCGTTGGTGAAGGGGCCGTAGACCTCGGCGGTGTCGAAGAAGGTGAGGCCGCGTTCGACGGCGGCGCGGAGAAGGCGGACCATCTCGCGGCGGTCGCCGGCCGGGCCGTACGACATGGACATCCCCATGCACCCGAGGCCGATCGCCGAGACTTCCAGGCCACCCTGGCCGAGTTTGCGCTTCTGCATCGTTTCTCCTTCCTGGCCGCCGACCGGCGATCCCAATGAGGAAAGTTTAACGGCTGCAGATCCATGCGATTAGCCGGTAAGATGCGCATGCACCTATGAATGCGGTTCATGAATGTCGCGCACAACGACCAACGATCTCCTCGCCTTTCTCGCCGTCGCGCGGGAACGCAGCTTCACCAAGGCGGCCGCCAAGCTGGGGGTGTCGCAGTCGGCGCTCAGCCACACCATCCGGGCCTTGGAAGCGCGCCTCGGGCTGCGGCTCCTCACCCGCACCACCCGCAGTGTCGCGCCCACCGAAGCGGGGGAGCGCCTGCTCCGCACCGTGGGGCCGAAATTCGAGGAGATCGACGCCGAATTGGCCGCTCTCAGCGAGATGCGGGAAAAGCCGGCGGGCAATATCCGCATCACGACGGGCGAGCACGCCGCCAACGCCATCCTCTGGCCCGCCCTGGTCAAGCTGCTGCCGGAATACCCCGACATCAACGTCGAGCTGGTGATCGATTACGGCCTGACCGACATCGTGGCCGAGCGCTACGACGCCGGGGTGCGGCTGGGTGAGAGCCTGGACAAGGACATGATCGCGGTCCCCATCGGGCCCGACTTCCGCATGGCGGTGGTCGCGGCTCCGTCGTACTTCGGGACACGGGCGCGGCCCGAGGCGCCGCAGGACCTGACGGCGCATCACTGCATCAACCTGCGCCTTCCCACCTACGGCGGGCTTTATGCCTGGGAATTCGAGCGGGCAGGGCGGGAGCTCAAGGTCCGTGTCGAGGGGCGGCTGGTGTTCAACAGCCTTCCGTCCATCCTCAATGCCGCCCTGGCCGGGTTCGGGCTGGCCTATCTGCCGGAGGATCTCGTCGAGGCGCACGAGGCGGAAGGCCGGCTGGTCCGGGTGCTTGCCGAATGGTGTCCGCCGTTTTCCGGCTATCACCTTTACTATCCCAGCCGCCGCCAGCCGACGCCCGCCTTCGCGGTGCTGGTCGAAACCCTCCGCTATCGCGGCTGAACCGATCCCCCCTCCCGCGGCCAGGAGCCGGGGGAGGGGGGGCGAGGCCGCTAGGCCTTCTTGACGAACTCGGACTTCAGGTTCATGGCGCCGATGCCGTCGATCTTGCAGGCGATGTTGTGACCATCGGTGCCATCGACCAGGCGGATGTTCTTCACCTTGGTGCCGCCTTTGACGGCCAGGGACGAGCCCTTGACCTTCAAATCCTTGATGACGGTGACGCTGTCGCCGTCGGCGAGCGGATTGCCATTGGCATCCCGCACCGCGCCGTCGCCCTCGCCGTCACCGCCGCCCACGGCGTCCAGGCTCCATTCATGGGCGCATTCCGGGCACACCCACAGGCTGCCATCCTGATACACGTGCTCAGAGCTGCACTTCGGGCACTTCACATCACTGTCCATCATTGACCTTGCTGTTGGTTGGGGGCGCTCGCCGCGGAAGGGCGACACCATAGCGGGAGCCCGTGGCCAGGACAACGATGGGGGAACAGGCGCCGGGCGAGACTAATCGATTCAGTCGATCATTGCATAAAAAATAACCAATTTCACAGATAAGCGGCCTATCCGTAGGATGCATTCACTCAATTCATTCTTGCTACGGAGAACGCCATGTCCCTCATCAACACCGACATCAAGCCCTTCAAAGCCCAGGCCTATAAGAATGGCCAGTTCCTCGAGGTCTCCGACGCCGATCTCAGGGGGAAGTGGTCGGTCGTGTTCTTCTATCCGGCCGACTTCACCTTCGTCTGCCCGACCGAGCTCGAGGATCTCGCCGACAATTATGCCGAATTCCAGAAGCTGGGCGTCGAGATCTACAGCGTCTCGACCGACACCCACTTCGCTCATAAGGCCTGGCACGACTCGTCGCCGGCCATCAAGAAGCTCCAGTACACCATGGTGGGCGATCCGACCGGCACCATCAGCCGCAACTTCGAGGTGATGATCGAGGAACTGGGCCTCGCCGACCGCGGCACCTTCGTGGTCGACCCCGACGGCAAGATCCAGATCGTCGAGATCACCGCCGGCGGCATCGGCCGCGACGCCAAGGAACTGCTGCGCAAGGTCAAGGCCGCCCAGTACGTCGCCGCCCACCCCGGCGAGGTCTGCCCGGCCAAGTGGAAGGAAGGCGAGAAGACCCTCGCTCCCTCGCTCGACCTGGTCGGCAAGATCTAAGGACTGCGTCATCCCCCGGGCCGCGCCGGCCCGGGGAATAAGCCCCCGCCCCCTCGCCCTCGTTCCATGGAGCCCGGATAATGTTGGACGACACCCTCAAGGGCCAATTGAAGGCCTATTTCGACAAGATCACCCAGCCCGTGGAACTGGTGGCTTCGCTCGACGACGGCGCCAAGTCGCAGGAACTGCGCGACCTGCTGCAGGACATCGCCGCGCTGTCCGAGAAGATCACCCTGGTCGAGGGCGGCGATGCCCGCACCCCGTCCTTCGCCATCAACCGCGTCCGTTCGGACGTCGGCGTGCGCTTCGCCGGCCTGCCGCTGGGCCATGAGTTCAACTCGCTGATCCTGGCGCTCCTGCAGGCGGGCGGGCATCCGCCCAAGGAAGCCCCCGAAATCATCGAGCAGATCAAGGCGCTGGACGGCGAGTACGTGTTCGAAACCTATTTCTCGCTGTCCTGCCAGAACTGCCCCGACGTGGTGCAGGCGCTCAACCTGATGGCCGCCCTCAATCCCCGCATCCGGCACGTCGCCATCGACGGCGCGTTGTTCCAGGTCGAGGTCGAGGCGCGCCAGGTGATGGCCGTGCCGGCCGTCTTCCTGAACGGCAAGCCCTTCGCACAGGGGCGCATGGGCCTCGAGCAGATCCTGGCCAAGCTGGACACCGGCGCGGCCGCCCGCGAGGCCGAGAAGATCGAGGCCAAGGGCGCCTTCGACGTGCTGGTGGTGGGCGGCGGCCCGGCCGGTGCGGCGGCGGCGGTGTACGCGGCCCGCAAGGGCATCCGGACCGGCGTGGTGGCCGAGCGTTTCGGCGGCCAGGTGCTGGACACCATGGACATCGAGAACCTGATCTCGGTGCCCCACACCGAGGGCCCCTGGCTGGGGGCCGCCTTGGAATCCCACGTCAAGCGGTATGACGTCGACATCATGAACCTGCAGCGGGCGGCGAAGCTCGTCCCGGCCGCCTCGCCGGGTGGCTTGATCGAGGTGCAGCTGGCCAGTGGCGTGTCGGTCAAGGCGCGCTCGGTGATCCTGTCGACCGGCGCCCGCTGGCGGACCATGAACGTGCCGGGCGAGGACGAGTACCGCAACAAGGGTGTGGCCTTCTGCCCCCACTGCGACGGTCCGCTGTTCAAGGGCAAGCGGGTGGCGGTGATCGGCGGCGGCAATTCCGGCGTCGAGGCGGCCATCGACCTGGCCGGCATCGTCGCCCACGTCACCCTGCTGGAGTTCGACGGCCAGTTGCGCGCCGACGCGGTGTTGCAGGCCAAGCTGCGCAGCCTGACCAACGTGACGGTGATCACCTCGGCGCAGACCTCCGAGGTGCTGGGCGACGGTGCCAAGGTGACCGGGCTCAGCTACAGGGACCGCACCAGCGGGCAGGTGCACCGGCTGGATCTGGACGGCATCTTCGTGCAGATCGGCCTGGTGCCCAATACCGAGTGGCTGAAGGGGACGGTGGCCCTGTCCCCGCGCGGCGAGATCGAGGTGGATGCCAGGGGCCAGACGTCGGTCCCGGGGGTGTTCGCCGCCGGCGATGCGACGACGGTTCCCTACAAGCAGATCATCATCGCCATGGGCGAGGGAGCCAAGGCGTCGCTGTCGGCCTTCGACCACCTGATCCGCACCTCGGCGACCGATGCCGAGGCGGCCTGAGGCGCATTACGCGGGTACGGTGTTCGGTTGGCGGCCGCCCTCCGAACCCGTTGCCGCCGCGATCAGGCCGTTGATTTCGGCGACGCACGAACCGCAGCCGGTGCCGGCGCGCAGCAACGCACCGACCTCGGCGGCGGTCGCCAGTCCCCGGTCACGGATGGCGCGCTCGATGGACGCCAGGCCGACCGCGAAGCAGGCGCAGACGATGCGTCCGTCGTCCGCGGTCGCGCCGGGATTGCGCCCCGCCAGCACCGAGGCGCGGTCCGCCAGCGCCGGCAGCGGGGTGCCGATCAGGCCGGCGATCCAGCTGCGCACCACGGTGGGCGTGTCTCGGCCGACGAAGAGGGCGGCCACCAGGCGGTCTCCGTCCATCCAGGCATAGCGGGCCGTGCCGCGGGTGCCGTCCAGTGCTTCGAGGCGGGCGCCGGGATAGCGGGCGTCGAGGTCGGCCACCAAGGCGGCGTGCTCGCTGTCCGAGTTTCCGGCCAACTCGGTGACATGGGCGCCGTCGGTGCGGTGGGCGACCCACCACGGGACCTCGGGACGGACGGGGGCCGCGCTGAGCAGCAGGCCGGACCACGAGGTGGCAACCGGGCTGATCCGCACCGGCACGTGCTTGAGTTCCGGCTGGCCCGAGACCGGGTCGGTCTGGCCGGGGAGCAGCCGGCCGACCACGGCGCGGGCGGCGTAGGAATCGTTCCAGTGCATGGGCAGGAAGACCTGGCCCGGCTGCTGGTCGGAGGTCAGGCGCAGGCGCGCCAGGTAGTTGCCGCTGCGGCTTTCGACGCGGACCACGGCGCCGTCGCCGAGGTTCCCGGCATCGGACGGATGGATGTCCAGCAGCGGCTCGGGCCGGTGGCCGGACAGGCGGGCGGCCAGCCCGGTGCGAGTCATGGTGTGCCACTGGTCGCGGTAGCGGCCGGTATTGAGGCGCAGCGGATAGGCGGGGCTGGGGGCCTCCTTCGGTGGCTGGGGCAGCACCGGCACCAGGCGGGCCCGCCTGTCCGCGGTGTAGAAGCGGCCGTCGCCGAACAGGCGCGCCCCGCCCCAAGGCCGCGGCGTCAGGCGGTCGTAGTCGGCGTCCACCCACTCGGACAGATCGAGGGCGCGCTTGCCCCCATTCTCGAACGCGGTCAGGCGGGCGTACTCGTTGAAGATCTCGGAGGCGTCGTTCCAGCCGAAGCCGTCATGAAAGCCCATGGCGCGCGCCACCGCCGCCACCTGCCACCAATCGGCACGGGCGTCGCCGGGACGCGGCAGGAACGGGCGCTGGCGCGAGATGGTGCGGTCGGAATTGGTGACGGTGCCGTCCTTCTCGCCCCAGCCCAGCGACGGCAGGCGGATATGGCCGAGCTTGACCGTGTCGGTGTAGGCGACGCAATCGGACACGATCACCACCGGGCACTTGGCCAAGGCCCGGCGCACCAGGTCCGCTTCGGGAAGGCTGACCGCCGGGTTGGTGGCCATGATCCACACCGCCTTCACCGTCCCGGCGTCAATGGCGCGGAACAGATCCACCGCCTTCAGGCCCGGGCGACGGGCCATGGCGGGGGCGTTCCAGAAGCGGCGGACACGGTCGATCTCCTTGCGGGTGAAGCCCATGTGTGCCGCCAGCTGGGTGGCCAGTCCGCCGACCTCGCGGCCGCCCATGGCATTGGGTTGGCCGGTGACCGAGAACGGTCCCATTCCCGGCTTGCCGATGCGGCCGGTGGCGAGGTGGATGTTGATGATGGCGTTGACCTTATCGGTCCCCGAGGACGACTGGTTGACGCCCTGGCTGAACACCGTCACGACCCGCGGCGTCGCTGCAAACCATTCATAGAAGCGCGCGACCTCGGGGGAGCGGGGCGGCGACGAGCCGCGCGCCGCCGCCAGGGCATCGTCGAAGCCTTCGGTATGGGCAGTGATGAAGGCGCCGTCGAGGGCTCCGGCCGCCTCGCAATGGGCGAGCAGGCCGTTGAACAGGGCGACGTCCTCGCCCGGGGCCAGGCGGATGTGAAGGTCGGCGATGTCGCAGGTGTCGGTGCGGCGGGGATCGACCACCACCACCCTGGTGCCGCGCCGCTCGCGTGCCGCCTTGAGGCGCTGGAACAGCACCGGGTGGCACCATGCCAGGTTCGAACCGACCAGCACGACCAGGTCGGCCAGCTCCAGGTCTTCGTAGGTTCCGGGCACGGCATCGGCGCCGAAGGCCCGCAGATGGCCGGCCACGGTCGAGGCCATGCACAGGCGTGAGTTGGTGTCGACGTTGGCGGTGCCCAGGAAGCCCTTCGCCAGCTTGTTGGCGGCGTAATAGTCCTCGGTCAGCAACTGGCCCGACAGATAGAAGGCGAAGGCGTCCGGCCCGTGGAGGTCGATCACCGAGCGGATGCGTCCGGCGGTCTCGGCGATGGCGTGGCTCCAGTGCACCGGGCGCCCGTCCACCAGCGGGTGCAGCAGGCGGGTCTCCGGCCCCAGGGTGTCGGCCAGCGCCATTCCCTTGGAGCACAGCCGGCCGCGATTGGCCGGGTGGTCAGGATCGCCACGCACCGCCCAGCCGTCGGCCGTCCGTCCGACCAGCAGACCGCAGCCGGTACCGCAATAGGGGCAGGTGGTCTTGGTGTCTGGCATTGCTCACTGCTTTCCTCGTCATGCCCGGGCTTGTCCCGGGCATCCACGTGCTTCCGTCGTCCAATGCGTCTCCAACCGCGCGGGCGGACCCGCGTGGATGGCCGGATCAAGTCCGGCCCATGACGGTCTATGAGGCCTTCGCGAGCTGTGCATTGAGCCCCAACAACAGCCGTCCTCCTTCCATCCTCACCTCGACCGCGGTGGTGCAGCCTTCATCCGGCGCCTCGGCCTCGCCGGTGTTGAGGTCGATCACCCAGTTGTGCAGGGGGCAGGCGACCTTGCGGCCCGACACGATGCCCTCGGACAGCGGGCCGCCCCGGTGGGGGCAGCGGTTGATCAGGGCGAACACCTCGTCCTCGGCGGTGCGGAAGACCGCCACCTCGCCGAGCGGGGTGTCGACGGTGCGGGCGCCGCGGCGCGGGATGTCGGCCAGTGTTCCGATATCGGTCCAGTCCATGGGCTCACTCCACCACGGCAAGGGGTTGAAACTCGTGGGAATCCACCTCGCCCGAGGCGCGTTCGGCCCACGGGTCGGTCTGGGCGTATTTCTGGGAATGCAGGAAGCGGGCATGGAGCGCCTTGCGGCCGCCGGCGTCATCGAGCATGCGGATCTTGACGTAGGCCATGCCGACCCGTTCGACCCAGGGCGCGGTGCGCTCGAGATAGCGGGACTCCTCGCGATAGAGCTGAAGGAAGGCGGCCGAATACTCCAGCACCTCGTCCTCGGTGGCCACCCGGCACAGCGGGTCGGTGATGCGCACGTCGATGCCGCCGTTGCCGCCCACGACGATGTCGTAGCCGGCCTCGACGCAGATCACCCCGATGTCCTTGATGGTCGCCTCGGCGCAGTTGCGCGGGCAGCCCGATACCGCCAGCTTGACCTTGTGCGGCGTCCAGCTGCCCCACATCAGCTTCTCCAGCTTGATCCCGAGGCCGGTGGAGTCCTGGGTGCCGAAGCGGCACCACTCGGAGCCGACGCAGGTCTTCACCGTGCGCAGGCCCTTGGCGTAGGCGTGGCCCGACACCAGGCCGGCGGCGTTGAGGTCGGCCCACACCTCCGGCAATTGCTCCTTCCTGACGCCCAGCAGGTCGATGCGCTGGCCGCCGGTCACCTTGACGGTGGGAATGGCGTGCTTCTCGGCGACATCGGCGATGGCCCGCAGCTCGGCGGGCGTGGTGACGCCGCCCCACATGCGCGGCACCACGCTGTAGGTGCCGTCCTTCTGGATGTTGGCGTGCAGGCGCTCGTTGACGAAGCGGGAGCGCGAATCGTCGACGTACTCGCCCGGCCAGGCGCACAGCAGGTAGTAGTTGAGGGCCGGCCGGCACTTGGCGCAGCCGTCCTCGGTGGTCCAGCCGAGGGCGCGGCGCACCGCCTCCTGGGTCTTGAGGCCCTGGGCCAGGATGGCGGCTCGGACCGCGTCGTGGCCGTGCTCGGTGCACTTGCACATGGCCTCGGGGGCCTGGGCGTCGCCGCCGGTGACGTGGGACAGGATCGCCTGCACCACTCCGGTGCATTGGCCGCACGAGGCCGAGGCCTTGGTATGGGCGCGCACCTCGTCCAGCGTGGTCAGCCCCCTGGCCTGGATGGCGTCGACGATGGCGCCCTTCGAAACCCCGTTGCAGCCGCACACCTGGGTGTCGTCGGCCATGGCGGCGACATCCATGCCGCCCTTGGCGCCGCCGCAGCAGGAATCGGCGTAGGCCTGGCCGAAGATCAGGCGGTCGCGCAATGCGCCGACGTCCTTGCCGTCGCGCATCAGCTGGAAGTACCAGGCGCCGTCGGCGACATCGCCGTACATCACCGCGCCGACCAGCTTGTCGTCGCGCAGCACCAGCTTCTTGTAGACGCCCTTGGCGGCGTCGCGGAACACGATCTCGGATTCCTCCTCGCCCTGGGCGGCCAGTTCGCCGGCCGAGAATACGTCGATGCCGGTGATCTTCAGCCGGGTCGCCAGCGGCGGGGTGGCGTAGGCGGCGCCGGCGTCGCCGGCCAGCCGGGCGGCGCAGACCTTGGCCTGTTCCCACAGCGGCGCCACCAGGCCGAAGACGTGGCCGTTGTGCTCGACGCATTCGCCGACCGAATAGATGTCGGGATCGCTGGTCGCCATGTCGTCGCCGACCCGGATGCCGCGATTGATGTCGAGCCCGGCGGCCTTGGCGAGGTCGATGTTGGGACGGATGCCGATGGCGACCACCACCAGGTCGGCCGGCACCTCTCGCCCATCGGCCAAGCGAATGCCTGCGGCGCGCTCGCTGCCCAGGATGGCTTCGGTCTGCCCGTTGGTGAAGAAGTGCAGGCCGCGCTCGGTGAGGTCACGCTGCAGCAAAGAGCCGGCCTCGGCGTCGAGCTGGCGCTCCATCAGGGTCGGCATCAGGTGGACCAGCGCCACCGGCATGCCGCGGCGCTTCAGCCCCCAGGCCGCTTCCAGGCCCAGCAGACCGCCGCCGATCACCACCGCACGCTGCTGGTGGCCGGCCGCCGTCAGCATGGTCTCGACATCGGCGATGTCGCGGAAGGCGACGACGCCGGGCAGGTCCAGGCCGGGCAGCGGCGGCATCAGCGGCTTCGAACCGGTGGCCAGCAGCAGCTTGTCGTAGGCCACGACCCGGCCCGAGGCCGAGCGTACTGTCCGGGCCTGGCGGTCGATGGCCACCACCGGGTCGCCGGTGTGCAGCGTGATGCCGTTGTCGGCGTACCAGGCCAGCGGGTTGATGACGATGTCCTCGACCGCCTTCTCGCCGGCCAGCACCGAGGACAGCATGATGCGGTTGTAGTTGGGGTGCGGCTCGGCGCCGAACACGGTGATGTCGTAGCGCACCGGGGCGCGGGTCAGCAGCTCCTCGACGGTGCGCATGCCGGCCATGCCGTTGCCGATGACGACCAGGCGCTGGCGGGGAAGGGCGTTCATGGCGTGGTCCTCCCTCAGGCCGCCACACCGGCCGGCGAGTCCCCGTGCAGGAACCGCAGGACCTCGGCGCGGCAGTGGTTGTAGGCACGGTCGTCGGCCAGCTCGACCCGGCGGCGCGGGCGCTTCAGGTCGACCGCCAGCACCTGGGCGATGGTGGCGGCGGGGCCGTTGCTCATCATCACGATGCGGTCGGACAGCAGCACCGCCTCGTCGACGTCGTGGGTGATCATCATCACCGTGTTGCCGAGCCGCCGGTGGATCTCCATCAGGCTGTCCTGCAGGTGCGCCCGGGTCAGGGCGTCGAGCGCGCCGAACGGTTCGTCCAGCAGCAGCACCTTGGGCTCCATGGCGAGTGCCCTGGCGATGCCGACACGCTGCTTCATGCCGCCCGAGATCTCGCCCGGCTTCTTGTCCTTGGCGTGGGTCATGCGCACCAGATCCAGGTTGTGCAGGATCCAGTCGTGGCGCTCGGCCCTGGATTTGGCGGCCTTGTGCACCTTGTCGACGGCGAGCTGGACGTTCTCGTAGACGGTCAGCCACGGCAGCAGCGAGTGGTTCTGGAACACCACGGCGCGGTCGGGCCCGGGGGAGTCGACCTCGCGCCCTTCGAGCAGGACGCCGCCCTCGGTCGCCTGCAGCAGGCCGGCGACGATGTTGAGGATGGTCGACTTGCCGCAGCCGGAATGGCCGATGATCGAGATGAACTCGCCCTTGTCGACCTTCAGCTTGACGCCGTCGAGCGCCCGGAAGCTGCCCTTGTCGGTGTCGAAAATGATGCCGACGTCCTCGATGGAAAGATAGGCGCTCATGGCAAAGTCTCCTGGACCAGGGCCGGGCTGTCGGCCTGGGGGGCGAACGGGTCGAAGCGGGTGCCGCCGATCATGCGGTCGGGGCCCATGGCGATGGGGGCGGTGGCCTTGGCGAGCTGCCAGGGACCGGCGTGGTCGCCTTCCGTCTTGTGGTCGACCAGGGGCACCGGCAGCCCGAGCTCCAGCGCGGCGAGGCGGTAGAGGTCGGGCCGGAAGGTCTCCTCGGCGAGGCGGCGGGCGTCGACGCCGCCGACGTGGCCCCACAGGCGCATCTGGCCGAGGAACCATTCGGCGTGGCTGCGCCAGGGAAAATTGGCGGCATGGCGGTGGAAGACGGTCAGTCCCAGGCCGCTGCGGACGATCTCCAGCGGCACGTTGACGTAACCCGGCTGAGCCAGGATTTCCGCCACCTCGGCCGGATTGTCGTCGCACCAGCCCGCCGCCGCGATCAGGGCCCGCAACACCGCCTGGTGGGTGGCGGGATGGGCATCGGCCCAGGCGCGGGCGACACCGAACACCTTTTCGATGCGGCCGGCGAAGATGTCGTCGCTGGTGGCGACCACCTCGCCCAGTCCCAGGCTGGCCGCCAGCGAGCCCCACGGCTCGCCGACGCAGAAGCCCTGGATATTGCCGGCCGACAGGTGGGCGACCATCTGGGGCGGCGGCACCACCACCAGGCGGACGTCGCGGTCGGGGTCGATGCCCTGCGCCGCCAGCCACAGGCGCAACTCGTAATGGTGGGTCGAGAACGGGTAGACCATGGCGAAGGTCATCGGTTCGCCCCCGGCGGCGACCGCCGCCTTGAGCGAGCCCAGGCTCTCGATCCTGCGGCACAGGGCCGTGGCCAGGGTGATGGTGTTGCCGCCCAGGTTCAGGGCCATGCCGGCGACCACCGGTTCGCGGATGCCGGCGAGGCCGAGCGTCATGGACAGCGGCATGGTCGCCAGCATCTGGGCCCCGTCCAGGGCGCCGACCGCCACCTTGTCGCGGATGTTGGCCCAGCTGGGCTCGCGGCTGATGTCGACGTCCAGCCCCTGCTCGGCGAAGAAACCGCGTTCCTTGGCCACCACGATGGGGGCGCAGTCGGCGAGCGGCACGATGCCGAGGCGCAGGCGGGTCTTTTCGAGGGTCATGGCCGCCCCCCTCAGCCCGAGATCTTCTTGCCGAGCGCCGTGATCAGGCGGTCGAGCATGAAGCCCACGAGGCCGACATAGACCAGGGCCAGGATGATCTCGCTCATCAGCGAGCTGTTCCAGGCGTCCCAGATGAAGAAGCCGATGCCGACGCCGCCGATCAGCATCTCGGCGGCGACGATGGCCAGCCACGACAGACCGATGCCGATCTTGAGGCCGGTGAAGATGTAGGGGACGGTGGCCGGCAGCACGATCTTGCCGAACATCTCGATCGGCGACAGCCGCAGCACCGCGGCGACGTTGCGGTAATCCTGCGGGATGTTGCGGACGCCGACCGCGGTGTTGAGGATGATCGGCCACACCGAGGTGATGAAGATCACGAAGATCGCCGAGGGGTCGGCGCTCTTGAAACCGGCCAGCGAGATCGGCAGCCAGGCCAGCGGCGGGACCGTGCGCAGGACCTGGAAGATCGGGTCGAGCGCGCGGAAGGCGAGGGTGCTCTGGCCGATCAGCGCTCCCAGGAACACGCCGACGACCGACGAGATGGCGAAGCCCATGGCGACGCGCTTGAGCGAGGCGGCCAGGTGCCAGAACAGGCCCTTGTCGGTGCCGCCGTGGTCGAAGAAGGGGTGGGCGATCAGCTCCCAGGTGTCCTTCAGCACCTTGGAGGGGCCGGGCAGCATGGCGCCGGGCTGGGCGCAGGCCAGTTCCCACAGCCCCAGGAGCAGCACCACGCCGATCACGGTGGGCAGCGCCTGGGCCGTGGCGTCCCGCAGCATCTTGCCGACCGGCTTGCGGGCGGGTTTGGCGGCGGCGGCCGGCGCGGCGGCGGCCTTGGCCGGAGTGACGGCGGATGACAGGGCATTCATGGCGCGTCCCCCCTTCATGCCATGGTCCGCTTGATCGCCAGGCCCTTGAGATAGGCCTGGGGATTGGCGGGATCGAAAATCTTGCCGTCGAAGAAGGTCTCGATCCCGCGCGAGGTCGAGGCGGGCAGGTCGGTGACCCCAAGCGTCTTGGCGGCGTCGCGCCACAGATCCTCGCGATTGACCTGCTTGATCAGCGCCTTGGTGTCGAGGTCGGCCGGCTGGTAGCCCCAGCGTATGTTCTCGATCAGGAACCACAGTTCGTGGCTCTGGAAGGGATAGGAGGCGTGATCCCTCCAGTACTTCATGACGTAGGGGCTGTTCTGCACCACCTTGCCGGTGCCGTAGTCGTAATTGCCCTTCGAGCGCTCGACGATGTCCTCAAAGGGGACCTTGAACCACTCGCGGCCCGAGACGATCCGGCACATCTCCTCGATGTTGGCCTCGCACCATTGCTGGGCTTCGAGCACCGCCATCAGCAGCGCCTTTGCCGCCTTGGGGTTCCGCTCGACCCAATCGCCGCGCATGGCCAGCGACTTCTCGGGATGGTCCTTCCAGAGTTCGCCGGTGGTGAGTGCGGTGTAGCCGATCTTCTGGTTGACCAACTGGGCGTTCCACGGCTCGCCGACGCAGAAGGCCTCCATGGTGTCGACCTTCATGTTGGCGACCATCTGCGGCGGCGGCACCACGATGGTGCTGACATCCTTGTCGGGGTCGACGCCGTTGGCGGCCAACCAGTAGCGGATCCACATGTCGTGGGTGCCGCCGGGGAAGGTCATCGCCACCTTGACCTCCTTGCCGGCCTTCTTGGCGGCGGCAAAGGCCTCGCCGAGGGCCGAAGCGGCGGTGCCGACATGCATGGTCTTGTAGGTGTTGGACACCGAAATGCTCTGGCCGTTGGTGTTGAGCCGGGCCAGGATCTGCATGCTCACCTTGGCGTTGTTCTTGGTGATGCGCCCCGAACTCATCAGATAGGGCATCGGGGTCAGGATGTGGGCCCCGTCGATGCCGCCGCCCGCCGCCCCCAGCTCCAGGTTGTCGCGGGTGGTGCCCCAGCTGGCCTGTTTGACCACGTTGACCTCGGGCAGGCCGTGCTTGGCGAAAAACCCTTTCTCCTTGGCGACGATCAGCGGCGCCGAGTCGGTCAGCGCGATGAAGCCCAAGGTGGCGCCCTTGACCTCGGGGGTGTCGCCGGTCGCGGCCCAGGCGCCGCCCGGCAGGGCGGCACGGGCGGCGCCCAGCAGTGCGGCGGTGGCCGACGCCTTGAGCACGGAGCGGCGGGTCAGGTTGTTGGTCATCGGTTTCCCCTTCGCAACAGCGTTGAAAACAAGAAAGGCGTTCCGCGGAGCCGCGCGCCTTCCGCCAGGGAAGGCCGGTGATCCGTGGAACGCCTTTGTTCCGTGACCCCGCCGGGCGCCGTTGCCCAAGGGGTGCCTGTTGGTAATCCGCCCCGCCGTCTCGCCGTTGAGGCCTGCGGGGAATTCCGTCGTCCGGGACCCTAGCCCAGCAGGGCCGCGGCCTCGATGATCTTGTTGGCGACGTCGATCAGCCGAAGCTTCTGGTCCATCGCCATCCGGCGCATCTGCCGGTACGCCTGCTCCTCGTCCACCTGGCGCCGCTTCATCAAGATGCCCTTGGCCTTCTCGATCTGCTTGCGCTCGGCCAACGTGGCCTTGGCCTTGTCGAGCTCGCTTCGGAGCTCGTGGAACTGCGCGAAGTGGGCGATCGCCACATCGACCACGGGGCGGACGCGGTCGGGCTTCAATCCGTCGACCACATAGGCGGCAACCCCCGCCTGGACCGCCGCGCGGATCGTCTCGGGCTTGCCGTCCTGGGCGAACATCACCACCGGCCGGCGCTGCTCGAGACTGACGCGGCGCATGTCTTCCAGCGTGTCGCGGTCGGGGGAATCGATGTCGACGATGATCACGTCGGCATTCAGCTCCTCGACCTTGGACGGCAACCCGGCGCCTGTGCCGAACACCGCCACCACCGTGTACCCGTTCGCTTCCAAGGCCTTCCTGACGGAAATGGCCCGGTCGCGTTCATCGTCCACCACGATCACGCGGAGGCTCATGCTCTCCTCGCGCAAGCTCTACGCCGACATCCTTTGCAGGCGCCGTGCCAGAAGGCATTTCCATGCCCATCAACGGGTTGAGGGACGGTTGCCCACGCCAGGGATGCATGAATGCCGATAATATAGGCATGCTGCATCTGCGGGCGCGTAAAATAGGCAAATGAAAATGCCGCCGGGAAGGGGGTCGGCATGGATCGCGCCGCGGCGGCTCGGTGACGCGCAAGAGCGTCGAGCCTTTCTCGCCTTCCGGCCGGAGAAGCAACCGTCACACGACCATAGTTTGGAATTAGAAGAACTAGACAAAGTGCCAATTGCGCGCAAGGCGTGGATGACAGCTGTAAAAATTAAGCCTTGATCTTCGCCTTTAGGTTCTGTGCGCATTCTTGTGATATACATTCGGGGCGGGGATTTCAGCGCGGGGGTGTGGCGCGCGGGCACTGATCTTACGCCAGGTCCGTAGTGCGTTTGTCCATTTGGGGGCGGCATGCCAAAAGTACTGATCGTCGAGGACAACGAGATGAACCGGGACATGCTGTCGCGTCGGCTGGCGCGCAAGGGCTACGCCGTTGTCATCGCCGTTGATGGCGAGGAAGGGGTCGCCATGGCCGCTTCCGAAGCCCCGGACATCATCTTGATGGACATGAGCCTGCCCAAGATCGACGGCTGGGAGGCGACGCGCCGAATCAAGGCTGACGAAAGGTTGAAGGCGGTCCCGGTGATCGCCTTGACCGCGCACGCCATGACCAGCGACCGCGACAAGGCGCTGGCGGCCGGCTGCGACGACTACGACACCAAGCCGGTCGAGTTGCCGCGCCTGCTGGAGAAGATCGAGAAGCTGCTCGGCGGCGTTTCGGTTCCATAAGAAGGGCGGTCGGGGGGAATGACGCAGGGCGATGACCACTGGGTGCGCAAGGCGCTCTTGGCGAACATGCGCCAGGAGTTGATGGCTCCCGTAAGCGCCATCCTCGGTTATGCCGAAATGCTGCGCGACGAGGCCGCGACCGGGAATGTCGCCGACGTGGCCGACGACCTCGACCGCATCCATTCCGCGGCCGGTCTGCTGTCGGACTTGTCGGAACGGTTGCTCGATCCGACGCACAGCGCCGAACTCTTGGCCAGCGCCGACCTGTCCGAGGCGCAGTCGAGGATCCGCCACGATCTGCGCAATCCGCTCAGCGCCATCAAAGGGTATGGCGAGATGCTGATGGAGGATGCCGCCGACCTCGGTTGCCAGGCGTTGGCTCCCGACCTCAAATGCCTGCTCGACGAGGTGAACCGGCTCCTCGCCCAACTCGAATCCATCGTCGACTTCTCGCGCGGTGGCAAGGAGCGCGCGACGGCCGCGGCGGCGAGCATGGTCGCGCAACTGGAGGGGCTGATCCGGCCTGAGGCACGGCAGCGAGAGCGCAAGGCGCTGCCGGGGCATGTGCTGGTGGTTGACGACAACGGTTCGAACCGCGACCTGCTCGCTCGCCGTCTCGTCCGCGAGGGCCACCGCGCCGATACCGCCGAGGACGGGCATCGCGCGCTGGAGATGGCGGCGGCGACCCCCTACGACCTCATCCTTCTCGACCTGATGATGCCGGGCATAAGCGGCTACGAAGTCCTGCTCCGCCTCAAGGGCCGGCCGCAGACGGCGCAGGTCCCGGTGATCATGATCTCGGCTCTGACCGAGATGGACAGCATCGTGCGCTGCATCGAGGCCGGCGCCGACGACTACCTGCCCAAGCCGGTCGACAACACCTTGCTGACCGCACGCATCGGCGCCTCGCTCGAGCGCAAGCAAGCCAACGACCGCGAGCGCCGCTACCTGCTGCAGATCGAGGAAGAGAGACGCAAAAGCGAGGCTTTGCTCCTCAACATCCTGCCGCCGGGCATCGTCGAGCGGATGCATGCCGGTGAAGGCCGCATCGCCGACCGGTTCGACGATGTCACCATCCTCTTCGCAGATCTGGTCGGCTTCACCCCGCTGTCGGCGCGCATCGCCGCCCACAAGTTGGTGGATAGTCTTAACCGGCTGTTCTCCGGCTTCGACGCGGCCAGCACCGGGCTCGGCGTCGAGAAGATCAAGACCATCGGCGACGCCTACATGGCTGCCGCCGGCCTGCCGGAGCCGCGTCCCGACCACGCCGAGGCATGCATCCGCCTGGCGCTGGCGATGCTCGACTGCGTCGAAGAATTCAACCGCGACAAGGACCACGAGCTTGCCGTGCGGATCGGCCTGCATTCCGGCCCGGTGATCGCCGGCATCATCGGCGTGCACAAGTTCGTCTACGACGTCTGGGGCAATACGGTGAACGTGGCGTCGCGCATGGAATCATACGGATCGCCGGGAAGAATCCACATGTCGGCGGAGACCGCGGCCCGGCTGGGCGGCCGCTTCCCGCTGGAAGCGCGGGGCATCCTTACGATCAGGGGCATGGGCGAGATGGAGACGTTCTTCCTCGCCCAACCGCCGCAGGGAGGGGAGAAGCGACCATGCCCATGACCATCTATTGGCTGCAGGCGGGGGGGTGCGGTGGCGACACCATGTCATTCCTCGGCAGCGACTCGCCCAATCTGGTCGAATTGTTCGCCGACCTTGGCGCCGAGGTGCTGTGGCATCCGTCGCTGTCCACCATCTCGGCCGCCGAGCACCAGGGCTTGTTGGAGCGGATTCGCGACGGCAGGACGCGGCTGGACGTGCTGGTGGTCGAAGGGGCGGTGATTCGCGGGCCGGCCGGCACAGGGATGTACGATAGCCGCAACGGCCGCCCCAAGAAGGATCTGGTGGCCGACCTGGCCAGCCGTGCCGGCGTGGTGATCGCCGCCGGCACCTGTGCCAGCTTCGGGGGCTTCGGCACCGGCGAGGAGATCGAGGCCACCGGCCTGCAGTTTCTTGGTAGCAAGAAAGGCGGCTTCTTGGGTGAGGGCTTCCGCTCCGGCAGGGGGCTGCCGGTCATTAACCTGGCCGGTTGCCCCTGCCACCCGCAAGTGATGGCCGGAGCGCTGTCGTCGGTGGCTGGGGGCGTACCGCTGCGGCTGGATGAATTCAACCGCCCGCTCGAATGGTTCGGCATGCTGGTGCACCAGGGCTGCAGCCGCAACGAATACCATGAGTACCGCATCGAAGAGCGCGACTTCGGCCAGAACGGCTGCCTTTTCTTCCACATGGGCTGTCACGGTCCGCTGGCGGCGGGGCCCTGCAACAAGCTCTTGTGGAACAACCGCAGTTCCAAGCCCCGCGTGGGGATCCCATGCTTCGGCTGCACCGAGCCAGGCTTTCCGCAGAAGGAGCCGTTTTTCCAGACGCCCAATATCGAGGGTATTCCCCTGGGGTTGCCGTCGGGGGTCAGCCGGGCCCACTACATGGCCTACAAAAGCATGGCGGCAGCGGCGGCGCCCGAACGCCTGAAAAAGCGTGAAACGGGGGTCTGACCATGGCAAAGCGCACGATCCTCGACATCCCGCTCAACCGGGTCGAAGGCGATCTGGAAATCCGCGTCGAGGTCGCGGACGGCGTGGTCGTCGACGCCTGGAGCGCCGGCACCATGTACCGCGGCTTCGAAAATCTGCTGATCGGCCGTGGCGCCCTGGACGGGCTGGTGGTGACGCCACGGATCTGCGGCATCTGCACCACCACCCATCTGACCGCGGCGGCGCTGGCGCTCGACAACGTCTCCGGCGTGCAGGTGCCCGACGACGGCGTCCGCCTGCGCAACGTGGCGCTGATGGCCGAGCACATCCAAAGCGACATCCGCCAGGCCGTGCTGATGTACATGGCCGACTTCACCAACCCGGCCCATGCCGGGCTTTCCCTCTACGACGAGGCGGTGCGGCGCTACGCCCCGCTCAAGGGCGATTGCTGCATCGAGACCATCCGCGAGACCAAGAAGGTCTTGGAAATCGTCGCCACCATCGGCGGGCAGTGGCCACATTCCTCGTTCATGGTCCCGGGCGGCGTCGTCCACCGCCCCGAGACCTCGGACCTGCTGCGCTGCCGGCAAATCCTCACTCGCTACCGCGCCTGGTACGAGCGCCGTGTGCTGGGTTGCCCGATTGGCCGCTGGCACGAGGTCAAGAGCGCCGCCGATCTCGACGCCTGGATCGAGGAGAACGAGGCGCAGCAACAGAGCGAGGTCGGCTTCTTCCTCCGGTTCTGCCGACAGGCCAAGCTTGACGCCATCGGCGCCGGCTTCGGCAGTTTCCTGTCCTTCGGCGGGCTTGACCTGCCGAAGACGACACGGGTCAAGGGCTGCCGTGGCAAGCTGACGGCCGAGGGTTTCGCCCACGGCGGCGAGGTCCGCGCCTTTGACCAGGCGAAGGTCGCCGAACACATCGCCAGTTCATGGTTCGTGGGTTACGAGGGCGGCCGCCATCCCTTCGAAGGCGTGACCCGGCCCTATGCCAGCGGCGCGGAGGCCGGGCGCTACTCGTGGGCCAAGGCGCCGCGCTATGACGGGCATCCCGCCGAGACCGGCCCGCTGGCGGAGCGGATCGTTGCCACCGACCCGCTGTTCACCGATCTGGTGCGGCAGGGTGGTGCCAGCGCCATGGTGCGGGAACTGGCCCGGCTGGTGCGGCCAGCTTCGCTGTTCGAGGTCATGGACCAGTGGCTCGACGAGGTGGTGCGCTCGGAACAAGGCGTGTTCTACACCCCGGCCGGCGCCATCCCCGATGGCCAGGGAATGGGGCTGACCCAGGCGGCGCGCGGCGCGCTCGGCCACTGGATCAGCATCGCCGGAGGCCGGATCGAGCGCTACCAGATCATCACGCCCACTGCCTGGAACGCCTCGCCGCGGGATGCTGCGGGGGTGCGTGGTGCTTGGGAGGAGGCGCTGATCGGCACTCCGGTGCGCGACCCGGAAAACCCGGTGGAAGTCGGCCACGTCATTCGCTCGTTCGACCCCTGCCTGGTCTGCAGCGTCCATACCGTCCGGGGACGCCGCACCCTGGGGCGGGCGGTGCTGCAGGTCTGAGCCGGGAGAGAGGAGAGGTCCGCGTGCCCACCCGGATCATCTGCATCGGCAATCCCTTGATCCCCGGCGACGATTGCGGCCCCCGGGTATTCGAGCGGCTGAGCCGGTCCACTCTCCCCGCCACGGCCGAACTGGTCGACGGCGGGGTGATGGGGCTCGGTCTGCTGCCATACTTCGAGGACGGCCGCCGTGTCGTTCTGGTCGACGCCGTCTCCGGCCTCGCCGCGCCAGGTGCGGTCGCGCTGTTCGACTGCACCGAGATACTGGGCCGGGAATGCGACGCCGCTTACGGCCATGCCGGCGGGTTGCCCTATCTGCTTGGCGTCCTGCCCGCCGTGATCGATGGGCCGCTGCCGGAAATCCTGCTGGTCGGGCTGGAAGGCCCGGCCGCCGAGGCGGCGATCGAGGCGGCCGCCCACCTGTGTCTGACCCTGGCCAACGGAGAACGGCCCCATGCAAGCCGGGCGCTTTTCTGCTGAGTCCATCTTCGCCGAATTGGACGCGCTGCGGTCGGAGAACGCCTTGCTGCGCAACGAGCTGCGCACCGCGCGCGAAGCATCCGAAGTGACCGCGCAGCTGGTGGTGCAGCAATTCGAGCAGACCGAGGCGCTGCTGCACCGCTTGCGCTCGGCCAACATCACCCTGCAGGGCGAGGGCGACCGGCTGCAGTTCATCCTCGACACGGCGCCGGTCGGGGTGGGGATCTCCACCGACGGCGTGGTGCGTTTCGCCAATCCGCAGCTCTACGAAATCATCGACGTGAAGGTCGGCGAGCCGGTGGCGCGCCTCTACGTCAATCCCAAAGACCGGGAACGCATCGTCGACCAGGTGCGCGCCGGCGCCTCCGTCAGGAACCAGGAAATCCAAATGTACGGCCCGGGTGGCGACATCCGCGACGTCGCGGCGAGTTTCCTGCCGATTGCGCACGAGGGCAAGGCGGGCGTCCTGGTGTGGATGCTCGACATCACCGCCCGCAAGCGCGCCGAAGAGGCACTCAAGGAACAGCGACGATACCTTGCGGCCATCCTCGACAACCTCCCCGACGCCGCCTTCGTCATTGATCGCCAAGGCGTCGTCACCGCCTGGAACCGCGCCGCCGAGGAGGCCACGGGCGTCAGGGCCGCCGACATGATCGGCAAAGGCGACTACGCCTACGCAACCTCGTTTCACGGCGAGCGGCGGCAGATGCTGATCGACCTCGTCCTGCAAGCCGACGAACAGGATCTCCCCGGCTATAGCCATGTCCGCCGGGTCGGCGACGCCCTTCTGGGCGAGGGCCAGATCCTCACGCGACATGGCCCGGCCTGGGTCGAAGGCAGCGCCACCGTGATCCACGATGATCAGGGCGAGGTCATCGGCGCCATCGAGGTCATCCGCGACCTTACCGAGCGCAAGCGCTTCGAGGATGAGTTGGCCGAAGCCAAGGCCGCCGCCGAGGATGCCAATACCGCCAAGAGCACCTTCCTTGCCACCATGAGCCATGAGTTGCGCACACCGCTCAACGCGATCATCGGCTATTCCGAAATGCTGGACGAGGAGTTGGAGGAAATGGGAGAGGCGGGCATGGCCGCCGACACCCGTAAGATTCAGTCGGCTGGCAAGCATCTGCTCGCCCTGATCAACGACATCCTCGATCTGTCCAAAATCGAGGCCGGCAAGATGGAGCTGATTGTCGAGACCATCGAGGTGCCAACGATGGTCGCCGACATCATCTCGACCATCGCGCCTCTCATCGAGAAGAACGCCAATACCATTGTGGTCGACTGCCCCGCCGACCTGCCGCTGGTCCATGCCGATCGCATGAAGCTGCGCCAGTCGCTGTTCAATCTGCTCTCCAACGCCAGCAAGTTCACCAAACAGGGCTCCATTACGCTGAGCGCCGCCGCCGCGGGGACATGGATCACCTTCTCGGTCAAGGACAGTGGCATCGGCATGACGTCCGAGCAGATGGACAAGCTGTTCCAGGCGTTCTCCCAGGCCGACGCTTCGACGACGCGTGAGTTCGGCGGCACCGGCCTGGGCTTGGCCATCACCCGCCGCTTCTGCCGGATGATGGGGGGCGACGTAACCGTGGAGAGCGAGTTCGGAAGAGGGACCACCTTCACGATTCGCCTGCCCGTCGTCGTCGCCGATCCGCTGCTCGACATCAGGCCGGAGGAAGGCGGACTGGCCGCGGCGACCGCTGCAGCCGAGGATGCCCGTCCCTTGGCGTTGGTGGTGGACGATGATCCCGTTGCCCGCGACATCCTCAGGCACAGCCTGGAAGGCCAAGGCTATCGCGTCGTTACCGCTCACGACGGCGAACAGGGCTTGCGCCTTGCCGCCGAACTCAACCCCACCATCATCACGCTCGACGCCATGATGCCGCGGACCGATGGGTGGTCGGTGCTGCACCGGCTCAAGGCCACCCCCCAGTTGGCGCACATTCCGGTGATCATGGTCTCGGTGCTCGACAATCACCACATGGCCTACGCCCTGGGGGCGGCCCACTATTTGTGCAAGCCGGTCGACCAGGAGCGGCTGCGCGCCATCCTGGAGAAGTACCGCGGCCGCCAGCGCGTGCTCTTGGTGGAGGACGACGTGGCGACGCGGGCGCTGATGCGCCGCATGCTGGAAAAGCACGGCTGGTCGGTGGTCGAGGCCGAGAACGGCAGGGTCGGGCTGGAGCGCATGGCCGAGACCTCACCCGAACTGATCCTGCTCGACTTGATGATGCCGGTGATGGACGGCTTCGAGTTCGCGCTGGAACTGCGCCGCAATGAGCAGTGGCGGGCGGTCCCGGTCATCGTCCTGACGGCCAAGGATGTCACCGCCGAGGACCGCGAACGGCTGGAGGGCTGCGTCCAGCGCCTGGTGCAGAAGGGGGCGATGAAGCTCGACGACCTGGCCGCCGAGATTCGTCGGCTGGTGCCCGTCTGACAACCAGCTTCTCGCACCCGGGACGGCCAAAGGCCCCAGCGGTTGCGGGCTTGACGGCGGGGCTCGAAACGCGGCCCTCCCGCGCAAAAGGAAAGGCCCGGAAACCGTGGCTTCCGGGCCTTCTGAACTTGGTGGGCGCACAAGGACTCGAACCTTGGACCCGCTGATTAAGAGTCAGCTGCTCTACCAACTGAGCTATGCGCCCCCAGTGGGGGATCCGGTGGGGCAGCCCCGCCGGAGGCCGGCTTTGTAGTTCATTCCGGCAGGGCACGCAAGGGGAAAAATTCATCGTTTGGGAAGAGGCGGGGGCGGGGCGGGAATCGACAAAGGACGAGGCGCTGATTACAACTTGCGGCGTAAGGCACGAACACCAAACGGGGCCCCGATGACCGAGTCGATCAAGTTCTTCCTGCCCGAGGACAAGCTGCCCAAGGCCTGGTACAACCTGGCCGCCGATCTGCCGGAGCCGCTGCCGCCGCCGCTGCATCCCGCCACCGGCCAGCCGATCGGGCCCGACGATCTCGCCCCCATCTTCCCGATGGCGGTGATTGCGCAGGAAGTCTCCACCGAGCGCTCGGTCGAGATCCCCGAGCCGGTGCGCGAGGTCTACCGCCTGTGGCGGCCGGCGCCGATGATCCGCGCCAAGCGCCTGGAGAAGGCGCTCGACACCCCCGCCCGCATCTATTTCAAGTACGAGGGCGTCTCGCCGGCCGGCAGCCACAAGCCCAATACCGCGGTGCCGCAGGCCTTCTACAACAAGCAGGAAGGGGTCAAGCGCCTCTCCACCGAGACCGGGGCCGGCCAGTGGGGCAGCTCGCTCGCCTTCGCCGGTTCGCTGTTCGGCCTCGAGGTCGAGGTCTTCATGGTGAAGATCTCCTACAACCAGAAGCCCTACCGCCGCGCCTTGATGGAGACCTACGGCGCCCGCTGCATCGCCTCGCCGTCGGCGCTGACCGCTGCCGGCCGCGCCGTGCTTGAGCGCGACCCCGAGTCCAACGGCTCGCTCGGCATCGCCATCTCCGAGGCGGTGGAGATCGCCGCCAGCCGCGACGACACCAAGTACGCGCTGGGCAGCGTGCTCAACCACGTCTGCCTGCACCAGACGGTGATCGGCGAGGAAGCCATCCTGCAGATGGAGATGGCCGACGACCATCCCGACGTGGTCATCGCCTGCACCGGCGGCGGCTCCAATTTCGCCGGCCTGGCCTTCCCCTATATCCGCGAGAACCTCAAGGGCGGGCGTCAGGTCCGCGTGGTCGGCGTCGAGCCGGCCTCGTGCCCGACCTTGACCAAGGGCCGCTACGCCTACGATTTCGGCGACACCGGCCATCTGACCCCGCTGGTCAAGATGCACACCCTGGGCTCGACCTTCATGCCGCCGGGCTCGCATTCCGGCGGCCTGCGCTACCACGGCATGGCGCCGATGGTCAGCCACGTGAAGGAACTGGGGCTGATGGAGGCGCGCTCCTACCATCAGACCGAGTGCTTCAAGGCCGCCGTCGAGTTTGCCCGCAACGAGGGCATCGTTCCGGCCCCCGAATCGTCGCACGCCGTCAAGGCCGCCATCGACGAGGCGCTGGAGGCCAAGGTCGAGGGCAAGGCCCGCACCATCCTGTTCTGTCTGTCGGGCCACGGGCATTTCGACATGCAGGCCTACACCGACTTCTTCGCCGGCAAGCTGCGCGACCTGCCCTACGACGAGCGCGAGCTGGAAGCCGCGCTCGACAGCCTGCCGAAGCTGTAGGCTCGGTCGTCATCAAGAGCGCCGAGGGGCCCCCGCACGGGGGCCCCTTTTCATTACTGGCCGCCCAATCCCTTGAGCAGATCCTTCAATACGTCCTTGGGCTTGGTCTTGCCCGGCTGCGGCTGACCGGGTTGCGGGGTGGTGCCGGGCGCGGGGGGCTGCTGCTTGCCGCCCAGCAAGCCGCCGAGCAGGTCGCCGCCGTTCTTGCCCGACAGCGCCCGGCCCAGGCCGCGCGACACCAGGAACTGCTGCAGCGCGTTCACGTCGACGATCTTGCGCGGGTTGTCGATGGGGCCTTCCAGACGCACCCCCAGCGGCGGCGCCGACGAGTTGGCGAGATGGAAGGCGATGGACGTCTGCATGGTCCAGGGCGGCAGGTTGAGGGTGGTTTCGGCGGTGGCGCCGCCGCCTTCGGCGTCGAGCTTGAGGTCGCGGCTGTTCACCACGCCCTTGTCGGCGGTGAAGGTGCCGGCCAGCCGCGAGAAGCGGGTGTTGCCCCCCGACAGCCCCGATTGCACCAGACCGAGCAGGCTGCCGATATTCTCGATGTTGTTGAGCTGCTTGCTGACGGCGGGGAGGTCGAAGCCTGAAATCACCCCGTCGGTCACCAGGAGCTTGCCGCCTCCCTGCAGACGCTGCGCCATCTCGTAGGTCGAGCGGCCGCTGGAGGTCAGCTGCGCGTCGGCGTTGAGCCGGCCCTGGGTGACGGCGATGCCGCCGGACCCCAGCTTGGTTTGGGCGAGGTTGGCGCCCTCGATGGCGAACTCGAGGGCCAGCGCCCCGGTGTGGGCCAGGCGCGCCCCGGCGTTGAGCGTGCCCCCCAGCAGGCGGCCGGTCAGCTTGTCGACCGCCGCCGTGCCGTTGTCCACGGTGAGGGTCGTCTGGGCGCCCTCCAGTGTCCAGGCGCCCCACTTCACCGACTCGGCGCGCAGGCCGACGCGGGCGTCGAAGGCATTGAGCACCGCCAGATCCATCGGTTCGTGCGACCACGGTCCCGGGCCGGCCGACGCCGCCCCGGTGGCGGCCGGCAGGGTGGGCGGCATCTGGATGCGGGGATCCAAGGCTCCCGCCCGGCCGGGCTGCAGCAATCCCGTCTTTTCCCCGGGCAGGAAATGGTCGAGGGCGATGGCGCCGCCGGCCAGATCGGCGGTGAGCCGCGGGCGCGCCCCACCCAGCGTCACGTGTGCCTCACCGGTCAGGCGGGTCGCGCCGGCGCGCAGGTCGAGCCCGGTGACGTCCACCGTCTGCGGGCCGCCGGCGACCTTTGCGCCGAGGGCGAACGGACCGACGGTTCCTCCCGGGCGGTAGTTGGGGGCCCACAGGCGCACCAGCTGGGCGAAGTTTTCGTGCGAGGCCTGGACGGTCAGCCGGTAGGACGGGCGCTCCAGGGGCGAGGCCAGGCTGCCCTGGGCGGTCAGTACCAGCCCACCGGCTTCGGCCCGGCCGTCGAGGACGATGTTGTTCCAGTCGCCTTCGAGGCGCCCCTGCGCCGCCAACGCCCCCAGGCGGCTGTCGGCCAGGGCCTGCACCCCCAGGAACTGGAACAGGCGCGCCGGCTGGGTGCTGTCCAACCGCACGACCGCCTCTTCGACGCGCGGCGACGGGGTGGCGAGGCCGGCGATCCGGCCTTGGCCGCGGGCGCGGGTGCCGGCGATCTCGACGCCGAGGTCGCTGACCGCCAGCAGGCCGTTGTCGAGCCGCGCCGCTAGCCTGGCTCCCTCGGCAGCCACCCCGTTCAAGGTCAGGCGGTCGACGGCCAGCTTGAACGTGCCGTCGAACTCGGCCAGGGGCCGCAACGGATTGCCAGGCTGAACGGGCGCCGGTGTGCGGGTGCTTTCCGCCGGCTGCCCTGCCGGCGGTGGCGGGGGGTCGCTGCGCGCTTCGGCGGCCGCCGGCTTGGGCCGGTAGGCGTCGAGATTGAGGGCGTCGGCCCGCAGGTCGGCCCCGTAGGCGGGGCGGGGGGCGAGCCTGGCGGAGGCGGAGCCGCGCACCGTGGTGGCGTCGAGCCGGACGGTCAGATCCTGCAGGCCCCATTCGGGCGGCGTGGCATGGATGGTGGCCGACGCCTCAAGGCGGCGCAGGCGGTCCTCGGGGACACCGCCCGCGTCCATGCCCAGCCAGGCGAGGAGGGCCCGGGCATTGTCAGACCTGGCCTCCAGCTGGCCATCGAAGCGGGCATGGCCGCCCTCGGCGTCCAGCACCCCGGAGAGCGACGCCACCGAGCCCCCCGGCAATTGGGCGGTGGCGCCGTTGACCACCACCATGCCCTGGTCGAGGCTGGCGTCGACACGGGCCTCGCGGGCCACCTGTCCCCGCCACTGCAGCGTGCCGACCGCCAGCGCGGTGTCCACCTTGAGGTCCTTGGGCAGCGAGAAGGTGCCGGATTCTGCCGCCTTGCCCGACTCTGGGGCTTTCGGCGCGGAGGGGGGCGGGGCGGGGGCCTGCCGCGCTGGTTCCGACGCCAGCAGGCGGTCGAGGTCGACGCTGGGGGCGTCCAGGTTCACGGTGACCGTGGTCGGCTCGGCCAGGCGGGCGACGATCTGGCCGCCGATGCGGGTCTCGCCGATCATCGCCGCCAGGTTCGCCAGGCTCACCTCGGAGGTCGAGGCCGTCAGCGTCGTCTCGATCTTGGCTCCAGTCCCCGGGGCCAGCGGCAGTGAGGTGCCGGCAAGCACCGCCAGTCGGTTGAGGTCGGCGGCCGACACCGAAAGGTTGCCATGCAGGCTTTCCCCTTCGGACAAGCGGGTGAGCAGGCCGGAAAAGTTGACGCGGGCCTCGGCGTCGGGGATGCGGATGTTGGCGTGGGCGGGGGAACCGTGCTTTTCGGCCACCCGGTCGAGGCCGGCCTCCAGTTCGACCCGGGCCCCATGCAGCCGCATGCTGCCCTTGGCGCCGAACGGGCCATCCGGGCCGGCGGCCTCCAGCCGCGCATCGATGTTTGTCGCCTCGATCGGCGCGCCGCCCCCGGCGTAGCTGAGCTTGCCGTTGCGCACGAGGATCTCGCCGATCGGCAGTCCCCCCTCGGACGCCTGGGGCGAGGTCTCGGGCTTGGCCTCGCCGGCTTTCTCCTTGGCCTTGGGCTCGAATTTCCAATTGGGGCGGCCGTCCGGGAGGCGGGCGAGCGTGACCTCGGGGCGATCGACCACCAGCGAGTCGATCGCCACCTTGCCGGTCAGCAGCGGCAGCAGGCGCAGACGGACCGCCAGCTTGTTGGCGGTGGCGAAGGTGCCCTCGGCGCCCTCGGGGTTGGCGATCGACAGCCGTTCCGCGGTGAAGGCGGGCGAGGGCAGCAGCCGCAGGCCCACCGGCCCGGCGATCTCGACGCGGCGGCCCGTCGCCTGTTCGGCGCGGGTGATGATCTCACCCTTGTACCGGCTCCAGTCGATCATCGCCGGCACGACCAGGGCCGCCAGCACGACGACCGCCACCAGCGCGACTGCGATCAGAAGGACCGTCCTCATGCGCGCCCCCGTGTAAGCTTGGCCTGCGATGCCGGGATTCTAGGCGCTCCTCGCCCCCTGGGTAAACCCGTCTGGCGGGGCTGGGCCCGCGTTGGGGCGGGCGGCAGCCGCCATGCACTAGCAGGTGGGGGCACCGCGCGGTCGTATGAGATCGCCTGGAGGAAATACGACTCCCGGGTCAGAGGTCCACGCCAGGTGGCAAGGTCCCCTCGATGCGCCGGACCGCCTCCTCGACGGTCTCGGCGGCACAATGCTGTTCCTGAGGATGGTCCGTCCCCCGGGCCAGGTCGATCAGCCGGTGCAGCATCTCGCCCAGGGTCTCCATCGGACCGTCTTTGCGCGGGGCCCCCATCCCCTTTCTCCGCTCAACGGTGGATACTGGCCGGATGATAACTCCACTTGTGCTTGCGCGCCAGCGGCTTACGCGGGCGCAGCAAAGCGGGCGCGGGGAGCCGGCAGCACCTTGGCAGGCTTGGCGATTTCCTTCATCAGGGCCGGGCCGTTCACCATGGCGTAGCCGCCCAGCACCGCGCCCACGATGACCTTGCGCCGGCGTGCGCCGAAAACGAAGCTGCGCAGGAATGCCGCGCCGGCGGCGGCGTGGAAAGCCGCCAGGCGCGCCAGCAGACGGTCGTCGTCGGTCCGCTCCGGCTCAAGCAGCTCCGAGAGGTCGACGCCGATCAACGAGGCGCCGGCGCGCGCGGCCATGTCGCAGATCGGCGCGGCGAGGCTGGTGCGAACCGCGACCTCGCGCGCCAGCGGCAGCAGGACGCCCAGAACGTTGGCAAGGTCTTCGGGCTGGACGTTGGCGGGAATGCCGAACAGCTCGATGACCAGACGCCGGCCGCGCGACTCGGCGGTGGCATCGGCCAGCGGCGCCAGCATCTGCATGCGATGCGGCGAATAGACGGTCCACCAATGGATGGGAAGGATCACGGTCGAGGTCAGGCCGGCGCGTTCGCTGGCCAGGAAATCCCGCATGGCGGTGCCGACGACGTAATGGTCGAGGCGCTTGGCCGTCGCCTCGCCCCGGGTGTAGGCGTGGCAGCCCTCGAGGGCGGGCGCTTCCGCATGGTCGAAGCGCTGCAGATGGGCGCGGTAGGCGCCGATGGCTTCGCCCTCGGCGATCCAGGTGGGGCGCCACAGCATGGACAGCCGCGCGTCGGGGGGCAGGGGCAGTTCGTCCTCCGCCATGCCGTCGGCGCGGTAGGAGGCGAGGTTGAGGGGCTGCCAGCCCGGGTCGGCGGATTTTGCGATCGGCGCCCCGGCCTGGGGAGCGAACCCGGTGGGCGCCGCGATCGGGGCGGACGGCGGCGCCACCGGTTTGGGGCCGGGCGGAGCGCTCGGGCGCATCCAGGCCGGCGGCGGCGTCTGGTCGCTGCTCTTGGGCAGGGTGCGGTGGAAGACGCCGTTGGGCGGCAGGGGGCCGGTGGGCAGCGGCAGCTCCCCCGGCTGGAGGTGGCGGCGCACCGGCAGGGTTTCGGGTTGGTGCAGGCGGTCCTTCATCCAGCTGCGCAGCCCGTCCGGGGCCGCTTCGTCCTTGCGGGCGATGATCGAGCGGATTTCCCGCACCACCGCATCGACGGCGCCGAGGTTGAAGGTGCCGCCGGGGAAGGCGTCATCCAGGGCCACCTCGGCGGCCAGGGCCAGCGGCCGGTCGGGGCCCAGCACCTTGTCGCCGACCAGCCGCGTCCCCAGTTCGCGCGCGATGGTCAGGGCGCGGGCACGCGCCTCGGCCGGCGGCAGGGTGCGGAACAGCAGCAGGAAGAAGTCGCGGCCCTGGCGGCCGAAGACGTTGCCCGCCCCCAGGTGCAGCTGGATCACCCCTTCGGCGATCATCATCACCTTGTCGGCGATGCGGTACCACTTGTCGCCCACCGCCTCGCGGAATTCGACCAGCGAAATCACCTGCAGCTTGGCGTCCGCCGTCGTCCCGTCCGCGCGCATCTGGTCGATGGCCAGGCGGAAGGAATCCTCGGTCAGCGGCGCCTGCTCGGGTACGGGGGCGGGAGGGGACGAAGTGGATTCGTCCTTGCGGCCCATCAGGCCGGCCAGGCGGGACAGCAAGCCGCTTCTCGGCCGTATCCAGCTCATCGGTGGCATCTCCGCAAAGGCCGGGCGGGGCGCCTTTGGTCCCCGCTTGGCAGGCCCGTCTACCCGCAAGGATAGGACGGGCGCGCCAGGGCGGCAAGCAGGCCGTTACCCGATGTCGGTGCGGTAGCGGTCGGCCAGGGCGGCGTAATTGGCCGCCGACTTGGGAAAGAAGGCGATGTCGGCGTCGGACAGCGCGCGCAGCATCTTGGCCGGGTTGCCGGCCCACAACTCACCGGCCTTGACGCGCTTGCCGGGGGTAACGACCGCCCCGGCGGCGACCATGGCGCCCGATTCCACCACCGCGCCGTCCAGGATGGTGGCACCCATGCCGATGAAGCAGCCATCCTCGAGCGTGCAGGCATGCAGGATGGCGCCGTGGCCGATGGTGATGTCGGAGCCGATGTAGGTGCCCAGCTTGCCGCCGGTCACGTGCACCACGGTGCCGTCCTGGATGTTGGTGCGTTCGCCGATGCGGATCTCGTGCACGTCGCCGCGGATGGTGCAGTTGAACCACACGCTGGAGCCCTTGCCGATGACCACGTCGCCGATGACCACCGCGCCGGGGGCGATGAAGGCCTCGGCGTCGATGGTGGGCAGCGTGCCCTGGTACGGCAGGATGACGGGGGACATGTCTCGCTCCATCCTAGGGGAACAGCGGCTGCTGGTCGAGGCCGGTGGTCTCGGGCACGCCGAACATCAGGTTGAGGTTGTGCAGCGCCTGGCCCGAGGCGCCCTTGACCAGGTTGTCGATCACCGAGGTGATGATGGCGCGGCCGGGGACGCGGTCGTCGAACACGTTCATGAAGCAGTAGTTCGAGCCCTTGACGTGGCGCGTGGCCGGGACGATTCCGGCCGGCAGCACCTTGACGAAGGGCTCGCCGGCATAGCGGGCGGCCAGGATCTCGCGCAGGTCGGCGGCCTTGGCGGCGCCGGCCAGCTTGACGTAGATGGTGGCGAGGATGCCGCGGTTCATGGGCATCAGGTGGGGGGTGAAGTTCACCACCACCGGCGTGCCCGCCGCCCGGCTGACGCCCTGCTCGATCTCGGGGGCGTGGCGGTGGCTGGCGATGCCGTAGGCGTGAATGCCCTCGGTCACCTCGGTGAACAGGTTGGCCTCCTTGGCCGAGCGGCCGGCACCCGAGACCCCCGACTTGGCGTCGATGATGATGTCCTCGGCCAGGATGGCGCCAACTTCCAGCAGCGGGATCAGCGGCAGCTGCGAGGCGGTCGGGTAGCAGCCGGGGTTGGCCACCAGCCGCGCCGCCTTGACCTGCTCGCGGGCCAGCTCGGTCAGGCCGTAGACGGCCTCCTTCTGCAGCTCCGGCGCCTTGTGCTCGTGGCCGTACCATTGGGCGTAGGTGGCGAGCTCCGACAGCCGGAAATCGGCCGAGAGGTCGACGGTCTTCACGTGGCCGGGCAGGCCGGCGATCACTTCCTGGGTGGTGCCGTGCGGCAGGGCGCAGAACACCGCGTCGATGCCGGCGAAGTCCACCTGGTCGATGGCCACCAGGTCGGGAAGGTCGAGGGCCGCCAAATGCGGGAACACGCTGGCCATGCTTTGGCCGGCCTTGCGGTCGCCGGTCAGGGCGGCGATGCGGAAACGGGGGTGGCGCGCCAGCAGGCGCACCAGTTCAGCGCCGGTGTAGCCGCTGGCTCCCAGGATCGCGACCTTGACGTCGTTCATGTCGGCAGGCTCCGCAACGAGAATCGAAAACGGGCCGGACGATAGCAGGCGCCGCCCGGGCGGGCAACGGCAGCGGCGGCGGGGCGGCTAGCGGGCGGCGCCGTAGCGGGCCGCCATCAGCACCCCCACCTCGTCGAGCGACAGGTGGCGGGGGAACTGGCAGCCGATCAGGGCGTTGGACCGCCACACCGCGGTGGCGGCAAGGTCGTTGTCGCCGAACTTCAGCTTGATGTCGCAGGGGAGCAGCTGGGCGAACACGTCGAGGATCTTGTCGGGAAGGCGGACCTTGCAGCCGCCGGTGGACACGTCGACCAGCGACACCGGGATCTCCAGGGACTGAAGAACCATCACCCCCTCGCGGGAGGCCTTCTGCCGTTCCGTCTTGCGAAGTTCCATGGCCCTTGTCTCGTCACCCTCGCTATGATGCCCTCGGGGGGTATAGCACGGGGGCTGTGAACCGAATTTGTTCGCGATGCAAACGGATGTTGAACGGATAACCATGCTCCCCATGAGCGCCGACGCCCCTTACGATCCCGCCCTCGTCACCGAAATTTTCGCGCCGCCGCTGCCGCAATGCGCCGAGCCCTGCGGCGCCTGCACGCCCGGGGAGGCCGAGATCGTCGAGGTCATGGTGGCCCCGGGGGACGAGGTGGCCGCGGACCAGTGCCTAGTGGTGTTCGAGGGCTCGAAGACCACGGTCGAGGTCCCGGCGCCCCATGCCGGCCGGGTCGTGCAGCTGCTGGTCGGGATCGGCGACCCGGTCACCGAGGGGATGGTCCTGGTCCGGCTCGCCCGCCCGCAGCCTTGAGCTAGGCGTACCATGTGCGCGTCAATCCTTCCCCCAGCAGGATCTCCACGATGCGGTGGTTGTTGGTGTCCGACACCAGCAGGCGGCTGGAGCCGTCGGCGGCGATGCCCGCCGGTTCCGCATGGGGACGGCAGGCGCGGTCCTGGCACTTTCCCGGCGCCACGTCGGTAACGGTGCCGGTCGCGAGGTCGATGGCGCGCACCTTGGAATTGAAGCTGTCGGCGACATAGACGCGGCCGTCCACCGCCGTCACCGCCAGCGGATGCTGCATCCTCGCCTCGGCCAGCGGCCCGTTGGCCGTGCCGAAATCGAACAGGCCGGTGCCTACCAGCGTCTCGACGCGGCCCTGGTCGAGGACAAGGCGACGCAGTGCCGAGGTCTCGCTGTCGACGAAGTAGAGGAAATTGCGGCAGGGCGACAGCGCCAATCCGCTCGGCTGGGCCAGCAGCGCGTCGTCCGCCGGGCCGTCGACGATGTTCTCGCCGCCGCCGCCGGCCACCGGCCGCACCGCCCCGGTGGCCAGGTCGAGGACGCCGATCTGGTGGCTGCCGGCATTGGCGAAGTAGAGCGTGCCGTCCTTGAGCTCAAGGTCCCAGGGCGAGGACAGGGCGCAGCCGTCGCCGGGCTCCTCGTGGCGCAGGATGGCGCCGCGCTGGCCGATCCCGGCGATGGTCTCGGTGGTGCCGTGGGCCCGGTCGATGCGCCGCAGGGTGTGGTTGCGGGTGTCGGCGACGTAGATGTGGTCGTCGTCGCAGACCAGCCCCTCGGGGGCGTGGAAGGCGGCTTCGGCGCCGCCGTCGGCCATGCCCGGCGCGCCGGTGCCGTAGCGCACCAGCTCGGTGCCGTCGTCGTCGAACACCACGATCTGATGATGGCCGCTATCGGCCACCGCCCACAGCTTGTCGCCGACGGCCGACGGACAGGGCTTGATCTTGCCGGGAAAGCGCAGGGCGCCCCCCGGATCGGCCAGCGGCGCGACGGGCAGGCGCCGGGGCTTCATCTCCGAGCGCCCCCAGAACTGCTCGATCATGTCGCCGATGCCCTGGGACAGCAGATCAGGATGGGGCTCGCCGGCAAGCTGTCCGATCACGTAGCCGTCGGGCGAAATCAGCACGAGGGTCGGCCACGCCCGGATCGAGTACTCGCGCCACAAGACCATGTCCGGGTCGTGCACCACCGGGTGGGTGACGCCGTAGCGGGCGATGGCGCTTTTCAACGCCGCCTCGTCGCGTTCGTGGGCGAATTTAGGGCTGTGGACGCCGATCACCGCGATCTCGGCGCCGTAATTCTCCTCGATGCGGTGCAGCGTGGGCAGGACGTGCAGGCAGTTGACGCAGCAGAAGGTCCAGAAATCCAGCACCACCAGCCGCCCCTTGAGGTCGGCCAGCGACAGCGGGCGCTCGACATTGAACCACGCCAGCCCGGGGCGATCGAGTTCGGGGGCGCGGGAAATGCCGAACATGGGGTGCCTCGACGAAATGATTATTCCTACATAAGGCTGTGCCGCCGCGCGGATACAAGGGTCGGGCCGGCCCGCCCGCGGCCTCGATCGCGGCCCAGGACCATGCGGCTCAAAACCACGAGGTGAAGCCATGGCGTTCAAGGACATCCTCGTCCATGTGGATGACGGCGCGCAGTGCCGCGCCCGCGTCGAGCTGGCCGGCCGGCTGGCGGAGACGGAAGGAGCCCACCTGATCGGCCTCAACGTGCGGACCCGGGCGGTGCTGCCCCAGTTCGTCCGCAGCCAGTACGGGGTGCAGATCGAGGAGATCCGGCAGAACTTCAATGCGCAGGCGACCGAGAAGGCGCGCGCAGCCTTCGACTCGGTGCCCCACCCCCACGGGGTCACCGCCGAGTGGCGCGACGTCGAGGGCGAACTCGCCCCGACGGTGGCCCTGCATGCGCGCTACGCCGACATCACGGTGATCGGCCAGGGGGCGGGCGGGGACAACAACGAGCGGCCGCTGGTGGACGCGGTGGTGCTCGACGTCGGTCGGCCGGTGCTGGTGGTGCCCCAGGGCGGCACCTTCGCGACGGTCGGACGTAAGGTCCTGGTGGCCTGGAACGGCTCACGCGAGGCGACCCGGGCGGTCCATGACGCCCTGCCCATTCTCAAGCGGGCCGAACTCGCCCATGTCATCGCCGTCAACCCGACCGGCGGCATGGCCGGCCACGGCGACGTCCCCGGCGCCGACATCTGTCTTCACCTGTCGCGCCACGGCGTCAATGCGGTGTGCGAACACGTCCGCGCCGAGGATCTCGACATCGGCCAGATGCTGCTGAGCCGGGCGGCCGACGAGCAGGCCGACCTCATCGTCATGGGAGCCTATGGCCGCTCGCGCCTGAGCGAACTGGTCCTAGGCGGCGCCACCCGTCATCTCTTGAGGAACATGACGGTTCCGGTACTGATGAGCCATTAGGAGGCTATTTGAGTTGGAATAATTGGAATGGAGTGGTGGTGAGAAAGCTAATGTAACCGTACTGTAATCGGCGGGCTATTGACTTTCTCCGATTCTGCTTCACAATACCAACGAAGTAGGATCCTGTGGTTGTATGTAACCATACGGATAGGGGGGGTGGGCATGGACCAGGACAAAGGCATCGTGCCTCTCGACAGCGTTGCCCGGATCATCGCCGACGGGCTCAGCGAGGCCGCCCTGCGCCTCGACCACGCCGACTGTTACGAGGATTTCGTCGCCGCCGTGGAAGCCCACCGCCGGGTATGGCAGGGCCTGTGCGAGGCCGCGCCCGGCCTGGGCGTCGACATCCCCGAGCGGATCAGGTCGTTCTCACTGGCGATGCCGAAGAAGGTCGACCACGGGCTGAGCGACTACGAGATCGAGGCGCTGATCTGCTTCGACCGCTACGTTTCCGCGGCGATCACCGAGGCGTTTCCCAATTAGAGGCGACGGCGCGGGTCCCACCGCTCCTGCAGTCCGTCGCCGGCGAGGTTGAAGGCCAGCACGGTGGCCAGGATGGCCAGGCCGGGCCACAGCGCGAGCTGGGGCGCCGAGGTGATGACGTCCATGGCGCCGGTCAGCATGTTTCCCCACGAGGCCAGCGGCGGGCGGATGCCGAGCCCGAGGAAGGACAGGGCGCTCTCGACCAGGATGATGTTGCCCACCGACAAAGTGGCGGCCACCACCACCGGCGAGGCGGCGTTGGGCAGGATGTGTCTCACCATGATGCGTCCGGGCGAGGCGCCGAGAGCGATGGCGGCGCGGACGTAGTCGCGCGCCTTCACCGACAGTGCCTGGGCCCGCACCAGGCGGGCGGCGGTGGTCCAGCCGACCAGGGCGATGATGACCACGATGCGGCCGATGGCGAAGCCCTCGGACCCCATGGCTTCGGGCGAGATGCCGAGCTTGATCGGGTCGATTGCGGCCAGGACGATCAGCAGCGGCAGCAGCGGCAGCGCCATCACCCCATCGGTCAGGCGCATGAGCAGGGCGTCGGTCCGACCTCCCAGGAAGCCGGCCAGCAGTCCGATGGCGGTGCCGGCGAAGGCGGCCAGGGTGGCGGTGGCGGCGGCCACCGCCAGCGACACGCGGCCGCCGTGCAGCAGGCGGGCAAGCACGTCGCGCCCAAGTTCGTCGGTGCCCAGCGGATGCGCCGCCGACGGCGCGGCCATGCGCGCCATGAGGTCGACCGCGTCCGGGGCGGGCGCGATCCAGGGGGCCAGCACCGCCGCCACCGCCATCGTCACCAGAACCGCCAGTCCCGCCGCCAGCTTCATGCGAACTTCACCCGGGGGTCGAGCCAGGCGTAGGCGAGGTCGGCGAGGATCGACCCCAGCAGCGTCATGGCGGTGGCGAGCAGCAGGCCGACGAGGGCAAGGTTGAAGTCGTTGCCCATCACGGCCTCGTAGATCAGGCGCCCCATCCCCGGCCAGGCGAACACCGTCTCGGTGATGAGCGCCCCCGAGAACAGCCCGCCGATCTCGAGGGCGACGATGGTGGTGACCGGGATCAGGGCATTGCGGAGCTGGTGGACCAGCACCACCCGGGCCGGGCCGCAGCCCTTGGCGCGCGCGGTGCGCACGTAATCCTGCCCGGCCTCTCCCAGCATGGCGGCGCGCATCTGGCGGACATACTGGCCGATGCCGGCGATGGCCAGCGTCGCCACCGGCAGCGCCAGATGGGCAAGGCGGTCGCCCCACCCGCCGCCGCCCACGGTTTCGAGGCCGCCGGCCGGCAGCCAGCCCAGCGTCACCGCGAACACCACGATCAGCATCAGGCCCAGCCAGAAGGTCGGCATGGACACCGAGGCGAAGGCCAGCAGGTTGACGACATGGTCGAACACCGACCGGGGCCTCAGCGCCGCGGCGATGCCCAGCGGCAGGGCCACCGCCAGGGACGCCGCCAGGGCGCCGGCCATCAGGATGGCGGTGTTGGCCAGCGCCGGGGCCATCGCCGCCAGCACCGGCTTGGCAAAGAGGCGGGAGTAGCCGAACTCGCCCTGGACCACCTGGGCCAGCCAGCGCAGGTAGCGCTCGGTCCACGGCTGGTCGAGCCCGTAGAGCGCCTTGAGGCGAACGGCGTCGGCCGGGGAGAGGTGGGGATTGCCGGCGATCATCATGTCGATGGGATCGCCCGGCATCAGCCCCATCAGCCCGTAGACGACGAAGCTCATCACCAGCAGGACCACCAGCGACTGCAGCAGGCGGGAGGCGAGGTGGTGGGTCATGCGGCTCCCTTGGCCCCCACCCTGCCCGGGGATGCCCCCACCCTGACCCTCCCCCACGCGAGGCGCGGGGGAGGGGATACGAACTCCCTCCCCCGGCTCGGCCGGGGGAGCGCCTCTCCGATCTCCCTTCCCCGGCTCGGCCGGGGGAGCGCCTCTCCGATCTCCTTCCCCCGGCTCGGCCGGGGGAGGGTTGGGGTGGGGGCCTTGAGGTTCACTCCGGTGGGGGCCTTCCCGCTCACTCCCATCGCCAGTTCTCCACCCACAGCGTGCTGGGATCCTGGTGGCCGGTGGGGGTGACGCCCTTCAGCGCCTTGGGCAGAATGAAGGCGTCGGCGCGGAAGTAGAGCGGCAGGGCCGGCAGGTCGGTGGCGTAGAGGGTCTGCAACTGCGCCCACAGCGCCTTGCGCTTGGGCTTGTCCAGCTCGACCTCGATGGCGTCGATCAGACGGTCCATCTCGGGATTGGCGTAGCCGGTGTAGTTCTGCCCGGCCCAGGAATTGGCCTCGGCCGGGATCATCGACGAGTGCAGCGTGGTGCGCGGCACGCTTTCCGGGGCCGAGTACCACGCGAACATGGCCATGGCGAAGCGGCGCTTGGTCACCGTCTCGCCGAAGAAGACCCGTGGCGGCTCGGATTTCAGGCGGACGTCGATGCCGATGGCCCGCCACTGGGATTGCAGCACCTGCGCCACCAGCTCGCGCGAGCGGTTGCCGGCGGTGGTGCCGAGTTCCAGCAGCAGCGGCTCGCCCTTGGCGTTGCGCCGGACGGGGGCGCCGGTCCAGCCCGCTTCGTCGAGCAGTTTGGCGGCCTGCTTGGGGTCGAACGGGTATTTGGGCACCTGGTCGGTGTAGACCCAGTCAAGCGGCGGCACCGGGGCGTCGGCCACCGGCTGGCGGCCGTCGAACAGCTGCTTCGACAGCGCCTGGCGATCGGTGCCCAGCAGCAGTGCCTGGCGCACCCGGCGGTCGGCGAGGATCGGGTTCGACAGGTTGAGGTCGATGTGCTCGTAGACGAGGCCTGGTTTGAACACCACCGAGAAGCGGGGGTCGTTGCGCTTCTGGAAGGCGATGGCCTGCTCGAGCGGCAGCCCCAGCTCCCCCGCGATCATGTCGACGCCGCCCGACAGCAGGTTGGCCTCCAGCGCCGCGGTGTTCTCGACCGCCTTGACCACGATGCGCTTGAAGGCGGGCTTGGCGCCGGACCAATGGGGATTGGGCGTCAGCACCACATGGCTGCCTTGGGCGACCTGGGCGATGAGGTAGGGGCCGTCGTACAGGCCGGGATTGGCGGTGTCCTGGTCGAAGGCGGTGCGGTTGCGGTACTCGGCCGGCGCCTTCTCGAAGCGGGCCTTCTCGATATGGGCTGGCAGGAGGGCGAAATCGTTGATGGCGTTGTAGTCGAAGCTGATGCGGTCGACGTGGAGCACGAAGGTCTTCTTGTCCTTGGCGTCGATGGACAGGATGCGGCGGTAGAGCTCGGCGTCGGCGATGCCGCTTTGGGGATGGCGCCCGACGGTCCAGGTGAACACCACGTCGTCGGTGGTGACCGGCGTGCCGTCGCCCCACCGGGCATCGGCCTTCAGCGTATAGGTGATGGCGATGCCCGGCTTGCCGGCTGCCGTCTTCTCGGGCTTGGCCAGTCCGTTCTCGATGGTCGGCAGCGTCTCGCACAGCATGCAGACCAGCGCCCAGTCCGGGTCGTAGGCGGTGATCGGCCGGCGCGCCAGCGCCAGGATGTAGGTCTTGGCCAGCATCGATTCGATGCCGGGATGGAAGGTCGCCGGGAACTGGGTGACCCCGATCACCAGCTCGTCCTTGGCGGCGCGGGCCGGCGCGGCAAGGCCCAGCAGGACCAGCAGGGCCAGGAGCAGGCGGACGGGGTGGGGCATGGTTTCCTCGGACGGTGGCGAGACGCCGGATGGTAGCATCCGAGGTGGGAACGGTCAGCACGCCAGTCATCCCCCGGGGGCTTGGCCCCCACCCCCCCCCACCCCCCCCCACCCGGGGGGGGGGGGGGGAGGGGGGGTTGATTAAAAAC